>CAJAUM010000022.1 GCA_903945175.1 uncultured Bacteroidales bacterium | reverse complement strand
TGACAGCAAAAACCAATCGGTGTCTGTTTTGAACCGCTGGACCCCGACAAATACCATCACCGACATCCCCCGGGCTGTTGGCGGCGGGAATGTGGACAATGTGCGGAATTCAACACGGTTTGTGGAAGACGGATCGTATGTGAGGTTAAAATCAGTGACCCTCTCCTATAAGATCATCGATAACAATCCGAAGATCAAGGCCATCAAAAAGCTGGCGATCTATGTTACAGGGGAGAACCTCCTGACACTCACCAACTACAGCGGTTTTGACCCTGAGGTGAATGCATATGGCAGCAGTGCCACTGAATTGGGCATTGACTATGGGACCTACCCTCAGTCGAAGACCCTGATCGTTGGACTCAATGTTGAATTTTAAAAAATTATCGCTATGAAAAGGCTATACCTTATATCAATCCTGTTGTTCGTCCTGTTTTCATTCAACGCCTGCAAAAAATTTCTTGATGTGCAGCCTGTTTCACAAGGCATTGCGACCGGAGCAACAGATTCAATTCCCTATAAAACGGCCAATGAAATTGAGGCGGCCCTGGCAGGCGTGTATGCCGGGTTTAAAAACGAGTATTTCGAACTGGACTATTTTGTGAACGGCGATGCACAGTCTGACGACGCCTATGCAGGCGCCGACAATCCCGCAAATTTCCAGATCGACGACTTCAAGATCGATGCGACCAACTCAAATGTAAGCCGCGACTGGGCCTACCTCTATTCCATCATCGGCAACGCCAACTCCGTGATAAACAATGTTGCTTCGGTACCTGACCCGGCGCTTTCGGAGGAACGCAAACAGGAGATCCTCGGCGAAGCATCCTTTATCAGGGCGTACATGTATTTTCAGCTGGTTCAGCTTTGGGGAGATGTGCCGTTGCAGTTGAAAGAGGTGAAGACCATCAGCGCGGATCTGCTGCCTGAAATTTACAACATACTGTTCCCTCCGCGTTCGGCGGCGGCAGATGTTTACAAGCAGATCATCCTTGACTTTGAAACAGCGCTGGCCAGTGTAAATGCAACAGGCCCCAACAAAGGGTATGTGACCACAGGTGCGGCGAATGCCATGCTTGCAAAGGTTTATGCCACCCAGGTGCCGCACGATTATGCAAAGGTGCTTACTTACTGCGACCAGGTGATCGCCGGCGGTTACAGCCTGCTGCCTGATTATCACATGTTGTGGGATAATCTGAACAAAAACTCATCTGAGGCCATCTTTGAGATCAACTATACGGGCGGCAGCACCGATGGCAATTGGGGCGCATCGATGTTTCGCGGGCTTGACTGGAAGAAATTCAATATCCCCTCCAACGACCTGGTGAAGGCATTTGACCTGGAGAAAGATACCGTACGGAAAAAGGCCTCCATTATCTTTCTCGATGTAACCGGAAAATGGTCTGACATACACTGGCCGCAAACAAACTACCCCTTCCTCAATAAATGGCATAATTTCGAACAGGGCAGTGACCAGAATTATATCTTTCTTCGCCTGGCGGATATTTTGTTGCTGAAGGCAGAAGCCCTGAACGAATCAGGCGATCTGGCCGGGGCTGCGGCGCTGGTTAACATGATCAGGACCAGGGCAAAACTCGGCAGCACAACGGCGGGCAACCAGGCTGACATGCGCCTCGCCATTGAAAAGGAGCGCAGGCTTGAGCTGGCTTTTGAAGGGTTTCGCTGGTTCGATTTGAAACGCAACGGGAGAGCCATTGATGTAATGAACAGTGCAGTCGGCCCCGACGATCTTCCGATTGGGTATCATGTCACACAGAATAAGCTAATCTATCCGATTCCGCAGGCTGAATTGGATAAAAACATGAAGCTGGTTCAAAATCCCGGGTACTAACTTATTTTATGGGCTACATTCCTCAGATATTTTTCCTGGCAATCTGCTTTTCGGTGTTGAGCTGTAAAGGCAAAGAGGGCCCTATGGAGCCTGATCCTCCGCCGGTGGATGTGATCGGAAAGGCCCGGGTGTGGCTTACCAAAGGGGATAGGTCAAAGCTCTTCAGCAGGGAGGGCGATCTTTCGATCACCCGCAATGCTTCAACCAGCTGGCCGGTGATTGAAATTGACACGACCCTCACATTTCAAACCATGGAGGGTTTTGGCGCAGCGCTTACGGGCTCCTCAGCCTATCTGCTCAACAAAAAGCTGAGTGGCGGCGCCAGGCAGACGCTGCTTCGGCAGTTATTCGACACGGTGAATGGCTTGGGAATATCCTATGTGCGTCTGACCATCGGCGCTTCAGATTTTTCGCTTTCAGAGTACACCTACAATGACCTTTCGCCGGGTGAAACGGATTATCCCCTGCAACGTTTTTCCCTGTCAAGGGATGCGGAAGATGTAATTCCGGTGATGAAGGAGATTCTGCAACTGTCGCCGGCCATTACCCTGCTCGGTTCGCCGTGGAGCCCCCCGGCCTGGATGAAAACCAACGGCAGCCTCAGGGGAGGAAAACTGAAACCTGAGTGCTATGATGTATATGCCGATTACTTCATCAGGTATATCCGGGAGATGAAAACCCTGGGGATCCCCATTGCAGCAGTTACGCCCCAGAACGAGCCCCTGTTCGCAACGGCAGGTTACCCATGCATGGAGATGCTGCCCGGAGAGCAGGCTGCGTTTATCAAAAGCCATCTGGGTCCAAAATTTCAGGCAGCAGGGATCAATACCAAAATCATCATCTACGATCATAACTGGGATAATACCAATTATGCGATTTCCATTCTCAATGATGCATCGGCGCGGCAGTTCATTGCCGGTTCCGCTTTCCATGCCTATGCCGGTGATGTTTCTGCCATGGGGATCGTTCATTTTGCCCATCCGGATAAAGGGCTTTACTTTACCGAAATATCCGGAGGTACCTGGGCGACCAATTTCGGCGATAACCTGATGTGGAACATGCGGAATATTTTTATCGGCACAACCATGAACTGGTCGAAATGCGCGCTGCTTTGGAACCTGGCCCTGGATCAGAACGGCGCTCCACATGAAAACGGATCCTCCACTTGCAGGGGTGTCGTCACCGTCAACGCATCAAGCGGCCAGGTGACCTTCAACGAAGAGTACTATGCGATCGCCCATTTTTCAAAGTTTGTAAGACCGGGGGCAGCCAGGGTTTCATTGAGTTTACCCGCAGCGCTGACCGAAACCGGGTCGGTCGCTTTTTTAAACAGGGATGGCTCCAAGGTGATGATCGTATGCAACTACGGATCTGCCACCAAGACATTCAGCATAAAACAAGGGGAAAAGCATTTTTTATATTCAGTTCCTGCTCAGTCAGTCGCTTCGGTAGTATGGTAATATTTTTTAAAGAACACGCACTATTAACAAACCTAATAACAATCAAATTATGAAAAAAAAGTACCCTGATTTTTCTAAGGACCACACGTTCGGAAGGAGACTGATGTTGTTGACCGGCATCCTTTGGTTTGGCATCACCTCGCTGTTTGCACAGAATTCCTATCAGTACACCGGCGTTGTCAGCGACAAGCAAGGCGAAACGCTGCCTGGTGTGAGCGTGGTCATCAAAGGCACAACAAATGGCGCTGCCACCGATATCAACGGAGCCTACAAACTGACCTCAGCCAAGGCAACAGAAACCCTCGTGTTTTCATTTGTCGGGTATATTAAGCAGGAGGTCCAGGCCACGGCGGGCGTTTCGTTGAAAGTCGCACTGGAGAGCAGCACCGTGGGCTTGTCTGAATTGGTCGTGATCGGTTACGGTACGCAGAAGAAAAGTGTGGTGACCGGAGCCATCTCCAAAGTAAAGAGCACCGACCTTGAAAACATGCCGATCCTTCGCATTGAGCAGGCCCTGCAGGGAAGAACCACCGGTGTGAGTGTGGCCTCCAGTTCAGGACAGCCGGGCGCCTCTTCAACTGTCAGGGTACGTGGTACCACTACGATAAACAACAGCAATCCGCTCTATGTCATTGATGGAGTTCCCATCGACAACGGCGGCATTGACTATCTGAATTCGGATGATATTGAATCCATTGAAGTCTTAAAAGATGCTGCTTCTGCCGCCATTTACGGTACCCGTGCAGCCAGCGGGGTCATCATCGTGACCACCAAAAAGGGCAAGGGTGGCGCCCTGAAGGTGGGTTCAGGCAGCATGCAGGTCAATTTCAATGCCTATTTCGGCACCCAGTCTCCTGCAAAAAAACTTGACCTGCTCAATGCGACAGACTATGCCACCTTGAGAAATGAAGCTTCGGTCAACGGCGGCGGACCGGTTATATTTACCGATCCCCAATCGTTCGGAGACGGGACCGACTGGCAAAGCACCATTTTCAATACCTCTGCAAAAATTTCAAATTATGAACTGAGTATCAGCGGCGGAAATGACAAGTCGACCTATTATACCTCCATTGGATATTATACCCAGGAAGGGGTGATCGCCACCTCCATATCCAACTACAAGCGGTTGAACCTCCGTTTTAATTCGACACATAAGGTAAAGGAGTGGCTCAGGTTTGGCAATAATGTCGGGTATTCCCATATCAAGAGCCAGGGCTCGCTGAATACGAACAGCGAATATGGCGGCCCGCTCTCTTCGGCCATCAACCTCGACCCGATCACCAAAACCATCATTACCGATCCCTCCGTTGCCAATGCACCGCCCTACAGTGATCATTTTGTGGTGAGGGATGCCGAAGGAAATCCCTATGGTATTTCGCAGTATGTCGGACAGGAGATGACAAACCCGCTGGCTTACATTCAGACCCGCCAGGGCAATTATGGATGGTCAGATAACCTGGTCGGCAATGTGTATGCTGAAATTGAACCCATCAAGGGGCTGAAAATCAAATCGGACGCGGGGGCTAAATTGGCCTTTTACGGCGATGAAAGTTTTTCTCCCGTTTGTTACCTGAATGCCTCCACCTCCACTGCGATCAATTCATATTATCGTGCCTCCAACAGGGGATTGATCTGGAATTGGGAGAATACAGCCTCCTACACCCGGAGCTTTGGAAAACACAATGGGACTGTGTTGATTGGAACGAGTGCATACTCTGAAAATTCCGTCGGCGTGAATGCAACCTATAAAAACCTGCCGGTCAATACCTTTGATGAAGCATCTATGAATTACAATATTCCTGCCTCAGAGCGGGTAGGCGGTGGATGGGAAACACCTTATCATAAAGTCTCTTCCATTTTTGCACGTTTGATTTATAACTACGGAGAAAAGTACCTGTTTACCGGAATTATCCGCCGTGACGGTTCATCCAGGTTCGGAAGCAACAACAAGTATGGATATTTCCCATCTGCATCTGTGGGATGGGTAGCTTCACGCGAAAATTTCTGGCCAGAAAACAAGGTCGTCACCTTCTTCAAAGTGCGTGGTTCGTATGGTGTGAACGGAAATGACAATATCCGCGATTTTGCCTATATGTCAACGGTATCCGGGGGCAGGAACTATACCTTTGGGGCCGACAATTACATTATCGGGTACAGCCCCGATGCTCCCGCCAATCCTGATTTGAAATGGGAACAGACCAGCCAGATTGACATCGGTTTTGAAGCCACCCTTTTTGAAAATCTCACCATCGTGTTCGACTGGTTTAACAAAAGCACCACCGGGATGTTGCAGCCAGTTATTTTGCCTGGGTATGTCGGAACCGGAAATCCGCTTGGCAACGTGGGGTCCATGACAAACAAAGGCGTTGAACTTGAACTGGGTTATTCAAAAAAACTGGGCCCTGTTGATTTAAAATTCAGCGGGAATGCCTCCTATCTGAAGAATGAAGTGACTGATCTTGGAACCGTAGATTATATCTCCGGTGCAACGTTCCAGTCAAGTGCGTATGAAATTAGCCGCCTGGCCGTCGGGCAGCCCATCGGAGCTTTTTACGGTTTCGAAGTACTTGACATTTTCCAGTCCCTGTCGAAAGTTCAGGGTTATGTCGACAAGAACGGAAATATGATTCAGCCCAATGCAAAACCGGGTGATTTCCGCTATGCCGACCTGAATGAGGACGGGAAGATTGATGCGAATGACCGCACCTTTATCGGAGATCCGACACCGACCTGGTCGTATGGTTTTACGATCAATGCAGCCTGCAAGGGCGTTGATCTCCTCGTATTTTGCCAGGGTGTGGCAGGCAATGATGTATTCAACGGTTTACGCCGCCTGGATATTCCAACTGCCAACTGGACCTCCGATGCCATGGGCCGGTGGACCGGACCAAATACATCGACTGAGTACCCCCGGCTGGTCGTTGGCGACCCGAACGGGAACTTCAGCAAACCCTCTAACTTCTTTTTGACCAATGGAGCCTATTTCAGGTTCAAGACCATCCAGGTTGGCTATACCGTGCCGAAGAACATCATCAACAAAGCCGGCATGCAGAACCTCCGTGTATATGTAAGTGCAAACAACCTGTTTACATTTACAAAGTACCAGGGATATGATCCTGAAATTGGTGGCAGCAGCTATGGCATCGACCGTGGTGTTTATCCGCAGGCCCGCTCTTTTATGGTTGGAATAAGTGTAACATTATAATCCTTTAAAACATGACGACAATGAAAAAACTGAACATATATCTGAGTGCCCTCATCATGGGCGTCCTGCTTTTGAACTCCTGTTCAAAAAGCTGGCTGGATGTAGAACCCAAAGGTACCAGCCTGGAGGCCAACTATTACAAGAATGCCGAAGAGGCCTTCAACGGATTGGTTGCAGCCTATGACCCGCTCGGAGCAGAATGCGGGAAGACCTATTCAAATAAGATCGGGCCCCTCAATTCGGCTTCCGATGATTGTTATGCCGGAGGAGGCAGCTCTTCTGATGTGCCGGCATGGCAGGTTTGGAATAACTACACGATCGACGCGGCAACCGGCATACAGGCTGATTTCTGGAGCAGGAATTTTACCGGTGTATACAGGGCCAACATCCTGATTTCAAAGCTTCCCGGTGTGACCATGGATAAAACATTGAAAGCCAGGTTTACGGCAGAATCAAAGTTTCTGCGGGCCTATTTTTATTTCGACCTGGTCCGCCTCTTTAAAAATGTCCCTCTGATTACCGTCCCGCTCACCCCGAGTGAATTTTTCAATATTACCCAGGCCAAGCCGGAAGTTGTTTATCTTCAAATTGAAAAAGATCTGAACGAAGCAATTCTGGATTTGCCTGAAACCGTTGCACCGGGTGAAAACGGCCGTGCCTCGAAATTCGCTGCCATTGCGCTGCTGGGCAAAGTGATCCTCTATCAGAATAATGATAGCCGCATGATTGAGGCAGCCGACCTGTTTGAACTTGTGAACACCTCGGCCAATTATGCCCTGCAATCTGATTTTGGGATGATCTTCCGCCCCGATAACAAATTCAACAGCGAATCTGTATTCGAAATTGTGCATACAGCCAAAGCGATGTCGGGGTGGGAATCGTGGCCCAACTTCGAAGGCAACGTTTTTACCCAGATGTGCGGTCCCCGTGCGTATACCGGGGTAACCTATGTTGCGGGCTGGGGATTTAACCCCATAACGCCTGAGCTGGTTGCCGTGATGAAAAAAGATCCAAGGTATAAATATACGATCGTCAACGTTGACAGCATGAAAACGGCCGGGCTGTGCAATTATGAAAAAGGATTTCAGAATACGGGATATTTCGTGGCTAAGTTTGCCCCGTTGCAGGAATTCTATTCAACCATCGGGGGAGATCCGGTTTTGAACTACCCGAACGATGTCATGGAGATCCGCCTGGCTGATACCTACCTGATGGAAGCGGAGGCCCTGGTTCGCGGCAGCGGAAATACCGCGAAAGCACAGGACTACCTCGACCGCGTTCGTGCGCGCGTGGGACTTGCACCCGTACCTGCCACCCTGGACAATATCAAGCTGGAACGCCGGCTCGAACTGGCCACTGAGGGCCACCGCTGGTTTGACCTGGTTCGCTGGGGAGATGCTCCGGCCGCCCTGAGCGCCAAGGGATTTATTGCCGGAAAAAATGAGATATTGCCCATCCCGCTGGCAGAACTTACAAATACAAAACTTGTACAGAATCCCAACTACTAAATCATGCATCCTTTCCGCCACTTACCCCCCTGATATGAAATCGATAAACCAGACAGCTAAAATAATGCTTGCCCTCCTCCTCATTCTGATAAGTGCTGCCGCATCTGCACAGGGCTTGAAGGCGAGCGGAAAGAAAATGACAGATCAGGACAACCATGAGGTTCTCCTGCGTGGAATGGGGCTGGGGGGATGGATGCTCCAGGAGCCCTACATGATGGAAATGAGTGGCATGGCCAGCGCGCAATGGCAGATAAAAGCAAAAATCCAGGGTCTCATCGGGGCTGCAAATACCGCGGCCTTTTACGATGCCTGGCATGCCAATCATTGTACCAAAACAGATATTGACTCCATGGCAGCATGGGGATTCAATTCAGTGCGGTTGCCGATGCACTACAATCTCTATACCCTGCCCATTGAAGATGAACCTGTTGCCGGTACCAACACCTGGCTTGAAAAAGGCTTTGCATTGACTGACAGCCTGATCAAATGGTGTTCTGCCAGGCAGATGTATGTCATCCTCGATCTGCATGCAGCACCGGGCGGACAGGGTAAGGACTATGCCATAAGTGACGGCAATCCTGCCAACCCATCTCTGTGGGACAGTGATGCCAACAAGCAAAAGACCATCGCCCTCTGGGAAAAACTGGCGGCACGGTACGCCAATGAGCCCTGGGTCGGAGGATATGATCTCATCAACGAGCCAAACTGGAGTTTTACAACAGGGGGCAATCAAAACGGCTGTTCCGAAAATTCCAATGCCCCCCTGCGGAAGCTATTGGTCGACATTACAAGTGCCATCCGGCAGGTTGATCAGAAACACATGATCATCATCGAAGGCAACTGCTGGGGGAATAACTACAACGGGATGTTCCCCTTGTGGGATAACAACATGGCCTTGAGTTTCCATAAGTACTGGTCGTACAATGACCTGGGTTCCATCCAGGGAATTCTCAACCTTCGGAATCAGTACAATGTCCCTATTTGGCTGGGAGAATCAGGTGAAAACTCGAATGTGTGGTTCACCGATGCCATTCAGCTGGCAGAGAAGAACAACATCGGCTGGGCCTGGTGGCCATTGAAAAAGATCAATTCGGTGGTCAATCCGATGACCATCACGAAAACCCCCGGATACCAGACTTTGCTCGATTACTGGAAAAATGGCGGAGTAGCCCCGACCGCAGGTTCTGCAACCTATGCCCTGATGCAGATGGCGGCCAACGCCAGAGCTGAATATTGTACTTACCGCAGGGATGTGATTGATGCCATGTTCAGGCAGATTTATGATACGACAGCCTTGATCTTCACGCATCATACAATTCCGGGGGTGATCCATGCTTCAGACTATGACCTGGGACGATGCGGGAAGGCCTATTTCGATTCGGATATCGCTGACTATCATGTAACCACGGGCACCTATACCGCGTGGAACAGCGGATACATTTACAGGAACGATGGAGTTGATATTGAAACCGCGCTGGATTCCCACCAAAATTCAAACGGGTTCAATGTCGGCTGGACCGTTGAAAACGAATGGCTGCAATATACTGCAGATGTCGATTCAACGGCAGCCTACAATGTGCAACTCCGGTATGCAGGCCCCGCCGGATCTAAAATCAGGCTTTTATGCAATGAAGCGGATATTTCCGGTGTGATGGCCCTTCCATCCTCAGGCGGAACCCAGAGCTGGAGCAGCGCCCTGTTCCAGGATGTCATTCTTTACAAGGGCAGTCAAAAACTGAGGGTCCTGTTTGAAAAGGGAGGGGTTAATTTCGGATTCCTGGATTTTTTGGTCAGCAAGCCACTTTCTGAGTTGCCGATGAAACCGGTTTCAGCCGAAACCTACATGCAGGGGGAACTTATTAACATCAGTTTCAATAAAATGGTTGTCGACTCTACTGCCACTGCGGATGGTTTTAGCTGTACCGTAAACGGGAAGCCGGAAAGTATCGCAAGCCTTGCCATAAACAGCAGGAATTCGTCTCAGATCACGCTGAGCCTGGCACAGTCGATCTATTATAATGATACCATACGATTGTCTTATTCCGGGGGCCATGTAACTGCCACAGATGGCACGTTGCTCGAAAACTTCAGCAACCTGCCGGTGAAAAACAACCTGCCTGTTTACCTAACGGTTCCGGGAAAAATCGAAGCCGAGGCCTTCAGCTTCAACCAGGGTTTGCAAATCGAAACCACCACCGATGTGGGAGGCGGCCAGGACATGGGTTTTACCAATACGGGTGATTACCTCGACTATCGCATCAATGTGGTGAAATCGGCCAGGTATAACATGGAGGTGCGTATTGCCTGCTTCAGCACAGCGGGCATCATTCAGGTTCAGCAATTAAATGATTTGGGTGAAGTCCTCAATTCAGCCAGCATCAATATTCCTGTTACAGGAGGATGGCAGACCTGGAAAAGTGTTGTTGCAGAAATATCTCTTACGGAGGGGATCAGCAAGTTGCGGGTTAAGATCCTCAAACCTGAATTCAACATGAACTGGTATAAATTCACTGAGAAGGGATTGGGTACAACGGAGCTCAGAGATCATGAGATCAGCATCTATCCCAATCCCTGCCAGGAAGAGCTAACCATTGAAATGCCAGCGGCGCCAGGGCCGCGTAATTCATTGTTGTTCCGCAATCTGAATGGGGTTTTGGTCAAATCAATGAGGTTGTCAGAAACAGAAGAAGCTCAGAAAATTTATATTGGGGACCTTCCGAAAGGGTTCTATTTTTTAGAGCTGGAGATTTCCGGAAACATCTGTCGGAACAAACTGATTGTCCAATAACTTTGCTCCCCGCAGAAACTTAAATGATACGTTATGAAAAAGATGTTACGCCTATCAGCCATGGCCATGCTGTTGACAGTTGGTTCAGCCCTTGCAGGGAATTCCCCTGAAGGCCCTGTCGCCCTTGCGAACCCAGCCGCCCCTGAAGGCCCTGTCGCCCTTGCGAACCCAGCCGCCCCTGAAGGCCCCATCGCCCCGGTCGGCAAAAAGGTGACGGTTTACACCACGGCTGAGAATACGCAGTTCAGGATATCGGTAACAGATACGCTGCGGCTGACTGATTTCGGTCAGCCCTTCGAAACACAGCCGTGTGTGTTTGTGGATCCGGCAAAGACGTTTCAGACCTTTATCGGCATTGGCGCCGCACTGACCGATGCATCAGCTGAAACTTTTTCAAAGATGCCCAAGGAGAAGCAGCAGGAGATCCTTCAACAATTTTTTGATGAGAACAAAGGGATTGGTTACACCCTGGCCCGGACCAACATCCACAGCTGTGATTTTTCAAGCGGCAGCTACACCTATGTCAATGAAAATGATGGTGAACTGAAATCTTTCAGTGTCGCGCATGACAAGGAGTTTCGTATACCATTCATCAAACAGGCCATTGCTGCTGCGGGTGGAAATCTGACGCTGTATGCGAGTCCATGGAGCCCCCCGGCATGGATGAAAGACAACAATAACATGTTGCAGGGCGGAAAGCTGAAACCGGCGTACTATCAGAGCTGGGCTGATTACTTTGTGAAGTTTATCAATGCCTACCAGGCGGAGGGTATTCCGGTTTGGGGGATCAGTGTACAGAACGAACCCATGGCCAAACAAAAATGGGAATCATGCATTTATACGGCCGAAGAGGAACGTGATTATATCAAGAACTTCCTTGGGCCGACCTTGCACAAAGCGGGTATGGGCGATAAAAAACTCATAGCCTGGGATCATAACCGCGACCTGATCTATCAGCGCGCAAGCACCCTCCTGAGTGATCCTGAAGCAGCAAGATATATCTGGGGCATCGGCTTTCACTGGTACGAAACCTGGACCGGAGGAGGGAACATTTTCGACAATGTGAAACGCGTATCAGAAGCTTTTCCTGAAAAGCATCTCATATTCACCGAGGGCTGTGCCGAGAGTTTTAACTTCGGAAAGATAAACGAATGGAGGTGGGGCGAACTATACGGCCGGAACATGATCAATGATTTCAACAACGGCACGGTTGGATGGACAGACTGGAATATTCTGCTCGATGAGACAGGCGGCCCCAACCATGTTCAGAATTTGTGTTTTGCCCCGCTTCATGCCAACACCAAAACAGGGGAACTATATTACATGAATTCATTTTACTATATTGGCCATTTTTCGAAATTTATCCGGCCGGGTGCAAAAAGAATCATCAGCGCAGCAAGCCGCGGACAGCTCATCACCACCGCATTTGTAAATACCGATGGTAACATAGCGGTCATTGTGATGAACCAAAGCAACGATAAAATACCTTTCCGGATCTGGATGTCAGGGCAGGCAGCAGAAACCGTCAGCCTGCCGCATTCGATTCAGACGCTGGTTATAAATTAGAAACGACAGCATGCTTTATTTTCACTGGTAAGTTCATGAACAAAGAGCGCCTTCCTCTTTTCCTTCTCCTTTTTTTATCATGGATCATGGGGAGCGCTGCCATGGCGCAGTCAACCTACCTGGTAAAACACTACACCAAGCAGGATTACCAGGCCGGCAGTCAAAACTGGTCCATCGAGGCGGATGACCAGGGCTATGTGTATACAGCCAACAATGACGGACTGGTCATCTTTGACGGAACAGGATGGAAAACATACAGAAACCCGGATCAAACCATCGTTCGTTCCGTTTATGTCGCCCCCGACCGCCGCATTTATACAGGGTCCTATGAGGAGTTCGGATACTGGAAGGAAAATGCCGATCATGAACTGACCTATACAACCCTGAAACCTTCGGTCAGAGACAGTTCATTTCACAACTGCGAAGTATGGAAAATTGTTCAATGCCGTGATAAGATCTATTTCCAGGGCTTCTCTTCGCTTTTCGTTTATGATCAGCAGTCGGTAAAGCCTTTGAAATTGCCGGGGAGCATTGTTTTTTTGCTCAAAGCGAGAGAAAGACTATTTCTGCAGGTAATGGATGGCATCCTTTATGAAGTCATCGATGACCGGATCGTGAAGATTGAACAGGGGGATGCGCTCATTGGCACAGAGGTTAAAACAATCCTGCCCTATAAAAAGGATGGTTTCCTCATTGGCACCACTTCGCATGGCATCTTTCTGTTTGACGGGAAGGTCATCACTCCCTGGAAAACGGAAGCCAATGATAAATTCAGGGCCTACCAGATCAACAACGGCCTGGTTATGGGCGACCGGCTCATTTTCGGGACCATTGTCAAGGGATTGTTCGTTCTTGACATGGAGGGGAACATCCTGAATCACCTGCATGATGAAAACGCCCTGCAGAACAATACCGTCCTTTCACTGTGCGGAGACCTGAACGGTTCAGTGTGGGTCGGACTCGATAAGGGGATTGATCACATATATTTCGACAACCTTGTTGACATATACCTGGAAAAGGGGGAGCAGCTTGGCGCTGTTTATACTGCAGCCATCGTCAAAAATATCCTCTATGTCGGAACCAATCGCGGCATATTCACCTACAGGTATGATTCTGTCATCAGGACATTCTCCTATTCCGGCATGCTGAATAATTCGCAGGGCCAGGTATGGCAGTTAAAGGTGATCGACGGGGTATTGATCTGCGGCCATACCTCGGGCACCTTTATCGTGGAAGGAAAGGAGCTGAAGAAGATCTCTCAGGCAAACGGAGGATATTGTGCGCAGAAAATCTTTTCAAAACAGGGAGAACACCTGATCCAAAGCACCTATTCACCTCTGGTATTGTATAATAAAGAGGGAATAAACTGGATCTGTTCCAAGCAGGTGAAAGGATATCTTGAACCTTCACGCTTCCTCGAAATGGACCATTTGGGCAATATCTGGGTGAGTCATGCAGTGAAGGGCCTTTACAAACTCAGGCTTTCAGATAACATGGACAGTGTAACCTCACATGTGTCCTATGGTAAAAAAGATGGATTTCCATCCGATTTTGGGATCAGGGTATTTAAAATTGGCAATCGCGTGGTTTTTACGTCAGGATCAAAATTATATACGTGGGATGACCTGAAAAACAAGATCATCCTTTACGAAGAGCTGAATCGGCAGTTACAGGGATTTGAAGCATGTTCGAGAATTATTGAGAAGGGAAACGGATGCTACTGGTTTATCAGGAAAAACGACGTTGCCCTCTTTGAGATCAGGGATAACCGGGCGACCATGCTCCTTCAGCTCCTTTTGCCGTTATATGCCATCCATATGGTTGACAACTATGAAAACCTGGAATCCCTTGATGAATACAGGCAGCTGATATGTCTTGATAATGGGTTTGCCTTAATTAATCTGGACCGCCTGAAAAATGGACTGGGAGACAATTCCAAACTGCTTTTCCGGAATGTTTATTGCCTGAATTCGAAAAACATAAAGCAGCGGCTTAACCCGGCTGAAGCCCGTTCAACCATTCCCTATGGACAAAACACCCTTTCTTTTTCATTTGTTTCAATAAATAACAGGTATCTCACCCAGCTGTACCAATATAGACTAACAGGAATCGATGGAGATTGGAGTGACTGGACTCCGCTTACAGAGGTGACCTATACAAGACTTCCCAAAGGCGATTACACCTTCATGGTGCGAAGCCTGACCAGTATGGGAAAAGTGACCGAACCCATCAAATTGAATTTCAGGGTCAGGCCAGCCTGGTATGCAACTACGGCAGCCTGGATTTTTTATATTCTTCTAACCATCGGCGCTTTTTTATTGAGCCGTTATATTTTCAGGATGAGGGTCATAAGTCAACACGAAAATCTTCGGTTGGAAAATGAAGCAAAAGCACGCCATGAAAAGCAGCAGGCCGACCAGGAGATCATTAAACTCCAAAATGATAACCTTCAGGCTGAAATTTCACATAAAAACATTCAGTTAGCTGATTCAACCCTGGCCATTATCAAGAAGAATGAATTACTTATCGAGATCAAAGATGAGCTTGACAGGCAGCAGGACATGCTTGGCCAGGGCTACCCCCAGCGCTATTTTGAACGGCTTATGGCCCTGATCAACAAAAACATTTCAAACGACAATGATTGGAACGTCTTTGAAGAACTTTTTGACCAGGCGCATGAAAATTTCTTTAAAAGACTTAAAGCAGCCTATCCCGATCTTACACAGAGCGATCTTAAACTCTGTGCCTACCTCAAATTGAATTTATCCTCCAAGGAAATTGCCCCATTGCTCAACATCAGTTTCAGGGGCGTGGAGACCCGGCGTTATCGGCTGCGCCGCCGGATGGGACTGGATGCCGATGAGAATCTTGTCGAATTTATCATTCAGTTTTAATTTTTGCGATATTATTTTTATCCTTTTTCAGATTTTTTTCTGCAATCATAATATCATTATATCACAGAAAATAAATAGTATAGCATTGTTATCATTGCGGATGACGTAGTATTGGCGTATGGTTAATTTATCTCTTCATCCCTGTGGTGTAACCGTGTACGGGGAGATATTAATGGAGAGATAGGATTTTTGATTATTATTTTGTTATTTAGCTCTTTAAAGTAACCGCAACCTCCCTTTTTATGAAGAAAATCTACCAAACTCCAAAGTCATCCCGGGTTAAAAGCATTGGATTCCTGATCCTTTTTTTACTCGGGTTTATTGCAGTTTCCCAGGCTCAGGTTCGCACCATCACCGGAATTGTTACGGCCGCTGATACAAAAGAGACGCTGCCTGGCGCCACCGTTCTTATTAAGGGCACTACGACGGGTGCCGTGACCGATCTCGACGGTAAATATTCCGTTTCTGTGAAAACGGAAAAGGCGATATTGGTATTTTCATATGTGGGCTATAATACCAAAGAGGTTGAGACGGGGACTAAAAATGTGATCGATGTTCAGCTTGAACCGAAAAAAACAACGCTGGATGAAGTGGTCGTGATCGGGTATGGTTCGGTACGGAAAAGCGATCTGTCGGGTTCAGTTGGAACTGTAAAAGCGGAAGACATTACAAAAATCACGGCATTGAATCCGGTGCAGAGCCTTCAGGGGAATGTAACCGGAGTACAGGTGACCAGCACCTCCGGTACCCCCGGTGAGAATCCGGCAGTCAGGATCAGGGGGGTGGGAACCTTCGGAAATTCCAACCCGATATACGTCGTTGACGGTGTGATTGTGGACGATATCTCCTTCGTGAACAGCAATGACATCACCTCCATGGAAGTCCTTAAAGATGCCTCTGCATCGGCTATTTACGGTTCAAGAGGCGCCAATGGCGTCATTATGGTAACAACAAAAATGGGTAAGTCCGGAGAGGAAAAAACCGTTTTCAGCTTTTCTGGTGAACTGGGAATGCAGAGACTGGCCAAGAAAATTGATTTGCTGAGCGGACGTGACTACGCCATCATCTCAAATGAAATCAAACCCGGCAGTTTCAACAATGTTGATGCAGTGCCAAACACCGATTGGCAGGGGCTGGTATTTCACAACGCCCCGGTTTATGATTTTCAGCTCTCGGCCTCGGGCTCTTCCAAAAATGTGCAGTATTATATCAGCGGAAGTTATTTTAAACAGGGCGGGATCATTGATAAATCAAGCTATGAACGCATCACCCTCAAAATAAATAACATCTATAATTTATCCAGGTATGTGAAACTTGGAAATAACATTACGGTTGCCCCTTACAGCCAGCAGGTTGCACCCGATGTGACCTGGGCAGCCTACCGGGCGATGCCTACGCTTGTTCCCTATTATGCTGACGGCAGTTTCGGCGTGGTTCCCGGTGTGGGAAATCCGCTTGCCAACCTGGCTTACTCAAACAACTTTAACAAGGGCGTAAGGGGGGTCGGAAATATTTATGGTGAGGTTAACTTTTTGAAAGCATTTACATTCAAGACCAGTTTTGGCATTGATGCCGGATATAATAATTCGGAGAGTTTTACCCCTGCATTTACCGTGTATAATCCTGACGGAACAATCTCGATGCAACAAAACCTGCTGAGCCGGCTGAACAAGAACAGCAACTACAGCTTTACATGGCTCTGGGAAAACACCCTGAATTTCAAAAGAGATTTCGGTAAACATTCCATTGATGCCGTTGCCGGATACACGATGCAGAACACAACTTCCGACGGATTCAATCTTTCGGGCGCCAACCTCCTTCGCGACGGATCCAGCTTCTGGTATATCCAGCCATCCTATATTTATGATCCGACCAATAACGTGAATACCATCAGCAGCATTTACGAGTCGGTCGACATGAATCAGTATTATTCTATGATCTCTTACCTGTTCCGCGTAAATTATGTGTTCGATAAAAGATATATTCTTACGGCCACCTTCAGAAGTGACGGATCCTCCAAATTTTCTGCAAACAGCAGGTATGCCACCTTCCCCTCTTTCGCTTTGGGGTGGAATGTGTCGCAGGAAAAATTCATGCAGAACATCTCCTGGCTGAACAAATTAAAACTCAGGGCCAGCTGGGGAAAACTCGGAAATGACAAAATTCCTTACTGGGATCGCTTCGCACGGGTCGAATCGAACATCCTCACCATCTTTGGCATCAATGATGATCCCAACACGGGGGCCTCTTTTGGAATAAACGGAAATCCCGACCTTAAATGGGAGGTTACTACGCAGACAGACATCGGGCTTGAATTTGGAATGTTCGACAGCAGGTTGACCGCTGAATTCGACTATTACAACAAGAAAACTGATGACATCCTTATTTTGTTGTCCGTACCGGGCTACTATGGAAATGGTTCCGGCGCCAAGGTGAGGTTCAATGCTGCGTCAGCTGTAAACAGGGGATTCGAGTTCAACCTTGGCTGGCGTGACCAGGTTGGAAAGTTGAAATATAACATTGGCGTGCTCGGAACAACGATTCACAACGAAGTGTTGACTATTGGCGGAATCAGTGGAGTGGATGATGCCCTGTTCGGAGGTTATGTGAATGGGGTTCCGGTCACCCGGAGCATTGTGGGATTGCCCATCGGATCATTCTATGGGTATCAAACCGACGGGATCTTTCAAAACCAGGCTGAATTGGATAGCTATCCACACGACGGGCAAGCCCGTGTTGGCGATTTAAGGTTTGTGGATACCAACGGGGATAAAAAAATTGACGGACGGGACAGGACAAATATTGGCTCCCCGATCCCAAGTTTCATCTTCGGATTCAACTTTGGATTAGAGATTTACGGGGTTGACCTGTCTGTCAATGTGCAGGGTCAGACAGGAAATAAAATATTCAACGCGAAGGAGGTGATCAGGCCCGATCCCTACAATTTCGAAAGTCACGTACTCGGGTACTGGCATGGAGAGGGAACCAGTACCACGGAACCCCGGCCAACCTTTGGCGGATACAACTACACGCCGTCAGATCATTTCATTCAGGATGGTTCTTTCCTGAGAATAAGAAATGTGGTGCTGGGTTATTCGTTACCTGCAGCATGGTCCAATAAGATTTTCATGCAGAAAATCAGGTTATATGTCAAGGCTGACAACCTTTACACCCTGACAAAATTCACAGGGTATACTCCTGAAATTGGCAGCGGAGATGTTTTATCGGCGGGTATTGATTACGGCATCTACCCGATCACTGCTGTTTATTCAATAGGTATCAATTTAAACTTTTAACGGATATGAGAACACAAAACACAATATACCTTTCCATCCTGGTCATCGTTGTCGCCTTTTCCTTTTCAGGATGTAAGAAATTTCTTGAAAAAGATCTGCAGGGAACCCTGACACAGCAATCATTTCCTGTATCTCCATCCGATGCATTGCTGGCAACCAATGCCACCTATGAAGCGATCAGGGAATGGTCGTACAATGCAGGAGGATTCCCGATCTTTGATATCATGTCGGATGATGCCCGCAAAGGAAGCAACCCGGGTGATGCGGCAGCCACCGTGGGCCCTTACGATTCATTTACCCATACACCCACACAGGAAGGACTCAGCAGTTACTGGAACGGATTGTATGTAGGGGTGAAAAGGGCCAACGTGGTGATTGAAAAAATTTCGTCGATCACCATGGATGAGAATCTGAAAACCAGATATATTGCTGAAGCAAAATTTATCCGTGGTTTGATCTATTTCGACTTTGTACGCTCCTGGGGTGGAGTTCCACTGGTCACCACAACTGACCCTCCCTTAAAATTACAACGGTCCTCGGCTGAAGAGGTCTATGCGTTGATCATTCAGGATCTTACCTTTGCCATGGACAATCTGCCGCTGAAATCGGGATACCAGGGGGCCAACCTTGGCCGGGCAACCAAAGGAGCAGCGCAGGCGTTACTTTCCCGGGTCTATCTTTTCCGCCACGATTTTGTCAATGCTGAAAAATATGCACTTGATGTGATCAATTCTGCCGAGTACAGACTGGAGCAGATCTATACGGATGCCAATGGCATAAATGGCAACAACGGAACGGAATCGGTTTTTGAGGTCGGGGCCATCCAGTCAGAAAATACCGGTGGCGGTGGAAACCAGTATGCAAATACACAGGGTGTAAGGGGAACGCCGAACAGGGGATGGGGATTTAACCGCCCCTCTTGCGACCTGCGAAATTCATTCACTGCAGGCGATCCGCGTTATAATGGAACCGTGATCAACCTGGGCGATACGATCGACGGCGTTCTGATCCTTGGTGACGGACAAACCCCGAAAATTACCAAAGCGTGGAATGGCACCGACAGCGTGACCATTGAAATCCAGTGCTATAACCGGAAAGTCTGGGTACCTGGCGACAACACCATCACCCAGTGGGGGCATCACCGCAGGCTGATCAGGTATGCCGATGTGTTGTTAATGGCGGCTGAAGCGTTGAATGAAAACAACAAACCCGGCGATGCGCTGATCTATCTGAACGAGGTGCGCAAACGTGCCCGTCAGGGGAACAATAGCATTCTTCCTGATATCACTACAACAAACCAGTCTGAACTGAGAGAGATCATTTTTGCCGAAAGGCGTGTGGAGCTGGCGATGGAAGGATGGAGGTTCTGGGACCTTGTACGCACCGGCAGAGCTCCGCAGGCATTGGACTCGCTTGGATTTGTGGCCGGGAAGCATGAACTTCTGCCTATCCCGCAAAGTGAAATTGATATTTCAGAAGGATCGCTCGTTCAAAACCCAAATTGGTAATTAATTCGTACCTTTACATACAGTATACTTTGATTGTTGAACCCTAATTGTTAATAAAATGAAAAAGCAAGTACTTTTATTTGGTTCATTGTTTATTACTGCAGCCCTCATTTTTGGAGTTACAAGCTGCAAAAAAAGCGAAGAAACGGTTACATTCTCCTTGTCTGCCCTGGTTGCACAACTGGCTGGCGGAACCATTGATTTGAATGCAGCTTCATCCGCAAACAACGTACCTTCAAACCCGACCATTGTTGCAACGTTTTCACTCGATCTCAATGCCGCCAGTGTGACATCCAGCAACGTGATCCTGTTAAGGGACTGGGATAAGAAAAATATCCCCCTCACGGTAACCACTTCCGGCAAGACAGTTACCATCGTACCCAAAGAGGAACTGGGCAACGGCGCCATGTTTAAACTTACCTTCCCTGTTGTCACTGCCACTACCGGGGAGACACTGGCAAGCTTTTTCCGTACCTTTTCAACCATCGGAACTTTTGTCCCGGCCGGCCAGATCGCCTACTGGAATTTTGAAGGCAATGCCAACGACCAGGTGGGAACGTTTAACGCTGACAGTGTAATTAACATTACCTATACCACCTCCTATAAGGCAGTGGCAGGAAAAGCTGCGACCTTTGACGGCACCACCAGCATCATCGAAGTGCCAAATGGAGATCAGCTGACGAACACAGCCGATATCTCTTTGTGCTTCTGGATGAAAACAAACTCAGCCGGCCATGTTGATGCTGCAGGTAATCCCAAAGGCCATTTTGTAATCGGCCTTGGCGCCTATTATGGCTTCCAGTTTGAAGTTCAGGGCAGTTATGCCGAGTGTAAGTTTGCCGCTACCTACGATTGCGTTCCCCCGGCCACCAGCCCGCATGACCTGACCTTCAATGGCGATGGATTGACCAAAGACAACACGGGATGGAAGGCCTGTACCTTCTGTAAACCATTATCGCCCACCCCGGCTGAAGGAATGGTTGCCATGCTCAAAGATAAATGGGTTTCTGTCGTATTCGTGTTCAAGGGCACTGATCCGAATAAAATAGCCACCCTATACCTCAATGGCGAAAAAATGAAAGAGGAAGAATTCTTACTTGCCGATCCGGCCTTAAATGCAGCGCTTGGTGTTATGTGGAATGGTGCGGCACCTGACGTGTATCCGAGGCTGGCTTTTGGTTTTGTTAAGTCAAGACAGGGTATTTTATGGGCCAACCAACCATGGGGTGGATATAAGATTCCAACCTCGAACCATTTCGGAGGGCAGCTGGATGATGTCAGAATTTTCCACCGGGCTCTGACTGCAACAGAAATTGGATTAATGTATGCATCGGAAAAACCCTGATTGTATTTTTCAGGTCCAAAGAAAGAAAATATTTTTTTTGAAAAAAGTTTAAAGACCTAAGCCCTATTTGTATTATCTTTGAAAAGCAAAATTATTATTCACTAAAAAATGAACACCATGAAAAAACTTTTACTAATTTCTTTTATGTTGCTGGCCATGGCCGGTTCATCATTGGCACAGGTCGTAGAAGACTTTGAGAGCCTCAAGATGAATCTGATGCTGGGTGGGGCAACAGACAACAGTACCATGACCGTTGTTCCAAACCCTCACAACGGCGGCCTCAATACTACCGCTTATGTGGTGGAATATTTCCGTAGTAAAAACGGTGTTCCCTGGGGTGGATTTTATGCCACCGCTGCAACACCTGTTGATTTCACTGTGAACAAGTTCGTACATGTCCTGGTATGGAAATCACGTATCAGCCCTATTAAATTCAAAATTGAAGGCGGTACTACCGGAGCATTGGAAATCGCTTCAAAATACCCGCAAACCGTGGTTGATGGATGGGAGGATATTGTATTTGATTTCCGTTCCAAAACAGGCCTCTATCCAAAAGTTCAGCTCATGCCCGACTTTGAGGATCCACTCGCACTTACCGATGATATCACCATCTATTTTGACCAGATCATGGTCAACAACGATTCACTTCCGAACAGTCCCTCCGCTTACATGATCGAGGATTATGAGAGCATTCCGTTAAATTATATGTTGGGTGGCCCGACAGATAACAGTTACATGGTTAAGGTTCCGAATCCTGATCCTAACGGAATCAATATAAGCAGCTATGTCATCAAGTTTTTCCGCAGCATGAATGGCGTTCCCTGGGGCGGATTCTGGTCAACAACCCCTGTTGATGTTACCGCCAACAAATACATGCACGTTAAAGTGTGGAAACCCCGCATCAGCCCGGTTAAATTTAAAATTGAAGGCGGCGCTTCCGGTACGATGGAAGCTCCATCTACAGGCCCGCAAACCTCTACCGGTGTCTGGGAGGACATGGTGTTCGATTTTTCAAGCAAAACCGGCCCCTATCCAATCATAGCCCTGATGCCTGATTTTGAAGACCCCCTTACGCTTACGAAGGACATAGTCATGTATTTCGACGACATCATCCTGAACAACAACCCCAATCCGATCGTCCCACCTGTTCAGAAGCTGAATGTTGATATGCATGGGTCAAAACTAACTGCCGGACAACCCGTTTATCTTGCAGGCGATTTTGGCGGCATCTACGGAACATGGAATGAACCGGGAACAAATGCCAATAATCTGATGACCGATCCTGATGGCGACTCAATCTATTCCCTTACCATGAACCTTGCTTCAGCCATCTATAAATTTAAGTTCTTCAAAGGAACAGGCTGGAACGGTGGTGAGGGCGTAAGCGCTGATCGTACGCTCACAGTTACCGGAGATTTTGATCATACCTATAAATTTGGTCAAGATGCAGTTTCCCTGACACTGAAGGTTAACATGAAGGGATCTAAACTTGCCGGAGAACCGGTCTTTTTTGCAGGAGATTTTGGTGGCATGTATGGTGTTTGGAATGAACCCGGCACCAATTTAAATAATGCACTTACCGCTGAACTCCCGCTGACTGACTCCATATATTCCATCGTATTGGCGCTTGATGCGCCTGGCTCCTTCCAGTTTAAATTCTTCAAAGCAGCCGGCTGGGCCGGTGGCGAATGGGCAGGAGATCCGAACCGTAAAGTCACAGTTACAGATGATGCAACCCTTTCATGCTTGTGGGGCTTTAAACCAGTTACCGTGACTTTCAAGGTTAATATGAAGGGATCTAAACTGGCCGGAGAACCTGTTTACGTTGCAGGGAATTTCGGAGGCATTTACGGCTCATGGAATACACCTGGCGACAATCCGAACAATGAATTAACCGCTTTAACTCCGGCAACTGACTCAATTTATGCCATAACAATGACGCTTGATTCAATCGGATCCTACCAGTTCAAGTTCTTTAAAGGAGCAGGCTGGGATGGCGGAGAATGGGCCGGAGGTGACAACAGGGTAGCCAAAGTACGTGTCGATACAACGTTCAATTTCAAATGGGGATCGTTGTTCCCAGAGGGGATTGAAGAAAATCCTCTTGCAGGTAAAATCCAAACATATCCCAACCCTGTGAAGGAGGTGCTGAATATCAATGCAACAACCGAATTGAGCCAGGTTGTTATTACCAGCATGGTCGGACAAGAGGTTCGTCGTTTGGAAAATTTTGGCATCGGCAAAAAAACAATCAGCATTTCAGAACTATCCAATGGGATGTATTTCATTACATTCTATGGAAAATCCGGTGGTCAGTTAACTCAAAAGATAATGAAGTATTAGCAGCGTGACTGACACATAAAAATAAAGGAGCTTCTCTTATGGGGAGCTCTTTTATTTTTTCAATGATACGCAACTATTTTTATTGCAATTTTCAGATTCCCGATCATGAAACCATCCCCGCTTGTAATACTGTTTTTGGTTGCTATTCTTTTCTCCCCCGCCTGTAAAAAGAAGACACCAGAGACCCCCACCGGAATCCTCCAGCTGTCGCAGGTAAAAGCCGGGACAGTTGTGTTGGTAAGCGGGGAGACCACAAAAGAGATTGCCGTTGACAGCTCCATTCATATCTATTTTAACAGCGCCCTCGATCCTTCGACAATCAGCGACGGCATACTTCTGAAAACAGCGGATAACATTCAGGTATCCGGTAATCTCGTGCTGTCCGATGAAAACAGGACCGTCAGCCTCTCCCCGGTCAAACCGCTGGTTCATTTAGCGAACTATACACTGCTGATCACCTCCGGATTGAAGGGATCCCTGGGTGAGACCTTCCCCGGAATTGAGTATGCCTTTACCACGGTTGCTGGAAAATTACGTATTGAGACCATTACAGTCAACCAGCAGCCTTTTCAATTGCCCCTGAAGCCCAAAAATATTGATTGGAAAAATGTCAGTTTCGAGATCTCTTTTTC
The DNA here is from genome assembly GCA_903945175.1 of uncultured Bacteroidales bacterium. Classification (GTDB taxonomy): domain Bacteria; phylum Bacteroidota; class Bacteroidia; order Bacteroidales; family FEN-979; genus CAIVAT01. Next base: position 158,169 of record CAJAUM010000022.1, on the reverse strand, counting down.
CGATTCCCTCGATCCTGCCACCCTGGCTACCTATTTTTACCTGACATCCGGGATGCCATTGAAATTTATGCTCTCGGGAAACAATAAAAAACTGACGGTTTCAAACATGCAGCCGTTGAAAGATTTTTCGCAGTGTTTTTTAAATATTTCAAAGAATCTGACCTCCGCGAACGGGTTCACCTTCGATGGATTTGCCAATTACTTTTATACTGCACTGGATTCCACTCCCAAATTTCCGATCATTCCCGATGACCAGCTTCTTACCCTGGTCCAGGAAAAAACGTTCCGTTACTTTTATGATTTGGCCCATCCTGCCTGTGGCCTGGCACGGGAGCGAAACAGCTCCGGTGACATCGTGACCATAGGCGGTTCCGGGTTCGGGGTGATGACGCTGATCGTTGGAATGGAACGCGGATTCATCACCCGTGACCAGGGGTTGACCAGGCTGATTAAAATTTTATCTTTTCTCGAAACCTGCGACCGGTATCATGGAGCATGGGCCCATTGGCTGAACGGGTCGACAGGGAAAACCATTCCTTTTGGCACCAATGACAATGGAGCCGACCTGGTCGAAACATCTTACATGGTGCAGGGACTGATGACCATGCGCCAGTACCTTGATCCGGCTGTTTCTGCTGAGCAAAGCCTGGTTACAAGGATCGATGCCCTCACCGATGCAGTGGAATATGACTGGTTTACCCGCGGACAGAATGTATTGTACTGGCATTGGTCGCCCAGCCTGGGATGGATCATGAATATGCCCATAAGAGGGTACAATGAAACACTGATCACCTATATTGTCGCCGCAACATCCACAACCCACCCGATCACGGCCGCCGTGTACCATCAGGGATTCGCCAGAAGCGGCGGAATTATAAACGGGGAGAGCTATTACGGAATCAAGCTGCCTCTTGGCGAAGCTTATGGCGGACCTTTGTTTTTCAGCCATTACTCCTTTCTGGGATTGGATCCCCGAAACCTCCGGGATCTGTATGCAAACTATTGGGAGCAGAATGTAAATCATTCTCTGATCAACTGGACCTATTGCTATACAAATCCCAGGAATTATATTGGATACAGCACAGCTTGCTGGGGACTTACGGCCAGTGACAATCCCGATGGATACAGTGCCCATTCGCCTACCAATGACCTGGGCGTCATCTCCCCCACAGCGGCCGTTTCAGCACTTCCCTATGCGACAAGCCAGTCAATGAAGGCCATCCGGTTTTTCTATTACACCCTGGGTGATCATCTCTGGGGCGACTATGGATTTTATGATGCATTTTCTCCCAGGGATGGATGGTGGGCCGATTCATACCTCGCCATCGACCAGGGCCCCATTGTGTGTATGATAGAAAACCACAGGAGTGGCCTTTTATGGGATTTGTTTATGTCGCATCCCGCTGTGAACGGCGGACTGACCAAACTTGGATTTACCTACTGATTTTATTGTTTAACGCGTTTAATACAACCGCTATGCGTAATTTGAAAATTTCAGCCATTTTGATGCTGCTGCTGATCGCAGAAACAGTGCAATCACAGAATACTGGGGAGGGAGGAATTGTCTCTGCAGACAATGCGAAAATTGAAGCGTTGATTAAAAACATGACGGTGGATGAAAAAGCTGGTCAGCTGACCCTGTTTATGTCTGGCTGGGATGTAACCGGACCCACCCTCAGCACCAATTATCAAAAACTCATCAAAGAGGGTAAAGTCGGAGGACTTTTCAATGCCTACACGGTGGATTATGTACGCGAGTTTCAGAGGATGGCTGTCGAAGAATCACGTCTTAAGATCCCGATGATATTTGGGTATGATGTCATTCATGGTCATCGTACCATATTTCCGATCCCGCTGGGACAATCCTGCAGCTGGAACCTTGCAGCCATCGAACAATCGGAACGTATTGCCGCACAGGAAGCCACCGCTGAAGGGCTTAACTGGACCTTTTCCCCCATGGTCGATGTTGCCCGTGATCCGCGTTGGGGAAGGGTTGCCGAAGGATCGGGTGAAGATACCTGGTTGGGCAGTAAAATTGCAGCTGCAAGGGTCAGGGGTTTCCAGGGAACCGATCTTAAATCGAACAATACCATGATGGCCTGTGCGAAGCATTTTGCGGCCTATGGAGCGGCCCAGGGAGGACGCGACTACCATACCGTGGATGTGTCGGAGCTTTCGCTTTACGAATGGTACCTCCCGCCTTACAAAGCTTGTTTGGATGCCGGTGCAGGCTCAATCATGACCTCATTCAATGAAATTGCAGGAGTCCCTTCTACTGCGAATAAATGGCTGATGACCGACCTGCTCCGCAACGACTGGGGCTTCAATGGTTTTGTGGTGACCGACTATACCTCGATCAATGAAATGGTAAACCATGGCAACGCGGAAAACAATAAAGATGCCGCACGCCTGGCGATCAATGCCGGGGTGGATATGGATATGATGGGCAGTACCTATCTCGATTACCTTCCGGAACTGATTAAAGAGAAAAAGGTCTCCATGGATGCGGTGGACAATGCTGTTCGCTGGGTGCTGAAGGCCAAGATGAAACTTGGGCTGTTTGACGATCCCTACCGGTATTGCAATAAATCAAGACAGGAAAATGAAGTTATGACCCCTGATCAGCTTGCATTTGCCCGGAAACTGGTGGCCGAAAGCTGTGTGTTATTAAAGAACCCCGGCCAGATCCTTCCCATCCCGGAAACGGTAAAAACCATCGCGATCATCGGTCCGCTGGGTGATTCAAAGAAGGATATGCTTGGAAACTGGTCCGCAGCAGGGAAATGGGAGCAATGCGTTACCTTACTGGAAGGTGTTAAATCAAGGGCCGGCAGCAGGGTTGAACTGTTGTACGAAAAGGGGTGCAATACGAACGATGGCGATAAGCGTGGATTTGAAGCTGCATTGAAGCTGGCCCAAAAGGCGGATTTTATTATCCTTGCATTGGGCGAAAACGGATGGATGAGCGGTGAAGCCGCCTCCCGCTCCACCATTGACCTTCCCGGAGTTCAGAATGATCTTGCCGAAGCCATGGCCAAAACAGGCAAACCTGTTGCCGTCGTGCTTTTCAATGGACGGCCGCTGACGATCTCCCGGCTGAGTAGCCTCAATGTGGCCATCCTTGAAACATGGTTTGGTGGAACACAGGCCGGAAATGGAATTGCCGATCTGTTGTTTGGCGATAAAAATCCTTCCGGGAAACTCACCATGACCTTTCCGCGAAACGAAGGTCAGATTCCCATTTTTTACAATGCCAAGAATACAGGACGGCCCTATAATCCGGCTGATTCCGGCGCGAAATATGTATCCAGATACCTCGACTGTTCAAATGATCCCCTCTATCCCTTTGGATATGGGCTCAGCTACACCACCTTTACCTATGCCAATCTGGAAACCAGGGTGGATGGAGATAAAATCAATGTGACGGTTCAGGTATCCAATACCGGGAACCGTGATGGGGAGGAGGTGGTTCAGCTTTATATCCGGGATAAGGTAGGCTCAGTAACGCGCCCGGTGAAAGAACTGAAAGGCTTCCAAAAGGTGAATATCAAAAAGGGGGAGACAAAAAGCATTGCATTCAGCCTCACCACAGCGGACCTTGCGTTTTATCATCCTGATCTGAAGAAATACTGGGAACCGGGTGAATTCACTGCATTCGCAGGAACCAATTCAGCCGAAACGATATCGGCAACCTTCAAGGTTAATTGATCGCCCGACATAGCGCTTTACTGATGACTTTCTCAAGGGTAGCGTAAGTAAACGGTTTACTTACATAATCATCCATTCCCGCTTCAAGATAGGACTCACGGTCGCCCTTCATGGCATTGGCGGTTAAGGCGATGATGGGCAAATGCCGCATGCTGCCTTGTTCTTCCTGCCTGATGGCTTTGGCAACCTGGTATCCGTCCATAAGCGGCATCTGGATATCAAGAACGACCAGGTCAAAGTTGCGGGTATGATATTTCTCCAGCGCCTGCTGCCCATCTATGGCCAGTTCTACTTCAAAGCCCATTTTTTGCAAATGATAACTTACAATGCGCTGGTTTATGGCATTGTCCTCAGCTACCAACACCAATTTTTGTTTGAAACACGAAGACGCTGCCGGTTGATCCTCCTGGGACCGGTTTTTATGAAGAATCGACAAGGTGAACGGAAGGGTAAACCAAAACAGGGAACCTTTACCAAGTGAACTTTCTACTCCTATCCTGCCTCCCATAAGTTCAGTGAGTTTTTTACAGATCGATAGACCGAGACCGGTTCCGGATTGTTGTCTGGCTTTTGATGGTTTTATTCTTGAAAACACACGGAACAGGGAGTTTAACGCATCGGGAGCAATGCCAATCCCGGTATCTGACACCTCAAACCGGAGATGGGCTGAATTACCCGACAGTTTAACAAGGCTGACATGTACCGCAATTTTTCCATGTTCAGTGAATTTAACGGCATTGTTTGTCAGGTTGATCATGATCTGGCGAAACCGCTGGGAGTCGCCAATAAGGAGATTTGGCACCATCTCCTCAATGACAATATCAAACAGAAGAGATTTTTCAGCCGCCTTCATTTTCATCACCAGTGATATATCCTCCATGACGCGGTCAAGCATAAATGGCTGGTAATCCATCTCCATCTTTCCTGCTTCGATGGCTGAAAAGTCAAGAACATCATTCAGCAGTACCAAAAGGTTTTCAGCTGAGGAGATAATGCCATTCAGCAAATCGACCTGGTCAGGGGCAAGAGGTGAGTTTTTTAAAATTTCTGAAAGTCCAAGGATGCCGTTCATCGGGGTCCGGAACTCGTGGGAAACACTGGCAATGAACTCGTTTTTTGCCAGTGTTCCGGCTACGGCTAACTCATTCGACTTCTGCAGCTCCTCTTCGTGTAGTTTCCGCTCGGTAATGTCCCAGGATATGCCAATCAATCCGACAATCTGATTTTCAAGATTCCTGATAGGGGCAATGTTACTGTTTATCCAGCGTTTCCAGTCTTTGAAAGTAAGCTCCTCTTCGAGATCGTATAAGGCAATGCCGTTTTTTAAAACAGCATATTCCTTTTCCAGATAATCGCTGTTTTCGTATCCGGGAAAAACCTCATGTATCATTTTTCCGGCAATCTGGTCTGATGGAATTCCTGCCAATTCAGCGAATTGCTGGTTCACAATCTGGTATTTGAGTTGCGTATCCTTGAAATAGACGAATGCGGGAATGGTTGTCAGCAAGATCGAAAGTTCCTCAGCACGGATTTTCAGGTTGTCTGAAACCTTTTTTAGATCGACAGATGTCTTGGTAAGCAGCGAGTTAAGAATATTTTTTTCCTTGGTTGACCGCTCATATTTAAAGGCCAGTTTATCATAATCCGAATGGACCTTCTTCAGTTCATTCAGCAGAAACGCCTTAAGTCCGAAAAAAGCTTCCGGGCTTTGTGCTTTTGAAATTTCTTCGATCAGCGTGACGATTTTATGCGACATCGCTCTTTTGCTTTATAGAAACCATCGTAAAGGTCTCATTGTAAAAGTCACAGGCAGCATTGTAATTGTTTCCGATTTCCCCATAGGTGAAAAAGCCGATCAGCGGTTTGGCCCAGTTGTGCCAGGCTTCATCAATTTCTTCGGAAATGGTTGGTCCCAGTGCATTGTGTCGGGCCATGCAGGAAAAGAGGATCAGCAAATCAGCCTCCTCGTTGTGGTTGTGAAATTCATTCACCTTATTCCTGGTCGATTCAATGATCTCAAACCCGGGGGAACTGGAAAAAGTGACCACGGCCCCATTGGGAACTGTTCCGGCAAAAATCAGTGACTTTTTCTCACGATCAACATTGATCACAGCCCGAAGCACATCCTGCGCCCCGGGTTTCTTTATCAGCAGTGGGTATTCAACCCCAATCTCGGGGAGGTCGGTATCACTGACGTTCAGGTAATCTTTATAGACATCCAGTGCCGGCTGCCCGTCAATGGTGTAAACTATATTTCCCTCTGCGTGGGTGATGATCTTGTCGGCGCCGATGCTGACCCAGCCACTGGTTGCCAATCCCTGGATTATGTATTGGCTGGTGTTCAAAGCCATCGCTATGGCACCGTTGTTCTCCAGCTTCTCTTCAGAAAATACGAATGTTTCCTTAAACTGGGTATCATCCCCTGCCAATCCACCAAACATACTGACGTCGTTGCCGGCAACATGCTGGATCCCCCTGACGAGCTGTTCTCCGTCCGTTTCAAGACCACTTCCCAGAATAAGGATGGCCGGTTTTTCAAAACGCTCCCCGGCCCATTTTCCAATGTTGTTTCCCAGTTCAAATGAAGATCGCCCCAGTCCGTTAAACTGCTTTATGTCAAAACTTTCCGGAATTAGGGTCATCATCAAGCATACCACCCCGCCCTCGGTAATGACCTGATTGTTGGTGTCATATAAAAATTCACCGCATGAGCTGCAACCAAACGCCTGTATCTTTATTGTCTGCAGAAATGAGACCAGCTCCTGCAGCTCCAGATCAACAGAGGAAAAGATAACGGCCGCATTGGGCTGAAAGCCATCGCTGGTGTTATCCGCCCAGGCTTGCCTGAACCCTTTGACTGAATCGGCGTGAAATGTTTTAAGGACCATACAATTATATCTTAATATGATGTAACTTGAAACAAATGTACATGACATTTTTTAAATTTGATAGTATAGAAGCAGAATATCGCTATTTTTGTCACTATATACATATTCATCTGATCTTTATGAAAAAAAATTCCCTCTTTCTGCTGGTTTTGCTCTTTGCTGTCAGGGTGGCCATTGCGCAGGATACGCAGTTGATTCCCAGGGCTGACCATGCCGTTTACTTTGACGTTTCACCCCCGCTGAGAGATATGATCCAGGTTCCGCCTGAGCGATACGACGGCAGCTGGAAAGATGGGGTTGTGAACAACTATGTAAATCTGTTCGGAGAGGCAGACAGGAAACCAGGGCGCCTCCTTCCTTCGGATCCGGGGTTGCAGAAACAATTCGGAAGTCTTCTTTCCGATACCACCATTCAAAATTTTGATGGCATGGGCAACGCCTCAGGCTATGTACCCCCCGACACCCATGGCGATGTCGGATTTAACCATTATTTTCAGGTAGTAAACTGCTCCTATGCCATTTACAATAAAAGTGGCGGAAAGATTTTCGGCCCCTTTGGCAACAATACCGTATGGATGGGTATGCCGCATAATTCTAACGATGGTGATGCCATTGTTTTGTTTGATGAAAAGGCCAACCGGTGGCTTTTTTCTCAATTTTCACTGCCGAATGGATCTTCATCAGCTCCTTTTTACCAGATGATTGCCATATCGCAAACACCCGATCCCACGGGCAGCTGGTACCGCTGGGTCTACGAATTCAGTGACATGCCCGATTATCCGAAGTTCGGCATCTGGACAGATGGCTATTATATGACGACCAACAATTTTGGCGCCGGAGGAGCCGGATGGGTTGGAAATGGAGCCTATTCGTATGACCGCGACGCCATGCTTGCCGGAAATCCTGAAGCCGTCAGGATCTCTTTCACAGTGTTTCCGGGCAGCGATGGGTTTATCTCTATGCTCCCTGCCGATTGCGATGGTGATTTCCCTCCCCTTGGCACCCCAAACTATTTTACCTACGTACGCACAGGCGGAACGCAGCGTCTCGGTATTTTTGAATTTCATTCCGACTTTGCTTCTCCGTCCAATTCGACCTTCAGCAACCTCACCTACCTGAATGTAAATCCCTTCGGCACGTTGGGATGGGGGGATGGCATTCCGCAGAAGGATTCCCCACAAAAGCTTGAAACGCTCGGCGACCGCCTTATGTATCGTCTGCAGTACCGGAAATTCAATGACTATTCATCCATGGTGCTAAACCATACGGTCGATGCCGGAGCTGGTATCGGCGGGGTCAGGTGGTATGAATTAAGGAATACAGGAACAGGCTGGAGTATATATCAGCAGGCAACCTATGCCCCCGCCGATAACAATTCACGCTGGATGGCAAGCATTGCCCAGGATACTGCCGGAACCATCTCACTGGGTTATTCTGTCTCAAGCGCCAGCATTTATCCGGGTATCCGCTATACCGGGAGGCTGAAAAACGATCCGCTCAATGAGATGTCCATCATGGAAAAGACCATCGTTGACGGGGGTGGCTCACAAACGGGGATCTGGAGCGGCCGCAGCCGCTGGGGTGACTATAGTGCCTTGAGCATTGATCCTTCAAACCCGACCACCTTCTGGTATACGCAGGAATATTATAAATCGACCTCTTCAAGCAGTTGGCAAACCCGCATTGCCTCCTTTACCTTTGCAGATGTGTTTTCATCGGCAGCCTCAGCCACACCCGCCATCATCTGCAACACAACGCCTGATTCAAGCCAGCTCAACGCCTATGGTTACGGGGGGAGCGGAACCTACACCTATTCATGGACTTCAATTCCAGCCGGTTTTACTTCTGATATACAAAATCCAAAAGTTCGCCCGCAGGAGACCACCATTTATGTCGTGGCAACCAGCGATGGCATCCAGACAAGGCATGATACCACCGAAGTGCGCATTATTAATAAACCGACTTCATTCGCAGGAAATGATACCATCGTATGCTGGTATGTAACGCCAATCCCGGTCAATGCAACGGCGACCAGTTACAGCAGGTTTCTCTGGGGCTCCACCGGCGACGGAACCTTCTCTGATCCAAACGCACTTATTACCTCCTATCTCCCCGGGATCAGGGATAAAACATCAGGAGGGACCGATTTGGTGCTCATCGTCTGGCCAATCGCTCCCTGTTTCTCAAAAGCAACCAGCATGCGGCATATTACCCTTGATCCCTGCACAGGGATCGAGGAGCAGATGAAGGGCGAACTGAGTTTGGCCATTCAGCCTAACCCCGCACACGGCAAGGTGATGATGACCATAACCGGGATGCATCACCCAGCAATTCTGACAATTTCGGGTATTGAAGGCCAGGTGCTTTATTCTGCCGCCATTGAGCCGGCCGGAAACCAATCGGTTACCAGGCAGCTGGATGTAAGCTCCTATCCGGCTGGGATGTACTTTGTTAAGCTTCAATCAGAGGAGAAGGTTTCCGTTACCCGCTTTGTCGTTCAATAAATGGATAAAAAATGGAATATCAGATTTTAAAAATTCAAATTGCTGATTGCATCGCTACGGTGACCATCAGCAGACCGGCTGCACTTAATGCACTGAATACCAATTTTTTCAAAGAATTGAACCATTTTCTCGATGACCTTGAACCCCGGGAGGATGTGAAGGTGCTGGTCATCACCGGGGAGGGAAAATCATTTGTGGCTGGCGCCGATATTGCCGAGATGGCCCCCATGAATTCAGATGAAGGATATGCCTTTTCAACCTTTGGCCAGCGTACTTTTGACAGGCTGGAGCAGCTGCCGATGCCAGTCATTGCAGCAGTGAACGGGTATGCCCTGGGCGGAGGATGTGAACTGGCCATGGCGTGCGATTTCCGCATAGCCAGTAAACTGGCAAAGTTCGGGCAGCCTGAAATGAATCTTGGGATGATCCCCGGATATGCGGCCACACAAAGATTGTCGCGGCTGACGGGACTAGGCAATGCGCTGTACCTCATCCTTACTGCTGAAACCATAACAGCAGATGATGCGCTGCGTATGGGGCTCGTTCAAAAGGTGACGGAGCCGGAATTGCTGATGGAGGAGGTGATGAAACTGGCTTTAAAGATGGCAGGCAATGGTTCCCAGGCAGTTCCGGTTGCGAAACGGGTGATTCGCGAGGGAATATCCATGAATTTCGGGGAAGCATCTGAACTCGAAGCCGTTGAATTTGGCAAACAATTCGACCGTACAGCCACCAAGGAGGGAATGAAAGCCTTCCTTGAAAAACGCAAACCGGTGTGGTAGTCTAACATTTTGATTTTGTTTATCAGAAATTAACCACAAATAAGAAAAAAATATGTCCTACGAAGAACGATTGCAGCATGTTTCGGTGTTGGGCGCCGCCGGCAAAATGGGAAGCGGTATTTTACTGCTCACAGCGGTGGAGATGGCTGACATCAGCCTGAGGCCCGAAAACAAGGGAAAACCCTTTGTGCTGAATGCCATCGACGTTTCCGATGAAGCGCTCATGGGCGTCATGAAATATTTAAAGGCCCAGGTGTTGAAAATGGCAGAGAAAAAGGTGGTTGGTTTGCGGAAGGTTTATGCCAGCCGTGCCGACCTGATTGACAATGACGAGATCATCGATCAGTATATTTTCGATGTGCTGAGCCTTGTCAGACCCTCAACACGCATCGAAGCAGCCTATGATTCACATATGGTTTTTGAGGCCATCAAGGAGGATCCCGCGTTAAAAAGCGCCATCTTTTCAAAGATCTCCGCCAATAATCCGCATCAGCCCTGGTTTTTTACAAATACCTCTTCAATTCCCATCAGCAAGCTCGACAAAGATGCCGGTCTTGGAGGAAGGATCATCGGATTCCATTTCTACAATCCGCCTGCGGTGCAGAAACTGGTGGAGATCATCAAAGCGGAGCATACCCTTCCCGAGGTGGAGGCCTTTGCACAGCAATACGCGAAAAACCTGCGCAAGGTGGTTGTTCCTTCTCACGACAAAGCCGGATTTATCGGCAATGGCCATTTTATGCGTGATATCCTTCATGCAACAGGTGAAGTGGATAAATTCAGCAAGGATTTCACCTTTGTTGAGGCGGTTTATGCCTTGAATAAGATCAGCCAGGACTACCTTGTCCGCCCGATGGGCATCTTCCAGCTGATCGATTATGTGGGGGTGGATGTATGCAGTTTTATTATGTCGGTGATGAATCCCTATTTGCCCGGTGAAGATCTCCACAGCCCGCTCCTCGACAGGCTCCTGGCCCTGGGAATCAAGGGTGGTCAATTTTCCGACGGTTCCCAAAAGGATGGCATCCTGAAGTATGAAAAGGGACGTCCTGTTGCCATCTTCGACCCGGAAATGAAAGCGTATGTGGCCATCAGTGAATGCCAGGTGAAGGTGGATGCGAAACTGGGCGCTATGCCCGTCCCGCCGGCATGGAAAACTGTGGTGGGAAGCAAATCCAAGGATGACATGCTCCATAGCTATTTTGGGCAGCTGAAATCTGCATCAGGCCTGGGCGCTGAACTGACAAAAACGTATGCCAACCGCTCTTGTGCCATTGGACTTCAGCTGGTGAACTCGGGGGTGGCCTTCAACGAAAACGACGTGAATACCGTTCTGCTGACGGGTTTTTTCCACGCATATGGTCCGATAAATGATTATTTAGGATAGATCCATCATCCCGCTGAGGGCTGTATAAGGACAAAAAAGCAATTGAGATGAAAAAATTAAGACGCAAAGTATATATGGTAGCAGGGTATAACACCCTCTCCATGGGAACCGGACGGAAAGAGTTCAATCCCAAAAAGGAGCGACCGGGATTGGAAGACTATATCAAAGAAGCAGGGCAGGGCACGCTGAAACTTATTGGTGGGGCAGCCCATGTGGACGAATGCGTGATCGGTAATTTCATGGCCTCCCGTTTCAACAGGCAGGCCAACCTGGCAGCCTTTTTCCCCTATGTTGATGAAGGGTTGCGTTACAAGCCGGCCATTCGTGTCGAAGGGGCTTGCGCCACCGGCGGACTGGCCCTCATGAGCGGCATTAAAAGTGTGTTAGCCGAAACGGCAGATGTGGTTTTGGTAATTGGTGTGGAGGTGCAAAATACGGTGAAGGCCATCTATTGCGCCGATTTCCTGGCCGGTGCAGGCTGGTTTAAGAACCGGAAGGCAGGCCATGCCTATTTCTTCCCCGGACAGTTCAGTGACCGGGCCGGGGCCTATTTCGAAAAATATGGAAGAGATAAAACCCGCCAGGCTTTAGCCCGCTGGTTCCGCAATGCAATTGAAAACGCACGCCTTTGTCCCACAGCCCAGGAATATCACAACACGGCAAAAGATCTCGAGGCCCTCGGAATGATGGAGCCCAACGGTAAATCATTTGTCGATCATTTGAATGTGTTTGATTGCTCTAAAGTATCTGATGGCGCCTCAGCCATAGCCATTGTTTCGGAAGAGGGATTAAAACGATGCGGTATCCCACTGAGCGATGCCATTGAAGTAATGGGTTGGGGCCAAATTGAAGAGGACATCACCAAGCCCCCCGTCGACCTTACAGAATTGAGCACAACAAAGCAGGCCATTAAAGAGGCGCTGGCCTCTGCCGGGATCACCCGCGACCAGATCGGCACGGCTGAAATCCATGACTGCTTTACCATCGCCGGGCTGATGTGCATGGAAGCCATTGGCTTTGCAGCGCAAGGCAAAGGCGCCGATTTCATTCTTGAAGGACACACCGCCCGCACCGGACGTGTACCAATCAATACAACCGGCGGTCTCGTTGGATGGGGACATCCTACCGGAGGCACTGGTGTTCATCAGGCCGTGACCATCCTTGAACAACTCACCGGAAAAGCGGGTGACGCCCAGGTTGAAATTCCTGCAGATCGCCCTTACGGACTTACAGTGAATATGGGCGGTGACGATAAATCGCTGGTTTCAATCGTATTTAAAAAGGGCCATTAACAATATTTGGATATCGTCAAACATCCTTACCAACCCTTGAATAACCGGATAAACTCTCTTTTTGGCATCAGTTTCCCCATCATCCAGGCAGGCATGATCTGGTGCAGTGGCTGGCGACTGGCTGCCGCTGTGAGCAATGCCGGCGGACTTGGACTGCTTGGAGCCGGGTCGATGGCTCCCGACGTGCTCCGGGAGCAGATCAGGAAGTGTAACGCTGCAACAGACAAACCGTTTGGAGTTAATGTTCCGTTGCTCTTCCCGCAGGTTGAGAAACAGTTCGAAATCATTATCCGTGAAGGAGTGAAGATTGTGTTCACTTCGGCTGGAAATCCGGCAACCTGGACCCCCATGCTTAAGCAACACGGCATTGTGGTCGTACATGTGGTAGCCAGCCTTAAATCGGCGCTAAAATGTGAGCAATCCGGTGTGGATGCCATCGTCGCCGAAGGCTTTGAGGCCGGAGGGCACAATGGAAAAGAGGAGACAACCACTTTTACGCTGGTTCCGTTGATACGAAAAGCGACAAAACTGCCCCTGATCGCAGCCGGCGGCATCGGCACCGGCCGTGGCATGCTTGGCGCCATGGCCCTTGGCGCAGAGGGGGTTCAGATAGGCAGCAGGTTCGTGGCATCGGAAGAATCATCGGCCCATCCTGCATTTAAACAAAAAATAATTGAAACGGGCGACGGCGATACTTGCCTCAGCCTTAAAAAAGTAGGACCCGTCAGGCTGATCCGGAATGCCTTCTTTCAAAAAGTACAGATACTGGAAGATGCCTGCGCCTCGCAACAGGAGCTGCAGGATCTGCTTGGCAAAGGCCGGGCTAAATCGGGCATGTTCGAAGGGAATATCGAAGAGGGAGAGCTGGAAATAGGCCAGGTTGCAGCCCTCATCAACACCATCAGACCCGCAGGCGAAATTGTCCGTGAAATACTGGAAGAATTTGCAATGGCCAGGAATGAAATCTTGAAACAGGAATTCTGACCAATGACATGTAGTTCAATTAAATGTGTGATTTTAACAAACCAATGATCCCCGTCCTATGAAAAAAAGCCTTTTTATCCTGATCCTGCTGATGTTCCAGGTAAGTCTGTTGAGCGCACAGGATGAACCCGTAATCAAATCATCCGCCCCCCATGAAGGCGAAATTAAAACCCTTTTCAAGAAGTCAAATAAACCAATGAAAATCGGGTATTACATAGGCCCTGAATTCGCCTATACCCAGTTCCAGGGAAGGGATGTATTCCTTGGTGGCCTTGGCCTTGGGGTTATCGTCAACCATTTTTTCTCTGTTGGACTGGAAGGTTATGGCGTCCTGAATTCGGGCAATCTTTGGTATGACTTTGAGGATACTCCACTCGGCAGTCCTACCGGAGCCTATCTGTATGGCGGCTATGGTGGCTTGAAATTTGAATTCAGGATTTTTGCAACCTCACCGGTGCACATCAGCTTCCCCATCCTGATCGGAGGCGGAGGCATGGCTTACAGCACCTGGCAGATGCATAGCCGCAATTACAATGATAATTATGATGGTACAACCCTTGACTCGGATGCATTCTTTGTGGTTGAACCGGGTGTGATGGTCGAAATCAACATGCTGAAATTTATCAGGGTCGGAGCAGGCATAACGTATCGCTATACCCCCAACCTCGATCTGATCTATACCAGCAGCGGGAGGATCAATAATTTCAATGCAAAGCTTTCTTTGAGATTCGGCAAGTTCTGAAGCAGTGCAGTAGAACTAGGATTTTAATTTTTTGAGCAACTCCAGATTTGACCTATTTTTGCACCCTCTGCTTTCAATGTGCTGATGTACAAATCTACCTCAGATTCCGGTCCGCAATAATCTGATGGCCTATAACCTGTTGTAGATTCAATGCAAGCTGCACAATAATTCGTTTCTGCTTTTTTGCAAGATGACAATACAATGGTCGCTGCAAAAACAAAAAGGATAAAATACAGTTTTGATTTCATGGCCGTTTTTTTTGAGGGCGAATTACCCTGTTAATACTATAACAAATATAAACATATTACAATAAAAAGGATATATCTGTAAATTTTTTATTTCAGTTCTTTGGAAAATATTTTCACCTCCTTGGTCAGAGTCCGAATAAACGTTGATAACTCTCCGAAAATCTCGCATCGAGCAATTGATAAAAACCCTGTATTTCGTTTGCGGTTGGAGTATTTTTTCTCCAGGATTCCAGCCTGGTTTTAGTTTCTGCAAATATCTGTTCTTCCAACGGGGCAAGTTTCTGCAAGATGCCATTGCCTGAGTTGTTAAACAATTCAGGCAGATTCAGGTAATCATCTCCATGCCCGCGTTTGACCGGAAAGCAGCGATCTTTTAATTTCAATGCCTTATCGCACAAGGGGGCACGACCTTTATCATGTGCAGTTAACTGGGCCGGCAATTGATGTTCCCTGTTAAACCAAACGGGATAAACCACTGAGCACAATGGGAAACCAAGGAGCGTCCACATGGTCATCAGCATCGGAGATTCATCTTTTTTAATTCCCTGTATAACCACGGATGCCGATGTAGAGAATCGTGGTATGAAATCGGCAAACCAGACAAATTTTTCCGTTTCGGCGGTTTGAACCTGTTTCAGGTCAGTTTTAGTGAGGGAATGATAGAGGCACCTCGCCGCATCCTGCAAAATAAACTCAGGGGATAGGTTGTTTGTGGCCGAAGCCTGGTAGAATAATGTTTCAGCTGTGAGGTAGCGGATGTATCCCTGGCCCTGATCGGGTTGCCCGGTAAAAGAATAATTGGTCCGGATGAGGTAGCCCATGGGAGCTGCCACGGGGTCATTTACATCGATTTTGTAATAGCTGTTATTGGAGGTTTCAAAATAGGCGCCATTTCCCATGGCATCAATAACCCCGAAATTGGCTTCAAGTCCATAAGGTTTCGGAAGTGTTTTTAGAAAATTTTCAAAATCATCTACGGTGGCGCATTGTTGTAACGCCTGTCGCATCACCTTTCCCTCATTAACGGCAGCATCGGCCTCTTCCTTTGAATTGAGGTTGTACGATGCGGAATTCATGATGGCAAAACCGGCGGTATTCATCCCGGTCCAAACTTCAGATCCGGTTGAATCCTTTGAATTGATCAGGCCGATGTAATCGTATTTCCCATCGGCAAAGTACATCAGTTTATTATCGAGGTCGCCGGTGTCGCGGTTTTTCCAAAGGAGTGGACGACCGTCGGGGGTGAATTTTCCGGAAATAATGGCGGTTGTACAGGCCAGAATGGGCTGAAGGGTTGCCACGAACAGAAGAATAACAAGAATCACTTTGTTTTTCATAATCATTTAAGAAAACCTGCAATGATAATGATAAAGAAAACAATGACAAAAATTTTTCGTATTTTTGCACATAGAAATAATTATAGTACGACACACAAAACTAATTTATGCGCAACACGTAAAATAAATAGGACACATCAATGAGGCATAATTTTCACTTTAGTAAATTATTATAATTATGGCAACACCGGGTGAAAAACTTGCAGAATCCCTTGAAGTACTTCATCTCCTTCAGGTTAAATCTGATATCGTCGCTATTAAATCTTCTGAAATAAGCAGGACACACAGAGAACGTTTGATCCGCAATGGATTCCTGCAGGAGGTCTCCAAAGGATGGTATCTTCTCACGAATCCACAGGAAGAACCTGGGAACAGCACAGCATGGTATACATCATATTGGAAATTTTGTTCACAGTACCTCGGTCAAAAGTACGGCCAGCAGTATTGTATTTCAGCTGATCAATCCATTTCAATACACGCAGGGAATAACCGCGTCCCTTTTCAGCTGGTTGTGCGCGCCCCCAAGGCTCCCAATGTGATCATCTCACTATTGCATAAAACATCTCTGTTTGTAATGAGATCTCCTTTGCCTCTGGCCGCTGAAGTAATCGTAAAGAATGGCATCCGGATGTTATCTTTGCCATCTGCACTTATCCATTGCTCCAAAGCAATGTACGACCATGATCCCATTGAAATGCGAACTGCCTTAGCCGTGATCAGTGATACATCTGATATCCTCAGGCAGCTTCTTGATGGGGGTCACTCAGTAATTGCGGGAAGACTGGCAGGGGCATTCCGCAATAATGGACAGGAACAAATTGCTGACGAAATACGCCAGACAATGAAATCATCCGGATACTCCATCCGTGAGTTAAATCCATTTACCAGTAAACCTCCTGTTGTACTATACCAGAATGAAAGATCGCCCTATGTTAACAGAATCACCTTAATGTGGAATGATATGCGCAAAGTTGTCCTGCAGCACTTTCCTGTTAGTCCGGGGATTCCAGACAACCATGAACAATATCTCAAATCCGTGGATGAAATCTATGTTATGGATGCTTATCATTCACTTTCCATCGAGAAATACTTGGTAACACCTGAGCTTATTGAAAAAGTAAGGATAGGGAGATGGAACCCATCAAACAATGAAACCGACAGGCATCAACGTGATGCAATGGCTGCCAGGGGCTATTGGCAGGCATCGCAGGCAGTTAAAGAAAGTATTCAAAGTATTCTGAATGGAGAAAACCCGGGAGTAATAGCGCGAAAGGACCATTCGCATTGGTTTCGTGAGCTGTTCTCCCCAAGTGTGACCTCCGGTATCATTAAAGCTTCTGACCTTGCAGGCTACCGGATAAACCAAGTCTACATTTCCCAGTCAATGCATGTGCCTTTAAATAAGGATGCTGTTCGCGATGCGATGCCAGTATTATTTGACTTGCTTCAGAAAGAAATAAGTCCTGGGGTTCGCGCTGTACTGGGACATTTTATCTTTGTCTACATCCATCCTTTTATGGATGGCAATGGACGTATAGCAAGGTTTCTGATGAACGTGATGCTTGCTTCCGGTGGATACCCGTGGACGGTCATCCCTGTGGAGATGCGCAACACCTATATGAATTCTCTTGAAAAAGCCAGTGTTGATGGAGACATCCGGCCATTTGCCGATTTTATGGCCCACCTGGTGCATGAAAGCCTTAAAGGAACACCCCTTGCAAAATTAAATACCTGATAATAATTACCCTCAAACGCTCATTTGGCATTTTTCTTTTAGGAATAAAACCGGGTAAGTGGAGTGTACCGGAGTCGAACCGGTGACCTCTGCATTGCGAACGCAGCGCTCTGGCCAACTGAGCTAATACCCCTTGTTTCCGTTTATTTGACGCAGATGCAAAGATATTACAAATTACTTCACCTGGCTTTATTGTCCGCGCATCATGCGCTGATCCGGTTAGACAATATCATTATTCCTCCTGCTGATAATAAATTTTATAGAATTTGCGGCCATTCGGATCAACCCCCTGTTCGATCATCTCCCTGTTCCCATGGATATAGATGTGGAAATTCTTATCCAGTTTTAACACACTTTTGAAAATCCGCGATTGCTTCTTTACAGCCTGCACCGATATATCAAAATTGCCCTCCACCTCAACATTGTTTTCTTCCCGGTAGGAGGCATCAAACTTCCGGAAGGACTGGATCATGTCAGGCTTCTGAAATACGACCTGCTCGAACTCCTCTTTGTCAAAGGAATCATGCGTTTTGAAATAATCGAGCGAGCGGTTTAAAATATCAATCTGGTCAGTTTTTCCAACCTCGAAATCTTCGGGCAGCTGCTTTGTCGCGTAATTCTTCGTGATGGTCAGAAAATCCTTTGTCTGGTGGTAATCATCATTGCATGGTCTCAGCATCAAAAAGTTATCCTTCCAGAACTGCGCCTCCGTCGATTTGTTCAGCTTGTCGACGATACAGATCTTGTATCCGTTGTCCTTATCCGTATTGAAGATCAGACATCCTTTATCCAGCTTTTCAATGTTTATGCCATCCTCATAGTTCAGCGAAAAATCACCCTGTGCGACGTTCAGCTTTAAGAAGGGCTGCCGGGTCTCTGATTTGAAAATTCCAATGACATTTACCGATTCATCACCGGTGGATATATTCGAAAAATGGGCCACAAACAGGTCTCCGGATTTGATTTGCGGATGACCCGACACCTCATACAAATGCTTGGCAATATGGATGCTGTTGAAATGCAGATCCTGTTTGTTGCTGAACACCTGTGTCGCAAACTGATACAGCGGATTCAGTCTGAAATCCTCATTTGAAAAGGTGAAGGAGTAAAATTCACCCGAAGTGAACGGAGGCAGGAAAAAACGCATCAGCAACTCCCTGAGCAGGGTGTCGGAGGTATCGAGGCTGTTTTTGGAGATCAGCAGATCCTCCCCGTTGCTTTTATTTCCGACATGGTGAACGGAGACGGCGTCGATGGTTGCATTGGTATAGTCGATCATCAGTATTTAATCCTTTTACGTTTGGTGAAGTGGCATCTTCTTTTTCACGATGATATTCAATTCTGAATCTTTTTGCGTCCCGATACAAAACCTCCTCCCGTTTTTTAATTCAATTGCAAGTCCTGTATGGCCCTTCGTGTTGTATACTGTCCCATATTTCGTTCCCAGGCGAATTCCCCATCCGCCAACAAATCCATAATTCACAATTTCTGCACGTTTTATATCTATCCATGGAAATCGTTTCTTTATGAATGGGAAAAAGTGAATCCTGATTTCATGCTGATCGATCTCTGTTTTTAGCTGCATGAGCCAGAACAACGCAATGATGGCAAAGATGAGCAGGGAAAATATTACCAAACCGGCATCCGGCATGGGTTTATCCCCAAATTTTTCTCCCATGATCAGTTGCTTATATATTCCGTAAATGGGCAATAGGCCGATTCCTGTTAAAATAAGCCACAACCACCACTGGGTAAATCTTTGTCGTTCGTAAAATTCAATTTTCATTGGCAGGGATTTTAGTGCGTTTCGACTACGGTAACCGAAATTGTAAATGCATTGGATCTTTGCGATGGTTTATAGATTAACAGCAAGAGTAAAAGTAGTAATAAAAGCAACCATGGTATCAGTCGCATCTATTTTTTTTGGCATTGAATGACCTTAAAACGCGCTATTTTTGCATGGAGATATCATGCATGAACAACACGATAAAAATCAGCAACGCATCCGAGCACAACCTGCGATCGGTCAGCCTTGAATTTCCGAAAAACAAACTGGTTGTGGTCACCGGTGTATCCGGTTCGGGAAAGTCATCACTCATTTTCGATGTCTTATACCGCGAAGCCGAAAGCCGCTACCTGGGCTCGTTTTCCACTTTCGCTCGTCAATTCATGGGCAAATTGAAGAAACCGGATGTGGAGAAGATAGAGGGCCTGTCGCCTGCCATCGCCCTGGACCAGAAATCGGTGGTTTCCAATCCACGGTCAACTGTGGGAACGATAACGGGTATATACGATTCACTTCGTCTATTGTTCGCGCGAACCGGGATTGCTCCGACGGAAAATGATGAAAATTCAGGAACTCCGGTTGACATTAACCGGAGCCTGTTCTCTTTCAACGCGCCCGAAGGAGCATGCATCGCATGCAAAGGGCTGGGGGTTGAGGATTTTCTTGATCCGGAGTTGCTGATTGCTGATCACAACAGGACCCTTCGTGAAGGTGCGCTTGTGATCACCGCGCCCAACGGGTATATCATATACTCCCAGGTGACCCTGGATGTGCTTGATCAGGTATGCCGGGCCGAGGGATTTCACATCGATATTCCCTGGAAAGATCTTACTCCGGAGCAAAAAAAGATCGTCCTATATGGGAGCGATAAGATCGAAATTCCCTTTGGCAAGCATCCGTTGGAATCGCGCATGAAATGGAGCGGGATTACTGCAAAGCCGCGTGAACTTGGTTATTATAAAGGCATTCTTCCGGTGATGGAGGCCATTCTTCAGCGCGACCGGAACAAAAACATCCTGCGGTTTGTACGAAGCGGAAAATGCAAAAGCTGCAACGGCCGACGCCTGAATTCAAAGGCGCTTTCAGTGAAGGTGAAAGGATACAACATTGCCGCGCTGGCAGAGCTTCAGCTTGATGACCTTCCACATCTCCTTCAGGGGATCACCTTCACGCCATCAGAGCAATGCATCGCAGGCCCCATCATAGCGCACATATCAAAGCAGGTTGTACTCCTCAGGCGGCTGGGGCTGGCCTACCTCTCCTGCGACCGGGACTCGACCACCCTGTCGGGGGGTGAGTCGCAGCGGTTACGCCTGGCAACCATGGCCGGAATGGAGTTGAGCGGAATGATCTGCATCTTCGATGAACCCTCCATCGGGCTCCATTCGCACGATATCGAACATCTCATCGGGATTCTTAAGGAATTACGTGACAAGGGGAACACGGTAATCGTGGTAGAGCATGACGAAGCGTTTATCCGTCATGCCGACTGGCTTATCGATATTGGTCCAGGTCCGGGTATCCATGGGGGTGAAGTACTGTTCAACGGAACCCTGAAAGAGGCGAGGGAACTGCCGGAACAGGAGATCAGGAGAAGCCGTACCCTTTCGTTCATGGTTGGTATTGAGCAGATTCCGGTTCCTGCGATCCATAGAACCGGATCCGGGTGCATCACCATCGAAGGGGCCTCTGCCCGCAACCTCAGAGGGATCGATGCAGTATTCAAGCTGCATACCCTGAATGTGGTAACAGGCGTTTCGGGAGCCGGAAAATCGACATTGACCAATTACATCCTGGGGGCTTTTTTAAAAAACAGGTTACACAATGCCAATAACAGCATTGGAAAGGTTGGAAATATCAAAGGCTGGGAGGGAATCCGCAATGTGATATCCATCGACCAGTCGCCAATCGGCCGCACGCCCCGAAGCAATCCTGCAACCTATACCGGTCTTTCAGATTTCATCCGTGATTTGTTTGCCAGGCAGCCGGAGGCGATCAGCCGAGGGTATGACAAAAGTCGTTTTTCATTTAATACACCGGGTGGCCGCTGCGAATTGTGCCAGGGGGCAGGATATCAGCAGGTTGGAATGCACTTCATGGGAAATGTGGAGGTCTTGTGCGAAGTTTGTGAAGGCCGGCGGTTTGACCATGAAACGCTGGAAATCAGGTACCTGGAAAAAAATATGTCTGAACTTCTGGAGATGACCGTTTCAGAGGCGGTTACCCTCTTTTCCTCCGAACCAAAGATCCTTCGTTACCTGAATACCCTGGATTCTCTTGGACTTGGCTACCTTACCCTCGGACAGCGTTCATCGACCCTGAGCGGGGGAGAGGCGCAACGCATCAAACTGGCGACTGAACTGGCTAAACCGCAGGCTGATCATACGCTGTACATTATGGATGAACCGTCAACGGGACTCCACCAGGCTGATGTGGGTGTTCTGCTAAAAGCGCTCAACAGCCTCATTGACCAGGGCCATACGGTGATCCTGATCGAGCATCACCTTGGACTTATTTCAGCGGCCGATCACATCCTTGACCTTGGCCCCGGAAGTGGCCGCGATGGCGGGCGCCTGCTTTTTTCAGGTTCGCCGCAGGAGATAATCCTGTGTGATGAATCCGCTACGGCACAGGCCCTTAGGGAATTGCCAATGGCCAATGACCAATTGCCAATAAAGAAAAATGTTACCGGGAGAATTTCCGAAAATGTCTTCCCCCTCCCCGACGGTAAGAAATCAGTCATTGGTCATAGGTCATGGGTCCTTGGTCATTCCATCTCCTTAAAAGGGGTCTCCACCCACAACCTCAAAAACATCCATGTTGAAATACCGCATGACAAGATAACCGTGATCACCGGAGTTTCGGGAAGCGGTAAGTCCTCGCTGGCCTTTGATACGATTTTTGCAGAAGGGCAGAACCGGTTCATGGAGAGTTTTTCCCCCTACGTCCGCACCCGGATTGGTGTTAAGGACAGTGCGGATTTTGAAGAGATTACCGGGCTCACCCCCACCTTTGCCGTGGGGCAGGCTGCCACAGGCCGGAACCCCCGCTCAACGGTGGGCACCATGACCGGCATCTACGACCATTACCGCCTCCTGTTTTCACGCACCGCCTGTCACGCGTCGCACGTCACGTGTCACCCTTCCTCCTCCCTCTTCTCCTTCAATCACCAGCATGGAGCCTGTCCGGTGTGCGACGGATTGGGCTTCCGGATTGTTTGCGATCCTGAAAAGCTGATCACCCATCCTGGAAAATCATTGCCGGATGGCGCCATGAATGGAACAAAAACCGGGAAATTTTACGGTGACCCGTTTGGACAGTATATGGCAACCCTGATTACAGCCGGAGATAAACATGGGTATGATTTTTCACTTTCATGGATTGAACTTCCCACGGAGGCACAAGAATTGGCCATAAATGGAACCGGTGATGAGATGTTCGAGGTTACCTGGCAATTCAGGCGTGACAACCGCACTGGCGAGCATCATTTCAATGGGCCGTGGAGGGGGTTGGCAAACCTGGTTAATGAAGAGTTTAACCGCAAACATGCCGACCATCGGGGGGATGCCATGATGGCGCTTATGAAATCCGAAACATGCCCTTCATGCCGGGGTTCCAGGCTTCGAAATGAAGCGCTGGCCTATAGCATCCAGGGGCAGAATATCGCTGAAACATCCGCACGCTCTGTGAAGGATTCGATCAGCTTCTTCAAATCTGTTCTTACCGGTTTTTCCGGTCAGATGGAAATTGAAACATCTGCTCCATTGATTATGGAAATTGTACGAAAGCTGCAGTTCCTCTCTGATCTTGGCCTGGCCTACCTTACCATCGACCGTTTATCATCCACCCTGTCGGGCGGAGAGGCGCAGCGTATCAGGCTGGCCGGGCAACTTGGCTCAGGACTTACCGGCCTTACCTATGTGTTGGATGAGCCTACCATCGGACTGCATCCCAGGGATACCGGCAAGCTGATGAAGCTGATCCGTTCGCTGAAGGATGCAGGAAATACGGTGATCATTGTTGAACATGACCGCGATGTTATTCTTGCGGCTGACCATGTAATCGACATGGGTCCGCGAGCCGGGAAAGCCGGGGGTATGGTGGTTGCAGCCGGAACGCCGGAGGAGATCATGCAAAATTCAGCTTCAGTGACGGGGCCCTATCTTTTGCCTCAAAGTCAGTCCGCCAATCCCGGCTCACCTGAAAATACCACGGTGCAAAAAGAGAACATTCGCCGTACCTTAAAGCCAGGGCTGATCATAAAAAATGCCTTCGCAAATAATCTGAAGGGATTCGACCTTGAGATCCCTTCCGCCGGAATTATCGCCATCACCGGCGTTTCAGGCAGCGGAAAATCCACCCTCTTATTTGAGGTAATCCTCGCCTCGTTTGAAAACAATAAGCCGGCAGGATGTACCTTCATTAAGGGATTTGACCACTTCCAACGCATCGTGAGCGTTCATCAGCGTAGCGGTTTCACAAATTCACTTGCCACACCGGCTACCTTCACCGGCATTTTTGACGATATCCGGGAACTCTTTTCCTCTTTATCTGAATCAAGGCGATTGGGCCTGAAAAAAAATGCCTTTTCATACCTCAGCAAGGATGGCCGATGTCCGGTTTGCGAAGGGAGAGGAGAGATAAGAACTTCCATGGATTTTCTTTCAGATGTTACCAGGGTGTGTGAAAAATGCCAGGGAAAGCGGTACCGGCCAGAGATCCTGTCATGCCTTTATCGAGGGAAGAGTATTGCAGCAATACTTGAGATGACCGTCTCAGAGGCTGCGCTCTTTTTTACTGATCAGAAAAATCTCCTGACACCTCTGCAGATGCTTGAAAAGGTTGGATTGGGTTACCTCATGTTCGGACAATCATTGAAAAGTGTGTCGGGAGGCGAAGCGCAGCGGCTGACCTTAGCCACTGAGTTGATGAAACCCGGCAAGGGGCCGGCGCTTTATCTTTTTGAAGAACCTTCAACCGGGCTTCATTTCAGCGATATTGATTTCCTTCTGACGTTGTTTCATCACCTGGCTGACCAGGGTCATACCTTGGTCGTTATTGAACATGATCCCATGATCATTGCCCAGGCTGACCATATCATTGAACTGGGTCCGGGTGGGGGCGATGGGGGAGGATTTCTGCTTGGCAGCTCGCAGGAGGATCAAAAAAACCGCCCCTAGTGTGGGGCGGTATCGCTGATGCGATTCAAATCATCCAACAATCTTAAAGATTTTGGATCAGCCTTTGGCTTTAAAAACATGTTCCGTCATGAACGAAACATGACAAAAAATCAAAATGGTTTTTTTACTTTTTTGTTGGTTTTTTTAAAGTTTAAGATTAGATGAACAAATATAACTTAATTGAGCCGGAAGTCAAGCTATTTAACGTTTCTTAACATAACATTAATTCGATCTGTAAGGAAGATAATCCGTTTGAAATAATCAGATGGTTAAACTTTTTTCAATTGTATTGTTTTTATTTAGCATTAACATAAATTTGTAGGAGATTTTTTACATATGAACAAAGTAGTAAACAATGCCCGGGAGGCCATAAAGGGGCTTGCCAGCAATATGACCCTGATGCTGGGCGGGTTCGGCTTATGCGGGATTCCCGAAAACTGCATTGCTGCGCTTGCTGCAAGCGATATCACAGGACTGGTATGCATTTCCAACAACGCAGGTGTTGATGGATTTGGTCTTGGCCTGTTGCTGCGCCGACACCAGATTCGAAAAATGATCTCTTCGTACGTGGGGGAAAACAAGGAATTTGAGCGGCAGTTGCTCAGCGGAGAGCTCGAGGTCGAACTGATTCCGCAGGGAACGCTGGCCGAGCGTATCAGGGCCGGAGGTGCAGGGATCCCTGCTTTTTATGTGCCCGCAGGATTCGGCACCGAAGTGGCAGTTGGAAAACCTGTAAGGACGTTCGATGGAAAAAGTTATCTGGAGGAGAGCTGGCTGAAAGCCGATTTTGCTATCGTCAAAGCATGGAAAGGAGATGTTCATGGGAATCTGGTTTATAGAAACACGGCCAACAATTTCAACCAATCGATGGCTACCGCCGGTAAAATCACCATTGCAGAGGTAGAAGAGTTGGTTCCTGCCGGCACACTTGACCCGAATCATATCCATACCCCCGGGGTGTTCGTACAACGGATTTTCCAGGGAACCAATTATGAGAAGCGGATCGAATTCGCCACCACCCGATAACTGGTCACTCGTCACTCGTCATTCGTCACTCGTCATTCGTCACTCGTCACTCGTCATTCGTCACTCGTCACTCGTCATTCGTAAATCGTCAATCATAAATCAAAGGGTATGGGTTTAGATAAAAATGGAATTGCAAAACGGATCGCACGGGAGTTGCAGGACGGTTATTATGTCAACCTGGGTATCGGAATACCTACCCTGGTGGCCAATTATATTCCTGAAGGAATGCAGATCGTGCTTCAATCAGAAAACGGATTGCTGGGCATTGGGCCATTTCCGGAGAAAGAGGCCCTGGATCCCGACCTGATCAATGCAGGAAAGCAAACCATCACGGCAGTTCCCGGGGCCGCCTTTTTCGATTCTGCTACGAGCTTTGCCATGATTCGCGGCGGCCATATTGACCTAACCGTACTCGGGGCCTTTGAAGTATCTGATACCGGCGACATTGCCTCATGGAAAATCCCGGGAAAGCTGATCAAGGGCATGGGAGGCGCCATGGACCTGGTGGCATCGGCCAGGAACATCATTGTGGCCATGATGCATACAAACCCGCAGGGGGAATCGAAATTGCTCAGACAATGCACGCTCCCGCTGACAGGCGTGGGGGTTGTAAAGCGTATCGTAACCGATCTGGCTGTTTTGGATGTGACCCCTCAGGGCTTTAAGTTGCTTGAACGGGCGCCAGGCGTCTCTGTTCAGGAGATCATCAATGCAACAGAAGGTAAACTTATTGTTGAGGGAGAAATCCCGGAAATAGAATTATAAAGAGGTCTCACTTTGTCTGTTTAATCAGCCTTAACAGGATTACCAGGCAGGTATTGTGACCTTGCCCCTCACCACCGGGGTCAATAGGCCTACTCCGTCATATAAATAATAAAAATCTTTTGGATCCAACGATTCGCGTAGACGGAATTTAACCGGCTCCATAAAGGAGAAAATGATCCTCTTTCCATCGGTGGTCATTTTAATTTTTGAGACGGGGTAGTAGACGTTGGTCTCAAAGGCGTCCTCCAGATCGATATCGAGTCTTCCCATCTTTTTCACCGTTCCGTTCCTGAACAGATAGGCACGTAATTCAGAATCGAAAATATATCGGGATTCCCAGATAATAATAACCCCGTCGGACGGATTTTGTGTCCGGTAAAAATATAAACGGGTTGAATCACTTACATTTACAGTATCAAAGACGGCAGCAGGTTCACTTGTACGGTTGTTTTTAAATACCCCGATCCACATATCCACAAGCCAATACCGGAATATCACCCCGATGGCAGTGGCATTATCAAGGTCATAACACTGGCCAACCCTCAGGGTGTCAAATCGCTTTATGGTGTTATTTTTCACCGGGGTAAAAGAGGAATAGTTCCTGTAGTACTGAGCAGCCAGTTCCTGACAAACAGCAGTGAGCATTAAAAAAAGGACAATGATTTTAATTGATAGGCGCATGGGGCGGTTTTTTTAACTCTTTTCCGTATCACCGTTGTTTTTCCTGAATTTTATTATCCCGCGAATCAGAATGGTCATGGTAATCAGCGTAATTCCAAGTACGAAATATTCAATATTGTCAAGGGAGGCGGGGATTTTTTTCCCGACAAAGTAGCCAAGGGGAATCAGTGAGCCAGCCCAAAGCACAGCCCCGGCTATATTGAAAATATTGAACTTCCAGAAGTTCATATCAATTGTGCCTGCCAGAATGGGTACAAATGTCCGGATAACCGGCATAAACCGTCCTGCAATGAGCGCAAGCCCTCCATATTTTTCATAATAGGCCCTCGACTTATCAAAGTGCCGCTGCTTGAAAAACCAGGTATCCTGCTTCATTAATAATTTTTTCCCAAAATATTTCCCGGTTAAAAAACCAACAACATTGCCGGCAAAGGCAGCAGCGGTGACACTGGTTACCAGCAGCCATATATTTACCGCAAGTTCGCTTCCACAAAGCAATCCTGCCGTAAACAGCAAGGCATCTCCGGCAAAAATGAATCCAAAAATCAGCCCCGTTTCAGCAAATACGATGATTAACAAAAGCGTAAGACCGCCATAGTGAATCAATTTTTCTGAACTTAGCAGGATATCAAACCAATCTTTTATTTCTTGCATGAAATTAAGTTTACTTTTTCGTGATCTCCCTGTAAACCTGAAGGATCTCCGTTTTACACCTGGCCGGAGCCTCTACGTAACCCCATCCAAACTCCATCTCCATTATTCCGCCAAGTGCTGTGTCGTCAGATGTGACGATCCCATGAGGGATTTTACGGTCAGCAAGTACCTCTTCCAATAACCCTGCTTCAAACTCATTGTTCAGTACGAGAATTTTTTCAAAAGTTTCCATGGTCAGTTATTTTTCATCTAATATACGAAATTTTTTGAATCAGAAAGGTGCAACCGGTAACCGACATTGTGTATGTTTTCAATTTTTATATTTTGATCGGACGACAGGATCTTTCGCAGGCGTGAAATGAATACATCAAGGCTCCGGCTCGAAAAAAAATGGTCATTGCCCCAAACTTTCATAAGTAAAACTTCCCGTTTGATAATCGTATTGGCATTGGAGGCAAGAATTAACAACAGGTCAGATTCTTTATGTGTCAATGTAATCTGTTTTTCACCCTCAACCAATTTCTGGTTGGCCGGATCGAACATGAATTTACCAATCGCGCTGATGTCGGGTTTCCTGATTTCGGGCTGATAAATACGTGTTCGTTTGAGAAAAATTTCGATTTTCAGAACCAGTTCCTCAATGCTGTATGGTTTGGTGATGTAATCGTCAGCTCCAAGCTGAAGTCCGTAGATTTTATCCTCTCTGGTCGATTTTGCAGTCAAAAAGATAATGGGGATGTGATCATTTTTTTCCCTGATCGTCCGGGCAAGCGTAAAACCATCCATTTTCGGAAGCATCACATCCAGTATGCAAAGGTCATAGGAGGCGCTGGCCAGCTTTTGCAGGGCCGTGATGCCATCCATACAATGATCCACCTCGTATCCCCTTAACTCAAGGTTGTCGCGGGTAACAAAGGATAAGGTCTCATCATCTTCCACATATAAAAGGCTTGCTTTTTTTTTCATCCCGGTTTATTTTTTAAGTGGGATTACAATTTTAAATGTCGCTCCTTTTCCCGGTTCGCTGTGCAAACGGATATTCCAGCCATGGGCACGGCAGACGGTTTTTACATAATAGAGCCCGAGTCCGAATCCCTTCACATCATGAATGTTCCCGGAAGGAACACGGAAAAATTTCTCAAAAACATGTTTCTGATATTTCGGATTGATTCCAGGGCCATCGTCACGAACCAGGAGGGTGATCCGGTTATATTCTTTCATCGTGGTTAACACGATATGTGATTTTTCCCCTGAATATTTAACTGCATTGTCCAGCAGGTTAAACAGGATATTGGTCAGGTGAAGTACATCCACAGCCACCGGAACAAGGCCGGGATCCAGGGATGTCTCAAGATGGGTGCCATCCGAAGCATGGGCGCTGAATGTTTCTGCCACGGTTTCTGCCAGGGTGTTCAGATCAAGCAGCTCCTTTTTCAACTGGATGCCCTGTTTTTCGATTTTAGCCACCTGAAGCACCTTTTCAACCTGCTGGATCATGCGGTTGTTCTCCTGCTTAATTACTGAAGCGTAGGTCTGAAGCCTCACCGGATCATTTATTATCCCGGGCTGAGAGATCACGTCGGCCGAAATATTGATGCTTGACAGGGGCGTTTTGAATTCATGCGTCATCGTGTTGATAAAATCTTTTTGCAGTTCAGACCACCTTTTTTGCCGCAGGATAACAAACATGGCATAAACGAAAAAGATAATTGAAAACAGCAGAATGGTGCTGAAGAAAAACCAGATGGCCATATCTCCGGCGAGGGTGTTTCTGAAACCCGGAAACCGCACCCCGAAATAGTAGATATACCGGTCATATTTGGGAAGTGAAAAA
Source organism: uncultured Bacteroidales bacterium (assembly GCA_903945175.1). Lineage (GTDB taxonomy): Bacteria > Bacteroidota > Bacteroidia > Bacteroidales > FEN-979 > CAIVAT01. Next base: position 128,636 of record CAJAUM010000022.1, on the reverse strand, counting down.
GAGAGTGTTGCCGGTTTTCGCGATCCGCTTGTCGAAATGTAATTGCCATACACCATTTTGTCGGTATGGCAATCATAAATGGCATACTCATAATCGGCATGCAGGTTTAGCTTGGCAAATTCCGTTTTCAGATAATACTCCAGGATATTGGCATCGATCACGCTGTTGACGTCCACCACAAAATAATTGGAGGTGATTTGTTTCACAGGATTCCCGGACGGGAGGGTCGACTGGTTGACTGTACAAATTTTTTCAGCCACATTTTTCAGTCCGATCATGACCGTCTGATGAAATTGTTTTTCCCTGAAATCCCAGGCCTGCAGAAGGAAGTAGAGTTGTACTGCAATGATTCCAATGATAGAAATTGCACCCAGCAATACAACGGAACGAACCTGATTATGCCTCATAAGGGTATGTCGAATATGTCGGTGGGTAAAAATAGACATATTTCAAAGGATTCACCCTGTTTTTACATTTCATTAACACAGTTTTACAATCCGATATTGGAATTTTACGTTTCAACGATCCGATTCCGCTTTGGAAGCCTGATCTTTGCAGCCTCCATTCCAATTAAAATTATTGATAAACTTAAACCATAAAATCAATTGCCATGAAAAAGATGATCCTTGTTTTATTAATGCCTGCTGTTTTTATTTTTTCACAGGCAAATGGCCAAAACCAGCCTGCACAAAATGGCGGAAAAGCTGAGATTAAGGCAAAAGTCAATGGTCCCGTTGCCCGGTGGGATGTGACTGAAAACAATATGGGAGACATTCCTCAGGGTATCCCACGCTCTGCTCAGTTCAATCTGACCAACGACGGAAACGAACCGCTGATCATTGCCTCAGCGCAAGCTTCCTGCGGATGCACAAATCTGAATTATTCAAAGGAACCTTTGATGCCAGGAAAATCAGTGCCAATTTCTGCAACCTATAACGCTGCCGCCAAAGGGCCCTTTACCAAAACAATTACGGTCAGAACCAATGCCAGCGATCAGCCAACCATTCTTTGGATCAAAGGGAATGTGGTAGAGAAGGCAGAGGAGAAGAAATAAAAATTTTCCGGAATTGCCTGATTCCCATTACCGAGCCATAGCCAAGAAGGAATATCACTATACCGGAAATAATTCCCGGATGTGAACTAACCATATTCTTCATAAAATGGAAGAGTATGTTGAAAATACCTTGAAAGGCATGCACAATGGGATCAAAAATCTGGGGAAATGCGTTGATGAAAATCTGAAAAATGTCGAATGACGCAATGATTTGAGAGAGGGTTTCCATGGGGTCTGAATTTCTGCCAAAATTAATCCAGCGAGGGCTCCATGGAAATCAATTTTCGATGAATCACCGAAAACAGGGGGATGAATACAGGAAACGGCATGGCAGGTAATTGATAAGGTCAGATTTTTTATCTTTGCACCTTTAATCGCCTCCAAGAAGTAATCCATGAAACATATTTGCTCCTTTCTTCTGTTATTATCCCTGCTCATTATCCCCTCTCACAATGGCCTTCTTGCTCAGATCAAAAATAGAGCGAGCCTCCCAAATCCAAAAAACATCATCATCCTGATCGGGGATGGAATGGGATTCAACCATATTCAGGCAGTCAATGATTTCACTGGCGTAGCGCATCAGGTTTACGAACAATTTCCCGTCCGACTTGCCATGTGCACCTATCCTGCAAAGGCGGGTGAGTATGTAGCCAATCATCCGGGTTCAAACTATTATGCGACCGGATACAATCCTGCATTGGCATGGAAAGACACTGCCTATCTGAAGAGGAATTTTGCTGAATCTGCTGCCGCCGCTACTGCCTTGTCGACAGGGATCAAAACCTATAACAATTCCATCGGAATGTCTGTAGATCATGACACGCTGGAAAATCTAATCCAGTGGGCCAAGGCGTTGGGTAAGTCGGCAGGAGTCGTTACTTCGGTGCAATTCAGCCATGCGACACCGGCTGGTTTCGTTGCCCACAATGTCAGCCGGACAAATTATGCCCAGATTGCACGTGAAATATTGCTTGACAGCCGTTGTGATGTGATCATGGGTTGTGGTGATCCGATGTTCGATGATGATGGTTCCCCTTTGAACCGGAAGTGGAAAAGTGTAAAGTATGTTGGCGACAGTATATTTTGGAGAGAACTCATTGAAGGGAGCGGAAAAAGGAGCAGCTTTATCCTGGATGGGAAAACGAAGCGCGTGAGGGATGTAAATGGCGATGGTAACGCTGATCCCTGGACTGTGATTCGGAACAGGAGTGACTTTAAGGCATTGCAAAGAGGTACGACACCGATCCGGGTTTTGGGATGCCCCAAGGTCTATTCGACCCTTCAGCAGGATCGTACAATGAAAAACGGGGAGAATCAGGATGCGCCACCCTTTGTGACCCCATTTATTCCTGAGGTTCCGACGTTAGCTGAAATGACGGGGGGTGCATTGAATGTTCTTGACAACAATCCCAAAGGTTTTTTTATTATGATCGAAGGCGGGGCCATCGATTGGGCGGCACATTCAAAACAAAAGGGCAGGCTGATCGAAGAGATGATTGCCTTTAACGATGCCGTAAATTCAGTGGTTGAATGGGTGAATATGCACAGCAACTGGAATGAGACCATGGTGATTGTTACCGGCGATCATGAGACTGGTTTTCTTTGGGGTGAAAAACCATTTATGCCACTGTCAGACAATGGAAAAGGGAGGCTGCCTGGCATGAAGTTCAATTCAGACAATCATTCAAATTCACTGATTCCATTTTATGCAAAAGGGGCAGGAAGCGGACTTTACAGAAATTTTGCCGATGAACGTGACAGTTTACGTGGCCCCTTCCTTCAGAATTCGGAAGTTGCACAACTCATTCAGCTGCTCTGGTTCAAATAGTTTTCGAAAATTCTTTTTTCAATTCGGAGGATTTCTCTTCGAGCTGAAGCAATAAAACAGGAATATTGTCCTTGAGGTAGCCGATAAGCTCAGGCAATTTATCCAGGTTTTCCTTGTTTCTGGCAAATTCATAGATCAGTTTAATTTTAGACCGGAGGGGAGCTGATGCGAGGATCTCCATACTCGATTTGATCTTGTGTGCAGCCTTCGCCAGCTCTTCCATGTCATGCTGCTCATAGGCTAAATAGAGTCCGACGGCGTATTCAGGCGTCAGCTCAACGAAATGTTCGATTGTATCGATGATCGCGGCTTGGTCTTCTCCGAGCAGTTTGATCAGGGTGGTCATATCATACTGCAGTTTCTGAAAAACCACCTGGGAAGGCACTACGTTCGAAACAGGTTCCGCATTGGAAATGTACTGCGGAGGGATGCCAAAAGTGGATAAAAGTTGGCTAAAAAGGGTCTCTTCTTCAAATGGTTTGGTCATATATCCATCCATGCCGGAATCCATGGCCTGCGCAATGGCATCCTTGGTTGCATACGCAGTAAGTGCAATTACAGGCGTAGTAATCTGTAAAACATTCCTGATTACCCTCGTGGCTCTGCATCCATCCATGACTGGCATCTGCATGTCCATCAGGATGAGATTGTAACTTTTTTGCTTCAGTATTTCGATGGCCTCTCCTCCATTGGAGGCAATATCAACCAATATATTCCACTTTTCCAGGATCGAACGAACGATGAACTGGTTGATTTTATTATCTTCGACTACGAGGATGCTTTTACCCCTGAGAACTTCCGGGTCTATGGCGATTTTACGATGGGCATCGCGGAGGAAGGCCGCATCGGTGGTGTCAAATTCCAGGGAAAAGAAAAATCTGCTTCCTTTTCCTTTCTCGCTTTCAACCTCCAGCTCACCACCCATGAGTCCAACAAGCTGTCGGCTGATGGCCAGTCCGAGTCCGGTTCCACCATAAACGCGCGTAACGCTTTCATCCTCCTGTTTAAATTTTTCGAAAATTGTTTTTAAATTTTCGTTTCCGATTCCGATACCGGTATCAGAAACTGAAAAGAGGAACGACGCTTTTTTGGATGACTTTTTTAAAAGTGAACAGGATAGGTCAACACTTCCATCGGATGTGAATTTTATGGCATTGTTTACCAGGTTTGTAAGTACCTGTTGCAGGCGGCCGGGATCACCAAGTACAGCCTTTTTAAAAGGGAAATCCATGGAGGCTGTGATGTCGATGGTTTTTTCTTCGGCAGCGTGTGACAAGAAACTGTATACCTTATCGAGGACAGATTTTATGTCGAAGGGGATATTTTCAAGATCCACTTTGCCGGCCTCAATCTTCGAAAAATCGAGGATCTCGTTGATGAGACTGAGAAGATTTCCACCGGACATCAATAACTTGTCGTTGAGGATCTGCTGTTCAGCATTAAGCTGGGTATCCCGCATCAATCGTGAGAGTCCGATCACAGCATTGAGGGGCGTGCGAATTTCGTGGCTCATATTTGCAAGGAAACTGCTTTTAGCCAAATTGGCAGACTGGGCATCTGCCATGGCTTTCCGAAGTTCCTTCTCAATCGATACGCGGGCAGTGATATCCCTGTATTGCCAAAGATTTCCAAGGAACTTTCCTTCCATGAAAATGGGAATATAATCGCGCTCAAAAATCAACCCGCTGGCCAGTTCAATTTCCTCCCCGGTCACAGGTTTTTTGTCACGAAGTATTTCGTCGATGCGGCTTACAAAACGATCGGGATCCAAAAACATGCCTTTTGATTGCTGGGCGGAATTGGAACAGTCAGAACCAAGAAGCAAATCCGGCTCAACAGGGATCATAAACATATCGCAAAATTGTTTGTTGATCAGCGCGATATTCCTATCCTGGTCTTCAACGAGAATCCCTGATTGAAGGTTTTTAATGAGGGTTTCAAGTCTGACTGTAATGGCGGCCAGGTGCTCATGTGCTTGTCTTTGGACTGCATTGCTCAGGATCCTTGAATAGGTTCCGCCAGCAATATTGCAGATAAAGGAGAGAATAATTTCATGTACTTCAGTGAAACTGTTTTTCTGTGAACTGACGATGCCAAATGCACCTACTGGCTGGGTTCCGTTGAGCACCGGGACAAAGAGCCTCGACCGGACCTCGAAACTCCGTGCGGATGAACTTGTTAGCCGTTCAGGGTCATTTTCGGTATCCGGGATATTGAGAATTTTCCCGGTTTTAAACACATAGCCCGGGTGCCTGTCCATTGCCGTGTGCTCTGCTTCGGTCCGTTCTTCATCCGTAAAACTTTTGGCGATCAGCAGCTTGAGTTTCTTTTCCTGGAAATCATAGAGGTAAAGGCCAGAAGATTCAATTTTGAACAGGTCGTCCATCACCTTACTCACCCCTGAGGCAAGTTCTTCGATGGTCGTTATCCTGGCAACACTTTGTGAGAAGCGGTTGAGTTTTTTAAGAACCTCCAGATGATTATTGATCTTTATCATGATTTACTTTTAAAGTATATCCAGCGCTGCAAGGGCGCATTCCTGGTCTTTCGAATAATGTCCTCCGCTTACGCCGATGGCTCCGATCACATGGCCATCTGAAACAACAGGCATTCCACCACCCATCAGCATGAAATCGTGGAAATCGTGCACTCCTTCCCTAAGGATGGGATCATCCTTTATAAAATTGAACCAGGATTCGCCGGTTGGCAAGCCGTAACTTACTGCGGTGATCGCTTTTTTTCTCGATGCATCCACCGCCAGCAGCGGGGCATGATCCATTCGGGCGTATAATTTCGGAATCCCGCTTTCATCAACGATGGTTATGGTGATGAACATGCCCAATTCCTTCGCTTTCGCAATGGCTGCCTGTACCATGCGTTCTGCATCTGAAAGGCTGATGGATCGTTTGATAAAATCTTCCATTTGATCTGCATTTTTATTTCGGTTTCCGGGGCAAAAGATCTCCGGAGCCGGCTGATGAGGTAAAAGTACACATTTTTCAAAATATTGGCTGCAACGCTGAGGGATTATATGGTTATCATCTTACAACACTGGCCCGTTTCACACCGCTGTAATTTACCTTTTTAACAAGGTTAAGGTAGTTTATCAGCGCTTCGGCAGTAGTAAGGGGCGATGTTGTACCCTGATCCCGGTGATCGAATTTATAGGTCACAGCCATGTAATTGTTCATGGCCACGGTATATTCTTTAGCCGAATCCAGTGGATTTCCTGATTTATCAACCATCACAACGCCTGCACATTGATTCTTGCCATTGTCAGTCACAATATAGGTCATGCCTGAAACCTGGAGATCAATATCTTTCTCCAATGTATAGCCATAGCATATCAATGATTGTAGCTCTGCGGCATTCATTTTAAACACCACCACCTGGTTGTTGAACGGATCGAGCTTGTACAAATCCTTCAGGGTAATGTCTCCTTCGGCCAGTTCGTATGAGCGGATGCCTCCCTTGTTCTGAAAAGCGAAATCAACCTTGAGTTGACTGGTAAGTGCATCGGTCATCAGGCTGCCGAGCTCCTCCGGACCCGACATTGGTTTTTCTGCGACACCGATTACCTTGCTGAAGGCTTTATTGTCGTTGTATTGATCAATGAGTTTCCTGACCTCCTGATTTTCCTTTTTCAGGATTGAAGCCGGGATCACTTCATCGAGGCGGTTGATCACGTGACCGTTTTCGACCAGTAAAGTCGTCTTACCAATGTATTTCAGGCCTGAGCCCGCCTGAACAATCATGACCCCATTTTCCATTAAAGGTTTTTCGAGCAGCGTATGCGAATGACCGCCAATGATCATATCGAACTGTGGCATGGAATCGGCAAGGCGCACATCATCTTCAACCCCCAGGTGCGATAAGCCAACGAGGATTCCATAACGCTCTTTGAGCCATGCAAATTCACGGGCTTTTCGCAATCCATCGGTAAATTTGATCCCTGTCATTTTCGATGGATGGGAACTGGGCAATCCGTTTTCATCAAGCTGAATGATTCCAAGAAGCGCCAGGGAAATTCCGTTTTTTGTGGTGAGGAGCAAATAGGGTTTTAGCGGGTGGACTTCAGCTTCTGAGACATCGACGTTGCAGCTGATAAAAGGAAAGTGCGCCTGTTCGAGTCGTTTATTGAGAAAGTTCTGGCCCATGTCGAATTCATGGTTTCCGAGGGCGCTCACATCGAACCCGCATCGGTTCATCAGGTCGATCATCGGATATCCCTTATCCGGGATCATGTCGACCACGGGGTTCCCTGTAAAATTATCCCCTGCGGCTACCAAAAAAACACAGGGGTGGAGACTGCGCAGGCTGTCGGCCAGGTAAGCCAGTTTAGCCATATTGTCGATTTTGGCATGCATGTCGTTTGTGTGCAGGATAATGATCTCGGTCTGTTTCTGATCTGAAGATCCCTGGGTATAAGCAAGGGTTGAGAACAGAAAAAAAGCAGATGTGAGAAATAAGCGGTGGGATCTATTCATGGCCGGTTTGTTTTTGCATATATGGTCCAGGGTTATCTAGGAATGGTAAAAATGAAGGTACTGCCTTTCCCCGGTTCACTCTCCACCCCGATGGTTCCCCCGTGCTTTTCAACAAATTCCCGGCACAGGATTAGTCCGAGGCCAGAACCTCCCTCCTTTTCCGTGCCTTTCCGGGTGTATTTATTATCGAGGAGAAAGATTCTTTGTATGTTTTCCGGGGCGATGCCGGTGCCTGTATCCGTTACCATTACTTCAACATGCCCCTCCTTTTCCTGTGCTGAAACAGTGATCAGGCCTTGTTGTCGTGTGAACTTAATGGCATTGGTCAGGAGGTTTCGTAAAACAGTGTCGATCATGCGTGTATCGCCGGTTACCATGATCGGATCTGATAAGGTGTTGGTCAGCTCAATATTTTTTTTCTCTGCCTGGCTTTTTACTATATCAATATTTTCAAAAATCCGCTCAGAAAGATCAAATTGTATTGGCTGGAAATCGAGCGCTCCGGTTTGAGACCTTGCCCATATCAGCAAGTTCTGAAGAAGGTCGAAGGTGTGTTTTGAGGTGTCGCGGATGTCAGAAACCGATTTCCTGATTTTTTCCGGCTCCGATTTGTCCATGTTTCCAAGCAGCATTTCACACAGGCCAAGGATGGTATTGAACGGATTGCGCAGATCATGGGCGATAATGGAGAAGAATTTATCTCTGGTTGCATTCAATTCCGTTAATGCGCTGTTCAGTTTGCTCAGCTCTTCGTTTTTCTCCATGATCTGTGTGTTCTGCTCTTCAATCTGCAGCGTACGGAGGTGAACCTTCTGTTCCAGGGTGTCCCGTTCACGAACAAGTTTGCGTTCGCGTATCCTGATATAAATCATGATGGCACCGGCCAGCAAGACCAGGTAGGCGGTCCAGGCCCATGCGCTGCGCCACCAGGGCGGTTTTATGATTATCTTCAGGCTGGGTCCCGAAACGTTCCAGACCCCATCGTTATTGGATCCCTTGATTTTAAAGATGTACTCGCCGGGAGGCAGGTTTGAAAAAGGCACGAAGCGGCGGTTCCCGGTTTCTATCCAGTCGCCTGAGACTCCCTCAAGCATATATGCGTAGCGATTTTTCTCAGGGTTGGTGAACTCCAGCGCGGCAAATTCAACGGTAAAGTTGTAGTCGTTGTAATTTAACACGACCTCCTTGTTGTTTTCCACATCGAAATACTCCCTCTCCGTTTTGGTGGTCTTATAAAAGGAGGTGAAAACGATTTCAGGGATGAAGGGGTTATCTTTGAGTGAATCGGGGTAAAACGAATTAAAACCATTCATCCCCCCAAAGAAGATCTCCCCGTCGGAGCTCTTGTTGCAGGCGCGGAGGTTGAATTCCATACTTTGCAAACCCTCTTCCACGGAATAGGTCCTAAACTGGTTTGTCGCGCTGTCGAGGCGGCAAAGGCCTCCGCCAGTTGAAACCCAGAGATTTTTCCGGTTATCTTCAATGATTTCGAAAATCCGGTTATTGGGCAGCCCGTTTTCCTTTGCATAATAGATGAAGGATGAATCATGCTTCACGAACCGATTGAGGTAAGATCCGGTGCCGATCCAAATATCCCCGTGGTGGTCCTCGCATAGCGCAATTACGAAATTATCGCAAAGTGAGTTTGGATTGGTGCCCTTTTGATAGTGCCTCATTTTTCCCGTTTTCGGATCATAAACGTCCAGTCCGCTGAGTGTTGCAATCCAGATAAGGCCATCGCGGTCCTCAATCAATGAATAGACCAGGTTCCCGCTGATTCGATGATTGCCAGCGGCCTCCTCCCTGAATAGCTCCGTCGACGAACGGTCCATGTTGACCCGGTACAACCCGTTTTGGGTGCCAATCCAAAAACTATTATCCCTCCCCTGGATGATGGAATAAACCCGTACACCCCGAAAATCGGGCAGTTTGTCTTTCCTGAAGAATTCATCAAACCGGATAAAACTTTGTTTGGTTCTGTCAAAAATGCTGATGCCATCCCGGGTGCCGATCCATATGTTTTTCCTGGAATCGGCAAAGATTACATGGACGAAATCGTTGGTTATGTGATTTTTAGCCCAATGGCTTGTAGAAAAATGGTCGACCTGTCCGGTTTTCCGGTTAATGATATTGAGCCCCTGCCCCCAGTTGCCAACCCAGATAAGGCCGTTAGGATCCTTATAAATAGAGGCGATCACATTCCCGAGCAAGTCGGTTGAAAATGGCGTGTCATCCCTGCGGTAAAGGTGAAATTTGCGCGGTTTCAGGTCGGTTTTGCTTAACCCCTGCAGGGTGCCGATCCAAAGATTGTGCGATTTGTCAACCATCAATGCGAGAATGATGTTGTGGCCGAGTCCGTTATGTTCGCTGTTGAACGATTCCACCAGCAGTTTGCCATCTTCTGAGCGGGAGGCTCTGTTCAGCCCGCCACCTTCGGTCCCGATCCACAGAAAACCTGCTGTGTCCCCTGCAATGGCGCGGATAAAATTGTTGCTCAAAGAATGGAGTTCGCGGGCATCGCTGAAAAACATTTTTACCGTGTTGTCCCTCTTGTCAATACGGTTCAGCCCGGAGGTGGTACCAACCCAGATGTATCCATCAGCATCTTCATACAATGCGGTGATGTTATTGTCGCTGATCGTGTTGGATTTGCCGGGATGGTGTATAAAATAGCTGAACTCCCTGGTAAGGGGATTGAAGCAGGTCAGTCCCCTGGCAGAACCAATCCATATTAATCCATCATGGTCTTCGAGTAGTGGTATCCTGTTGTCCTTTACTGAACCATCATAGGGGAGCATGCTGGTATAATGGCTGAACGAATTGTTTTTAGGGTCATATATTGAAAGCACAGGAGGGGTGTTGATCAGAATGCAGCCGTTCCTGGCCACCCGGGCATCATAAGGATAATCGGTCACATCATGGGTGTAAGCGGTTGAATATTTCAGCCGCCTGAACCTTTTTTCCTTGCACAGCCATTGGTTAAGTCCCCCTTTTGTTCCTATCCACAAGTTTCCCTGCTTATCTTCATCAATTGAGTATATCCAGCTGTTGGAAAGGGATGCAGAATCAGCCGGGTCGTATGAATAGATCTCAAAATTATACCCGTTAAAGCGATTCAGCCCATTCTGTGTCCCAACCCAGATATATCCTCTGGAATCCTGGTATATACAATTGACCACGCTTTGCGAGAGTCCTTTTTCAATCGGGTAATTGGTAAAGAAAAATTGCTGCGCCCTTGAATTCAGGGCAGAAAACATCATGAAAACGATAAGGACCCGCCAGTGTTTCATAAGGGCTACCACTGATCTGCTGACCATGTGAGAATTTAAAATGTAAAGTTAGCGGAATTATACACGATTGTACATTTTTTTTATTTGTAAGGAATAGGAACCGGATGGAGGGGAATGTAAGTTAACGCTGTTGCAGTGGGTTACAAAAAAAACTACATTTGTACCCATGAAAACATTTATCTGGACGCTACCGACTCGTTTATTTCACTGGATGCTTGCCATATCATTTACCTTGGCTTTTATCCTCGGAGGGGAGGAAGAATACCTGAGCTGGCACGCGGCCCTTGGTGTATTCATCGGAATGATTATCATTTTTCGCATTATTCAGGGTTTCACAGGTCCAAAGTATGCCCGTTTCCGCGATTTCCCCATTACCCCTGCAGCGATCAGGTTGTTTATCACCAACATGAAACAGAGCAAAGAAAACCATCCGGGGCACAATTCGCTTGCTTCACTCATCATGCTTGCAATCATTCTCACTGCGCTTGTTTCGGCCCTCTCAGGCATGTACCTAGTCGCATCCGGTGAAACCGGCCTGTTTGGATTACGGTTTAATGCCGGGAGCAATGCCGAAATAATCGAAGATTTCCATGAGGTGGTGGTTCATCTTTTCCTGATACTGGTTGGGGTACATCTCACCGGAATTTTGGCTGATACGATTTTGCACCCGAAAAATGGCACAATCTTCTCTATCTTTTCCGGATACAAAAAAATGGATGCGGTTGAGGCAAAGCTTTCTCAACCCCAGAAGATATTTTCTGCGATCTGGTTTGCCTTTTCGCTGCTTATGCTTATATATGTGCGATGTTACCAGCCATTACCGGCCGGAGAGAAGGAGTCAACAGAACAAGTTGGTACAATTGAAGATGAGGAGGACTAGCGATGAACAGTAAAATGGAAAAGGAAAAAAGGCAGGTTGCGGGGGTTTCAGTTTTCGCGGCGTTTTTTCTCACCGGTTTTAAACTTGTGGTCGGATTGATGACAGGAAGTTTGGGTTTGCTTTCCGAGGCGCTTCATTCAGGACTTGACCTGGTTGCGGCAATCATCACCTGGTTCTCGGTCAGAATTTCAGATCGGCCTCCCGATCAAAACCATCCTTATGGCCATGGTAAAATTGAGAATTTTTCGGCCTTGGTCGAAACTTTTTTATTGCTGATCACCTGTGCCTGGATTATCTATGAGGCAATTAGCAGGCTGGTTTCGGGAAACACCCACATTGAGGTCAATATTTTCAGTTATGTCGTGGTGATAACTTCTATTGTCGTTGATGTGCTCCGGTCGCGGGCCCTTTACCGTGTAGCGCGCAAGTACAACAGCCAGGCGCTGGAAGCGGATGCGCTTCACTTTTCAACAGACATCTGGAGCTCGGCGGTAGTATTGCTTGGATTGATACTGGCTCATTTTGAATTTTATTTTGCCGACTCTGTTGCCGCACTGGGGGTAGCGATCATTGTTCTGGGCGTTTCATACAAACTTGGCAAGCGGGCCATCGATGTGTTGCTTGACCGCAGTCCGGCCGCGCTGGTATCGCAGCTTGAAGAGGAATTGAAGAAGGCGCAGGGAATCCTTCGGTATCACGACCTGAAAGTACGTACGGCCGGCGCTGAAAATTTCGTGGAGGTGACCATTCATGTCGAACCCGGACTTCCGCTTGAAAAGGCGCATGAAATTTCGCACCAGGTAGAAAAGCAAATCATCGAAGCCATTCCCAGGTCATTCGTCCATGTGCATATTGAACCGGACAAGCATCAGGCTGAAAACGAATAAAACCCCGTTACGATTTTCTTAGATTGGCTGCAGTGTCAATTTCAAGGTGCCGATAAAGTACATCCCAATCCACTGGTATGGAACCGCTCCATTTAAGGTTGCGAGAATTTGGATATAAAAACCATTATTCCCAAAAGGGATGTTGCTGTTATTTACGGTTAAGATCACCGTCCTTCCGGTTCCCCCGTTATTGACTGCACTGCCCATCGGAACTTCGGGTACAAAACTGGCATTGTCGGACACGATGGCACGAACCGACGTCATCCAACCAAAGTTGGCTTCGGCAGGTAAATCGATGCTGATGGAAAACTGTGTAAATGCTGGATTCTCAACAGCACCGCTTGAAAGCCCATAGGCGCTTAGCAAACTGTCAATATTGATACGGACAAATGCGGAGTACAAAATTTCCTCGCCTGATTTCACCTTACTGGGGGTATACAGGAAGTTGGTGCGTGGAAGTTGATAGGTTACAGGTACAGCAGTCAATTCTTTTATTTTGCTGCATGACGTTGTTAATACTAACGGTATCAGGCCAATAGCCAGAACGAAAAAGATAAGTCGTGTTTTCATAGCGTTGTTTTTTTTGAGGATGCAAGATAGGTAAATTGTAAGGCTTTGTCAAGTAATCTATCTTTTTTTTCTATTTTTACGCACCTGAATTCTGATGGCGTATGTTTCGTGATTTTATTAAAGATCTTCGCAGGAGAGACCATAAACCCCGTTTCGGAGGACTTGATATTTTAAAGTACATAGGGCCGGGATTGCTGGTCACGGTTGGCTTTATCGATCCCGGTAACTGGGCATCGAACATTGCTGCCGGCTCGGAGTTTGGTTATACGCTGTTATGGGTGGTCACCCTATCGACCGTGATGCTGATCATCCTGCAGCACAATGTGGCCCATCTCGGTATAGCCACCGGGTTATGCCTTTCCGAGGCGGCAAATAAGCATACCCCAAAGTGGATATCCCGAACGGTACTGATAACAGCCATGGGCGCTTCGATTTCTACATCCCTTGCTGAGATCATGGGTGGTGCTGTCGCGCTTGACATGCTGTTTGACATTCCGATCCCGGCAGGTGCGATCATGGCCTTCATCTTTGTGATCATCATGCTCTTTACCAATTCCTATCATAAAATCGAAAAATTCATCATCGCTTTTGTATCTGTCATCGGGTTATCCTTTTTATATGAATTGACACTGGTTGATGTAAACTGGATCGAGGCAGGAATAGGTTGGGTTAAACCAAGCGTTCCGCAGGGATCGATCATCATCGTCATGAGTATTCTGGGTGCCGTGGTCATGCCGCATAACCTGTTTCTCCATTCTGAAATAATCCAAAGCCGGCAATGGAACCTGGAAGACGAAAAGGTGATCAAACGCCAGCTGGATTACGAATTTTTTGATACCCTTTTTTCCATGGTGATTGGCTGGGCCATTAACAGCGCCATCATCCTCCTGGCCGCTACTTCGTTTTTTACAAATCACATCCAGGTGAATGAATTGCAACAGGCTGCGGATATCCTTAAGCCACTCCTGGGAAACAATGCGGCTGTTGTATTTGGGGTAGCCCTGCTTCTTGCAGGGATCGCCTCGACCATAACCTCCGGCATGGCCGGGGGCAGCATCTTTGCCGGTCTATTTGGGGAGCCTTACGATATCCGTGACAGCCACTCACGATTGGGGGTTCTGATTTCACTGGTAATCGCCGTGCTGATCATTTTCCTTATCCGGAATCCATACCAGGGATTGATCATATCTCAAATGGTTCTCAGCATTCAGCTGCCATTTACCATTTTCCTCCAGATTTACCTTACATCATCGAAAAAGGTCATGGGGAAATATGTGAATACCAAAGCTACGAAGATCTTGCTTCTCGTGGTGGGCATTACCGTGGTTCTTCTCAATCTAAAATTGCTCGTCAACTTCTTTTAAAATCCATACCTTTGCTGCAGGAAAGGATTCATTCAATGCCATCAAACCAACAAATTTACCGGTCTTTGATCATCCTGCTTGTTTTATCAGCGGTGGTGAGGGGTTTTATTGCCGGTTTTATTGAATTGGGCAATGATGAGGTTTATTACTGGACCTATGCGAAATTTCCGGCCCTCAGCCATTTCGACCATCCTCCCATGGTCGGACTTGCAATCCAGTTTTTTTCACTGAATCTATACCTTGACAGTGAATTCTTTTTGCGTTTGGCTTCGGTGGTGCTCGGCACCTTGAGCACCGGAATGATTTTTTTAATTGGCTGCCAGATAAAAAATCCACTCACAGGTTTGTATGCTGCCTTGTTATTCACGGCCTCCTTTTATGGATTTATCCTCAGCGGGATCTTTATTCTACCCGATACCCCGCAGGTCTTTTTCTGGCTGGTTACCCTTTATTGTTTACTGAAGTCCCTGCCTGACCAGGATCCCACGGCCGAAAGCAAAAATTATATGTTTTTTGCCGGGGTTACAGCCGGATTGGCGCTCTTGTCGAAGTACCATTCAGTTTTCCTGATTGCAGGGACCTTCATGTTTCTTTTGCTTTATAACAGGAGATGGTTCCTGGCTAAAGAGACCTATGGCGCCTTTATCATTTCTGTTCTTATGTTTCTTCCCGTTGTTTTCTGGAATATTGAAAATGACTACATCAGTTTTACATTTCATGAAAGCAGGGTAGGAATTACCGAATCCGGATTCCAGCCACAATATTTTCTGACCGAAATGGCCGGCCAGTTTTTTTATAATAACCCGGTGAACGTCGTGATCATTATAGCGGCGCTGATTGCACTTTTTCGAAGCAAGCAGTTCCTGGAAATTACTTACCGGCGCATTCTTTTATGGTGCAGTATTCCACTGATACTGGTTTTTCTTTCCTTTTCGCTCTTCCGGAGTACACTGCCACATTGGACCGGACCAGGTTACCTGGGTCTGATCCTCATTGCTGCGGCCTGGCTGTCAGAACCCGGTAAAAATGCATCGAAGTTGCGACTGGTTCCCTGGCCGATAACGTTATCCCTGGCCTTTTTGCTTGCGGTCGCTGTTACCGGGGTCGGCCAGATCAGGTATGGCTGGATCCCGCTTCAGCGAATGAAAATTGACGATGTTTCGCTCGATATGTATGGGTGGAGGCAACTTGGAAATAAGTTTAAATTGATGGTGAAATGGGATGAGGAACATTTCCTCATTGATAAAGGGGCGCCCATTTTAACATTCCGCTGGTTTCCTGCCGCCAATTTTGATTACTATTTAGGTCAAAATGGCAAGACGCCCGTGTATGCCATAGGAGAGCTGGAGCGAATTCATAAATACTATTGGATTAATCAATTGCGTGGCAATCTGAAAAAAGGCAGCGATGCCTACTTTATTGCATTGAGCGATGATTATGAAGATCCGGTAGCGTTATACGGAGGTTTGTTTGAGATGATCCTTCCTTCCGACACCCTGTTTATTACCCGTGGCAGGGATACTGTTCGCAAAGCATTTGTTTTCAGGATGGTTGACCTGAAGCAGGAAATGATCTTCAGCCAGGATAAGTACGCGGCACAGAAGAGTACAGAAAAATCGGATACACTTACCTATTTCCTGAACCAAATCCGGTCAGACCGACAGTTCCTTGATATCCTTGAAAGGCGATCGGTCAAGCGGAAAGTCTCGCTCGATGAACTGATCCGGGAAGAGGCTGCAAAATTGTATCAGGAATCAAAAGTGAAGATTGTCCTGCCTGACACGAACCGGATTATGCAGCAGGGAGACAACTATCGGGACACGTGACGAAAAAAGGCGTGACAGGTGACACGTGACGCGTGACGAAGAAATCGTATAGTTAATTCGTAAATTCCTCAATCACTTGTCATTGGTCATTGGTCATTGGTCATTGGTCATTGGTCATTCACTTCGGTCCCGTCATCTTCTTCGGATCTACGATGCGGGTGAACTCTTCATCGGTTAGCAATCCGAGTTCAAGGGTAGCTTCTCGCAGGGTTTTGTGCTCCTTGTGTGCTTTCTTGGCTATTTTGGCAGAATTATCATAGCCGATATGCGGATTCAGCGCCGTAACCAGCATCAGGGAATTTTCCAGATTTTTATTGATGGCCGCCATGTTCGGTTCAATGCCGAGGGCGCAGTTGTCGTTGAATGAAACGCAGGCATCGCCTAATAACCTTGCCGACATCAGCAGGTTGGAGATCAGCAGGGGCTTGAAAACATTGAGCTGGAAATGGCCGCTGATACCGCCGATGTTGATGGCCACATCGTTGCCCAAAACCTGCGCACAAACCATGGTCATGGCTTCAGGCTGGGTCGGATTCACCTTCCCGGGCATAATACTTGAGCCAGGTTCATTTTCGGGAAGCATGAGTTCCCCGATGCCGCAACGTGGGCCGGAAGCCAGCAACCTGATGTTGGAGGCTATATGCATCAGGCTGACAGCAAGTGTTTTCAGCGCTCCCGATGTTTCAACCATGGCATCATGTGCCGATAACGATTCAAATTTGTTGTCGGCGGTGATGAAAGGCAGCCCGGTCAGTTCAGCAATTTTCCTGGCCACCAGCACATCATAGCCTTTGGGCGCATTGAGTCCGGTACCTACAGCCGTTCCTCCAAGCGCAAGTTCCGAGAGATGGAGGAGGGTGTTTTGAAGGGCTTTCAGCCCGTGTGCGAGTTGGGAAACATAACCTGAAAATTCCTGACCAAGGGTAAGCGGTGTGGCGTCCATCAGGTGCGTCCTGCCGGTTTTTACGATTTCCCTGAATTCTTCAGATTTCTTTGCAAGCGTTTCTTTCAGCAATTCGACTCCGGGAATGGTTGTGCCGGTGACCATCTTGTAGGCAGCAATGCTCATGGCTGCAGGGAAGGTGTCGTTTGAAGATTGTGACTTATTCACGTCATCATTGGGGTGAATCACAGTCTTTCCCTCTCCACCCAGCTCACCTCCGTTCAGTACATGGGCCCGGTTGGCAATCACCTCGTTGAGGTTCATGTTTGTTTGGGTTCCTGAACCGGTTTGCCAGATTACGAGTGGGAATTGATCATCCAGTTTTCCAGCCAGGATCTCATCGCACACCTTCACAATCAGATCCATTTTCTCGGCAGAGAGCACACCCAGGTCGGTATTTACCATGGCCGCCGCTTTTTTAAGCACCGCCATACCAAGGATCACCTCTTTTGGCATTGAACCGGGTTCTCCGATCTTGAAATTGGTGAGCGAACGCTGGGTTTGGGCTCCCCAGTACTTGTCCATGGCAACCTCGATGGGGCCCATGGTGTCTTTTTCGATGCGTGTTTTCATGTGTATGTGGTTTTACGTTGATGACGGAATGAAGGAGGTCAGTCCCGGATATTATTTTAACAAGGATTCAATGTTTTCAACCGGGTCGCCAACCACCGCCTTGTATTTGCTTTCTACGATCGGGCGCTGGAGGAGCTTCGGATTCTGGAGGATGATCTTCACCCATTCATGATCTTCAAAATGTTTCCCTCTGAGGTTTTGTTTGAAATAGGCCTCCTGCATACGTATCAGTTCTGCCGGTTTTTTATTCAACTTTATAAGCAATGTTTCCATCTCCTTCTCTGTCAATGGATGCTTCAGGTATTCAACCACGTTAAATTCTTTACCTGATGCCTGGAGAAATTGCAACCCCGCACGGGACTTTTTGCACTGTGGGTTATGATAGATTGTAAACATATTTACGATTTCATGCATTTCCATATTCCATCAAATATGATTTAATAAAGGCGGTAAGGTCGCCATCGAGCACGGCCTGGGTATCCGATGTTTCCTGGCCCGTACGCAGGTCCTTCACCATTTTGTAAGGATGCAGCACATAACTGCGGATCTGACTACCCCACTCGATCTTTTTCTTCCCGCTTTCGATTACAGCGATCTTCTCCCGTTGTTTGCGGAGTTCGATTTCGTATAATTGTGACTTCAACAGTTTCAAAGCTTTCTCACGGTTTTGACCTTGTGAACGGGTTTCCTGACACTCGATGACAATGCCTGAAGGTTCGTGTTTCAAACGAACGGCCGTCTCCACTTTGTTGACATTTTGCCCGCCGGGACCACTGCTCCGGAAGGTGTCCCAGCTGATTTCGGCCGGGTTGATGTCGATCACGATGTCATCATTGATAATTGGATAAACATAGACGGAGGCAAAGGAAGTATGACGCTTGTGGTTGGAATCGAAGGGTGAAAGGCGCACCAGCCGGTGCACGCCATTTTCGCCCTTGAGGTATCCATAAGCATAATCGCCGTCAAATTCGATGGTAACCGATTTGATTCCGGCCACATCCCCCTCCTGAAAGTCCACCTCTGTGATTTTGTACCGGCTCCGCTCGCCGTACCGTATATACATGCGCATGAGCATTTGCGCCCAGTCCTGGCTTTCGGTACCTCCTGCTCCAGAATTGATCTGCACAATGGCGCCCAATTTGTCCTCCTCGCCACTCAGCATGTTTCGGAATTCCAATTCTTCGATGAGCTCCAGGGTCTCTTTGTAATGTTCTTCAACTTCCTCATCGGTCCCTTCACCCTGGATGTGAAAATCCCACATGACCATCAGGTCATCATGACTCGAAACAGCCTTTAAAAATGCATCTGTCCAGAGTTTTTTATCACGGATGGCACGCAGGGCCAATTCCGCAGCTTTGGGATTGTTCCAGAAATCGGGGGCCTGCGACAGTTTTTCTTCTTCAGCTATCTGGGTAAGTTTCCTTTCGATGTCAAAGGTACCTCCTCAAGACGTCGAGCCTTGTCTTAAGGTCTTTCAGTTGGTCTTGTGCTATCATGTCAGAGTTTAAGTTCTTTTAGTACTTCAGCAGCCAGGTCAAATTCAAATCCTTTGCCAATTACAAAAGTGATAATTTTTTCGCGTATGGTCAAGTTTTTTCCCGGTTTTATTTCAGACTTTTTTTTGAGAATCAAATTCCGGATGGTTTGCCTGTAATTTTCGTCGCTGATCTCCTTCAGCGCTTCACTGATTATTTTTTCAGGTATTTTGCGACCTCTCAGCTCGTAACCCAGTTTAACCCGGCCCCATTTGTTGTTTCGGAATTTACTACGGACAAAAAGTCGTGCAAACCGGTCATCATCTATATACCCATCTGTCTTTAGCCTTTTAATGACCAGGCCGGCCTTACCTGCCGGCACCTTCCATTCGCCCAGCTTCTGCGCTGCATCAAAGGTACACCGCTCCTGGTAAGCACAGTAGCGGCATATCCTTTCATAGATTTCAGCAGGATCATTGTTTGAAAAACCGTCCATTCCTGATTGTTGCATGGCCTGATTCTTTAACACGGATGAAATTAGTGGGTCCTGTTATTTTGCCTGAGCAAATTCTGCATTGATGATGATGGTTACATCCGAACCTACAACTGCTCCGCCAGCTTCGGTAACAGTATTCCATTTCAGGCCATATTCCAGGCGATTGATGGTTGCAGTTGCTTTAAATCCTGCTTTGACGTTGCCCCATGGGTCCTTCACGGTTCCACCATAGGTCACAGCAAACTTCACCTTTTTGGTGACATCGCGAATCGTCAGATTGCCTGTCAGTTCGTATTTATTGCCGGAGAGTTTATTCATGGAAATGCTTTTAAAGATCATCTTGGGAAATTTTTCAGCATTGAAAAAATCATCCGCTTTCAAATGGGTATCACGCATTTCATTGTCGGTATTGATGCTGGCGATATCAACGGAGAAGTCGATCTGGGCATCAGAAAAATCAGGTTTTGTGGCGGTCATCGAACCTGTAAAGGATTTAAAAGCTCCTTCTATTTCTGAAATGACAAGATGTGTTACGGTAAATTTAACACCTGTGTGTGCGTTGTCAAGTGTCCATTTGGTCTGAGCTTCACTTTTGCTGATGATCATCATTCCGATTACCATCGCGATTAAAAATTTAATTTCACGTTTCATAGGATTTTAATTTAGGTTATTGATTTAATTGATTTTGATTGAAGTCATTGATATTGAGCCGAATACAGCTTTGTCGTTAAAAAACGAAATCTGTTCATTGTTTTCCTGCATTGCCAGAACATAAAGTAAGGGCAGGTAATGCTCCGGAGTGGGAACTGCGAGCTGAACTTCCTTGCCAAGCAAGGTATAATCAACCAGTTTTTTATGGTTGCCCTCCCGGATCAGCTTCTTTAATATTTCATTGGCAGCCGTGGCCCATTCGTCTCCGCCATCGGGGCTGTGCCAGTTTATCATGCGGAGGTTGTGCACCATGTTGCCGCTGCCGATCACCAGAATGCCTTTGCGTCGCAGGCGGGAGAGTTCCGTTGCCAGGTTGAAGTGGGCAGCAGGGGAGAGGTTGTAATTGAGGCTGAGCTGAACCACAGGGATGGTTGCATCCGGGAACATATGCCTTAGAACGCTCCAGCATCCATGATCCAGGCCCCAGGTTTGATCAAGTCTCATATCGACAGAATGTACTTCGTCGCGGGTTTCAAAAGCGGTCTGCAAACTTCCGGGCGCCGGGTATTGTACCCTGAAAAGTTGATCAGGGAATCCGAAGAAGTCATGGATCGTGCGTGGCTGAGGCATGGCGGTGACCAAGGTTCCGTCTGTTTCCCAGTGAGCTGAGATACAAAGTATGGCGCGGGGTATTGTGATTGATTCCACCATGGAATGCCATCCGGCGGTGAATTCATTTTGTTCGATTGCATTCATCGGGCTGCCATGACCTACGAAAAGAACCGGCATCAAATCAGTGTTGGCGGCAGATCCGGTCGATTTTTCAAATTCTTTCAGGTTCATGGATTATGCTGGTTGGTCGATTGATGGTGCAAAAATGCAACATCCAGAGATGGGGGAGGTAATACAAAACGGAAAAAGGGTGGTACTTTTAGGAAGGGGTGGGCTGCATGGCAGCTCGGAAATCGGTAGGGGTGAGTCCGGTTTTTTTACTGAAAACCCGTGTGAAATATGATTTTTCGCTGTATCCGAGCGCATATCCGATCTCTGATACATTCATCGGGGAGTTGAGCAACAGCCGCCGTGCTTCGATCAGTTTTCGTGTTTCAATGATCTCAGAAACGCTTTTTCCAAAAGCTTTTTGGCAAACCAGGTTTAAATTCCGAACCGAAGTATTCATTTTTTCGGCATAAAATCCAACGCCAAGCGGTCGCTTAAAATTGTCTTCAAGTATTTGCAGGAAATTCCGGAATGCTATGTGTACGGGTGTGCGGGACTCCTTCTCATCAGGAAGATGGTGTTTCCCTTCTGCCTCCAGTTTCGCAAGCAGCGCCGAAAAAAGGTGGCGGTATATATCGGGACTGCCTGGATTCTCCTGGTATTCAGAAAGGATCAGTTCGCACAGAATCCCGATCTTTTGCCTGCAGTCAGCCGGGTCGAAGGTGAAGTTGATTTGGTCGAGATAATTTGAATAAAAGTGAAAATTACTCTCCCGGATAAAATCGTTGCGGTAGCGAATGCACCAGCCGCGCGTCTCCTTGTCGGGCATGAATTCATGAACCTTGCTGTGGGCAACGTAGATTACTACCGGGGCGCATAGTGTCTCCTCAAAAAAGTCGATGAAATGCGATGGATTTCCCCGGGTGATGATGAGTAACTCCTCGTATACATGGCGGTGTGGTTTTGTCGGATGACTGCGGATTTCATCAACCACCTCTTCTGTAATGACAAACATATCGAACGGCTTCTCCATCGATGTTTTCCGATAAGTTTGTGCTATTTTTGTTTTTCAAATACATCCACTTCCCTGAAGTAGTAGGGCCCATGAGGAGAATCTTCACTTACCCAGAGGAGGTAGCGGAACTGTTTCGATTTATCCTTCAGAGGAATAATGGTGTAAAGGGCTTTGCTGTTTCCCCAGATATCTTCGGGCGAGGCAAGCAGGATATAACTCCATCCCGCAGCTTTGGGATCGCCGCTTGTGGATGGGCTTTTATCGCCTGAAGCGCCCCAAAGCGAAAATGACTGGGGGCCCCGCTTTGTATCCTGGGTCGTGAAAAGATGTATGCTGTCAAGTTCAATCTCCTTCTGCAGGTCCATCAGGATGCGCCCTTCCCCACTTTCCGACCATTTGTCGTTGAGCGAATCGCCAGGCAGCAACTCATACATGCCATCATTGATGGCAGACACATTCATTCCGTTTCGGATTGACCCCTTCATGGTGGTATCGGCCCCACTGAAGTGATAGGTCACTGTAACCCCGTTGGGTTGGTGGATGTCGCCATAATCTTTCATGGTAAGACGGGCCGGAAGATCGGAAAGATTCTTTTTACGGGTCACAGCAAAAAGTGCAGCAGGGGTCATCTTGTCATCGACGTAACTTTTCGGCAGTTTCAAGGCCATCCCTTTCCGGTCGGTGAAATCATCATACAGCGGCCAAGCGGGGCGAATCTGATCTGAAGGATTGTCGGCAACGGAGATGGCGAAGATTTTAATGGCATCATTTTCAGGAAGCTGAAGGGTTCCGCTGACAGGCGAGGCTTCCAGGGCATATTTGAAAATATAGGCATACTGATATGGGATGTTGAGGGTATCCTTGTGCAGGTGGGTTGAAGACCATGCCACTTCATTGCGTTTGATATATCCCTTTTCCAAACCAGTGATTCGTCCTTTTTTGTCCCATTGCCGGTTATCAAACTGACCGATGTTTCCATCATATTTTTGGATCCGGAGCGGTGTTTTCAGATTTCCAACCTTAAATGTCCCGGAGGTATCACTGAGCGCGGCGGCCAGGATATAGACATGATTAAAGTTCCCGGTTTTCGGCAGGGTGATCTTTTGTCCTTTACAGGCGAGCAGGTTGTTCTTTCCATCGGCTTTGGGGCCGAAGTTGAACTGAATGCCATCGACTGTTATTGACTCGGGCAGCAACTCAGCAGGGATGCTGAGACCACGATCATCGAAGCGCCCGTTTTTCTTGTTTTTTTCTCCGCTTATCCCGTCCTCATCAAAAGGCAGCGGGAGTTCGACAGATGCCGGCTCAGGGAGCTTATCTGCCGGAGGATCAAGCTGAAGCGCAAAACTGCGAAGGGCAAATTGCTTCATGTCAACCAGCAGTTTCCCGTTTTTCAGGATAGCTTCGCCGATCAGCCTCTCCTGCCCGTCGACCTCCCATGCTTTAATAATCTTGGCCGGCAAGGTTATTTCGACATTCTGAATATCCTTTTCAATCAATTCCTGGAGACGGATGATCATCTCCTTGCCGTTTTCGGCTTTTTTTATGGAGCGGATATCAACCTGGGGAGCAGAAACCCTGGCAAATGAAAAACTTTTCCCAAGCGTTCCCCGGTGCTGAGAAGCCTGGAAAACTCTGAGAGGCTGATTCAGGCTTCGGCCCTGCCATTCCGATAAACCTGTCCGCCAATCACCTTTGTGGCTGTATATTCCGTAGGTAATTTCATGTATTCCCCAGTCCTGCGTGGCCTGATCGTGATAAAAATTGGCAGACGGAGTGAAAAGCATGGTCAGCCGCAATGTTTTATCGTTTGGCTTGTCGGATCCGAATTTACAATCCTCAACGATTGTTACGCCGAAAGAACCAGACTTATCTGTAAGGTCGAACCATTCGCGGGAGGGGACTTCGTATTTTTTTTCATGGTTATTTGCCCGCAATTCCGTTCCCAATCCGAGGTTATAGGTTGCCTCTGTGTTGGAGGCTGTGAGCGGGAAGGAGACTTTAAGACTGACCCCGCGTGATTGCCAGGAGATTGTGTTTTTTACGATCAGGTTTTCCTTTCCTGCAGCAAGCTGGATATACTGTGTAAAATTCGAATTTCTGGCATTCCGTTCTATTTTCAAAGTGGCCCGCACCGGACCATTTTCGAGCAAAGTGATATTGGCCGGACCTTTTACGTATTCGACGGGCGGATTTCTGCGGTCTTTCCAGTCCATATTCCAGGCAGGCCAGAATTCAGGATGTTCCTTCTGAAATTCGAGCCGTGACGGAGCAGAAAGGAGCTCCTTCCCCAGTTTTTTATCAATGATGCTTGAAATATTTCCATCCGAATCGACCGTTACCTTCAGGAATTCATTATCCAGGGTTTTATTTGAGGCAGCAAGTGCTGTTCTGTAAGCTGCGGGGTCCTTTACCGGCTGAACATCAAATACGGCCAATCCGAGCGAGGGAACAGAGGCGGAGAATAGGATCCGTAAGCTGTTTTTTGATGTAAGGATGATCTGAGATGGAATCTCCACGTTTGTCCCATCAAATACTTTTACCGCTTTTGGTGTCTCTTCTCCGTACAGAATTTCCGCCTCAACGACATCTTTTCGGGCAATGGCCAGGGGATTATATACCACAAGGGTCACCCCTTTACCCTGTGTGTCCATGGCCCGGATAACGGCGCCGGCAGAACTTTCAAGACAGGCTGAAAATTTATTCAGGGCTAAAATCTCATCATTCCAGGCATATTCATAAGCTTTCGGAAGACTGGTACCTGGCACGATGTCGTGCATCTGGCTGCCGAGAACCAACCACCAGGCTTCATTGAGCGAACGCTGGGGGTATTTGAGCCCGCCAAGCCAGTCGGCCATTACAGCCATGGATTCAGCTGCAAGGGCAAGCTGTTCGTTTTTACGGTTCCAGCGTTTCATGTACGATTGTGACGTGAGAGACCCTGACGAATGCTCCGTCAGCAGCAGATCTCCGCTGTAGGAGGGAAGCTGTTTTTTTTGCTCCTCCGTAAGGTCCCGGAAAAGCTGGTCGGAAGAGGAGAGATAGACCTTTATTTTCTGATCAGGATGGTTCAGGCTTTCAACAGCATTTTTAACATCTTCTTCCCGCGGGGCACCGCCTTCATCACCAACACCATAATAGCGGTAATCGGCAAAAACACCATATTTTTTTCCATTTTCCATTACCCTGTTTACCCAGTAGCTGGAGGTATCAAGTCTTTTCTTAATGTCGCTGGTATAACTTGTGGCATTCAATGCTGCAACCACGCCTTTTCCATCTGGGCCAATCCAATTCCCGATATTGAAGGGGATCCCTGCCGCAGAGCCCCATGAAAGTTTTTGCGTGGAAAATCCTTTCAATCCTGCATGGGCTAAAACAGAGGGAAGATGTGCCTGAAATCCAAAACAGTCGGGGAGCAGGAAATCGACACTTTCTTTGCCAAATTCACTGCGGAAGTAACCATTTCCATACAACACCTGGCGGATGACCGATTCGGGGGAGGGCACGTTGGCATCGCATTCATCCACGGAAGAACCACC
This sequence comes from uncultured Bacteroidales bacterium, assembly GCA_903945175.1. Taxonomy (GTDB): domain Bacteria; phylum Bacteroidota; class Bacteroidia; order Bacteroidales; family FEN-979; genus CAIVAT01. The sequence goes on along the minus strand of CAJAUM010000022.1, from coordinate 103,038 downwards.
CACGAACCAGCGCCCCTGGGCAATATATTTTTTTACTCTTTCATATTTTTCCGGATAGTATTCCTTCATCATTTTGTACCGCCGTGCTCCTGAGAAGGTGAAAACATAGGGCTTGTATTTCTCCAGGCGCTGAAAATTCTCATCAAGCGTATTTTTAATGCATTCGTTTATGGTCGCCTCATAATCCCAACGCCATTCTGTATCGAGATGCGCATATCCAACGGTATAGAGAACCGGATCAATCGATAAATTATATTTAGGGGCCGGAATTTTGCCTGCTTCGGACTGGGCATGGGCAAGGTTGATTGTCAGTGATAACAGGAGCATCCCGGTAAGGGAAAGGACATACTTCATAATGGCTGGATTTTCCTTGTAAAATTAGCGATTTATTTTGTTTCGCAAAAAGCCGTACTTTTGTGGCCATAAACCAATTAGGAGGAACACAAATGAAAAAATATATTCTAATCCTTGTTATCGGGGTTATCCTCGCATCCTGCACAGGCAATAAAGACCGATTTGCCATCAGCGGACATATTACCGGAGCCGATTCCGGTATGATCTATCTTCAAAAATTCGATGTGGATCAATGGGTTAAAGTTGATTCATCCAAAATTGATCAAGGGGAATTTTCATTTAAAGGAGCAGCAGCTATTCCTGAAATGTGGCACATCGTCATGGAGGAAAAACAAATTATGCTTCCCGTGTTTATCGAAAATGCTAAGATCAAGGTTCAGATTTATGTTGACAGTATCGATAAATCAACCATTGCAGGATCTGCTTCCCATGATATATACCAGCAATACCTGACACTGAATGAGACCATAAATGAAAAGATGGAGGTGGTTTACATGGAATGGAAAAAAGCCAAGGAGACCAACGATACGGCAAGCATGAAACGGACCGATTCCATTTCAAATGAGTTGGATAAGGAGATGAAGAAGCAGCTTCAGGATTTTGCCAAAGCAAATAATAAGACTGTGGTTTCTCCGTACCTCGTTGTTCGTAACAGCTGGCAATTTGAGCTCGCTGATCTGAAAGAACTTGTGGCCGCCATGGATACCAGCCTGAACGGTTCCCAATATGTCCAGGTGCTTAAGAAACGCATTGAAATTCTGAACCGTGTTGAAATTGGTCAGATCGCGCCTGATTTTACCATGAATGACAGTACCGGAAAGCCTGTAACCCTGTCAACCCTGAAGGGGAAGGTGTTGCTGGTTGATTTCTGGGCCTCCTGGTGCAGCCCATGCCGCGCGGAGAATCCCAACGTAGTAAAAGCATACCAGTTATTCCAAAAGAAAGGTTTCGATGTGCTTGGCTGTTCTTTTGATCAGCACCGGGAGAAATGGCTCAAGGCGGTAAGGGATGATAAACTTACCTGGCCCCAGGTATCAGATCTGAAAGGGTGGGCCAATGCTGCCGGAAAGCTCTATGGCGTCAACTCCATCCCAGCCAATGTACTGCTCGATAAAGATCAAAAAATCGTTGGCCGCAACCTGCGTGGGGAGGATCTGATAAAAAAGCTTGAAGAGATCTTAGGCCCGGTGGCTCCTGAAAAAAAGGCTGCGAAGAAAGTAATAAAGTAACAGGGTAACAGGGTAACAGGGTAACAGGGTGATGAGTAAAGTGTTCCTTCATTTCGCACGTTCGGTTCGGTATGGTTGTATCCGGCGTATATTTCCCCTGCTGTTTTTCATTCTGAATTCATGGATGTTGCCTGCCCAGGGCGTTTTTGACGGCACAATCCAGAAAGGCAACGGGAGCAAGGTATTCCTGTCGAGTATGTATGGAGAAAAATTGACATTCCTTGATTCGACCCACTGCGATTCCGTTGGTCATTTAAGGTTTTCCATGGCTGGCCGGCTTTCCGGCATGTACCGTGTAAAATGGGGCAAAGAGGCCTTTGTCGACCTGGTGTGGAACAAGGAAGATGTTCAGTTTATCACGACCTTCTCAAATCCGGAAGATAGCCTGAGGTTTATCTCATCACGAGAAAATCAAATAAATCTTGCCTTTTCGAGACTCGACCGGACCAACCAGTCGAAGTTGCAGTTGCTCATGCCCCTTGTTGATTATTACCCGGTAAGAGATTCGTTTTACTCCTCTGTAACCGTTGAATTTGATGCCATCCAGCGCCGGCAGCAGCAGTATCTCGATTCGTTGGTAAAGTTGTATCCCAATTCGTATGCAGTGCGTGTGGCAAAGGTATACCAGCCTCCATATCTGTCGTCCGAAATGAATAAAGAGGAGCGTGTCACCTTCCTGAAGCAGCATTATTTCGACAAGGTTGATTTCAATGATACGGCCCTGTTGCGCAGCATGGCGTTTGCAAACAAGGCGATCTCCTATTTGTCATTGTACAGCAACAACAGGCTTGCCCAGAAACAACTTGAAGCTGAATTTATTAAAGCGGTCACCGTCATGCTCAGCGCGGCTTCAGTCAATGCCGAGATATTCAAATATTGGCTCGATTATCTTGTTGGTGGATTTGACAAGTATCACCTCGACGAGGTGATTACTTACATCGCCGATAATTTTCAGGATCCCTTTGCATGTGAAGACCAACAGCGAAAGACAGCATTGCAGAAAAAGCTTGAAACCTTCAAAAAGATTGCGGTCGGGAAGATCTCTCCCGACCTGGTAATTCCTGACAATAAGGGGAAACAGGTTAAATTATCCTTGATCAATGCTGAATTCACCCTGGTTGTTTTCTGGTCAACCCAATGTCCGCACTGCACAGCCATGATGCCCCGACTGAAGGAGCTTTACGATAAGCAAACGCCCAGGCGGTTTGAGGTGCTCGCTGTTTCAATCGACACCAGCCGTACTGCCTGGAGTTCCTTTATCCGTGATCAGAAGCTGAACTGGATCAATGTTTCTGATCTGAAGGGCTTTGCAGGCAAATCGGCCGATGATTTTAACATCTATGCAACCCCGACCATTTTTCTTCTTGACCGGGAGAAGAAAATATTATCGAAACCCATTACACTCAGGGAGATCGAAGCATCCCTGCGGGAGAATAAACTCATACAATAAGTCGGTGGATTTTTTACCTTTGCACTTTTTCCGGGCAAACCGGTATTGGTTTATTTTTAGCTACTGCGCACATGTACGAATATATCCAAGGAAGGCTGGTTGAGAAAAACCCTGCCTATGCGGTCGTTGATGTCAATGGTATCGGATACCTGCTGAATATTTCCATTCATACCTACTCCCTTCTCAGGGAAGATGAAAAATGCACCCTTTACACCCATTTGGTGGTTCGTGAGGATGACATGTTGCTGTACGGTTTTGCCGAACTTTCTGAACGCGAACTGTTCCGTCAGCTTATCAGTGTTTCGGGGGTAGGTGTCAATACAGCCAGGATTATTTTATCATCCCTTTCACCGGCAGAGGTCATCGCAGCCATTGCAGGTGGAGATGCCCCCCAACTTCAGCGCATAAAGGGCATCGGGGCAAAAACTGCACAACGCATTATCATCGACTTGAAAGATAAGGTTCCCAGAGAGCTTATTCCCTATGAAAAATCCAGATTTCTGCACAATACAAAGAAGGAAGAAGCGTTATCTGGATTGATCATTCTGGGCTTCCCAAAGATGCTTGCTGAAAAAGCATTGAACAAAATCATCGAAACGGAAGGAACAGGCTTGACAGTGGAACAGCTGATCAAACACGCCCTCAAGGTATTGTAGCGTTCAGGTTCCGGAGTTTAATTCACCTTGCAGAGTTTAGTGAAGAAACGCATTTTATACTGTCTTATCTGCCTGGCCGTCCTGGTTGCTATTCGTATCCCGGTTGTTTCCGGCGAAACGCTTGGTAATTTTGGACTCAGCCAGCGTATCTCTTTTGCCCCCGACAGCCTGAACAAGGGTGATTCGGTTCCATTGCGCTATCCCTTCAATGAAGAGAATGTGATGCCGGGCTCAGGCCAGGAGCACCACCTCTATCTCAAGAACCCTTCGAATCTGAAAACCGAGGTTGACTACGATCCCATCACCCGCCAGTATTATTATTCTTACAAAATTGGCGAGACGACCTACCGGATACCAACGACCCTCTCTTTTGATGAGTTCCAGAACCAGGATCTGCAAGCAATGATCAACCAGTATTGGAAAGAACGGTCAGAGGTAGCAAGCATGGACAATGCCAAGGGAATCATTCCCAAAATCATTATTCCCGGAAAAGTTTTTGAAACGATTTTTGGCAACAATACCGTGGATATCAGGCCTCAGGGATCCGCTGAAATCATGTTCGGGATCGTATCCAACCGCCGTGACGACCCCATGCTGAATACACGCCAGCGCCGGCAGACCAACTTCGACTTTGACGAACAGATTCAGATGAATGTTATTGCTAAAATCGGCGATAAAATTGAGTTTAAAGTCAATTACAACACAGAGGCCACCTTCGATTTCGAGAATAAAATGAAGCTGAAGTACGAAGGGAAGGAGGATGATATCATCCAGCTGATTGAAGCGGGGGATGTCAGCCTGCCGCTAAATACTTCACTGATCAGGGGTACCGAAAGCCTCTTCGGTATCAAGACCAAGTTGCGGTTTGGCCGTGTTACAGTGACAGCGCTCTATTCTCAACAAAAAAGCGAGACAAAAAATATCACGGTGCAGGGGAATGCCCAAACCACCAAATTCAGGTTGCGGGCGGATGAATATGAGGAGAACAAGCACTTCTTCCTGGCGCAGAATTTTCGCAACACCTACAAGGCTTCGCTGAAAAAACTACCTGTTGTCACCTCGAATGTGAATATCCTCAAGATTGAGGTTTGGGTTACAAATATTGGCGCAGCCGTAACGGAGAACAGGAATATCGTGGCTTTTATGGACATTGGAGAGTACAAGCCTTACAATACGAGGTTGTTCACTGGTGATTCCACGCGAAAGTTCCCTTCCAACAATTCGAATGACCTTTTCCAGAAAATCATGCCCTCGCCGGCGGATACGGCAAAGGTTCGCAATATCAATACTGTTTCCGGTTACCTTAAGGGTTTTCCGTTCTATATGATTTCGGGAGAGGATTTTGAAAAGGTTGAAAGCGCCCGCAAACTCTTGCCCACGGAGTTCACCTTTAACCCTAAACTGGGTTTTATCTCACTGAACACAGCGCTAAACAGCGATCAAACGCTTGCGGTAGCATACCAATACCAGGTGGTGGGAGATACCACCGTCCGCCAGGTCGGAGAATTTTCTGATCAGGGTATAACCTCTCCCAAGAGTCTAATTGTGAAATTGTTGAAAAGCACCGCCCTCAATACAAGAATTCCTACCTGGAACCTGATGATGAAAAACGTATATGCGTTGGGGTCATATCAGCTTCAGTCAAACGACTTTACGGTGAACATCCTCTATTCGGGCAATGCCAATGGTGTTCCCACTGCTTATATCACCGAGAGCCGCATCAAAGGGGTTCCCCTGTTGCGGGTTCTGAATTTCGATAACCTGAACCAACAGTTCAATCCTCCGTCCGATGGAATGTTCGATTTCATTGACCAGGCCGCAACACAGGGTGGAACCATCCAGGCCTCGAATGGCCGGATTTTCTTCTCCGTACTTGAACCCTTCGGCAACGATCTCAGGGACTCGATTTATGATCCAAATGATCCGAAAGGATCCTGGGCCCTGGCTGACAAATATTGTTTCGATTCCTTATATACCATGACGAAGACCATGGCAAAGCAGTACCCCGATAAAAATAAATTTGTCCTGGATGGTTTTTACAAATCTACGGCAGGAGGAGAAATTTCTCTCAATGCCTTGAATGTTCCGGTCGGTTCTGTGAGGGTAACAGCCGGAGGGATCCAGTTGCAGGAAAATATAGATTTTACGGTTGATTACACCCTGGGACGCGTTCGTATCATCAATGAAGGAATTCTTGCTTCGGGAACACCCATCAACGTATCCCTTGAGAGCAATGAGATGTTCAATGTTCAAACCAAGCGGTTGATGGGAGCACACATCGAATACAAAATCAACAAGGATTTCGTTATCGGGGGTACCGTATTAAACCTGAACGAACGGCCCCTCACCCAGAAGGTGAATTACGGGGATGAGCCCATGTCGAATACCATCTGGGGGTTGAGTCTCACCTATCGTACCCAGTCAAGACTGATTACCCGCTTTATCGATGCGTTGCCGCTCATTACAACCAAGGCCCCGTCGTCCATTGCGATTGATGCCGAATTCGCCCATTTCATCCCTGGCCATTCAAAGGCCATAGGTAAAGCAGGAACAACCTATATTGATGATTTTGAAGGAGCAAAGTCGACGATTGATTTGAAGAACATCGGAACCTGGTTTATGGCCAGCACCCCGCAGGGACAGACCACCAAAGCCATGTTTCCCGAAGCTGCCAACGACACAAAGCTGAAGTATGGATTTAACCGTGCCAAATTGGCGTGGTATGTAGTTGACCCGTTGTTTTACGATAAGAATACCAGCCTGATCCCACCCAATGTTTCCAACAAGGATTTATCAAAGCAATATGTTCGCCAGGTGTGGGAAACCGAAATATTTCCGAATAAGCAACCCCTCAACGGTGTACCGGTGAACATGGCGGTGCTGAATATGGCCTATTACCCGTCGGAACGGGGACCCTATAATTATGATGTGTTGCCCTCCGGTTTTTCCAACGGGTTGAATAATGACGGATCACTTGCCTTTCCTACAACCCGCTGGGGAGGGGTGATGCGAAAAATTGAGTCGACCGACTTCGAAGCTACCAACATCCAGTATATCGAGTTCTGGATGATGGACCCTTTTGCTGACGATCCTACAAATTCCGGTCAGTTGTATTTCAACCTGGGCGATATTTCTGAGGATATTTTGCGTGATGGGCGCAAAAGTTATGAAAACGGCCTGCCAACCAGTGAAGTAGTTTCCGGGGTGGATACAACCATGTGGGGCCGTGTGCCGCAACTCCAGGCACTGGTGGATGCATTCGATAACAATCCGCCTTCCCGCCCGTTCCAGGATATTGGATATGACGGCCTGCGCGATTTAGATGAGCGCTCCTTTTTTGATACGACCTATGTGGCCAAGGTTGGAAGCGCCTTTGGACAAAGTTCCGCAGCGTTTAAAAATGCTGCGACAGATCCCTCTGCAGATAATTTCCATTATTTCAGGGGAACGGATTATGACAACGATACGATTTACAGTAACATTCTGAATCGCTACAAGAAGTACAACGGGCCTGACGGAAACAGTCCAACCACAGAACAATCACCTGAAAGTTATCCAACCATTGCAACCACCCTTCCAAACGTGGAGGATATCAATAAAGACAATACCCTGAGTGAATCAGAACGCTACTATCAGTATGTGGTTCAATTGAATCCTGATCAGATGAAACCCGGGATGAACTACATCACCAATGTGTATCGGGCAACTGATATTCCTTTGGCTGACGGAACGCGCGGGGCCGTAAACTGGTATCAGTTTAAAATTCCCATTCGTACACCGGATAAAGTGATCGGGAACATCAATGATTTTAACTCGATCCGCTTCATGCGTATGTTTTTCAAAAATTTTAAGCGACAGGTCGTTTGTCGGTTTGCCACCCTCGAACTCACCCGCGGTGAATGGCGCAGATATACCTATAGCCTGCTTTCGCCGGGTGAATATATTCCCGATGATTATCAGAACCAGACCCAGTTTGACATTGCCACGGTGAGCCTTGAAGAAAATGGAAGCAAGCAGCCGATCCCTTATGTAATGCCTCCGGGAATTGAGCGTGAAACCAACTGGGGATCTACCAACATGCAAAAACTGAATGAACAATCCATGTCATTTAAGGTATGCAATCTGGTGGACGGAGATGCCCGCGCTTCATATAAGACGACGGAATTTGACTTTCGCCAGTTTAAGCGACTGAAGATGTTTGTTCATGCCGAACAATCCATCCGTTCGCAAAACCTTAAAACCGGTGACCTTACCATTGTGATGCGCATCGGTTCGGACTTCACAGGTAACTTTTACGAATATGAAATTCCGCTTAGTTTTACGCCCTGGGGAACCAGAAGTGATAATCCCGATGCCATATGGCCCGAAAGCAACGCCTTTGATATTGAACTTGAGCGGTTGGTACAGGTGAAATACAACCGCCTGTTGGCCATGCGTGACAAGGGAATGGAGTTAACAGCGGCAACGCCCTACTCGGAATATGATGGTAAAAATAAAATCACCATCGTCGGATCTCCGACCATCAGTGATGTCAGGGCGATCATGATCGGGATCAGGAACCCAAAGAAGAGTTCACAGTCTCCCGATGACGATGGCCAGGCAAAATGTGCCGAAATCTGGGTGGATGAATTACGGCTTTCCGACTTCAACAAACAGGGTGGATGGGCTGCGACTGCAAGAGTTGCCGTGGAGCTGGCTGACCTTGGGCGCATTCAGCTGACAGGGGCATACAGCAGTGCGGGTTTCGGAACACTTGAACAAAAACAAACCCAACGTCAGATGGAATCAATCCTGACCTTCGGATTTGATACCGATCTTGAACTTGGAAAGTTTTTCCCGGCCAAATCAGGAATCCGGATTCCAATGCACTTCGATTATTCCATGCAGCAGAATAGTCCGTTATACGATCCGTTGAATCCCGACCTCTATTTGAAAGATGTTCTCAATGCGTTTGACACCAAGGAACAGAAAGATTCTATCAAACAACTTACACAGGGTTATACGCAACGAAAGAACTTTAACCTGATGAATGTCAGGAAGGATCGTACTGGCAACAAAAAACCGCGGATTTACGACATTGAGAACTTCAACATCAGTTATGCCTATTCTGAAATATATCACCGTGATGTCGACATCGAATATGACCTGAAGAAGCGTTATTCAGGTGGCCTGGGCTATACTTTTTCTGCCCAGCCTAAAAATGTCATTCCATTTCAGCGGGTGTCAGCCCTAAACCGTTCCAAGGCATTCGCATTGATCAAGGATTTCAATTTTTATTACCTCCCCAAATCATTTGCGTTCAGGACTGATATGAATCGTGAGTTCGAGCAGCGCAAGTTCAGGAATAAGAGCCGTGCCATCGTGCCGATGGAAACCTTCTACATCAAGCGATGGGACTGGACCCGAACCTATGATTTGAAATACGATTTTTCAAAATCGTTGAGAATAAGCCTGGTAGCCAATACCAATGCCTTTATCAATGAGCCCCCGGGCCAGATTGACCGTTCCAACCGCGATCAGGTGTGGAGTGAAATTTTCTCATTGGGAACGATGAACAATTATAACCAGGCTTTTAACGTCACCTGGGATGTGCCGATTGCGAAAATTCCTTATCTCGACTTTATCACGGTCACTGCAGGTTATCAGTCTACCTATCGGTGGAATGCATCTCCGCTCTCCATCCAGTCTCAGTATGGGAATACCATTGAAAATGCAGCGCAAAAGTCCCTCAATGGCGGATTAAACCTGGTGGCACTGTACAATAAAGTGCCCTACCTGAAGAGAATAAACCAGAGTACCACAGCAAATTCAAGGAATACCCCGCCTCCTGTGCCCAAAGTTTCAAAAGAAAAAAGCCTTTCAAAGAAAGACAGCCTGAAGATTGAAAAAACAGGACCAGACATTGGCAAGATTCTTTTGGAGGGGACCGTCCGCTTCCTTATGGGAGTGCGGACTGCACGATTTTCCTATACACAGGGAACCGGAACCCTGTTACCTGGTTTTAAACCGGAACCCATCGCCCTGGGCAACAACTGGAATTCGAATGCTCCCGGTCTTGGCTTCGTGTTTGGCGACCAGGCTGATATTCGTTCCAAAGCTACCCAGAATGACTGGATTACGGCAGATACGATGCTGAATAATCCATATATAAATAAATTCAATGAAAATCTGAATATTACCGTCAGTATTGAACCGATCAAAGATTTGCGTATCGAAATTGTTGCAAACAGGCAATACGCAAAAACCCATCAGGAGTATTATAAGGCGAATACCTCTGGCGTATTCAAATCTTATTCCCCGCTGGACCAGGGGAGTTTCTCCATGTCATACATCATGATCGGAACATCTTTTGATAAGGAGGATGAGTTTGGGAAGTCAGCAGTTTTTGAAACCATGAAACAATACCGGATGCAAATTGCCATGCGCTATGCTGCCGAAAATCCGAATTCCAAGACAATAAACGATTCTACAGGCTTTCCTGCCGGGTATGGACCCACAAATCAGGAGGTGCTCGTTTCGTCTTTCCTGGCGGCCTATTCAGGCAAGGATCCGTCGAAAATTAAACTTACCGCCTTCCCCACTATTCCCCTTCCCAATTGGCGCGTGACCTATGATGGCTTTGCTAAAATGAAGATATTCAAGACATGGTTGCGCACCCTGACACTGACCCATGCCTATCTTTCCACCTACAGCGTGGGAAGTTTTAATTCGAATATCCGGTATGGCGAGCAAAACGGGATGCCCGTGGTGTACGATGATGCCGGAAATTTTATTCCCCAGGCGCAAATGACGGTTGTATCGCTTACTGAACAATTCAATCCTTTGATTAAAGTCGACCTGGGCTTTATCAACAGCCTTCTGGCCAGTGTTGAATTGCGGCGTGCAAGGAACTTGTCATTCAGCTTTGCCAATAACCAGCTCACAGAAATTACAAGCAATGAATTCATCATTGGTATGGGTTACCGTTTAAAGGGAATCCGTTTCAATCTGTCAGGTTTGCTGGGTGGGGGTAAGAAGATGAAGACCAGCAGCGACCTGAACCTCAAGCTTGACTTTTCCATCCGCAAGAATAAGACCGTTTTGCGCCGGGTTGATCAGGAGGTGAACCAGATTTCCGTCGGACAGCAGGTTCTTTCACTCAACTTTTCAGCCGATTACAATCTGAGCGCCCGTTTTAATGTGCGGTTCTATTTTGATAAAATCATCAACACCCCGTATGTTTCCAATCAGTACCGCACCTCCAATACCAAAGGAGGGATCGCTTTGCGGTTTACCCTCTCGCAATAGATCATTTTGTCATTATAATTTGGTTTGACTGCCGGTATTTTTCAAAAAAGATGTATTTTTGAAAAAACATTAAACTCAATTACTATGAACGTTCCTGCAAATCTAAAGTACACCAAAGATCATGAATGGCTGAAAGTTGAAGGTGACCACGCGCTGATCGGCATTACCGATTTTGCCCAGCATGAATTGGGTGATATTGTCTTTGTGGAGGTGGAAACCGTTGGTGAAATCCTTGGAAAGCATGAATCCTTTGGCACCATCGAGGCTGTAAAGACTGTTTCGGACATGTTTATGCCTGTTTCCGGAGAAATTCTTGAATTCAACGAGGATCTCACCACAAAACCCGAAGTAATCAACCAGGACCCGTATGAAAAAGGATGGGTCGTCAAGATCAGGCTTTCTGATGCAGGCGAAATCGTCGACTTACTGGATGCAGCGCAGTACCAGGCATTGATCGGAGCCTGATCTCTTTACTGCGGAAGGGTATTGAAATAGGCATGGACCAATTTGCCTTTTGCCTTTCCGATAACCGCCTGCAAATCTTCCAGTGAAGCCAGTTTGATATTTTTCACTGATTTGAATTTCCATAGCAGCTTCTGATTGATGTTGGGGCCAATGCCTGCGATTTCCATGAGTTGGGGCGACATGGCTGCCTTTTCACGGCGGCGCCGGTGATGGGTGATGCCAAACCTGTGTGCCTCGTCGCGCATCTGCTGAATAATCCTGAGCGTTTCCGATTTTTTATCCAGGTACATCGGCAGCGAATCATTGGGATAATAGATCTCCTCCAGTTTTTTTGCAATTCCAATGATGGTCATTTTTCCTGCAAGGCCAATGGCATGAAGGCTTTTAAGCGCTGCGCTCAACTGACCCTTTCCGCCATCAACAATGATCAGCTGGGGCAATGGCTTCTTCTCGTCCATCAGGCGTTTATACCTGCGGAAAATGATCTCCTCCATCGAGGCAAAATCATTGGGGCCTTCCACCGTTTTAATGTTGAAATGGCGGTACTCGCTTTTGTCGGGCCTGGCGTTTTTAAAACATACCATGGCTGCCACAGGACTGTCGCCCTGGATGTTCGAATTGTCGAAACACTCGATATGCGCCGGTAATTCAGTCATGCGCAGGTCCTTCATCATGGTGTCGAGTATGCGACGCGATTTGTGCTCCGGGTCCACGAGCTCTTTCTGTTTTTCCCGTTCCAGCTGGTAATACTTTACATTGCGTTCAGAGAGCTCCAGCAACTTCTTTTTATCCCCGATCTTTGGGACGGTAAAAATAATCCCGGGTATGTTAAAATCCACCAAAAAAGGCAGTATGATTTCAGGAGATACACTTTCAAACCGTTGTCTGATTTCAGTTATGGCAATCTCCAATAGCTCCTCAGGGCTTTCATCCAGCTTTTTGATCATCTCAATGGTGTGAACCTGAATGATGGCGCCATTCATCACCTTCATAAAATTAACATAGGCATGCGATCCTGATGCAATAATTGAAAACACATCCACATTGTTTATCGACGGACTCACCACGGTGGATTTGCTCTGGTATTTGTCGAGCAGCGCCAGCTTCTCCTTCACAAAATGTGCCTTTTCAAATTCCTGGATGTCAGCATAATGCATCATGAGTTCCCTCAGCTGTTTTGCAACAGTGGTGATGTTGCCCTTGATGATCTCTTTGATCGCTGCGATTGAATTGTTGTAATCTTCGGCGGTTTGATGGCTTTCGCAGGGTCCTTTGCAGTTCCCGATATGGAATTCAAGGCAGACTTTGAATTTTTTTGCCTGAATGTTTTTGTCTGTGAGGAGCAGCGAGCAGTTGCGCAGGGGATACAGTTGTCGGCTCAGCTCCAACAGGGTATGCATGAGCCGCACATTGGCATAGGGGCCGAAATAGGCCGATCCGTCACGGATCACATGCCGTGTGGGGAAAATGCGCGGAAATGGCTCGTTTTTTATGCAGATCCAGGGAAAGGTTTTATCATCCTTCAGTGCCACATTGTAATGCGGCTGGTACTTTTTGATCAGGTTGTTTTCAAGCAGCAGGGCATCCTGTTCTGTCTCAACGACAATGTACTTTATATCAGCAATTTTTCGTACCAGCATCTGAACCTTGCCGCTGATGGAGTTGATCTTGGCAAAGTAGGAGCTCACCCGTTTCTTCAGGTTCTTTGCTTTGCCAACATAGATGATTTTGTTCTTGTCATCGAAATATTGATACACACCGGGTTTGTGAGGAAGGTTCCGCACAATGGATTCGAGATGTGAAAAATATTTATTCAGAGAATTGACCACTTTTTTGAACCGAATATTCCCGGCAAAGATATCTGAATTTTCCCTTATCCGCTACCGGTCCATTCCGTTGTCGAACTCGAAATTCGCCTCCTTCTGCTTTTTCCCGTTGGTGCCGAAATTGAAAACAAATCCGGCATAAATCACGCGTGCGTCGCGTCGGCGCGTCGATTCCTGAATCAGGACAGGCGTGTTCACCGTGGCCCTGTAAGTCTGTGAGTTGAAAAGGTCAGAAATGGTAGCAATCAGGGAGATCCGTTTCTTCCAGAAATCCTGTCTGAAGCCCAGGTTTACCACCCACGTAGGCAGTCGGTTCCCTTGCGGTGTAAGGACTTCAGAGCGGTACTGTCCGAAAACCTGGAGGAGGGTGGTTTTTGTGATGTTGAACGAGGCATTCACCTTGGCGTTCCAGGAGAAGGTGGATTTGTTGCTGCCATATCCGATGTTGGAGGCATCAATCACGCTGTAGAATCCCGATGCGCTGAAGTTGAGATTCATGATCTTGCCCGCCTGCCAGCTCCCGCTGAGATCAAGGCCGGCCGACTGGTCTTTGGCCATATTCTCCATGGTTGTCAGAAGAACAGAGTCGTTCAAACTGGTGGTGACCCTTGTAAAACCATTGATCTTGTATCGGTAGAAGAGGGTAGGAATGATGATGAAGTTTTCAGGCCTGAAGGCATAGCCAAATTCGAGTGAATGAATGTCTTCAGGCTTCAGGTTGGGGTTCCCCACATAAATATTTCGCGGATCACGGTATTCGGGAACAGGGTTCATATCTTCCCCATCCGGACGGTTAACGCGGCGGCTGTAATTCAGTTGCCATTCATTTTTTCCGGATGCCAGGGCCAGGTGAACGGTTGGGTAGAGCGCAAAGTAGTTGCTGTTGATGGCGGTATCGAGGGTGATGAAATTTAAATTTACAGTGGTCTCCTCAGCGCGTAAACCGGCCATGATGGTGAATTTGTTCCAGGTGCCGGTCAAGGTGCCGTAGAGCGCATACACCGTTTGGTTTGATTTGAAATGATTGCTGGCAATGCTATCGTTGTACCATCTCCCCGATTCCGGATCCCAGTGATCGACCACCTGGTTCTGGTCGCTGATCTCCACGATCTGCTGATAACCTCCTTCAAAGCTTGCATTTTTCCATAGGGGTCGGGAATAATTGGCCGAGAGGTTAAATTCCTGGTTCCCGTTTTTTCCGGTGGTGTGATCCTGCCCCTGGGGATAAGGCGGGAGTGTGTAATCGTTGGTCCAATAATCATCTTCCTTCTCTGTCTCCTGCTGATATTCAAAATCGGCCCTGAAGAGGTGTTCATCTTCCCGGTTGAACACATGTTCGTAGAATGCGGTGATGCCGGCGCTTTGTTCGCCCTCCGTCCCGTTCAGTGTGCGCCTATATTGCTCATCGGGTTGTTGGGCATTGTCCTTGTAAAGATTCTCATCCGTATTGGAACGCTTATTCTCACGGAAGTTATAGGTACCTGAAATGCCTGCCACATCCCTTTTTCCCATGCTCCAATCAGATCCCAATTGCGCCAGGTGCGAAAGGGACCGCGAGCTTCCCGAAGAAGTTTGTTCCAGGTAGGTTGACTGGTTTGTAATGGTGTCAATGGTTTGCGAAGAAAGATCACCGCTTCGGAATCGGTAGTCCTGCCTGTAGCCATAACTTCCGAACAGATTTATTTGGCCGGTATTGTAGTTGAGCTGAAGGTTGGTATTAAAACGGCTGTTATTGCCGGCATTGGCCCCGAGAATGGCGTTGACGCCGGCTTTCCGCTCTTTTTTCAGGATGATGTTTATAATGCCGCCGGTGCCGTCAGGGCGGTATTTGGCCGATGGATTGGTAATGACCTCAATTTTTTCGACGAGGGAGGCAGGCATCTGTTCCAGGTTTGCCGCACCGGTCATCACCGACGGGCGGCCGTTGATCAGAATGGTCACATTCCCTGATCCCCGGAGGCTGATATTCCCGTCAATATCTACCGAGATGGAAGGAATGGTCTGCAGCATATCGGTCACAGTTCCGGTTTGTGCCTGGATATCTTTCTGCACATTGAATACCTTCCGGTCGATTTTGTTGATCATCATGCTGCGCTCGGCCGTAACGGTCACCTCCTTCATGTTGATGGCGGTGGAGGAGAGGGTCAATACCCCCAGATCGCTCTTGGTATGTTTGCGGGTAAGGACAAATGTTTTGGAGCGTTGCTTTTCATAACCGATAAAACTGTATTCAATATAATAGGTGCCCAATGGCACATCTTTCAACTTGAAGTTTCCGGAACTGTCCGATACCATCCCGCCGACCATCATGTGGTTGATGGTATCGCGAAGCACGATATTGGCATATTCGACCGGACTGTTGGTTTGCAGATCCATCACACGCCCCGAAACTGCGCCTGGATTTTTATTCTGTGAAAATAGTGAAAATGAGATACAGCTTAGGATCAGCGTAAGAGAAAGGATATGATTCATCATAGAATAATAGAAAAAACAGAGAGGTACAAAGTTACAGATTTCACCACTGTGCCTTTACATTTTAGACAGGATGGCAAAATTTGACGACAAAATGTAAAAAACTGAACGATTTTAGATGGTATTACTAGGATGGCGAAATTACTTTTGTGGTTTCTTCTCCGTAGAGCGAAACAATGCGTACCGCCATTTTCTGCCCCTTTTTCTTCATCTCAACAGGATGCGAAGTATGACCATACAACCGTTCAAATGCCTCCTCATCGATTTCGATTTTCAGCGTGTCTTGCAACTCCTTCTTTCGTCTGTTGCGTGATTCGCTCAGATCGAATAGCCCGCGGCGCCATTTATCGAATTCGGTTTTATCGCCGCCGCAGAAAAAGAGCTGTTTGACCACGAAATTGCTGCCATCGTAATCGTCGTCTAACATCCAGTAGGCGATTTCGTGGATATTCCGGGGCATTACCACATCCTTGATCGGATCATAGATATCCAACCCTTCAATAGAGACAGATACGAACTTTTTCTTTTCATTATTTACAGTTCGTTCCTCGATGTTCACTGCCACATCCGGTTCTCCGATGGTTACGAACGATGCCGCCGATTTGGCCGGTTTCTTCTTCAATCCTTCTTGCAGCAAATCATCATGAATTTTGGCTTTGGTGACTTCAAATGAACCGAGACTGGTGGTTTGCTCCCCGCCCTGGATATCGCTTTCGAAGCTGAACCCCAGGATGACCATCCAGTTGGCATCGCCCCGCTGCCGGCAGGCCACGATGGCTTTGTTCACCGCCTCTTTGCTCACCGTGCCAAACCGAGGACCGATGTGAAAATAGGCTTTGTGTTCGCCTTTGGCCGTGTGGTAAAAGCCTTCGGCATGGAGCCAGGCATCAGCTAACAGCTCCACGCGGGTAAAATCGACGCGTTCATCCTTGCGGCCGTTCTTGATGCCGGTCGATAGCAGGTGCTGTTTGATCTTCTCCTCCCATTCGCCTACCTCTTCGGTGACCAGGGTCTCCTCCTCCAGCTCCGATGGACTCACCGGTTCAAAATTCTGCAGCGTTTCTACCGTAAACGGACCACTTACTCTCAATACGCTTTTATCGGTGAACGGCTGGTCGTAAAGGGTCTCCTCCTGTGCCGGCTCGTCGTTGGCCAGGGATTTCAGGGTGATGTGCGGTACGGTCTTGTAAACAAACCCCTGCCGGATGTCGCCCTTCGTTTCATCGTACAGTTTGTAGTAAGGAAACACCGCCGTCATGATGCGCTGCTTGGCGATGTTGATGGCGATGCGGCTGGTGTCGATGGTGATCCACCGCCGGCCAAACTGCTCCGCCACATAGGCCGTGGTGCCACTGCCGCAGGTCGGGTCTAACACCAGGTCGCCGGGGTCGGTGGTCATAAGAAGGCAGCGTTTCAGGACTTCGGTATTAGTCTGAACGATATATTGTTTATCATCGGCACCAACGGTGTCATTCCAAGGAGCAGTTAGGTTAGCAGATTGACTTTCATCAGCATACATAATAAAAGTGAGTCGATTACCCTCAGGTTGCAGCCGATTTTTCTCTTTAAGTTTTAGCATCCCCTTTATATTGGTTCCATAACCATTCTTAGGGTGAATATATTTTTTACCTTCAAACTCAAAATCAAACATACCTGAATCCATTTTTCCTGATGGTTCAAGCGATTTCAATCGATAAACTCTAGCTTCTTGTGGGAGCAAATAATGCTTATCAATTTGTTCCTTCGTCATTCGAAATCTTTTTCCATTTGGTAATTCATACCAACAATGATGAAATTCCCCTTCAATATTAGATGGACGAGTTAATTTTCTGTATTTTGTTTGTGGTTTGCCGTCACTGGTAAATTTGTTCTTTCCATACCACAAGACAAAGTCTGCCATTTGTTCAATGAAATTTGTTCCAAAAGGCATTGTTTTCTTTCTAAAAGGAATTAATGCAATGAAATTCTCACTCCCAAACACCTCATCCATCACACTGCGGAGGAGGTGCACATTTTCGTCGCTGATCTGAACAAAGCAGGAGCCGCTCTCGGTGAGCAGTTCGCGGGCGATGAGCAGGCGGTCGCGCATGTACGACAGGTAGGAGTGGATACCCAGCTCCCAGGTGTCGCGGAAGGCTTTAATCTGTTCGGGTTCGCCGGTGAGGGCCTCGTCGCTGCCGTCTTTCACATCGCGGTTGTTAAGTTTGATCTGCCAGTTGCTGCCATATTTGATGCCGTAGGGCGGATCGAAATAGATCATCTGCACCTGGCCGGCCATCCCTTCGCGTTCCAAGAGGCTGCCCATGGTGATCAGGCTGTCGCCCTGGATGAGGCGGTTGGTCCAGCCATCCTGGTGGTGGTAATATTCACTTACTTTATCCAGTTCATCTTTTTCTAGTGCATTGCCGAAAAGTTCGTTTACGCTGAACATGTCGAGCTGCGGACTTTTTTCCTCGGTTACCTTATAGAGGTTCTTAATCAACGTTTCCGGGGCGATGTGTTCATGCCGGTAAAGACTGCGGATATCGACGCGGAGCAGCTCTTCGCGGTCGTCGTTGTCGTATTTGTTCAGCCAGAAGAGTTCGGGATCCTGGCCACGGTGCACCACCGGATTTTTCGGTGTTTCAAGTACTTTCGTTCCCTCCTTCACTTTTTTATTCTCATCTTCATAGCCCGCCTCTTCGTGGCTGGGGATGTGTGCGCGGGTGTCGGCCGGATGTTTGAGGGAGTCGATCTTTTTAACCATGGGATGTGGATATTTTTTTTGGTAACGGATTCAATTCAATGTTTTTGATGTATCTTTGCACCAATCCGCTGATGCGGAGGTGGAGGGCTGGATGGCCCTTGACCCCGGAAACGGGGGTTTTTATTTCCATTTATCCGGAATTTTAAGTTCAAATCCATCGGGTTTGACAATCGTGTCAGGAAAGACACTTTCAGCAAATTTTTTCCTTCCAATAGAGAAATAACCATGAGCGATTTTACTGAGTTCAACTGAAAAACGATTCGGTGGAAAAGCAGCAATCAATCTCTTGTCAGGGAATCCGCTTTTAATCATGTTTAATGCTTCCGTCAGATCGCTGTCAGCAGAAATCAAAATTGCCGTATCAAAAGCATTCAGATATGCATCATTTAGCATTTGAACTGCAATATTTACATCGGTCATTTTCTCATTTGATCTGGTAATAACATATCCACAGTTCCAGCATTTCATCGCAGAGGAATAAAATTTACCAAAGAAAATTTCCAGATCAGGAAGTGTGCCAAGTGCCTCAATGAAGGTTCTTTGCCTAATCCTTTTATCCTCAGGTTTTGAAATTTGTGCAGTAAAGTATTTTGTTTTTATTAATTGCTGAGTGGGTTTTAGAAGACTTTGAGAAAGTTTATGAAGGTTCAGCCAGTAGTATCGTTTCCACTTTTGGGATCTTAACCCGAAGTATAGGTTAAATCCATCGACATAAACTATTGTTCTTTCCATTTTTAATAAAATACTTGACAACACCTTTTTTATTATTATCTTTGCACCATTAACCCCCCCGGCGATAGCATCTCCGGGTCGACGGCAAGGGCAACCCTGCCGTTTCTTTTTTTACATCCCCGCCATCTTTTCAATCAACTGATTTTTAATATTCCTGATGTCGTTGGCAATTTCGATGAAATGCCATTCCGGATATTCATACTTTTCACGCACTGCGTTTACCGCCGGGAGCCAGCGGTTTTCGACATACCAGCGTTTCTCCTCCTTGTCCTTGTTCATGCCGGTAATCTCGATGATCAGGTTTTTCACGGTTCCGTTTTTTCCTTTACACCGGGCGATGAAATCGGGAAAATAGAGCTTTCCGGCGCCATCTTTTACATAGGGGATCTGAAAACCCAAAAAGGCGTTTTTCACATAGCTATCAACTGCAGGAATTTCCTCAAGTGTTTTGGCCGCGATCTGTTCCCAGCTTTCGGTGTCGGCCACCACATAGTTCACATGACTTCGTGTGGTGGGATAGATCTCTTTTGATGTATTGCCGTTCACATATTTGGTGCTGCCAAACCTGTTGTAATAGTTGAATACCGGGCGGATATATTCGATGGTATTTTTCCAGGTATTGATTCCCCGGGCGATGTGGTCGGCCACCGTTTTTTCATCTTCAAACCAGATGAGCCTCTTATACTGGTCACCGGCAATGTTGAGCAGGATTATTTTTGTGTGATACCATGTTTCAACTGCCTTTTTCAGCTTTCCGAAGCGCTGGAATTTCGGGTTGTGGTCGTCATCCGAAAAATGGCGATTGATAAGATCGCGGGTGAGCTTAAAAATGATCTCCTGGTCGCGTTTTTCGAGGACACTCTGGATTTCAATTTCAATTTCCTGAGATGAAAAAGCGCTGGCCAGTTTTGTTTTATACGGCATCAGATCGCCTCTGATCTCATAATTCTCTAAGGCTGAAAAGTCAAAGGTTATATCATCGTCGCCATTTTCAATCCGGTAACCGGTCACATTGGGAAAGGTGATCTCAAATTGTGCCTGTCGTTCGGGCAGGGCTTTGATATGAACCAGATCCTCCGGGGGCAACGGTGTTACAGTTTCCCCGCCTTTAAACATTTTAAATGGGATCCCGATGATATGGGCATATTCCGGTGGGAATTTTTCAGTCACAATCCTCTTTTTATCGCTTGTCGGATTTCCCGATTTATCATATCCCTGGAGGTTGTAATTCATCCTGCGCAAAGCCCGCCCGGCCACCTGTTCGCATAGCAGCTGTGATCCGAATGCGCGCAATCCCATGATGTGCGTCACGGTATTGGCATCCCAGCCCTCGGTGAGCATGGATACCGAAACCACACACCGGATGTGGGCGCCTAACTTTCCGGGTTTCCCCACCGTATTGACCACCTCGCGCAGGATTTCGGCATCGGTGATCCGTTCCGCGCTGCCCTGCCCGTGAATACGCACATAATCGCGTTTGAATTCGGCGATTTCAGAGGAGAATATCTTCCTGAAATCGTCGTTCACCTGGTCGCTGTTCTCCAGGGCATCGCTGTCGATGAGCAGGGTAGGCGGTTTCCGCAGCAGCTTCTTTGTGGTAAAATCGTAATTGCTGAAAATATCCTTCACCCCGGTGACTGTGATCAAATCTCCGTTTTCATCTTCATACTCATACCCGGCGATGTATTTGTACATCTCCTTCGAAACCGAAGTGTTGTTGCAAACCACGATGAATACGGGAGGGGTGGAAAACAGGTTTAATTTTTCTTCCTGAATTTTTCGCTGACCCTCTGCGTAAGTTTCATAATGGTTGTAAAATTGATCTAGCGCAATTTTCACCATTGGGGGCAATTTTGGTGGCTGCTCCTTTAATTTGGTTCCTTCGGCTGCCGCTTCCGACTTCTTCT
The DNA here is from genome assembly GCA_903945175.1 of uncultured Bacteroidales bacterium. Lineage (GTDB taxonomy): Bacteria > Bacteroidota > Bacteroidia > Bacteroidales > FEN-979 > CAIVAT01. Next base: position 81,914 of record CAJAUM010000022.1, on the reverse strand, counting down.
TTTTCTGACCTTTCCGGGGCAACTGATCTTTGACATGCTCATAGAGGTTTCGCAATACCGGACCCTTCAACTCCTGGGTTGTATCGCTGTCAGGGATGAAAGGGATCTTCACCAGACCAGATTCAATGGCTTCGATCAATCCGAAATCCGAAACGGCCCAGGGAAAAAGGCTGTACGCAGGGTATCCTGATCCCTGGAGATAATATGGAGTTGCTGAGAGATCATATATCTTCTGCAGTTTGAATTTTGCCGACATTTCGCGGAGGCCTGTAAACCATACGGCCGCACGGGCATTCTCATCGCTTTCCTCGTTATCGGAAGTTTTCCCCTGCGATTTCGGCAGATAACAGTGATGGGCTTCGTCGTTGAGGATGAGCAACCGGCTTCCGGCTTTGAATTTCCCAAGCGCCCTTTTAACCACCAGTGAAAAATCTTCGGTATTCCCTGTTGCCAGTTTTTTCCCTTCCAGATCTACCTTCCCGTCAAATGGACTTCGTTTATTCCCTTGCAGGGTCTTGGGCTCAAACCTATGGTAATTGGTGATGACCAGCCTGGCATTCAGATTTTCGAGCCGGGGTTCGAGATGTAACGGAACCAATCCGCGAATACGGTAATAATCTTCAATTTCATTCCTCACCTTGTGCGTGGTATCGACAAACAGCACGCTGAGCCTGTCTTTGATGGTGATCCCGGGGGCAATGATCAGGAAATAGTCGGCAAACCGGGTATCTCCGCGGTATTCCTGGCGGTTAAAATAATGATACAGGACCAAACATCCCATCACGACGGTTTTGCCAGTGCCTGTTGCCATTTTAAATGCAATGCGCGGAAGACAATCATTTTTGTCATTGCTAACAGAATGTTGCCCCGACTGCAGGATGTTGAGAATATGCTGACCGGCATTTGATTTTTCGGCCACCTCATTCAGCCAGATGGCGGTTTCAACAGCTTCCTGCTGAGCGAAAAACAGCTTCATTTGAGCATGTCGTTCCGGGTTGCTGAACCAGAAAGTAAGCAACTCCTTCGAAACCCGGGTAGTGCCGGGATAAAGGTCAGCCCGCCATTTGCCGACCTCTTTTCTGCAAAGATTAATCAGATGATCCTGATATTCGTCCGAAAAATCATTTACCTCGAAAATTTCTTTTTGAGGCCCCTGCCGCGTAGGTATGACCTGAATATCTGTTGTGAAGATCCTTCGGCCCTTGCGGATATCGCTGTAATTCAAAGAACCATCCTTGTCCGTGGCGTAGTGCAATGAAGGTTCAAGGTATGGGCTGTTCAGGATCGGATTATCTGAATCCATGGAGTTAATAATTATGACATTTACCCAACAAATCTAAGCAAATACCATTCATTATTAAGATTGTTCCCGATAATTTTATCAGAAATATTCATGTGTCGCTTAGACACACGTTTCAATTTCATGTGACGCAAAAGTGTTTACAGGCCCACGTTGGTCGTTTATTCCAGAATTCCCAAATATTTCAGCACCTCCATCGTCACCGTCTTTCTCGCCAGGGCAAAATCATCAACCTTATCCTGGCTTTTTGGCTCCACAAGGGTTGCGATGAAATAAACTTTCCCTTTCGCCTCGATCCACCCCACAAACCACCCATAATTATTGCCGTTCCGGATGGCCCACCCGGTTTTGCCGCTCAGGGCATATTCCGGGGTGGTTTCCTGCATCATGATGGATTTCATCTCCTTCATAACCGAACTTTTCAATGGAAGGTTTTCCTCAAAAAGCCGCTTTAAAAAATCAACCTGTTGGCGGGGCGTAATCCGAGAATTCCCCTCCAGCCAGAACCGGTCGATGTTCTCAGGCCGAACATCCATTCCCGGATAATTTATTTTTTCGAGAGATGATTTCATCCTGGCCGGCCCGATCTTTCGGGCCACCTCCTGGTAACAGGGAACGCATGAAACCTGGAAGGCATCGCGCAGCTTTAAATCCTGTTTCCATTGAGGAAGTCTTCGTTCCTCCCCCTTCCATTTGAATACATGGTTTGGTTTTATCACACCGGTCTCCATTCCGATGAGGGTATTCGGTATCTTGAAGGTGGAAGCAGGCAGGTAGCCGCTGTCCCACCTGGCGGGATTATATCCGAATGACCGGCCTGATAGCGGGTCGAAGATCAGGATGGTTCCGGTCATGCCGTATTTGTCAAAAATGCCCTTCAGGATCAGGCTTGAATCGTTGCCCGATTTCATGGCTGTAACCTGTTTCATGATGTCATTGGGAATGGAGGCTGAAAGCACATACTGTTCAATTTTCCATGTTCCATCCCTCTTTTGAAGTACCCCTGAACCCCGGCAAATTCCCATTTGCGTTTCCAGCAATTCATCAAACCAGGCTACCGTACCATCATCTCCAATGAAGATATTCCGGCTGATCGCCCTGAAATTCCAGGTTCGTTTTTTTTCAAAGAAGGGCTTGCTCCAGGAACTAAATTCAGCAGTTGTCCAATACTCAGTTGGATCGGTGCCAATGAATACCCCGTTACCGCCCATGGCGCCCATGTAGGCTGCGTGGTTGCCAGCGGCTGCATCGCGGTGCCATTTGTTCAAGATCTCATTCAAATGCATTTGGTTGGTGTCAGGATCAGACTGATCGGGCAATGACTGACCTGAAACAAACAGCGTTGCCAGAAAACATGAAATGAGGACAAGGAACTTTTTCATAGGGGAAAGTGAAGGGTTACAGTAAAATTACAAAACTTATGGTATTCATAATGTATATTCTGTTCCGGATGTACTCATTTTTTTCCGACCTTTGAGAAAAACAACACCACGGCTACCAGCCAGCGCGCGCACACCATTGCCCGTAAATTGTGGTTGTTTCAAAACAATTTTAGCAATGATCGATTTAAGAAGTGATACGGTGACCCGCCCGACCAAAGCGATGCTCGAAGCCATGTTTACAGCACAGGTCGGGGATGATGTTTTTGGCGATGATCCGACCGTAAATGCCTTGGAAAAGATGGCCTCAGAGATGTTTGGCATGGAGGCGGCCCTCTTCTGCCCATCGGGCACCATGACCAACCAGATAGCCATCAATGTGCACACAAGGCCTGGTGATGAGGTGATCTGCCATAAATATGCACACATTTACTATTATGAAGGCGGCGCCATCATGCGCAACTCAGGAGCGTCGGTGTGTTTGCTCGATGGTCCGCGCGGACTCATTACCGCCGGGGAGGTCGAACGTCACATCAATCCCGATGATGTTCACAGGCCGGTGACATCCCTGGTTGAAGTCGAAAACTCGATGAACAAGGGCGGTGGCACGCTGTACAAATATGACGAATTGGTTTCCATTTCAAATGTATGCAGGAAACATGGATTGAAGTTTCACCTGGATGGTGCGCGTTTATTCAATGCACTTGTTGAAACGGGTGAGAAACCGGATGCCTATGGAAGATTGTTCGACTCGGTTTCGGTCTGCCTTTCGAAAGGACTTGGCGCTCCCACTGGTTCGTTGCTGATGGGGAACAAACAATTTATCAGACAGGCACGCAGGGTTCGGAAAGCATTTGGTGGCGGCATGCGTCAGGCCGGATACCTTGCTGCTGCCGGCATCTATGCCCTGACCAACAACATCGACCGGCTTAAAATGGATAATGAACGGGCCAGATATCTTGGTAATGTCTTGTCAAAATTGTCCTTTGTTGAGATGGTGATCCCGGTTGAAACAAATATTGTGATTTTCAGACTCCGGGAAAAGGATGGGGCAAATGAATTTCTTGCGGTGTTAAGGGATCATAATATCCATGCCCTGCAGATGGACCCGCAAACCGTGCGTTTTGTTTCACATCTTGATTTTACCGATGAAATGCTTCAGAAAACAGAACTTGTCCTGAAAAAAATCTGAAAACGCGTCACGCGTCATTCGTCACTTCCGCATTCCATCCCATCCCTGAGCGGTAATCGGGATGGCCTTTCCATCGGGGGTGATCATCAGTTTTCCCTCGGATGCGGCGGTCATATGGCCGATGATGGTAATTCCCACAATGTCCTTTATTTTTTCGTAATCTTCCTGTTTTACAGTGAACAAAAGTTCATAATCTTCCCCACCGCTCAGGGCTGCTACACTCGGGATGATTTTATATTCCTTTGCGAGCTCCTTCGTATATTCGTCAATTGGGATTTTTCCTTCGAAAAGTTTGCAACCAACACCTGATTGTTTGCAAAGATGGAGTATCTCCGAAGCCAATCCGTCGGAAATATCAATCATGGATGTTGGTTTCACCCCGATCCCAATGAGGAGATTGCGGACATCGGTTCGGGCCTCAGGTCTCAACTGTCGCCCAATCTGGTAATCGAATCCGGAGAGTTCCGGCTGCATGTTGGGATCAACCTTGAATACAGATTTCTCGCGTTCAAGTATGAACAGTCCGATATAGGCACTGCCCAGGTCGCCTGTAACGCAAAGCAGATCGCCGGATCTGGCGCCGCTGCGGTAGGTGACCTCCTCTTTTTTAGCCTCTCCTAAGATGGAAACGGAGATCATCAGCCCCTTGACATTCGAGCTGGTGTCGCCACCAACCAGGTCGACCTTGTATTTTTCACAAGCCATCACGACGCCCGCGTAAAGTTCATCCAGCGCTTCGGCCGAAAACCGGCTGGACACAGCCAACGAAACAGTCATTTGCTTTGGAACGCCGTTCATGGCTGCAATATCAGAGATGTTGACCACGGCCGCCTTATAACCCAGATGTTTAAAGGGCATGTAGGTCAGGTCAAAATGAATCCCTTCAACCAATAAGTCGGTAGAAAACAGGATGACCTTGTCTCCTGCCTCGATCACGGCCGCGTCATCACCAATACCCATCAATGTCTCAGGATGGTGATATTTTACGTTTTTTGTGAGCCGGTCAATCAGTCCAAACTCCCCGAGCTCGGTTAAAGAGGTCAGCTTTGGTTGGTTGTCGGCGGAGCGGTTATCTTTTTTTTCGTACATTGAAGGCTACGCTACTTTTTGGCCTTCTTTTCCTTTTTTTCCAGCCTTTTTTCCTTCAGTGATTTGGTAGGCTCTTTTTTGACCTCTTTTTTTTGATCTTTTCCTTTTGACATAACGTTTGGAATTAAGTTAATTCAATTGGTTTACTGCTTGTTAAAATGGCATTCCATCTCCTGAAGGCATCTCATAGTAGCCGGGAAGCGGCTCCTGTTCTGATGGAACCGATTGACCGGCGCTCTTTTTGACAATCTTCCATGCTTTGGCTTCAGTGTACCACCGGTTATTGAACTCCCGGCTTTCAAGATCGAAGGATACTTCGGCATCGTCGCCCTCGGCCAGTTTAAACTGGTCAATTTTATCTCCCCAAAGTGAGAAACAAATTTTGCGGGGGATTTGGGCGGTTGTTTCCAGAATAAACTCCTGCTTTTTCCAGGTTCCGTTTTTCCCGGCGCCAGACTGCAGGGGCAACAGTTTGAGGATTCTTCCCGTTATATCCATGATTATCAATTGTTTAAAAAAGAAATCGATTGTGATTTCCTGGGCGCTAAATTAATACAATTCAATGAGATTATCCAGTCCGGAAGGATTTGTACGGAAAAATTAATTATCCATATTTTTTGACAATATTGATCACCTCTTCCTGGGTCACCGGCTTGGTAAGAAAATCATTAAAGCCTTCATCCAACGCTTTTTGTTTATCATTGCTCATGGCAAAGGCGGTAAGTGCGATAATCGGCAACTCCGGCCGGAAGGACCGTATGTTCCTGGCAGCTGCATAACCATCCATAACCGGCATCTTTATATCCATCAGGATCAAGGATATTTCAGGATGGTCGCGGCAGAGATCCACAGCCTCTTTACCATTGTAAGCAAAATAGGTTTTGGAGGCATGCCCCTTCACGATAACTTGCATAAAATGACTGCTTATGTACTCATCTTCTGCAATAAGGACCACCGGCAATTTAGAGGCATCATGCTTATGATCAAACATCACAGGAACAATTTGTGCGTATGCACCGGGTTCATATGGAAAGGTGAACCTGACTGTTGTTCCTACTCCTTTCTCTGATTCTAGCCGGATCGTTCCACCCAGCAGTTTTATAAGCCCATCGGCAATGGTCAGGCCCAATCCACTTCCTTCAAATTTCCGCGAACTATTCAGGTCTTCCTGCATAAAGGGATTGAAAATATGTTCCATCGCGTCGGGACTGATACCAACTCCCGTGTCTTTAACAAAAAATTCGATCTGTTTTAAATCAACAAAGTACCCCATCGTGATGGAGCCGTTTTTGGTGAATTTGACAGCATTATCCAGCAAAGCAGAAAAAATTTTATCAAGAAAATCCCTATCCGTTTTTAACTTGATATCATGGGGAGCGTCAGGTATCGAAAGTTGAATTGAATGATGATGAATTTGGCAAACCCTTTCATATTTTTTTAATATAATTTCCAGAATCGGTTTGATATCCAGCTCTTTGATATGTGGCGCATGAGATCCGGAGGCCAGCAATGAGATATCCATGTAATCGGTGATAGTCCGAAGCAGCCTGTCGCTTGAAGTTTTTAACAAAAGGGCATACTCTTGTTTCTCCTCCTGGGTGACGTTGTTTTCCGCCATCAAATTGCTAAACCCGATAATTCCATTGAGCGGTGTTCGCACTTCATGTGAAATATTTTGCATAAAGGCCGTTTTGAGACGGTCGCTGGCTTCGGCTTTTTCTTTTGAAGTTACAAGTTCTCTCTCCATGAGCACCCTTTCAGTAATATCTGCGTCAGAGCCACGGTACCCGGAATAATTTCCAAATTCGTCCAGAATGGGAATGCCATTCGTTGAAATCCAAACGATTTTTCCTTCAGGTGTTAGGATATTATTTACAAAATCATGAAAATTTTCCTTTTTTTCGAACAGCTTCAACGCTTCTCTCTTTATTGATTCACGGGTCTCTTCGGGATGGAGGTCATAAAAATGCATTTTTCCAACCATGTTTTCCGGTGAATACCCGTAAACAGCAATGGATACCGGGCTAACATAGGTATACAGCCCCACGGGGTCAACTTCCCAAACCACCTCGCGGCTCAGTTCGGTGATTTGACTAAAACGTTCTTCACTCTTTTTGAGATTCTGCGCAACCTGTTCTTTATGCTTATGCACGCGCTCTTCCGCCCATTTTTGGTCCGGGATTCCGCTGATGCTGATACGGTAACCGGGAGCTTTATCGGCCTCGTGTATCGCGGCGATTTCCAACCTTGCCCGTAAAGGCGTGCCATGATTGCGTATAAGACTGATCATGTAAATTTGCGGAGCGCTTGATTCAAATCTGCTTTTAAGATGATTGCGAAAAATGGCGATGTCCTCGTGTACAATAAAACGTTCGAACTGCTCTTTTATCAGAGAATTTTTTGAGATGCCAAGCATGCTTCCGGCAGTCTGATTGGCCTCAACGATAATTCCCTTTTCATTCAGGAAAAGGTATCCCAGCGGGCCGAAATCAAATAGATCACGATAGCGTTTCTGTGAGATTTCGCGTTCTTCCATCGATCGCCTGAGCGCATCATGCTTCAAAGTCAACTCCATTTGTGCCACCAATAGCTGATAATATACCTGCCTGGCTTCGGTAATGGTATTCATTTCCGGAACTTTAATCCCGGCTTTATTCACCAGCTCCTCAACCTCTTTGAGCGTAGATGGTATCTTGTGGTTATCGTTACCCTTATGGTTTGTCATTATAATTGTTTTTGCCTCTATCCGATTAACTTTCAGGATTTGGACTATCTGATGATAACCGTTTTAGTGTAGATATCAACTCGGAAAACGAGTAGGGTTTTGAGAGAATGGCATCGGCCTTGAAGGCCTTTGCCATGGTCAGGTATTCATAAGCTGTTGCCCTGCCCCCGCCGGAAATGGCAATGATTTTGGATTGTATATTGTTTTGTTTTATGTAGAGGATGAGTTCAATTCCCTCTTTACGCGGCATCACAATGTCGGTAATGATGAAATCATACACATTGTTTTCCAGAAAGGATTCTGCATCCACTCCGTCCATCGCAGTATCTACGATATAGCCTGCACCTTCGAGTAGCTTCCGCGATGCATCACGAAAAGCTTTTTCATCATCGACAAACAGAATTTTTTTCATAGGTTTACGCTTTTGAGGTTGTATTTTGGTTACTTGAAAATAAAATATCAATCCTTGTGCCTTTCCCTGGTTGGGACTCAATCTTGATCTTTGCGTTGTGTTTTTTTACGATGCCAAAAACAGTCGAGAGCCCTAAGCCTGTGCCTTCACCAACGTTTTTTGTTGTAAAAAAGGGATCGAACACGCGGTCGAGCACCTCTTTTTTCATGCCTTTTCCATTGTCGATGATCTGCATTAACACATCTTGTTCCGATCCCTTTTCAGGATTCTCAAGTTTTCGCAAATTGACAGTTATGGTGCCTTTCCCGTTCATCGCATCAATCGAGTTGTTGAAAAGATTAAAGATGATCTGTTGAATTTGTACCGGGTCGCAATATACGGTGCCGGTAGGTTCAATGTTTTTCAGAATTTCAACAGAACTTGGATAGATCGGCCTGGCAATATTGATAATTTCCTTCACCAGAAAATCAAAACTATAAGGAGCCATCTCATTCGGACCCTGCCGGCTGTATGTAAGAATGTTATTCACCATGCTTTTCCCTCTGGTACATGCCCGTATAATTTCCTTGATGCTGTCATGTATCTGGGTGTTCTTTTTCTCCTGGAATTCAATCAGCTCGGTATATACCTGCACAATTTGCAAAATGTTGTTAAAATCATGGGCGATACCTCCGGCCAGGGTCCCGAGCGAACGGAGTTTTTCTGATTGCTGGATCTCCTGCTCACGTCGCAATTCATGGGTGACATCTCTGGTGATTGCAATGAAATTGGTGATTTTACCATCGGCGTTCCGTACCGGAGAAATCACATCATCTTCAGTGTAATCGGTGCCATCTTTCTTTTTGTTTATAATCCTTCCCTTCCACGTCACGCCCGATTTAATGCTTTGAGAGAGCTGATGATAGAATTCCTCGGTATGCTTGAATGACCTTAGCATCTTGGGAGTTTTCCCCAACAGCTCTTTGAAAGTGTAACCGCAGGTTAGTGCATACTGCTGATTGATGTATAAGATTTTGTTGTCATTGTCGGTTATCATAATTCCGCTTGCTGAATGGTCGGCAGCCTGCCACAATACCTTAAGCTCCTGCTCTCCTTTTTTACGCTCAGTAAGATCAGTAAATGATACTACGAAAAACATAAGGAATCCTCCTTTATCAAAGATGGCAGAGGCATTTGCCAATGCGGGAGTTTTTTTCCCATGCCTGTTTACGATCGTGATTTCAAGGGAAGATATATCGGACCGGCGCTTAATGAATTGCGAAAATTTGTTGTAATTCGGACCCTCATGATCAACGAACTCCTCAATGAAATTACATTTTGAAAGTTGTTGCTCGGGACAAGCCGCCATTTGAGAAATCATCTTGTTTGAATAGATGACCAATCCATCGGATGATAAAAGCAATATGGGATAATTTGCTTTGTCTGCAATGGTTTTGAACTTGACAAGCTCATCATTTTGTTTTGCCAGTTTGCCAAGGGAGTCATTCAATGCTTTATAACTGGCTTCAAGCTCACTTGTGCGCTCTTTAATGAGCGACTGCAGATGATTTTTATAATTTTCAATGGCCGATTCGCTCTCCTTTCTCTGGAGGGCATTGGTAATAGGAATAACCGCGCTCCTCAGCAACAATTCAGTGTCACTATCCCACTTTCTGTATTCCGTTACGGCATCAAATCCGACAAAGCCAATCACCCTTTGTTTGTTCATCAATGGCACCACGATCAACGACTTGATTTCCTGGGCTTGCAATATCTCCTTTTCGACAGAGGCTTCAGTAGGCATTTTATCTACATCTTCAATGTTGATCGATTGATCCTCTGAAATCCTATTCATCCACCAGGGCATCATTGAAACGGGAATGTTTTGCAGATTTTCTTTTTGTGGAGTAATATCCTCTTTGCACCATTCATGGGAGTTAGATATCTCTGTTTCAGATGCATCCATTAAAAACACATAAGCCCGGTCGACCCCGATGAACTTGCCTGTTTTTTCAAGTAGAACTTCAACCTGATCATCAATCCCGGGCAAGGGAATGTTGATCATGGTCGTGGCAACCTCGTTTATAAGCTTCTCGAATGATTCCCGGTAGAGTAATTTTTCCTCAGCAAGCTTTTTTTCCGTGATATCTGAGTGGGTCCCGACCATCCTCAGGGGCTGCTTCGCTTGGTCAAATTCAACGATTTTACCGCGGTCGAGTATCCATACCCATGTGCCATCCTTCGCTTTTACCCTGTGTTCCGATTGATATCGTTTGGTTTTGCCCTCCAGATGCTTCGCAATTTCGGCAAAAACAAATGTTTTGTCATCCGGATGGATGATGTCTTCCCAAAATTTTACAGTATGCTCGAGTTCATTGAGTTTGTACCCGATCATTTCCGCCCATCGCGAACTGAATTCGACCTCTCCCGTCTGAATATTCCAATCCCAAAACCCATCATTTGCCCCGTCAAGGACCTGGCTTAGCTGTTTCTGACTGGTTGCAAGGGCCAGTTCGTTTTTCTTCTTTTCGGTGATATCTTCTGCAACAGTGATCAGGTATGTGTGGTTATCTGATTCGAAGATGATCGCATCAAATAAACAGAGAATGGTTTGATCTTTTCTGGAGAGATAAATCTCAAATTCTTCTCCCCTGACAGGTTTCCCCTTCTTTAGTTCATCAATCAGATATGTCCTTGATGGATTTTTAAATAGATTCAGGTCGGTTGATGACTTTCCAATGACCTCATGGCGTTCAAAACCAGTTGTCATCGTAAATTGTTCATTTACATCGATATACTCTCCGGTATGGAGATCACTGATGGCCATCATCCGGGAACTTAACTCAAACGATTTTTTGAATTTTTCTTCCGACTGAAACAGTTGATGATTGGAGTTTATCCATCTTGAGATATCTCTTGAAATACCGAGAATATATTTTTTTTCATTCAGATCAAGGAACGATACCTTGGTTTCAACAGGGACCTTTTCCCCTGATTTGGTAATCAACGGGATCGGGCATACAGATTCAGTTCCTGCAAGCATGTTCTGCACAATAATGCCTGCCTGAGTTCGCTGATCGACCGGATGAACATCAAGGACATTCATCCCTGAAAACTCCTCCTGTGTATAACCAAGTTTTTTTTCTGATGCGATATTTGCAAAAATAATAATCCCCTGCTCGTCAAGAAGAAAAACGTAATCATCAAAACTGTTGAGTGCTTTGATCAGGACATTATCGATGGAGGGGCTGACGTGCATGAATTAAAAAAATTTAAAGTTTCTCATTTACAAAAAACATGCCATAAATATAAAGAAATGATAATCAAATAAATATGTATAGAACAAGTCCAGTTTTAAACGATAATCTTCCATAATCGTAAGAATTAATTACGAATCCGGAAGATGTGTTAGCCAGGGATTGTAATCCCAAATTTCTTTATTCTTCTAAGTAATGATTGATCCGTAATGTGTAGTAACCTGGCTGCTCTGGCAATGACGTTCTCTGATTGTCTCAAGGCGTCGACGATGAGGTCAGCTTCCTGACGTGCGATACCGTGGTTCGCTGCTACAGGGCGATGATCAAGCCGGTTGCCCGGAAATAAGACTGATTCCAATGTTTTGACGGTTATCCGGGGTTCATCGTTCAGGATAACGATCCGTTCGGCTATGTTTTTTAATTCGCGGACATTTCCCGGGAATGGATATTCAATCAGCATATTCATAGCCTGCCGCTGGATCCTTACAGGGTCCTTGTGATGCAGCTGGGCCGCCTGGCTGGTAAAATGGTCAAAAAGGAGGGGAATATCCTCCTTCCGATCGCGCAGAGGGGGAATATGGATGGCGAAAATATTCAGGCGGTAATAGAGATCCGTTCTGAATGTGTTTTCAACGCATAAACCCTGAAGGTCAGTATTGGAGGCAGTAATTACACGTACATTCAGGGGAATATTCTTTGAACTTCCGACCTTATTCAGGTTTTTTTCTTCGAGAACACGCAGGAGTTTTGGCTGCATCGACATAGGCAGCATGCTGATTTCGTCAAGTAATAATGTGCTGTTCTGGGCCATCTCAAACCACCCTTTATGGTCATTGATTGCGTTGGTGAATGAGCCCCTGACATGCCCGAAAAATTCACTTTCAAAAAGTTGTTCCGGAACAGCAGCACAGTTTTTCGCATAAAAATGGTGGGATTTCCGGTGGCTTAATCTATGAATATGCCGGGCAATTACCTCTTTCCCTGTTCCTGTTTCTCCTGTAATCAGAACAGAAGTATCATTTGTTTTAGCAATTTTTTCGATCAATAGCTGGATTTTTTCCATCGCTTTACTCTTTCCAACTATCTCTGTTTCATGCTTATCCGTTACTTTGACCGTATCCCTGGCCACCTGCTGTTTTTCTGATTGTTTGCCTTTTGCATCGATGAATTTGGCTGCCCGGTCCACACTGGCCTTCAAAACCTCGAGAGGGAAGGGCTTTTCTAAAAAATCAATGGCACCAAGCCTGAGGCATTGGATGGCATTCAATTTCTCCCCATATCCCGTAATAATGATGATCTCTGGTTGTTTCCCGGGTAATTCCTTTATCATCTTTATAAACGAAATGCCATCAGTCTCTGGAAGATCAAGGTCGCAGATAAGGATATCGGGCACCGAAAGTTTTATGGACGCCAGGGCTTCGGATGGACGACCGAAAGAGATGGCATGATGATGAAGGTATTCAGATAAAAAATGTCTCAAAGCCGCCGAAATTGACATATCGTCATCAAGAATTATGATTGAAAGGGCGTTTTGATTCATTGATTTTTTACGATAAAATCATATTCAGTTTGAACATACGAAATTATAAAAATTCCTGAAATTAATTACAAAAGCTAAATATCGAATCAGGCATTCCAATACTTAAATTATTGTATCTTTGCTTGTCGATTTGTAAGACCTTACATACAGGTAAAAACATGATACGATTTATTATAAAAAGCTAATCGATGGAATCCGAAGCAAACAAGATACTTGATGAAGTTACGCAGGGCGATTACAAGTATGGCTTTTTCACAGATATCGACATGGAATATGCCCCCACAGGGCTTTCTGAAGACACCATCCGCTATATTTCCAATAAAAAGAACGAGCCTGAGTTCTTGCTCGAATTCCGTTTGAAAGCATATCGCCATTGGCTTACCATGGCCATGCCCAAATGGGCTCACCTGGACATTGAACCGATCAACTTTCAGGATATTATCTTTTATGCAGCGCCAAAGAGAAAGAGGGAACTGTCAAGTCTCGATGAGGTTGATCCTGAATTGCTGGCCACTTTCACCAAGCTTGGAATTTCGCTCGATGAACAGAAAAAACTGTCGGGGGTGGCCGTTGACGCGGTGATTGACAGTGTTTCAGTCAAAACCACCTTCTCCGATACGTTATCAAAACACGGTATCATTTTCTGCTCCTTCAGCGAGGCAGTTCAGAATCATCCTGACCTGGTGAAACAATACATGGGATCGGTGGTTCCTTACACCGACAACTATTTTGCAGCACTTAATTCCGCCGTGTTCAGTGATGGCTCCTTTTGTTTTATTCCGAAAGGTGTTCGCTGCCCCATGGAATTATCAACCTATTTTCGTATCAATGCTGCCAATACCGGGCAGTTTGAACGTACCCTTATCGTAGCCGAAGAGGGAGCCTATGTCAGCTATATGGAGGGATGCACAGCCCCCCAGCGCGATGAAAATCAGCTGCATGCCGCCATTGTTGAGATTGTGGCCATGAAGGATGCTGAGGTGAAATATTCAACCGTTCAGAATTGGTATCCGGGCGATAAGAACGGGCTGGGAGGAATCTATAACTTCGTCACCAAACGCGGAATCTGCAAGGGAAGCAATTCGAAGATCAGCTGGACGCAGGTGGAAACAGGATCGGCCATAACCTGGAAGTATCCGAGTTGCATCCTGATGGGAGATAATTCGGTGGGAGAATTTTATTCTGTTGCCGTGACAAACCACCATCAGCAAGCCGATACAGGAACAAAAATGATTCACCTGGGCAAGAATACCCGGAGTACGATCATCTCCAAGGGAATTTCGGCCGGGAAGAGCAACAACTCCTACCGGGGACAGGTCCGCATTTCAAAAAACGCAGTCAATTCGCGTAATTACAGCCAATGTGATTCACTGCTTCTCGGCTCCAGGTGCGGGGCCCATACCTGGCCTTACATCCAGGTTGATAACAAATCGTCGATCGTGGAGCATGAGGCAACCACCTCGAAAATTTCGGAAGATCAGCTTTTTTATTGTCAGCAGCGGGGTATTTCGGCCGAAAGCGCCATCGGGCTCATTGTAAACGGATATGCAAAAGAGGTTTTAAAGCAGCTGCCCATGGAGTTTGCCGTGGAGGCCCAGAAACTGTTGTCGATCAGCCTGGAGGGAAGCGTGGGGTAGGCAAACCAATGACCAATGACCAATGACCAATGACCAATGACCAATGACCAATGAAGAATGTTACGTGTTGTTCAGGAAACAGATAATTTTGAATATTGAGTTGAAAAAGTATGTTGTTACAAATTAAAAACCTGCATGCCGGCATCAACGGCAAAGAAATTCTCAGGGGTGTCAATCTTGAGGTGAACAAAGGCGAGGTGCATGCCATCATGGGTCCCAACGGAACCGGAAAAAGTACGCTTGCATCGGTCATTGCAGGAAGGGAGGTCTTTGATGTCACCGCCGGAGAAATCCTTTACAAAGGCAAAAATCTGGAGGCCCTATCCATTGAGGACCGTGCCCGGGAAGGCATATTCCTCGGATTTCAGTACCCTGTGGAAATTCCGGGGGTGAGCATTACAAACTTCCTGCGCACGGCTGTGAATGAAATACGCAAATTCAAAGGGCTTGATCCTTTGCCGGGGGGTGATTTTCTTCGGTTAATGGAGGAAAAGAAGCGGTTGGTCGAAATAACATCAAACCTTACCAACCGCTCAGTTAACGAAGGGTTTTCAGGAGGTGAAAAGAAAAAGAATGAGATTTTCCAGATGGCCATGCTGGAACCTATGCTGGCAATCCTGGATGAAACCGATTCGGGGCTCGACATCGATGCCTTGCGTATCGTGGCCAATGGCGTAAATAAGCTGCGCCGCCCCGACAACGCGTTCGTTGTGATCACCCATTACCAGCGCCTGCTCGATTACATCGTTCCCGATTTTGTTCATGTGCTGTTCGAAGGGAAGATCGTAAAATCGGGTAGTAAAGAGCTGGCGATCGAGCTGGAAGAAAAGGGGTATGACTGGATTAAAAAGGAACAGGAGGCGTGATGCAGACTGAACATAACGAGATCATTTCAAAGGCACGACTGATTGGTCTTTTCGAAAAGAACAGAAAGTTGCTGGTCAGGAATGACACCAAATTCCTTGCGGTTAAACGCGACAAGGCCTTCGCCTCCTTCGTTGAACTTGGATTTCCCGATACCAGCCTGGAATCCTGGAGCCTCACCGACCTGGAAGAATGTTTGGCACGCGGATATGATTATCATTTGCATCCGATGAAAGAGATGGATATCCAGAAGGTGTTCCGCTGCAACATTCCGCACCTCGACACCGCGGTAATCGGTCAACTGAACGGCTGGTACGTTTCGAAAGATGTGCCCCTGATGAAGCTTGGAAATGGCATCATCATGGGCAGCCTGGCCGAAGCACGGAAAACCTATCCGCAACTCATTGAAAAATATTATGGTACCATGGCCGATGATATGGCCGAAGGATTGACCGCCCTGAATACCGCTTTTGCCCAGGACGGGGTGTTCATTTATGTGCCCGATCATGTTAAAAGCCCTAGACCGGTTCAACTGATCAATGTAATCCATCACGGGGAGAACCTTTTCCTTCAGCCGCGAAACCTGATTGTGGTGGGGGCCAATGCAAAACTATCGCTGGTCCATTGCGATGATTCATATAATCACCAGGCCAGTTTTTCCAACATTGTTACGGAGGTTCACGTGGGGGCACACGGCGTGCTTGATCATTACAAACTCCAGAATCTGAACAACGAAAGCACACTGGTCAGTTCGGTCTATTTCAGGCTGGAAGAGGCGGCAAATCTTGAGTCGCATTATATTTCACTGAACGGAGGAATGCTGAGGAACAATATCCGACTGCTGTTTAATGGTCCGCACGGCAATGCCAATATTTATGGGATCTATCTCATGGACGGCAGGCAGCATGTTGATAATCAGGTATTTGTTGACCATGCTCATCCTGGTTGCACCAGTCATGAAATGTTCAAAGGGATTCTCGATGAACATGCCCATGCCATATTCAACGGCCATGTGCTGGTTCGCCGCGATGCTGTCAAAACGGATGCCCGTCAGACGAACAAGAATATTTTGCTCACCGATACCGCCCGCGTCAATTCAAAACCCTTTCTGGAGATCTACAATGATGATGTGAAATGTTCACATGGATCAACCACCGGCCAGCTTGATACGGAATCGATGTTCTATATGCGGCAGCGCGGCATCGGCGAGGATACCGCCCGTATGTTGCTTATGTTTGCCTTTGCCGATGAAATCGTAAGTAAAATAGCCATCCCGCAATTGCGCCAGCGCATTGAAGACATGGTCAAAAAACGGTTGCAGGGAGAGCTGCAGATATGTGAGCAATGTGTTTTACACTGCAGTTCCCCGGAACATCCGGTTGAGTTTCAGATAGACATGAGCAAAATCCTTGCATGAGTACCCCTCTTTTAAATTATCAGAAGCGCATTGGTGAATTCTCTTCCGGAGTTGATCAGTTGGGAAAACCACTCCGCCGGATGCCCTGGCTGAGGCTGCTCCTGTTTATCACTACGGGTTTTTCCATCTTTTATGCTGTCAAGTTTCCCGGGGCGCTTTTTGTGGCCGTTTCCGTATTGGCATTCACGGGTTTCCTGTTTGCGGGATGGTATGACAACCGTTTGAAAATGAAGCTACTTCATCTGAAAAAACGGATAAGGATCAACACCCAGGAAATAGAGGTATTGCATGGTAATTATGCCACATTGGATCCCGGAAATGAATTTGTAAACGAGGATCATCCCTATACCCATGACCTTGATATTTTTGGTATTGGATCATTGTTCCAGTATATAAACCGGACATCGACCATTTTTGGGAAAGAAAGGCTTGCCGATTATTTCAACAATGCCTTTCAATACAGGGATGAAATACTGGAACGCCAGAAGGCAATTGAAGAACTTGCTGCCAATATTGAATTCAGGCAGCGACTCCAGCTGATTTTTCTAGATCAGGAGACCTCCCGCCGCGATCTGGCCGCACTTTCCGGATGGCTGAACGGCAATGAAGGAATCCTATGGATCAAGCCCTTGAAATTTGTATCGTTTTTTCTTCCGGTCCTTACGTTGTGTTCAATGATCTTGTCAGGCGCCGGAATCCTGCCATACCAGCTTCCGGTTATCATGGTAATTCTACAGCTGCTGATTGTTTTTGGTTACGGACGGAAAACCCTGTCGGTTCATCAGCAGGTTACTTCTCAGGTTGACATTTTGGGAAAATATGCCCTGGCTCTTTCATTGATCGAGGAAAATACCTTCAATGCTCCGTTCAATAAAAAATTGCACGGCCAGCTTAAATGCGAATCGCAGGGGATGCCTGCCCGCCTGATCAAACGGCTGTCGAAGCTGTTGAATATGATGGATTCAAACCTCAATATCCTGGTTTCGGTGATCATGAACGGACTTTTCATGTTCAACATCCATGTGTTGATCGCAGTGGAGCAATGGCGGCTGACTTATCGTACCATGGTTCCAGATTGGTTCAACGTACTGGCTGAATTTGAAGCCCTGTCGAGCCTTGGAACCTTTGCCTTCAATAACCCGAAGTACATTTACCCCGAACCGGTCACGGACAGCTTTCAGTTCGTTGCCGAAAAAATAGGCCATCCGTTGATCCCGTTTGATGCTTGTGTCACGAACGACATAGAAATTTCCGGCTGGAACCAGTTTCGCATCATTACCGGTGCCAACATGTCGGGAAAGAGCACCTTCTTACGGACCATTGGCACAAACCTTCTGCTGGCCATGATGGGCGCGCCTGTTGTTGCATCCAGGCTCACCTTTTATCCCATCGAAATCCACAGCAGCATCCGCACCAATGACTCGCTTACAAAGCGTGAATCATACTTTTATGCAGAGCTTAAGCGGCTGAAAAAGATCATTTCCGAACTTGAAACCGGGCGCCAGAAACTGATCCTGCTTGATGAGATCCTGAAGGGGACCAATTCATCAGACAAGCAAACCGGGTCGATCGCCCTGATCAGGCAACTGATGAAATACAAACTTGCAGGACTGTTTGCAACCCATGACCTGGCGCTTGGCGAACTGATAACCCATTATCCTGAAAATATCCGGAACCTCTGTTTTGAGATTCACATCACCGGCGAGCGGATGGAGATCGATTACAAGCTTTCAACGGGGGTGTGCCGCAACCTGAATGCATCCTTCCTGATGAAAAACATGGGGATTATTCTGGATGAACCCCATCACCTGTAACTTTACTATTTTTGTATTTTAATCCCGATCCATGATTTTTAACATCGAACAGATAAGAGCTGATTTTCCCATCCTGCACCAGCAGATTTACAAGAAGCCCCTGGTCTATTTTGACAATGCTGCATCGACCCAGAAACCGAGGCAGGTCATTGATGCCATCCGTCAATATTATGAGCATGACAACTGCAACATCCATCGCGGTGTGCATTACCTCAGCGTGAAGGCCACCGAGGCGTACGAAGAGGCCCGGAAGGAGATCCGCCAGTTTATCAATGCAAGGAACACCCATGAGATTATCTTCACCAAAGGCGCCACTGAATCGCTGAACCTCGTTGCCTCTTCTTTTGGTAAACGTTACATTGCGGATGGGGATGAAGTGATTACCACCATCATGGAACACCACTCCAATTTTGTTCCCTGGCAGCAGATGTGCCTTGAACGGAAAGCCCGATTGCGGATTGTGGGCATCGATGATCAGGGAGAGCTGAATCTTCAGGAGTTGAAAAACATGGTGAATGAAAAGACCAGGCTGATCACCCTAACGCATGTTTCCAATGTTTTGGGAACGATCAATCCGGTTAAGGAGATCATTGAATATGCTCACCTGCATAACATTCCTGTATTGCTGGATGGAGCGCAGGGCGTGTCACATATTCCGGTCGATATGCAGGAGCTCGATTGTGATTTTTACTGTTTTTCAGGTCATAAGATGTACGCCCCAATGGGAACGGGCGTTTTGTACGGTAAAGAGAAATACCTTGAGGAGTTGCCTCCCTATCAGCTTGGCGGAGAAATGATCAAAGATGTGTATCTTGATCATACCACCTTTAACGAATTGCCATTCAAGTTTGAGGCAGGCACCCCGAACGTGGAAGGAGTGATGGGACTTCGGGCAGCTGTGGCTTACCTTACCGCACTGGGAATGTCGAACATTGCAGCCTGCGAGGATGACTTGCTGAAATATGCCACCGAAAAACTGTCCGGAATCGAAGGAATGAAATTCTTTGGAACCTCACCTCAAAAAGCCAGCGTCATCTCCTTTCTCATCGGAGATATTCATCCGTACGATGCCGGGATGATCATTGATAAAATGGGGATCGCAGTTCGCACCGGACACCATTGTGCCCAGCCCCTGATTGAATTCCTGGGAATCCCCGGAACGGTGAGGGCATCCTTCTCTTTCTATAATACCTTCGAAGAGATCGACCGGCTGGCGGAAGCCATCCTGAAAGTCAAACAGATGTTTGCATGACGCCGGCCCACCGTGGCATCTGATGGATTACCTCGCACTGTCGGCTGCATGGATTTCCTTGCTGGCCAGGGAGTCTGATGCCGGATCAAATTCCTCAATCCCCGAACCGGTCATTTTAAAGAGGAGCTCCCCTTCTGAATCGGCCATATAATACCAGTTCGGCTTTAAATCTCTGAAACGTTTGTCAAACCGGATAAACTTCCCCTGCGGGATACGGATCAGGATATTCACCCCCTCACCGCGCCAGCACTCCTCCTTGGGTAGCCTGGCAAAGGGACTTATCCTGAGCGCAGAACCCGAAGCGGCCGACTGGAACCTGATCCCGGCCAAGTGCTGCAAGGCCTCGAGGCGGTTCTTCCCCCGGGCCAGGGTGACCTGTGATACGGAGAACAGGCTGTCGCTGCTCTCCTCCAACATGATATGGGGGATCATGTACAATTCTTTATTGTCGGTGATTATTCCTCTCCAGTTGTCTGCAATCACATATTTTTCATACCCAAGGTAGGCTATCCCGGGGTCATCCTCGAAAAATTTCACCTGCAGTGTATCCGAAGCCGGCTTTTCAAGGGCGATCTCGATCTTTTTTTCTTCCTTGAACTGAAAGAGGCGAAACACCTTAAATCCCGACCAGGCAAGAAAGAAAAGCCCAACAACCCAGATGTTGAACATGGTGAGCCCGAGATGCCTGATCCGGTCGAAGCGGAAGATCATGCGCAGGCCATTGTAAAACATCATGAACAGCGGGATTCCTACAACCACCATGAGGATGATCTGCAGGTATCCCACCGGTATGTTGCAGCCGATCAATAACCGGGTGAAGTATGGGAAGGTGAGCATCGTAACGTCATTGTCGGCATACAAGCCGCCGGTCCATCCGAAGGCAAATGCCACAAGGGCAATGATCAGCCCCAGTCCGAGCAGCGCGAGCACCAGCCCGGTCAAAATTACAAGGCCTCTTCCAACGTAGGTTAACACTTCAACAATCCCTTTCCCGGCCACCTCAAAGAACGAGCCCGAGCTGGCTCCGGCGCGTTTGATGGTGGCCATCGATTCAACGGCCATCGAACCAAGTTTACCCTGGAGCTCGGTGATCTCTTCGCGGACCGACTTTTCGATGTTGGAAATGTTGATTTTCGCACCCCGCATTTCCAGCTTATCTGAAGTGGTTTTTGCCTCAGGAATCACGATCCACAAAACGAGATAAACAAGAAGCCCAAAACCCCCTGCGGCCAGACTGACCAGGAAAATCAACCGGATCCAGACCGGATCCAGATGAAGCCAGGCGGCAATACCGGAACAGACTCCTGCGATCATCTTTTCATCCGGATTTCTGAAAAACCGTTTGTCACCCTTGTCATTACCGGATGAATCTGCGTTTGTTTCCCGGCCCTCTTCCCGGTCAATTTCAACAGGTTGCCCCATGACAGCGATCACCTCGTTCACATCCACGAGGGTAATCACCTGCTTTGTTCCTGAGCATTTTTCACTGAACAATTCCGCGATCCGTGATTCAATATCGTTCAGGATATCCTGCGATCCCTCCAGCCTGCTGAAATGTTTGTTCAGCCTGTTCAGGTACTGACTCAGCAACAGATAGGCATCTTCATCGATGTGGAAGACAATGCCTCCCAGGTTTATTGTTAAGGTCTTTTTCATGTTTTTTTAGGTTTTCAGTCCGTTAGACGCACTGGATTATCTTTTCAACTGATCCGACCAGATCTTTCCAGTCGGCCTTCAGATCGGCAAGGGTCTGTATCCCCATGTCAGTGATCTGGTGATATTTCCTCGGGGGCCCCGATTTTGACTCTTCCCAACGGTAGGTCGTGAGGCCTTCGTTTTTTAACCGGGTAAGCAAAGGGTAGAGGGTTCCCTCGACCACGATGAGTCTGGCTTCCTTCAGCTTGGCGATGATGTCGGAAGCATATGCGTCTTGTTCCTTTACAATTGAAAGGATACAGAGTTCAAGAACTCCTTTTCGCATCTGGGCATTTTGATTGTCTGTATTCATGCGGCAAATATAATAAATTATTTAGTACTATGCAATACATAGTATTAATTATTTTAGAGAAGTTATGAACATACACCCGGGTGACCGCTGATCTGCTCATTTTTCGTACCTTTGTATACCAATTTGCGGCCCATGACCATTTCTGAAATACAATCCCAGATCATCGGTGAGTTTTCAATGTTTGATGACTGGATGGATAAGTACAACTACCTGATTGAACTTGGGAAAACCTTACCTCTCATCGATGAACAATACAAAACAGACCAGTTCGTCATCACGGGATGCCAGAGCAAAGTATGGTTGCATGCCTCGATTCGTGATGGGATTGTGTATTTCACCGCCGACAGCGATGCCATCATCACAAAAGGAATTGTCGGTTTGCTGGTCAGGGTATTTTCGGGACAAACTCCGGATGAAATAATCAAGGCAGACCTCTCATTTGTTGACACTATCGGTCTTCGGGAGCATCTCTCACCAACCCGCAGCAACGGGCTTAGCTCCATGATCAAGCAGATGAAGTTGTATGCTGCGGTGTTCAAAATGAAGAATAATTGTTAAAAATTCACATCTCAATCTCCGGGAACCAGAATTCGACCCTCACCCCCGCAAATTCGCTGTCGTGCTCATCGAGATCGATGATGATCATTTTGAAGGCCTCCGTATGATGCGTTTCGTTCAGTAAACGAATACGGTCGGCGGTAATCTTGAGTCCGAGTGATTTATGGTCACCATGTATATGCGATTCCAACTTCTGGCTGCGTTTACGACCCACGCCGTTATCCTGAACCACCATTTTTAACATGCTATTCTTTTCGCGTGATAATTCGATAAACAACATTCCTCCGCTTGCCTTGTTCATCAGTCCGTGCTTAATTGAATTTTCAATAAACAGCTGAACAATCATCGGCGGAATCATGGTGGTTTCTAATGGTACATCCGGAGCAATATGGATTTCATATTCAAACAGACCTTCGAACCTCATTTTTTCAATTTCAATATAACATTTAAGGTAATCGAGCTCCTCGACGATTGGGATAAATTCTTTTGAGGCATTTTCCAAAGTTTTCCTGATCAGCTTTGAAAATACTGAGAGGTAATGCAAGGCCTTGTCGATGTTATTGTTCAGGATGTAACTCTGCATTGAATTGATGGCGTTGAAGATGAAGTGGGGCTTCATCTGTGCCTGAAGTGCCTGCATTTCCATCCGGGATACCTGAAGCAACAGGGTATTCCTTGCCTCTGCGCGATCTTTAATCCGTTTGATTCGCCACAGGAAAATCCCGTAAGCGGATGCGAAAATCAAAACGATGGAAATAGCGATGAACCACCAGGTTGAATACCAGGGACTTCGGATGGTAAAGGGGTACTCAATCTGCATGATTTTCAGATTATCTGATTTGTTGTAACACTCGGCTTTAAGTATGTATGTGCCCGGGTCGAGGTTGGTGAACACGGCCTTATGATCGGGGGAGAAAGGACTCCAACGATTGTTCAAACCATCAAGCCGGTAGCGGTAAAAAATGTGATCTGGATTTGAAAAGTCTTTTCCTTCGAGATAAAATGTCAGGGAATTCTCGGTGTGACTGAATTTCCATAAAGGCACAGGAGAGACGCTCCAACCATCGGAATCTGCCTCCTTTGGAAATAAAAACGGTGTGTTGTTAACATCCAAACCGGAGATTTGAAAGTTAAGCTGTTGGTTGCACACAGAGGCAAGCTGCCGGGGGGTGAACATCAATAAATGGGAAGTGGTTCCTACCCAAATATTCCCGGAACTGTCAATTTCAGCAGTACTTCCCGTATAATCAAAATAGCCTTCATCCTGATCATAAAAGTTGATGTGCAGTATCCGGTCATGGTAAAGCCTGTTCAGGTCGATGCGGTTCAAACCCTTGTTGGTGCCGGCATAAAGCATGTTGTCGCGGTCAACTACCATCCACTGGATGCTGCTGCCTGTTAAACCCTGCGCTGAGGAGATCCGGTGCAGGATGGTCAGTTTCCGTCCCTCGGTTTTTGCGATGATAATCTCTCCGTTGATGCCTCCTGCGATGACATTCCCCTGATGATCGAAGCATATTTCGGTGATGATTTTCGGAAGGGATGGTTCCTGCGTATTGAAGGCGTCAATTTGGCCGTCGACAATCCGGAACAGCCCTTCACTTCGGCTTCCGCACCAGATTTCATTGCCCCGGCTTGCCATGCTGATCACATTGGGAGGGCCCTTCTCCTCCTCCCATCCGTAGTAGGGATGCATGGCCGGCCTGAATGTAGGAAACAAAGCGGCAATATAAACGCCCTTGTGCCAAACGTCGCCAATAAAAAGGGTATCTGTCTGGTCAATGGCAATTATGCCTGCTCCTATCTGCGGATAAAACGTTTCCTGAAGCCGGTATCCGTTATCTGCAGTAAACTTGTTTATAAAACTAAAAGTACTGGCATAAATATTCCCCTTCGTGTCTTTCCCAAGGCAGGTATTGCGGATCAACAGCTCATAAGATAACTGTTGCATCTGTTTGAGGTACTTTTCATATTGTTCAGGACTATAAAGCGAACCCGGAGGTTCAATCCGGGTGGCTCCAAACTCAGCCATGATATTCAGGTAGGGGTTCATGTAGCGCCAGCTCCCATTCCTGATCAGCTCCTCGTACTTTTCAAATGAACCCTTCCGGTCGAGATAAACCTTGCTTATGGCAGCTGCGCTCTTTAACCTAATTTCTCGCTGTGATTTGAGATAACCGGAAGGATCAATGATTTCAACATGGTTATCAGGAAATTTCCGGATAAGGCTGGTATTGGTTGCAATCCAGAGGGTCCCGGTGCGATCGAACAGAAGATCATTGATCTTCAATGATTTACATTTAAAAAATCCGGTATCGTACCAGGTGAAGGAAGGCCCTGGAATTTTGAACAGCCCCTGGTTTAAGGTTCCAACCCAGGCCTGATGATAACAGGTGTCGCAATAAACTGTCCATACACTGCGGTCGGCGATGCCCGTTTTTTCACTGAGTGGTTCCGCCGTTTTGCCGTCATATCTGAAGAGCCCGCTGGAATAGGTTTTCGGATCTATTGGATCTGCCCACCCGGCGATCCAAACATTTCCGCGGGCATCGGCCGAAAGCCCGAATACCTGGCCTGCACCCAAAAAGGGGGAGATCCCCTGTTTATTGTAAATTACCACGCCGTTTCTTCCTGCGCCGGCAACAGTATCTCCCGAGGCAAGGATGACTGGTGAAACAGAGGTGGCATTGCTCCAGTTTTTATCCCCCGTGTGCGTGTACCGCTTTTTCACCGGATCATAAAGAACACGGGTCGGAGTGGAATAGGCGTAAACATTGACCGAATGAGGTCCGTCGAGAAACCCGGTCACGAAAATCTTTACAGACTCCGGGTTCCATTCTTTTGTTGTAAAGGAGAGAAATTTTCCCTGATCCATCGCGCTGCAGCCATCGTTGGTGCCGATCATGAGGATATCAAACTTTTCAGAGTACCAAACGACCCTGACATTGTTGCTTACCAGTCCGTTTTTTGTGGTGTAATTGTAAAATGTCCGGCCATCGAACCTCGATATTCCGGCGGCCATGCACCCGATCCAGAGATCGCCGTTTTTATCTTCGGCAATCGAATATACATTGTCGCCCACCAGTCCATGGTTGGTATTGTACACCTGAAAGTTGGTACCATCAAAGCGGCATAACCCGCCCCCTGTGCCAATCCACATGATTCCCCTTGAATCCTTTATGACGGAGTGGATGATGTTGCTGGGCAATCCGTCGTTAATCGTGAAATTCCGGGAATAAAAATGCTGGGCCTGACCCGTTATGGCAAAAATCAGGAGGATGAGGATGACAGATGCCCGGTATTTAAACATAACCAAATTTAAACTTTCCAATCTTGGATGGCATGATGACTTAGTATACGTGGCATTTCATGGATGAACGCGGGTTTCTGACAAACGATCGCTGAAATATCGAACCCTGGCGGAATTTCACGGTTTCATTATCTTTGCAAAAATTTATTAAAATGGAGAACAGGAATTCACCGATACAATCCCCTTTTGAAGCGAAGGTTATTGCTGCTCTGCGATCAGTTTTTGACCCGGAGATTCCGGTCAACATCTATGATCTCGGGCTGATATATAATCTTCAGATCAATGAACAGACCAACGATGTTTCAATTCTGATGACCCTGACTACCCCAAACTGCCCGGTTGCAGAAGACATGCCCGGCGAGGTGCAGGATGCAGTTAAACTGGTTGAGGGCGTTGGTAGCGTGAAGGTTGAGCTAACCTTCGAACCTCCCTGGGATAAAGAGATGCTTTCAGAATCAGCATTGCTGGATTTGGGATTATTGTAGCGCGTCCTGTCACGCGTCACGCGTCACGCTTTCGTCACGCGTCACGCATCACCTTTTTTTATACCTTTGCCGACCAATTAAACAACGAACATGCCTCCGTTTTCCGGACCACTTTTATCTCAAGTCAACTTTCCGTCAGATCTGAAAAAACTCAAGCTGGAAGAGCTTCCGCAGTTGTGTGAGGAGGTCAGGAAGTTCATCATTGAGGTGATGTCGGAAAATCCCGGCCACCTCGGAGCCAGCCTTGGCACTGTAGAGCTGGCAGTTGCATTGCATTACGTGTATGATGCCCCGTTTGATAAAATAATCTGGGATGTGGGGCATCAGGCCTACGCCCACAAGATTCTGACCGGGAGAAAGGAACGATTTGAAACCATACGAACCTACCAGGGGATCAGCGGGTTTCCAAAGATGTCGGAAAGCGAATATGACGCATTCGGTGTAGGCCATTCATCCACGTCAATTTCAGCAGCCCTTGGGATGGCGGTGGCGGCCAAACTCAGCGGACAGGCAAACCGTCATCATGTCGCCATCATCGGCGATGGGGCTATGACCGGAGGTATGGCGATGGAGGCGCTTAACAACGCCGGGGTTTCTAATGCCAACCTCATGGTGATCCTCAACGACAACCAGATTGCCATTGATAAAAATGTGGGAGCCATCAAGGATTATCTTGCTGATATTGTCACTTCAAGAACCTACAATAAATTTCGCGACAAAATTTGGCTTTTACTGGGAGGTGGTACAAAATATGGTAAAAACTCCCGTGCCATCGTCAAACAGTTGGGAAATGCACTGAAAACGACCCTGCTGAATAGTGGCAATCTGTTTGAAGCATTTAATTTCCGTTATTTTGGCCCGGTGGATGGGAACGATGTGATCCGTCTTGTGAAATTACTCAAAGACATGAACGACATCAAAGGCCCCAAACTGCTGCATATTCACACCATCAAAGGAAAGGGATTTGAGAAGGCCGAGAAGGACCAGACGGTGTATCATGCTCCGGGCGTATTTGACAAGAATACCGGTACGATCAGGGCTGATAACTGCCATGGAATGGCCCCGAAATACCAGACAGTTTTTGGTAGGACCATCATTGAACTGGCAGAGGCGAATCCGAAGATTGTCGGGGTTACCCCGGCCATGTCAACAGGATGCTCCCTCAACCTGATGATGACAAAAATGCCCGACCGCACATTCGATGTCGGCATTGCAGAGCAGCATGCGGTGACCTTCAGCGCAGGAATGGCCGCTTCCGGATATGTCCCTTTCTGTAATATTTATTCGACGTTCATGCAGCGTGGCTACGATCAGATTATTCATGACGTAGCCCTTCAGAAACTCCATGTCGTGTTTTGCCTTGACCGTGGCGGGTTGGTAGGGGAGGATGGGGCAACCCACCACGGCGCCTATGATCTGGCCTATCTTCGGTGCATTCCCAATATGGTAGTGGCTTCACCGATGAACGAAGAGGAGCTCAGGAATATGATGTACACCGCTCAATTGGAAGGAATGGGTCCTTTTGCCATCCGTTATCCCAAGGGTAGGGGCGTGATGCCCAAATGGAAAACACCCCTTTTGCAACTAGAGGTCGGCAAAGGACGTATGATCAGAGATGGCCGGGATGCAGTGATTATCACCCTCGGTCATGTGGGAAATTATGCAGTTGAAGCGTGCGCCGCGCTTGAAAAATCAGGTCATTCGGTGGCCCATTTTGATCTCCGGTTTTTAAAGCCGCTGGATGAGGATGGGATGCATGAAATTTTCAGACGGTTTAAAATAATCGTAACCGTTGAAGATGGTTCAGTGATGGGAGGGATGGGTTCAGCCATACTGGAATTCATGGCCGATCATGGATATACCGCGCAGATCGTTCGCCTTGGTGTTCCAGATCATTTTATTGAACAGGGATCTGTGGCAGAACTGCATCACGAATGCGGCTTCGACACCCAGGGCATCGTACAGACATTGTCACGCATGATTCAATAGCTGGAGAGCGCTGGCATTTTCCCGTCATACTTCGTACTATTCAGCAGTTTCAGCATAAAATCAGCCACATCGGCCCGGGGAATACTTTTTGAGGTCGGAATATCCAAATTAATCTTGTACGTATTGGTCTTGGGGGCATCAGTAAGTCCGGTCGGACGTACGATGACCCAGTTTGACATGCTTTCCTGGATTATCTTGGCCTGGCGGCGTTTATCCGCAAACACATGGCGGAGAAACAGGGGCATGATCACTTTGCCGAACCAGAAACCGCCATCATTTCCAAGGATTCCTGCAGAGGACATGCAGATAAATCTGCTGACGCCACATGATCCCATGGCATCAAGGATGTTTTTTGTGCCGTCGGAAAGGAGGGTGCTGGGTTTATTCTTATCTATCCCAAGGGTGCAAAGCACCGCATCCTGACCCAAAACAGCCATCTTGACTTTTTCAGTTTCCAGAATGTCACCCTGGATGACCCGGAGGTTCTGATGTTGAATGGTTACACGCGACGGTTGCCGGGCAAATGCAGTAACCTCATGGCCCTGGTTCAGCGCCTGATATACGATCAGGATGCCTGTCTTTCCACTTGCGCCAAATACCGCTATCTTCATGAGTATATTTTCCACAAAAATACAAATAATAACCACGGTCAGCTGTTTCAATGTCGCCCGTCCCGATGCCTTTCATTCCGCTCTAATGCAAAACTGTGGCCCAATTATAAAATATTCTAACTTTATCAAAAAAAAATAAGTGTCAAATCACCACCTTTTCCGAAAGAAATCCATCAGTCATATTCTTAAGGATGCCCAAACCCGGGTAGGTGAACGTTCTGAGTTAAAGAAAAGCCTGAATGTGGTTGATTTGACTGCCTTAGGCATCGCCGCGGTGATCGGTGCCGGGATCTTCAGCACCATCGGCAACGCAGCTGCAAGCGGAGGCCCTGCTGTATCGCTGCTTTTTCTTTTTACCGCCATGGCTTGCGGATTTTCTGCCTTGTGCTATGCTCAGTTTGCCTCCATCATTCCCATCAGCGGTAGCGCCTATACATACGCTTATGCCAGTTTCGGAGAACTCATCGCGTGGATTATCGGCTGGGACCTGATCATGGAGTATGCCATTGGAAATATCGCAGTCGCGATTTCCTGGTCCGATTATTTCACCGGTTTTCTGGGGGGTATTGGTTTGCATGTGCCTGAATACATGGGCATCGATTATCTCTCAGCCGCCCGGGGATATCACCAGGCAATCGTTGAATTGATGCGCGGTATCCCTTTGTCTGACCTTCCTGATCAGCTTCAGATCGCCTACAGGGCCTGGCTTTCGGCTCCGGTCATCGGCGGACTTCGCCTTATTGCCGACGTTCCTGCTTTTTCAATAGTTGTATTGATTACGGTGCTGGTTTACATCGGTATATATGAAACCAAAATAGCAAGCAACACCATGGTGCTGTTGAAAATCGGAATTTTATTTCTTATCATTGGCGTCGGATCTTTTTATGTTGACCCGGAGAACTGGAGCCCTTTTGCTCCCAATGGCGTGTCGGGTGTGCTGAAAGGGGTATCCGGCGTATTTTTCGCCTACATAGGTTTTGATGCGATATCTACTACAGCCGAAGAGTGCAAAAATCCGCGGAGGGATTTGCCGAGGGCCATCATCCTGGCGCTTGTGATCACCACCGTGCTTTATATCATGATCAGCCTGGTGCTTACAGGCATGTTGCACTACACCGAACTGGGGGTGGGTGATCCATTGGCATATGCATTTCAAAAGCTTCATCTGACCAAGCTTTCCGGCGTAATCGGCATCAGTGCGGTCATAGCCATGGCCAGTGTACTGCTGGTATTCCAGGTTGGTCAGCCCCGTATCTGGATGAGCATGAGTCGCGATGGATTGCTGCCGAGATCGTTTTCGAAGATTCATCCCCGGTTCAAAACCCCCTATTTTTCAACCATCATTGCAGGGATATTGGTCGCAATTCCATCTCTGTTTATGAACCTCACGGAGGTGACCGACCTGACCAGCATCGGAACCCTGTTTGCTTTCATTCTTGTTTCGGCTGGGGTTTTGGTGTTGCAAAGCGGGTGGAAAAAAAACGATATTCCGAAACAGGATAAAGGATTCCAGGTGCCTTACCTCAACAGCCGCTATTTTCTGCCAATCATCTGGATCGGGATATTTGTTCTTTTGTATTACTGGAACCAAACAGAAATCAACACCTTTATTGCTGATTTTTTAAGCGGATCGGTCAAACTTTCTGACACATCCATAATCAGTGGTCACGCGTCACGCGTCACGCGTCACGGTTCTTTTTTTTATCACCTGCTCCTTACTGAATTTCCCATGCTGATCTTTATTCTTACCGCAATTCTCCTGACCTGGTATGGGATCCGAAACCAACTTTCACTGATACCGGTTCTGGGTTTGCTAACCAATTTTTATCTGATGGCCCAGCTTGGGGTAACCAACTGGCTCAGATTTTTAGTGTGGCTGGCGATCGGACTTATTATCTATTTTAGCTACGGCAGAAGACACAGTAAACTGGAAAATCGTGACAATAAAAGCGTGACCCGTGACGCGTGACGAAAAAATCGTAATTCGTAAATCTTAAATCGTAAATTGCCTCCATGTCTGTCACTGAAATTATTGTTATCATCGTTGCAGGGGTTATCGTAGGGTTTATCAATACCCTGTCGGGAGGAGGGTCGGTGATCAGCCTGTCCCTGCTGCTGATCCTTGGTCTGCCTGCAAATATTGCCAATGGAACGAACAGGATCAGTATTTTTTTTCAGACCCTTTCATCCGTCGGCAGCTTTACCCGCCAGAAGATGTTTACCGATTTTCGCCCGGTATGGCTTGCCATTCCCGCCACCATCGGAGCAATTCTTGGCGCCTTCCTGGCGGTAGATGTAAACACCCGCGTGATTGAATTTGCAATGGCGAGCGCCATGGTCATCATGTTATTCTTTCTGTTTTACAAACCTGATAAATGGCTTAAAGAAAATCCGGGACTATTGTCAGGCCCAATTAAATGGTGGCAGCTGATCATCTTTTTTATTGTTGGTTTTTATGGCGGATTCATCCAGGTTGGCGTTGGTTATTTCCTTTTGATGGCGCTGGTACTGGGTGTCGGGTATGATCTCGTAAAGGCCAATGCAGTGAAAAACCTGATTGTCTTCTTTTATGCAATTTTTGCATTGCTTGTTTTCATCATCGATGGGAAGGTGAACTATTTATATGGCGTTATTCTTTCGGCAGGAAGCATGATCGGTGCATTGATCGCATCATACCTGGCTGTGAAAAAAGGGGGTGGATTCATTCGCGCCGTGATTCTGTTATCGGTCGTGCTGACTATTTTGCAAATCTCCGGATTCATTAATTTTACTGCCATACTGAAGCATATATTGTAATTTTATTTGTGAAAAGGATGAAACATCAATTCACTCAAGTAAAAAATCTTACAGCCATCCTGGTATTTCTGGTACTGTGTTTATGGCCGGAATTTTCACTTTTTGCACAGGCAGAGGTGATTGCGATGCAGCCCGCCAAAGTCAATTCGGAAAAATGGACCCTTGTGATCCATGGAGGCGCAGGCGGTCCTGTGAAAGGGACCATGACAGCTGAAGCCGAGAAGGAATATTTAAACAAACTGGATGAGGCGCTTCAGGTTGGATCTGGTATTCTTTCAAAGGGAGGAGGCAGTCTGGATGCTGTAGAGGCTGTTGTCAGGTTTATGGAAGATTGCCCCCTATTCAATGCAGGCGTGGGAGCTGTTCTGGATGAAGAGGGGAGGGCAGCGCTTGATGCAGCCATTATGGATGGAAAGACCGGCATGGCAGGCGCTGTTGCCGGCGTTACCTGCATTAAAAATCCCATTACGGCGGCCCGTTGCGTTATGGAGCGATCAAATCATGTGTTGCTGATTGGGACGGGAGCAGAAAAATTTGCAAAAGCCAATGGATTAGAACTGGTTGAACCCGCCTATTTTATAACTCCCGTAAGGCTGAAATCATGGGAAAAATGGAAATCCACTACCCGGCCTGCTCCTGATAAAACGCCGGAACTACCAACAAAACCTGATTCAGACAACGATAAGCATGGAACAGTTGGGGCTGTTGCTTTGGATCAGCAGGGAAACCTGGCTGCCGCAACATCCACAGGAGGGATGACCGGAAAAATGGTCGGGCGCGTCGGAGATTCGCCCATCATTGGAGCAGGAACGTATGCCAGCAATCAAACCTGCGCTGTATCTGCAACAGGGCATGGTGAGTATTTTATCCGCAATGTTGTGGCCTATGACCTTGCTGCCATGATGAAATACCGCGGAATATCGCTTGAAGAGGCAGGGAAGGCGATCATTATGGATAAGCTGGTGACACAGCAAGCGAATGGTGGGCTGATTGCGGTTGACAGGGACGGAAACCTCTGCATGCCATTTAACACCAATGCCATGTTCAGGGGTTACGTCACATCAAACGGTCAGCATGAAGTAGCAATATATTGACGATTATGACAATGGTTTTCAGCCGGCATTTCCAACTTCTGTTTCTTGCCATCTTGTTGATCGCGGGGGCCTCTTCATGTCGCAATAGTGAGGATAAGCCAGACATAACCGAATTCTACCTGATAAACAATACCAGTCACACACTTGTCTTGCATTACTCCTCTGTGAAGCTCAGCCAGGATAGCAGTTGTCTCATCGCTCCCCACCAACAGTTTCGTGTTTGGTTCTCCGCAGGCATGAAGGAGAATATGACATTGCAATCATTCATTGATCAACATCTGATCCGGCTGATGGATGAGAACAATGTGGACTGGTTGCCAAGAATTTCCAGGGAGAGTCAATGGGAGAAGATGAAATTGCCAGGGGAATCGGGAACCAGGGAATTGTCTTTTATCCTGATGAATCCGATGGATGATGGAATGAACAGGCTTCAGAACCTGGGGTTAATAAAACTGTTCCGTATCTCACAGGGCCTGGCTTACCTGATCATGCTTTCGTCCATTATCGGGTTAATGTATGTGCGGCTGCGGTTCAGAATCTTTTACATCCTTCTTGCCGCTTTTCTTCATTTTCCGGTGATATACTTTACGGCCGATTTTGGATATTTCATCCGATATATCTTTGATCCCTGGTTTATCATTCCTACATGGGCTGTCGACGCCACAACCTATTATGTGAGATGCTCCATTCCCGCAGGAGCCATGATTGTGTGGGCCGTACTGATTGGTTGTAAATATTTCAGGGTAGAAAAAAACTAACGCGTGGATTATTGCTTCTCGTATTGCTGAATCTCGTTGTGAACATATTCAAGCGATACGCCGGCAACCATGAACATATCTTCCGATTCCCTGGAATCGTGATATTTTCGTTCACAAACCACACGCAAAATACCGCAGTTAATGATCAGCATGGCACAGGTACGGCATGGGGTCATCCGACAATAGAGGGTCGCTTTTTCCAGGGATATTCCCAGTCGGGCTGCCTGACAAATGGCATTTTGTTCGGCATGTACCGTCCGCATGCAATGCTGCGTTGTACGGTCATCTTCATGCAATACCTTTTTCATGAGATGTCCCACCTCATCACAATGCGGCAGTCCCCGGGGAGAACCGACATAGCCGGTTACGAGTATTTGTTTGTCGCGGGCAATTACGCAGCCACTCCGGCCACGATCGCAGGTGGCGCGCGTTGAAACGGTATGCGCAATTTCCATAAAATATTCATCCCAGGATGGGCGGATATCGGGTTCTTTTTCCATGGTCATATAATTTGGGTAAGAATCTTCTCGACTTCACGAAAAAGATCCTCTTTGGATCCATCGTTGTTGAAGACAAAATCGGCTTGCTGAATACAACCCTTCAGGTTCTGTTTGTTTGGATCAGTGGCACTCATTTCACGGGTTTCATTTTCGGTGAAGGTTTCAAAGGAGATGTTGTCTGTTTCTGATGACCGCGCAGTAATACGTTTATATCTCACACCCGGATCGGCATCCACGGCAAATAGGTAAAATTGTCCCTTTTTCCGCAATGAATCAATCTCTCCAGGGGTTCTGATACTTTCAATGATGCAATTCTTCCCGATGGCAACAGCCTCGTTGTACAATTGATCTGTAACATAGGATGGCCCGTTGATCCGGCGCAATTCATTTGCAACGACCACCATGCTGTCGCGGTTCTCCGCCATGCCGCGGCGCCGGATATCCTTCAGGAGAAAAGCCCTGACTGAATAATGATCGAAGCCTTTTTCCTTTTCCAGGTATTCAACTACCGTTCCTTTTCCAGCCCCCAGGGTTCCGGTGATTCCGATGATGATCATTCAAGATTGAATTAAAAATCCATTATCTGCCATACGACATTCATGATTCAGTTATATGCTCCCTGCCTTCAGTCTTTCAATCCATTTTTCAGCTGTTACAGGCTTATAGGCTTCAAGTTTAAGGAAAAGTCGCTCAAAGTCGTCATCGGTCAACAGCATGTTGCGGTGTTCGGGTCGCAGAAATTTTTCCTCAACTGCATGATCCAGCATGCTGAGCAAAGGGTTGAAGAATCCGTCGATGTTCAACAGTCCGATGGGCTTGTTGATGATTCCAAGCTGATTCCATGTGAGGACTTCAAAGAGCTCGTCCAGCGTTCCGAAAGCTCCGGGAAGGGCGATAAATGCATCTGAAAGATCGGCCATCAGCGCCTTGCGCTCCTGCATGCCATCGACAATATGCATTTCAGTAAGGGAGGTATGAGCCACTTCACGCTCCACGAGCGATTTGGGCATGACCCCGATAACCTTTCCTCCCGCTGCGAGCATGGTGTCGGCCAGTACCATCATCAGCCCGACATTGGCGCCGCCATAAACAAGGGTAACATGGCGGTGAATCAGAAATTCAGCTAGTTTAATGGCACTTTCGGCATATGCCGTGCGTTTTCCCATACTGGAGCCACAGAAAACACAAAGGGTTTTAATCATTAAATTCCTTATTTTTGTACCTGAATCGGGATTCAAAGTTAATGAGAATCCATGGAACTCCGGGAACAAATTGTTACTCGTCATTCGTCACTCGTCATTCGTCATTCGTTATTCGTCATTCGTCATTTGTCATTCGTCATTCGTCATTCGTCATTCTTCTCCCATGTTATATCCATTAAAATTTAAGCCGGTATTCAAAGATAAAATCTGGGGTGGCCAGAAGATCAATACCAAACTAGGTCTTGACTTTTCGCCACTTCCCAATTGCGGCGAGGTATGGGCCTTATCGGGCGTTCCTGATTGCCAGACGATTGTATCCAATGGATTCCTCGAAGGAAACGAGCTCAATGAGATTTTGGAAATATACATGGATGAACTGGTTGGGGAAAAGGTTTATTCAATCTACGAAAATGAGTTTCCCATTCTGATTAAATTCATCGATGCAAACGATTATCTTTCCATTCAGGTGCATCCCGACGATGCCCTTGCTGCCCGTAGAAAAATCGGGAAGGGAAAAACAGAAATGTGGTATATTCTTGACGCCGAGCCTGGCGCAGAGCTAATCTCAGGGTTTAACCGGACAATGAATGCGGCCACCTATTTGGAATTTCTGAATCAAAAACGATTGAAAGAGATTCTCAATGTTGAAAAGGTGCACAGGGGTGATGCTTTTTTTATTCCATCAGGCAGGGTGCATGCCCTCGGTCCCGGAATCCTTCTGGCTGAAATCCAGCAAACATCCGATACCACCTACCGGATTTATGACTGGGATCGGGTCGACAGCCAGGGTAAATCAAGGGACCTTCATACAGAACTTGCCCTGGAAGCCATCGATTTCAGACCAGTCGATTCATTCCGGACGAAATACAGGAGCGTGGTCAACAAGCCTGCCACCCTGGTCGATTGCCCCTTCTTTACCACCAACCTGCTCGAACTCGACCGTGAAACCCACAAGGACTATAGCGCACTCGATTCTTTTGTGCTTTATATCTGCGTTGAAGGAAAGGCTGAAATTATAACGGGCGAAGAGCGCGTATCCCTGACAATAGGAGAGGTGGTGCTTCTCCCGGCCACGATCGACGAGGTATCGCTGTTTCCCGACCCTAACATTAAAGTTTTAGAAGTCTATATTCCATAATATTTTTAATTTTGTAAATCATAATAATCAACCTGATGAAAACTGCTCGAATCTTACTTTTTTTTGCGTTGATCTCCTCCTGCACATTTGCCCAGGAGAGCATATTTACCTATAAAAAGCTCCCTTCCGTTAAACTGAAAACAGTAAAGGGATTGCCCTTCACCTCCGACAGTATCCAAAATAACGGAAAACCCATGATCATCAGCTTCTGGGCCACCTGGTGCAAACCCTGCGTGCGCGAATTGACCACGATTTCTGATGTGTACGATGAATGGGTCGCTGAAACGGGGGTGAAACTTTACGCCATTTCGGTGGATGATTCACGTTCCATGACCCTGGTTGGGCCCATGATCAACGGAAAGGGTTGGGGTTTCAATGTATTGCTTGATCCCAACAGCGACTTTAAACGTGCCATGAATGTCGGCCCGATTCCACACACCTTTCTGCTGAACGGAAAGGGCGAGGTGGTGTATCAGCATACCTCATTTGCCGAAGGCGATGAACTGAACCTGATTGAGATGGTTCGCAAACTGAACCGGGGCGAAGAGATTAAATAGTTGGAAATTTGTAAGTTCTGTCACTTAACACATCAAATACCTTGAATAGACGAATCTGCTGTTTTCTGGGAGCAATCAGTTTGTTGTTCCTTGTTCCTGTGGTTGTCAGATCGCAGGATATACTCAAAGGAAGTGAGGTGCACGGCAGCATGCAGGCCGATGCATCCTATTATCTGACCGATCCCAAAACAGGGATCACCGATTCAACGCTGGCTGGAAAACTGATCCGGATGAATGCATTTACCGAGGTGAACTATTCACTGGGTAATTTCACTGCCGGAATGCGTTTTGAGGCCTATCTGCCTCCGCTTATCGGTTACGATGCCCAGTACAACGGGGTCGGGGTCCCCTATTGGTATGTCAACTACAAAAACGATTTCATTGACATCACTGCAGGAAATTTCTATGAACAATTCGGGTATGGAATGATGCTCAGAACCTATCAGGAATGGACCCTGGGATTTGATAATTCCCTGCGCGGTCTCCGGGTAAAGGTTATGCCAACCAAGGGAATCACCTTCAAGGGGGTGTATGGTGTTCAGCGTTATTATTGGGAACCCTACAAAGATTATAACCGGGGTATTGTGAAAGGAGGTGATGCCGAGTTCTATCTGAATGATATTTTTACCAGCCTGAATGATGCCAAAGTCAAGCTGACATTGGGAGGATCATTCGTAAGTGATTATCAGCAAGGGACAACCAAGGATATTCCGTCGGATGGGAAGATCCTGGCCCTGAAATTGCCGGAAAATGTGGCCAGTTATGGTGGCCGGTTCAATTTAAATATTGGCGATTTCAACTGGTTTACCGAATACGCCCATAAAATCAATGACCCCTCTGCCTTGAATAATTATATCTATAAGAACGGCAATGGCCTCTTTACCAACCTGTCATTTTCAAAACCTGGCCTTGGCATCTCCCTGATGTCAAAATGGATCGACAATATGGGTTACAAATCCGACCGTTCAGTGACCAACAACATGGTAAACATCAACTATCTGCCATCGATTACCAAGGAACATTCCTATGCTCTTGCAAGCATGTATCCCTATTCAACCCAGCCGAACGGAGAGGTGGGCATTTCCGGTACAGTGACACTGCATTTTCCCAAGAATTCAAAACTGGGAGGTAAAACAGGTTTGTCCATTGCAGCAAACTTTTCACAGGTCAATGGACTCAACAAAACCGCTGTCAACGACACCACCCTCGTCGGGCAACTCGGAACCCTCGGGTATACCTCAACCTTTTATGGATTTGGCAGCGATGTCTATTATCAGGATGCCAATGTGGAGGTGACCAAAAAATTCGGGAAAAAATGGAAGGGAATTTTCACCTACCTCTATCAGACCTATAACAAGGATGTCGTTGAATCGCATGCTCCGGGAGATTATGGAACAATCTATTCCCAAATCGGAATTGTTGATATAGCCTGGAATATTACGAAAAAGCATACCCTGCGATGGGAAGTGCAGGGCTTGTGGACTAAACAGGATAAAGGGAATTGGGTAGCAGGCCTGGTCGAACTGACCATCTCCCCGGCATGGTTCATATCGGTTATGGACCAATACAATTATGGGAACAGC
The DNA here is from genome assembly GCA_903945175.1 of uncultured Bacteroidales bacterium. GTDB lineage: Bacteria > Bacteroidota > Bacteroidia > Bacteroidales > FEN-979 > CAIVAT01. Next base: position 43,468 of record CAJAUM010000022.1, on the reverse strand, counting down.
GATGAAACCCAACGGCTGAATTATTATACCCTGAGCGCCGGTTACACAAATCATTCAACCCGGGTGGCGCTCTCGTATGGCCGGCAGCGTGAAGGGATCATCTGCGTGGGAGGCGTTTGCCGGTATGTTCCTGCAACAAATGGCCTCACGCTGACTGTAACCAGCAGTTTCTGACATGATTACCGGAAAAAATGACTATTCGAACAAATAATTTTTCAATGATATGAAAACGATTTCCCACATAACCATCTTTCTGCTTTTTGGGGCTATTTTGTTCCAGTCTTGCTCAAAGATCAGTGATCCCTACTATACCGTCAAATCAGTGAGTGTTGATACCAACAACCGAGCGGTCCTGCTCGAAGATTACACAGGCCATCTTTGTGTAAATTGCGCCCCCGCCGCGAAAATCGCAAACACAATCCAGGCGCTGAATGATGGGCAGGTATTTGTGATTGCGGTTCATGCCGGTTCATTTGCCAAGCCTGATCCGATCCATCATGTTCCCTATCTTTCGGCTGATTACAGGTCTCCTGCCGGCAACGACTGGAACGACTACAGCGGCTTTAACATTGACGGGTATCCCAAAGGGATGGTTAACCGGCGGCCATTTAACGGCAAACCCTCTTTCGGCACCACTGACTGGAACCAGGCTATTCAGACTGCGGTTGAATTGCCAAAAATGGCTGTCATGACGGTAAATAATACCTATAACAGCCAGACTAAACTTCTGAACACAAAGGTGGATGTGAAATTTCTGCTCAGTTACACGGGCAAGGTGAATCTTACGGTTTGTATCCTTGAAGACAGCATTTACGGGGGACAATTGAATAATGTTCCCGGGGATTCGATGCCGATTATAAAGAATTTCAGGTTCATGCATGTGCTGAGGGGATCGCTCAACGGGAGTTTTGGAGAAGAAATTGCGACCAACCCCGCATCCACTGCGCTGATAACCAAATCGTATTCCTTTGATTTTACCGATAAATCATGGGTGCCCGCGCATTGCAGCGTGATTGCCTTCATCTCGGATTCCGAAACAGATGAAGTGCTGCACGTTGCTAAATCGAAGGAACTCTGACCCTGATTTGGTAATTAAAAAAACCGGGGAACTCTATCGTTTGATGATCAGTTTGCGTGTGGTCATCATCTGTTTTCCTGAGATTTTCAAAAAATAGACCCCTTCAGGCAGTGCAGAAAGGTTGATGGTTTTGCGGAGTTGACTTGCAACAGCAACGTTATTCTCGGAATATACCCTGTTCCCGATCATATCAAACACCGAAAGTTCCAATTGATCTGTATGGGATGAACTCACACTCAGGGTAATTTTTCCATTGCTGGGGTTGGGATGGATGGTGCAGGTGAATGGAGCGGTCATTTCGCCGGTGAGAACAGGAAAACTCACCACAATATATCCGGTGCTCAGAACGGTGTCTGACGAAAATCCGTCTTCCACGATCAGTTCAACATCAAAGGTGCCAGCCGAATCATAGGCAACAACCGGATTCCGCTCAAGTGAATACGAAGGATTCCCACCCGGGAAGCTCCAATGCCAGGAGATGATATTACCCATGGATGTATCTGCAAACGCAACGGAATCATTGATGGCAACCAGCGATGGGAGACCGATAAAACCGGCAGCAATGGCATCAGGGATGGCATGAACCAAAAGGTCGGCCATGTAAGGGAGCCTGTTATATCCTGTAATGGCCAGATGAATGGTGTCATAGGCAAGGCTCAGGGGAGGAAAAGTAAGGGTAACCGTGTCGTTTACAACCACACCAGTTGCCAGGATCGTATTGGCAAGGGTTGCAGTTACCCTGGCGCCCCTGACGCTGCAAAAGACTGTAAGCGTTGAATCACTGATAAAAAGAAGGGTATCATACTGTGCTGTAATGGCCTGGGGTACCGCAGTTCTGACCATGACTGTCGGATCTCCGAAAATGGTCCAGGTGTCGGCCATGTCTGCACCATCGCTGCCATAGGCATCGATCATCTTCATGCATCCGTTCATTGATAAGCCGGCAAAAGTTCGTTTGATATCATTGGAATCTGATTCAGTGAGGATGTTGGTCATCTGATCCTGTCCCTCCATGGGAGGATCCCAGCTCTGGTTGATGGTTGCACCCAGAAAAGCAATGGCCCCGGTAGGTTGTCCACCCTGTGAAGCCCTCATCCAGGCCTCTGCGAAACAGGGACCACCGCTCATAAATTCACCATTCACGCAGGCTACCGACCAGATGAAGGGGAGCTTCCCTGCATTGGTCAGCTGACTTACATTGGTATTGCTGAATCCCGAAGTCCCCCAGGAGGTTTTGCTGCCATGTCCTGTGTAAAGGATCAGACTGGCGCCGTTGTTCACCTCCGTTTTGACCATCGTTGGGGTTGGATTCCCCGGAGCATCATTTCCGCCCTGTGTCCCGTCAAATAATTCAGGATTCCAGGTGTAGTTGTAGTCAAGTAATTGGGTCTGCTGGTTCCTGATGTGTTTGTAATCATATTCATTGTCATCACCCGGGCCCTGATCTGAACCAATGCCAATCACGGTCGTAAACCAATCGTCGGTGAGGAATTGGGGAGTTTGTTCATATTCGAGTGTGCGTTGGACCTGAACCTGCACCTGCGCTTCATTCTCGGCTGAGAACCGTCCGATAAAAACATCAGCATAGTGGTCGTTCCCGACAACATATCCATAGGCGTTGTCGGATGGGCCGCCCAATCCACCTCCTGTATTGGTGGGAATCTGCGGTGCATCGCCTACCAGCAAAACATGGGTGAGCCCTTTGGTGTTGTAGTAATTTGCAATAAAGGCCTTGATTTGAGCGGCAGTTGTTCCAACAGAATCCTTATTGATAATTTCAGTCGGATATCCTTCAGCCCTCTTCCAGTCTACAAAGGGTTGCATGGCGTTCATAAACGGGCCATAGCATATGACCAGCAGGTTTCCGTATTCACCCAGCGGGGTATAGTCCGTGGCCTCAAGGTTCATGAACTGGTGCTGGTAAACAGAAAGAAAATCGGGATGGATTTTTTTATTGCTGATCGATGACGTTAATGGGTTGATGCCGGTTTCACCTGATGTATACAGCTCGATGGTCATGTCATAGTAAACGCGAAGCGTTTTCGCAACAGGGTTATACTGAAAGGGGTAGGCAATGATGGTTTGCCCGCGTACCTCACGGATGATATAGGGTTCACGGGAATCTGAAAGGGCTCCCGGGTAGTATGTATCCTGACCATATGCTTCACCGAAATGATAAGGGATGGTGGAGGGATCTGTGTCTCTCATGATCACGCCTTTGGAGGGGGCAACCATGATATCATGATAATCAATGAAACTGGATGAGATCACGCGGATATTCATCCCTGCCTGGTCCGGAATAACGAGTGATGCGGTCACCTTTGGCAAATCGGGCGCCCCCGCTTCAAGAACGGGAGTCGAATTTTCCACATGAATTGAAAAGGCAGCCCCTCTTGGTGTTTGTACTTCACGCATGGTAAATCCCTCAAGGGAGAAATGAACAACAGTGCGATCAAGTGTCGAGGAGACCAGGACAATTTTGGCGGGTGCGGCCGTGGGAGAACCGATCTCAATCCAGTTCTCGCTGAAGGTGGCAAAAGACAAGGTTAAAAGCAGGAAAAACAGGAAAATTTTACGCATAGGGGCCAGGGTTAAAAGGAAAAATTGAGTTGTGTTTCGAACCTATCAAAAGTAGCGATAATAACTTGACAAAAAGCAGTTAATCCAGTTTAATTTGACCGAGATGGATTTTTTTTATGTTATACACGGGGTACCAGGCAGCCAACAGGCCAATGGTCATTACCGTAAAAAAAACCAGGACAAAATCGGCTACCTGCAATTGCACAGGGTAAGCGTTTACAATGAAGGTGCTGTCAGCTGCGCCGAGCCTCACCAATCCGAACCTGATCTGAATCCAGCAAACAATGGCTCCCAGTATAAGCCCTGACAATGCGCCGATCAAAGTTATCAGCGCTCCTTCATACATGAATATCCTGCGGATCAGTTGTTGGCCTGCCCCCATACTGCGCAATACGGCAATATCTTTTTTCTTATCCAGGATAAGCATCGAAAGCGTTCCAATCACGTTAAAGGTGGCGATAATGAGGATGAGTGTGAGGATCATGAAGATATAGTTTTTCTCGGAAACCATAATTTTATAGAGGATCTCCTGCTGCTGATACCTGTTTTTTACAATAAAATTCTTCCCTGCAAGTATTTCAATCCGTTTTTGAATCTTCTCCTGATCAGCCTCCTTTGCCAGATCAATTTCAAGAGAGGTGCGCTCGTTTTCATATTCAAGTATCTTTTTTACAAACCGCAAGGGCATGATGGCATACTTGACATCAATTTCATACTGGATCTGAAAAAAACCAGAGGGAAAAATCACCTCCGAATTGAATGCATTTTCAAACCCACCTGTAAAGGAGGCACCCCGGCGGGGGACAAACACGGAGACCGGGTTCAGGTAATCCTGCAGGTTTACCCCCAATGTACCTGCAACGCCGTAACCCAGAATGGTAAAATCCTTTTCTCCATCTTCCAATAAAAAATTTCCTTCAACGATCATGGTATCCAGGCCGCTCGCGGTTTTGTAGCCTTCACTCACCCCTTTGATGGTAACGATACACTGGTTATCCTTGTATTTCATCAGGGCATCCTCTTCAATCACCTCTGTAATATGAATGATACCGGGTATTTTTCTGATCTGGTCCAGGGGAAGGCTGTTCAGGTTGAAGGTTTTCCCGTGGCTGGCGGTGATCTGAATATTCGGATTGAATGAGCTAAACAGCGACATGACAAGCTTGTCGAAGCCATTGAATACCGATAACACGATAATGAGTGCCATGGCCCCGATGGCCACTCCTACAATCGAAATCCCCGAAATGACATGAATGATGTTGTGCGATTTCTTGGAAACCAGGTAACGACGGGCTATGTAGAATGGAAAATTCATAAGCTATTTCCAGGCTTTCACAATCAGTCCGGTTCCTGTTGCATGTTTCATTTTTGTATCAAGCCAATTGCAAAAGAATGCGACCGGAAAGATGAGCATGTAATAAAATGGGAGCAGGATGAAAAAAAGTTTGGTGGCATTCAGCATCAGGATTGGGTACTTCATGGAGAGCTGCCAGGCGATTTTCCCAGGTGTTCCATAGGTATATCGGGCTTCGGTATTTGTAAATCCGGCGCGATTAAGTTTTTTAATGATGTCATATATGTTGTAGCCATCACGAACATGTTCATCGATGAACGACTCGCCCGCTGCATGATCGTGCACATCCGAACCGCCCTGGTCCGAAGGTGTCGAGATCAACAACATTCCATCCTGGGTCAATGAGTCATAAAAATTCCGGAAAACAGCTTCATCGTCGGCAATATGTTCCATGACATCAACAGAAAGGATGAGATCAAACCGGTCTGGTTTTGAAAATTGGGTTAGGTCGGCCTTCTCGAACAGCACGTTTTTCCGTCCAACCCGGCTGAAAAATGCATTGCAATCGGCAATTTGCTCCTCTTTTACATCCACGGCATCGACAAACCAAAAGGGGCTGAGACCACTGAGAAAATGGGAATATTGTCCAAACCCGGAACCTGCATCCAGGATGAAGCGTTGGTTTTTTCCAGCCAATGGCTGCCGGTTTACGGCCCAGCTGCGAATCTCCTTTTTAACATGCCATGCACGTAGTAATAACAAGTCCAGGAGTTTATAAAAAATAATCCGTAAAAATGGAGATCTGTTAAAAACCTTACCCAGCGACTTTTTTATGGGATCGTATTGCATATATCAAAATCAAAGATTAAACCTTCACCCCTGTCACCCCGTCACTTTAGCAAACTATCAATATTCTCAATATAATCGAGAGAATCATCCAAATAGAATTGAAGCTCTGGCATTACGCGAAGTTGATTGTGCACACGCTGAGCCAGATGATGACGTACTTCACGTCCGTGGTGGCGGATTTTGTCAAGCAAAACCTGCTTGTCTGTGGTGATAAACAAACTCAGGTGCACTTTTGCAATGGAGAGATCCTTGCTTACCTGAACCTTGGTCACGGTGATCAGGGCTCCTTCAAATAAATTCCGGCTTTCTTGCTGGAAGATGGTCCCCAAATCCTTCTGGATCAGGCGGGAAATTTTTTGCTGACGTGTCGATTCCATTTGACAAAGGTAGCAAAATCCTACTTAATTATTTCGGGCTTAACAACAGGTTGCTTTTTACCCAGGTTGAAATCGCGGGTGAGACTTACTGCGAAGGAATATTTCGGGGTCATCTGCTGGCCGTTGTAATATTTGTACACAGGAATGTCGTAACTCACGGTGAAGTTCCATTTTCCCACAAAGCTGTAACTCAATTGAGGTGAGATTGTTAAAAGATAGAATCCGGAATTTATCACCTGGTCTCCTCCCTCCGGATTTGTATGTCCAAAATCCTTGTCATTGGTTTTCCACTCGCTGCGTACCTGTAAAATCCCGAAGAAATAGGTTGCGATCTTTTTGGAGACAAAGATGGAATTAAGCAGGGTGTTGCCGTACTTGTAGTTGTTCTTATCGGCAAAATTATATTCATACCGGTTGATGGAAAAAAGCCGCAGGGTAATGGCCGGAAATCCTTTGTTGAAAAAGATCATCTCCGACAATCCGAACGCATTCGTCGAAGGCTGCACATCGCGGTTCAGCTGAACCCCGTCGACAACCTGCGGGTTGGTCGTAAAGGGGAAACGGATCCCAAATCCGGAGGTGAGTTCAATCTGCTGTACCGGCCTGATGATGGTTCCATATTTGAAAATCAGGATCCCGTTCGACAGGCCATAACCATTGGCCTGGTAATCAATGTTCTTGAAATTCTGTGTTTTATTGAAATAGTAACCGGCTTCAAACTCTATCGTGAGCCGTTTTGTGAACCCATACGCCAGTCCAATCCCGGCGAAATTAAAGCTGGAATTGGATAACTGGACATTCTCCGTCGACCTGTGATCGTTTTGGTAGTAAGTGTCTGAAAAGCTGTGACGGTAATAGGTTATGGCCCGGAGATAATTTTTTCCAAGCACGCCCACATAGACCGATGCGCCTACCGGGCTCCCTGTGGAGCAACATTGGGCATGCAAATCAAGGGATGCAAAAAGAAAATGGGTGCAAATAACCAGGAAAAGGACTGGTTTAATTTTCTGATCTGACAATGACGGTTTTTATTTCGGAGTGATTGTATTGATCGGTTACTTCACACGTGATGGTGAATTTGTCCTGGTGACAAACGGTCCATTGCACTTTTGCCCCGCTACCGATAATCGTTCCGTACGAAGGGGTCCATTTGTAACTCAATCCGTCACCAGCGGCGCTTGCAGTGATGCTGGTGATGTCGTTTACTTTAATAACCGTATCAGCGGCAACCAGACTGCTGAATTTAAAATTCGAACCTGCACCGGGATCCTGGGTTGTTTCACTCTTGCTGCAGGATGCAAGAATCACAACAGCAATCAGGCAAAAGGTGATGAATGGGTTTCTCATGGTTGTTATCTGGTTATAGGGTCCTTAAACTTATTGATTTCAAAAGGATGATGTTTTTAAATTCCAAACAGGTTACAAAGTTACATATTTATATATATGACATAACGAATTTTCGGTAAAATGAATTATTTGTTGTTAAACTTCTATCTTTGCAGCCATGAAAAGTTTTTTTAAAATCTTACGTTATGCCGGGCCCTATTGGGTTTATGCCATGCTCAACGTAATTTTCAATATTCTTTCCGTACTTTTTTCGCTGGTTTCTTTTGGGCTTTTCATCCCGGTATTGCAAATGCTTTTCAATAATCTGCCCATTCCCCATACGGCGCCTCCGATTCAAATGAATGTCGATGCCCTTAAAGAGAATTTCTATTATTATTGTGGCCGTTTACTTGAAAAATTCGGCAGCGAAAAACTGCTGATCTACATATGCATCACGATCATCGTGTTGTTTTTTCTGAAAAATCTATTTCGTTACCTTGCCATGTTTTTCCTGGCAGTTGTGAGAAATGGGGTAGTAAAGGATCTGAGGAATGACCTCTACCTGAAAATTATGATCCTGCCATTATCCTATTTCAATGAAAAACGCAAGGGTGATATCATGGCCCGCATGACCAATGATGTCCAGGAGGTTGAATGGTCCATCATGAGTTCCCTCGAAATGGCCTTTCGCGACCCGATTACCATGATCACCTACCTGGTGACCCTGTTTATCATCAGCCCTTCGCTTACCGTGTTCGTGCTGGTCCTTCTTCCGGTCAGCGGATTTTTCATCGGACGGATCGGGAAAAGCCTGAAGCGAACATCCGATAAGGGACAGCTGAGGATGGGCATCATTCTGTCGATGATCGAAGAGACAATTTCGGGGCTCAGGATCATCAAGGCCTTCAATGCCATTGATTTTGCGAATAAACGTTTCAGACATACCAACAACGAATACAACAGGCTGATGGTCAGGCTGTACCGAAAACGTGACCTGGCCTCCCCGTTAAGCGAATTCCTCAGTGCCTGCGTTATGTCCATTGTGCTATGGTATGGCGGAAAACTGGTTTTTACCCCCGGAAACTTTCTTGATGCCGCTGCTTTTCTGGTATATCTCGGGATTTTCTCGCAGCTTATGCCCCCGGCCAAGGCCATCACCCAGGCCTATTACAACATTCAGAAGGGTGCTGCCTCCGTCGAGCGGATTGAACATGTACTGAGTGAGCCCGAAGTGATCGTTGAAAAGGCGGATGCGCTGGAGAAGAAAGATTTCAACCATGAAATTGTTTACCGGAATGTGAATTTCTCCTATGTTCAGGAACCGGTGCTGAAACAGATCGACCTGGTAATTAAAAAAGGGAAAACCATTGCTGTGGTTGGGCCTTCAGGTGGCGGTAAATCGACCCTGGTCGATCTGCTGCCCCGATTTTATGATTGCCTCGAAGGGGGCATTTTTATCGATGGCGTCGATATCCGTGATCTTGTGATCCGTGATCTGCGTGGTTTGATGGGAATCGTTTCACAGGAGACCATCCTGTTCAACGATACCGTATTCAGCAACATCGCCTTTGGGATGGAAAATGTGGGGGAGGATGCAGTAATTGCAGCTGCAAAGGTGGCCAATGCCCACGAGTTTATCGAAAAGATGCCATTGGGTTATTATACAAACATCGGTGACAGGGGAACCAAACTCTCAGGCGGACAACGCCAGAGGCTGAGCATTGCCCGGGCCGTGTTGAAGAACCCGCCGATCCTTATTCTTGATGAGGCCACCTCTGCACTCGACACTGAATCGGAGCGTCTCGTGCAGCAGGCACTTGAAAACCTGATGCGGAACCGGACATCAGTCGTTATTGCCCACCGCCTTTCAACCATACAATTTGCCGATGAAATCATCGTGCTTCAAAGCGGAAAGCTTGTTGAGCGCGGAACACACAATGATCTGCTTGAAAAGAATGGCGTCTACCGTAAACTTTACGATATGCAGTCATTTGTATGATCTCCCGAAATTATTTCCTGTTTGAACAACTTGGATTATCCGTTTTATCAATAACATGCGTGACAGCGTTAATAGAAAAATGATGAAAGACAAATCAAAAGGAAGATGGATATTATTGGTTGTCTACCTGATCGCGTTTGGGTTGGGCTTTTGGGTCAGTACCGTAAGCAACTATCCGGTATTATTGAAATCAGCAGTTGCCGTGGGGGTTGCCGTGATCATTGTTTTTATGGGAAGCATTGATTTTAATAATTCCAGCGTGTTCGATCCCTATTGGAGTGTTGCACCACCCCTGATGGTTCTCTATTACCTCGCCATGGTTGTTTCAGAGCAATCGCTGGCTTTTCCCAGGATCGGCATCGTTTTGTTCCTCACACTGGCATACAGCGTTCGGCTGACCTGGAACTTCCTGCGCGGATGGCCGGGATTGAAACATGAAGACTGGAGGTATGTCGATTTCCGGAAGAAGAGCGGCAAAGGGTACTGGCTTGTCAGTTTTTTTGGAATACATTTTTTCCCAGCCCTGATGGTATTTGGCGGCACATTATCACTTTGGGTCGTGGTGGTCCAGGATGTTCGTCCCTTAAACCTGCTTGATGCATGGGCGGTCGTGGTCACCGGCGGTGCCATTCTACTGGAAGCCATGTCAGACAGGCAACTTCGTAAATTTGTCCTGCTGAATAAAGAGGCCGGTAAAACGATGAATAAAGGCTTGTGGTCACTGTCACGCCATCCGAACTACCTTGGCGAAATTCTGTTCTGGTGGGGATTGTACTTTTTTGCGCTTGCATCCAACCCGCTCTATTGGTGGGTAATCCTTGGCCCGGCTGCCATTACCCTGATGTTCCTGTTTGCCAGCATTCCCATGATTGAAAAGAGAATGCGCTCACGCCGCACCGACTATAGGGAGTATGTTCAGAAGGTTCCTATGCTGATCCCCTGGAAAATATTCAAAAAATAAAACGAAATTATTTTGTGTCACGCGTCACGCGTCACGCTTAGATTTCCGCCATATTGATGAGTACGCCCTCAAGTTTCTTTTTCACCACCTTTACCCGGCCATCAAATCCATTGACGATTAAAGAGAAGATTAAATTTCGACCGGTCACCGTATGAACATAACCGGCAAAGCTTTTAACGCAGTTGATGGTTCCGGTCTTTGCACGAATCCGTCCTTCTGCTGCACTTCCCTTCATGGCTTTGCGCAGTGTTCCTGACATTCCTGCCAGAGGAAGGGATTCATAAAAGGTCTGAAAAAACGGGGAGGTCCTCATGGCATAAAGGGCATCTACCAGCTGTTTCGGGGATATGGCATTGTTCCTCGACAACCCGTTGCCATCATAAAAATTCATTCCTTCAGTTTCAACCCCCTTGGCTGTCCAGAACTCCATGATGGCCCTTACCCCGGCCTCCGTGGTGGAAGAATTGTAAACTTTACCTCCGATTTTTCTCAGAAGCTTTGACGATCGCCAATTCACACTCATCTGGTTGGTTATGGTAACTTCAGGGATGATCTGTTTGCCGAAAAATTCAAGCGCCGCGCCGGTTACAAAAATTTTCAGTGTGGAGGCAGGAATCATAGGCTGCTTGGCATGATATTCTGCAATAATTACAGGATCTTTTGCGGTTATATCTACAATCATATATCCAACGGAAGCATTTTTCAGCGAAGGATCCTTGCGAAGTGTATTAAATGCCTCAAGCAGGGTGTCGTACGAAACAACCGCCTCTTTTTTTGCAGGAACAGCGAGACCCTTGTGAACCTTGGCACCGGACCGGTCGTTCTGGCAGGAAAAAAGGGTTTGAAGAAGCAGAAGGAGGAGGATGCTTATAGTTTTTTTCAACATCGTGTCAGGGGGAGAATTTTTTTGCAAATATCGGGAAAATTCATATCCGCTTTAACCCCATTGACCGATTTAGCATTATAATTGTTAAAATACCTTAAATATGACGAGATTGTTAGGTTACTAAATTATTTTTTGATAGTTTTGTTCTTTAGAATCAGAATAAATAGTATGAATCTATGATAAAAAAGGTACTTGTGGCCAACCGTGGTGAGATCGCGGTGAGGGTAATGCGTTCATGCAGGGAAATTGGACTGAGATCGGTTGCGGTTTATTCTGAAGTTGACCGGAAGGCGATGCATGTAAGGTATGCCGATGAAGCATATTGTATCGGCCCGGCGCCATCGCGTGAGAGTTATCTCAACATGGAGGCCATCATCAGGGTCGCAAAGGAATCAGGTGCCGATGCCATTCATCCCGGGTACGGTTTCCTCTCCGAAAATGCCGAATTTTCAGATAGATGTAAGGCAGAAGGGATCAAATTTATCGGCCCCGATGGGTATGCCATTCGCACCATGGGCGATAAAATTACTGCCCGACAAACGATGATTGCCTCAGGAGTCCCCGTTGTTCCCGGAACCACTGAAAAACTTTCAGATGAGACAAAGGCAGTGGAGGTGGTCAATGAAATCGGGTTGCCTGTGATGATTAAAGCCTCGGCTGGCGGGGGAGGAAAAGGGATGAGGCTTGTGAAGACCATGGATGAGCTGGTGCCGTCGTTGCGAATGGCGAAATCGGAGGCCATGAACGCCTTTGGAAACGATGCCGTTTATATTGAAAAATACATCGAATCGCCCCATCACATCGAATTTCAGATTCTTGCAGACCAGCATGGCAATGTGGTTCACCTCTTCGAGCGTGAATGTTCAATCCAGCGTCGTCATCAAAAGGTCATTGAAGAGACACCTTCACCCCTGATGAATCCCGAATTGCGAAAGGAGATGGGTGAGAAGGCTGTAGCGGCGGCCAAGGCCGTGAACTATGAAGGGGCCGGAACCATTGAATTTATTGTAAGTGACAAGCTCGAGTATTATTTCCTGGAGATGAATACACGTTTGCAGGTCGAACATCCTGTCACTGAAAGGGTGGTGGGCGTCGACCTTGTCAAGGAACAGATCAATATTGCCAACGGGTTGCCCCTGTCATTCAAACAGGAGGAACTCAGGCAGCACGGACACGCCATCCAATGCCGCATTTATGCTGAGGATCCCGATAATAACTTTATGCCAAACCCGGGCACCATCAAGCATATCACAGTCCCGCTCGGACTGGGGGTGCGATACGATGGCTATGTATACGAAGGGTATGAAATTCCGATGCATTACGATCCGATGATCTGTAAATTGATCACCTGGGGAAAAACCCGCAAAGAATCGATTGGAAGGATGAGACGCGCCTTATATGAATACAAGATAACCGGTGTTAAGACCTCCATCAAATTCCTCGAACGAATCATGGATGCACCTGAGTTCATCGAAGGCAAGTATAACACCCATTTCATTGAAGACAACCATGACCGGTTGTTTACCAAAAAACCATGCGGTACCGAGTGTGAAGATATGGCCATCATCACCGCATTTGTTGATTACCTCGATAAACTTGCTGAGATCCAGCCTCCGAAATATACGGAGGAACTCGGAAGCAACTGGAAGGATTTTGGCCGCAAACGGAATGTTTTACGATTATAATTGATCCCCATGGCATACGAAATAAGTATCGGACATCGCACTGCGAAAGTTGAACTGCTGAACAGGGTCGGAACAAAGGCGCTGATCAAGGTTGACGACATTAAATACGACATCGACATTGTGGAGGTTGAGAATGGGGTCTATTCCATCCTGTACAACGGCCATTCACACAATGTTGAGCTGATCAATGGAGAATCCAGCAAAAAATACATTGTGAATACCTTTTCAAAAACCTTTGATACAGAGATCATCGATGCAGAATCAAAATACATTCATAACCGCAACCAGGGCATCGAAGTAGAAGGGTCAAACCAGGTATTATCTCCCATGCCCGGCAAAATTGTGAAAATCCCGGTTTCGGTGGGTGAAGTGGTTACGGCTGGTCAAACCCTGATCGTGGTGGAGGCCATGAAAATGCAGAGTGAATTCAAAGCCACCGGTGAAAAAATTGTACAGGCCATCCTGGTGAAAGAGGGTGATACCGTGGATTCGCATCAGCTGATGATCAAGCTTGAGAATGTGGAGATTTGAGAATGTGGAGATTTGAGGATGTGGGGATGTGAAATTTTTTGATTTAATTTTAACATATGCAGACGATAGACGAACGTTACCAATTTTTTGAAGATAAAAATCGCAAGGCTGAGCTTGGCGGCGGCGCTGAAAAAATTGCCAAGATTCATAAAAGCGGCAGGCTTACGGCCCGTGAGCGGATTCTGACCCTGTTGGATGTCAACACGTTTGTTGAGATGGATAAACTGGTGATGCACCGCTGTCACGATTTCGGAATGGGCCATAATAAGGTGCCTGGCGATGGAATGGTGACAGGATATGGAAAAATCGACGGGAGGCTCACCTTCGTCTTCGCTCAGGATTTCACCGTATTTGGTGGCACCATGAGCCGTGCCAATGCCGATAAGGTGGTGAAAATCATGGATATGGCTATGAGAATGGGCGCTCCGCTGATTGGCCTGAACGACTCGGGAGGTGCACGTATCCAGGAGGGCGTCGAAAGTCTTGCAGGATATGCCGATATCTTTTACCGGAACGTAATGGCATCCGGGGTGATTCCTCAAATTTCAGCCATCCTCGGCCCCTGCGCCGGTGGCGCCGTCTATTCTCCGGCCATGACCGATTTCATTTTTATGGTGAAGGAGTCGAGTTATATGTTTGTCACAGGCCCTGAAGTTATTAAAACCGTGACGCACGAAGAGGTCTCTATGGAGGAACTCGGCGGAGCCATGTCGCACAATACCAAGAGTGGAGTGGCCCATTTTGCAGGGGAAAATGATGAACAGGTGTTGCTCATGATCAGAGAGCTGATGAGTTTTCTCCCTGCAAATAATATGGAAGATCCTCCAACACAGCCCTGTACTGACGATGTGATGCGGCAGGATGAAAAACTTCAGACCGTCGTTCCGGCCGATCCGAACAAACCATACGACATGAAGGATATCATCACCACGGTGGTCGATAACAATAATTTCTTTGAGGTAATGCCTCACTTCGCCCAGAACATTCTTACAGGATTTGCGCGACTGGGTGGCAAACCGGTTGGCATTGTCGCCAATCAGCCTGCCTTCCTGGCCGGGGTCCTGGATATAAATTCATCCATCAAGGCCGCCCGGTTCGTACGTTTCTGCGATTGCTTCAATATTCCGCTGATCACCTTCGTGGATGTTCCGGGATTCCTGCCGGGAACCAATCAGGAGTTTGGCGGAATCATCAAGCATGGGGCCAAGTTGCTTTATGCGTTCTCAGAAGCCACAGTTCCAAAAATCACCCTGATTACCCGGAAAGCATATGGAGGAGCCTACGACGTGATGTCAAGCAAGCATATCGGAGCCGATATCAATTACGCCTATCCAACGGCCGAAATTGCCGTGATGGGGCCCGAAGGCGCAGTCAACATCATTCACAAAGGGAAACTCAACGAAGCTGACCGTACCGAGGCGGTGGATCACTACCGTCATACCTTTGCCAACCCATACAAAGCAGCTGAACTCGGCTATGTCGATGAGATCATTCTTCCTCGCCAGACCCGTACAAAACTGATCCAGGCGCTTGAGCTGACACAGAATAAAAGCAAAACAAACCCGCCTAAAAAGCATGGGAATATACCCCTGTAAAATGACGAATGACGAATGACGAATGACGAGTGACGAATGACGAATGACAAAAAATCGAATGTTTTATGAAGGCCTTCCGGTCGTTGATTGTCTTCCTGCCAATGATCTTCCTGACGATGACCTCCATCCAGGGACAGGAACAAGAAATACGGTCGATCACCCCTGATTATCCATTTGCTGCCAGGGTATATGATTCAATTTTAGCTGCCAGGCTGCCTTTGCTGCAGCTTCCTGAAAGTTGCCGGGGGAGGTTACTGCCCGTCATGGTGGATAATTCACAGAATGATTATTGGCCGGGAATTAAAGATCAGTATATTTTATATACCTGCCAGCAATATTCCGGGGTGGCCTATGTATATGGTTATGAAATAAACCGTTTACGCAATCAACCCGGCTGGTATTGGGATAACAGCTATCCGGCCCATTACACCTGGAATTTCATGAACCAGGGTGAACGATATACCGGGGTGAACTATCTTCAGAGCTTCGAAGTCATCAGGCAGCAGGGGCATATGACATCGGATGATTATGGACCTGACACGGCAACATCGTTCCTTGGCTGGATAAGCGGATATGACAAATACTACCGCGGAATGTTCAACCATCTGAAACAGGTTTATGCAATCAAGGTAAACAGCGCGGATGGGATAAATACCCTGAGAAATTATCTGTACGACCATCTCGATGGCTCTTCTGCCGGGGGTATTGCTTGCTTTTCGACCAACAGCGCCACCCTGATCTATATGCCAAAACTCCCGGGCGGAACACCGGAGGAGGGTAAAAATGTTATCACTGCATGGCAAACCGATCCGGTTCATGGAATGGCGGTGGTAGGTTATAACGATTCCATCAGATATGACATAAATAAAGATGGAAAATACACCAACAACATCGATATCAATTTGGATGGCATCATTGATGCCCGCGACTGGGAAATTGGTGGATTCAAACTGGCCAATTCCTATGGTCACTGGTGGAGCAACGATGGATTTGTGTATGCCCTTTACCGCACCTTTGCCATGAATTATATTGAAGGAGGAGTTTGGAATAACAGGGTCTATGTGGTGGAGGCCGATACGGCGTATGAGCCCCGGCTGACGATGAAAGTCAAGCTGAATTACGACTCCCGCAACAAAATCCGCATTTTGGCCGGGGTTAGCTCCGATACCCTTCAGGGAATGCCAGACCATGAAATTGATTTCCCGATCTTTAATTTTCAGGGAGGCGCCCATTCGATGCAGGGGGCCGACTCGCTTCCGGATTCCGATACCATCGAAATTGGCCTTGATGTGACCCCGCTTCTCAATTTTGTCTCACCCGTAGGGCCAGCCCGCTATTATCTGATGGTCGAAGAACGTGATCCTGACCACTTGGGCCAGGGTTCGATTTTGAAGGCATCTTTTATCAATTATGTAAATGGGCGTGTTGAGTTTCCCGTCCCTGAGGAAAATGTGATTATCAAGGATAACGATGTTACCCTGGTGTCCGTTGTTGGAACGATGGCAAAACCCGTTGTTCTGATTACCACGGCCAGCCTTCCCCCGTTGGTGCCGGCTCAGCCTTACCAGGTACAACTGGAGGCCACAGGAGGAAAGCCTCCCTACAGCTGGTCGCTACAGGAAAAATTTACCAGGGAACCTTCCGTGGGCGTGATGCCCATGATAACGGGTACTTCAATACAATCCTATAAGGAATTTACCTCCTATACCGCAGTTGCCCTGCCTTTCAGTTTTCCCTTCTACGGAAAAAAATATGATACCATTTACGTAAACAATTACGGATTTATCACCTTCGATTCACAATATCTGCCTGAACCCTATGTAACCGATGAAATGAACATGCTGGAGATGTTTCCAACCATCACGCCCGCCTTTTCGCAAGAATATACATACCAGGCCAATAAAAATGATGGCATCTGGTTCCAGGCCGATGCTTCACATGCGGTCATTCGATGGAAAGTCTCCGTGTTAAAGCATCTATCTGCCTCTGTGAACGATTTTGCCCTGATATTGTATCCCGATGGTCAATTTGAATTTCGTTACGGTACGATGAATAACCAGGGATTCAGACAAATTTTTTATTCCGGTATTTCGAAAGGGGATGAGCAGAATTTTATGTTGGAAAGGCAATGGAACGCCGATGATGTTGCGGGGAAGAGTTTCAAATTTAAGCCCCCGTTGATGCCTGCAGGATTGGCGCTGGAGATGGGTGGATTATTGACCGTGGTCCAGGCAGATTCTACGCAAATTTACGACCTTCCTGTTCAGGTGGCTGATGCCGGAAAGATAACAGATTCAAAGGTGCTTACCCTCTGCTCCGGGCTTGAATTGGTGCATCAGCTGATGTGCGGAACGGGTGACCGTCTTGAATTTGGGCAACAGGCTTGTTTGAAACTGGTATTGACCAACACAGGCAATCTTCCCATGCAGCCCCTGACGATAAAAATCAGAAGCACGGACTCTCTTTTGCAAATCACAGACAGCGTGGTTTCCCTGCCAAACCTTCAGCCTGGAGTCCCGGTTATCCTGCCATCAGCATTTTCCTTTGGATTAAAGCAGGCGACACCCAATAATTTTCCTGTGGAGATGACCATCATGGTTCAATCGGGCCGGCAGAGTTGGAATAAAGAGGTTCAATTCCTGGTTGGTGCTCCCGATCTGGTTATTGAACCTCCCCGGATTTGGGATGGAGACAACAACATCCTCGATCCTGGCGAAGTGGCCGATCTGGTGGTGAGTTTTAAAAACAGATCTGAACAAATGGCTCAACATCTTCAGTTAAAACTCCTGTCGCAGGAATCGCTGATTACCATCCTTTCAGCGCCCCAGATCGAAATTGATCGTTTCGAGGGATTTTCTTCAAAGGAATTCCGGTTTCAGATCAAAGCTTCCAGGGATGCCCTGCCCGGGAGTATGGTCGCCATGAAAATTTTACTGAATGATTCACTCGGAGTATCTCAGATCCTTGATTTCAGCCTCCAGGTTGGAACCAAACCTATTGCCATCGTCAGCCTTTCATCTATGCAGTCCTCTGCAATGGCAATGATGCATGTCCTTGACAGCCTGCATGTTGGATATGATACCCTTCGATCAATGCAATTCGATTGTAGCAGGTATGCCAGTATTTTTCTGATTCTGGGCACCGCTGTTTCAGGAACCTATGTACTTAACGAGTCTGAAGGCGCTCTCCTGGCCGATTATCTCAGACTGGGAGGAAATCTTTACATGGAGGGATATTACACCTGGTATTATGCCCCCACGACAACGTTGCACCCCATGTTAAAATACACCAGCAAGAGGATTCCTGCCTACTATTATCAGCATGTGACAGGCGTTCCGGGTACTTTTACCGACGCAATGAATTACAATTATACCGCTGCGTTATACTATGCTATCTTCAATTTAGAACCGGTATCCCCGGCCTATGCCACCTTGATCAATGCAGATAATTCTGTTAAGAACCTTGAAATCGTGTATGATGGAAATGATTATAAAACCATAGCTACCATGCTTGATTTCAGTGCTTTGACCGATGGTGCTCCTCCTTCTGCAAAGGCAACCCTGATGCAGCGCTACCTTGAATTTTTCGAGTTGAACATCACAGGCCCCTATCCTTTGTTTCATGCTGCCCGTTCAACCCTGTGCAGAAACAGCAATCTTGTGTTTAATGATGATTCCTACGATCATATCACATCCCGGTACTGGGAATTTGAAGGTGGAACGCCTGCAACGAGTACCGAACAGGACCCTGTTGTGGTGTATGCTGAACCCGGAATATTTGATGTTAAGCTGACAGTTTCTGATGGCCTTCACAGCAAATCAGTTCTCAAGGAAAACTACATCACCGTTGGCCATTGCAGTGGTTTGGAGGAAGCAAATGCAGCGTCCCTCTTCCGGATTTTCCCAAACCCTTCATCTGACAGGGTAACAATTGAGTTTAAACAGAAAATCATCGGAAATTGCCATGTCAGGATGTTCGATCTTGCAGGTTGCCAGGTAATGGAAATGCAGCAGTTGATGCCATCAAACAACCGCATCAGCATGGATGTCTCCGGTTTAACCAAGGGCTTCTATTTTCTCAGTGTACAGGCAGGTGAACTGATTTCGGTGGTGAAGTTGATCCGGAACTAACCCTCTTCATTGTTAAACATTTCTTACCTTTGAACTTTATTTTATCAGCGGAATCGAATGACCCAATTGAAGCAGCAGATTGAAACATTATCCAGGTCGTTTTTTGAGGAGGTGGTGGCCATCCGGCATCACCTTCACCAGAACCCTGAGCTGTCGTGCGAAGAGTACCAGACTGCGGACTTCATCTGTAAAAAATTGGATGAATATGGCATCCGGTATCAAAGGGGCGTGGCCGGCACCGGGATCGTCGGGTTGGTCGAAGGAAACAATCCTTCCGCAGGTTGTATCGCATTGAGGGCCGATATGGACGCGTTGCCTGTCATAGAAGCCAATGATGTCGGATATACATCGGCCGTTCCGGGGAAGATGCATGCATGCGGACATGACGTGCACATGGCCTGCCTGCTTGGTGCAGCGAAAATTCTTCAACAAATTAAAAATCAGTTTGATGGAACCGTAAAGTTGTTGTTCCAGCCATCGGAGGAGTCATACCCCGGTGGCGCCATCACCATGATCAATGAGGGTGTGCTGGAAAATCCAAAGCCGCAGTACGTGATCGCACAGCATGTGATAAACAACCTGGATGCCGGCGATATCGGGCTGAAAGCAGGTCCATATATGGCCTCTACCGATGAAATTTTTATCACCGTGATGGGTAAAGGTGGCCATGCCGCCACACCGAACCAGGTGATTGATCCGATTCTGATAGCTTCACATATTGTCATTGCGCTCCAACAAATTGTAAGCAGAGTGGCCGACCCTGGAATTGCTACCGTGGTTTCATTTGGAAAAATTATTGGAGCCGGTCGCACCAATGTAATTCCTGATGAAGTTATTTTGGAGGGGACAGTACGCACCTACAGTGAACCCTGGCGCAAGGAAATTCATAAGCTGATCCGGAACATGGCGACCGGCATCGCTGAAGGAATGGGCGCCAAATGCAACGTGCGCATCTCACATGGTTATCCCTTTCTGAACAATGATCATGGTTTAACGGAGAAGTTGCAGACGCTGGCTTCTCAATATTTGGGAAATGATCACGTGAAAACGCTTGAACAGCGCATGACCGCCGAGGACTTTGCCTATTTCGCCCAGCGTTTGCCCGCGTGTCTTTTCCGCCTCGGGATTACCAATACGGATAAAGGGATCAATTCAAACCTTCATACAGCCACCTTTGATGTGGATGAACATTGCCTCGAAACCGGTATGGGTGTTATGGCCTGGTTTGCCAGCAGTCTCCTTCAGCCGCGAAAAACGACAGAAATTCTGTGAGCAATTTTTTCAATATTATTCTGGACCCATTCCCAATCACGCGTCACGCGTCACGCCTTTTTCGTCACGCGTCACGCGTCACGCGTCACGCCTTATTCCTCCTCATCGCATCCCATTCCTTCTCCCAGGACATGAAGCCTCTCCCCGGCCTGCCTTTCCAGCAAACTGCTCCGCAGGCGGGAAATGAAGAACAGCTGGCCATGCAGTTTTACCAAAACCGCGAATTTGATAAGGCTGCCGGATTGTTTGAGCGCATTTATGAGAAAAAACCATCCATATTCAATTACCAGTATCTTTTTTTCTGCCTGGTTGAGATAAAGGAATACGGAAAGGCTGAACGTTTGGTGAAAAAATGTCAACGGGCTGAACCGGATGCCCCCAGGTATCAGGTTGACCTTGGCTATATTAACTACCGGTCAGGACACCCCGACAAATCAAAGAAATTTTATGAGGATGCCGTGAAAAAGTTGAGCGCAGATCAACAGCAGATCTTTGAACTGGCCAATGCATTTATTACGAGGGGTGAGTACGAATATGCCATTCGAACCTATCAGAAAGGGAAGCAATTGTTGAACAACACCTATCCCTTTGGCTTTGAAATGGCAGGGGTGTTTGAAAGAATGGGCGATTTTACCAATGCCATGGAAGCCTATCTTGACTTGCTTGAAACGAATAGCAGTTACATGAATACAGTGCAGGACCGGATTCAGATGATCCTGTCATTTGATGTGAACAATGAAAAAAATGAACGGCTTAGGAAAATTCTCCTTGCCAGGGCACAACGGGAGCCAGATAAGCACTGTTTTGCTGAACTTCTCTGGTGGTATTCCATCCAGCAAAAGGATTTTGACATTGCACTTATTCAGGCCAAAGCCCTCGACCGGCGGTTGAAAGAAAATGGCGAAAAGCTGGTATCGCTGGCGAACCTGGCCATATCCAATGAAAAATTCGATGTCGCCATAGCATGTTATCAATACCTGGTTTTAAAAGGAGCTGCATATTCCTATTATGATTACAGCCGCCGTGAACTGGCAAACACCCGCTACCTGAAACTAATTTCCGAACCGGTACCACAAAAAAAGCAGCTTGAACTTCTTGAAAAAGAGTTTCAGGATATTTTGGCCAAATCTGGAAATAACCCGGACCATATCAGTTTGATCAGGAATCTCGCCCACATCAGGGCATTTTATCTCGGGAAACCACAGGATGCATTGGATCTGCTGAATAAGGCCATTCATATGCCTGGGGTTCCTGCTGCCGAACAGGCAAGGTGTAAAATTGAACTTGCCGACATCATGTTGTTTACTGATGATGTTTGGGAGGCGACATTGCTCTATCAGCAGGCCTATCAGGATTTTAAATCCGATGTCCTGGGCCAGGAGGCCAAATTTAAAAATGCCAAACTTTCTTTCTATATCGGGGAATTTAAATGGGCCAAATCCCAGGCAGATATTTTAAAGGCAGCGACCTCAAAGCTTATTTCAAATGATGCCATTGCATTATCCCTGCTGATCAGCGAAAACTATGATCCCGACAGCAATACGATAGCGCTTGGCCTTTATGCACGCGCCGATTTATTCAATTACCGGAATGAAATGGATCTGGCGCTTGAAACGCTCGATTCAATTTCGCGTATATTCGGAGAGCACCCGATTTTGCAGCAGGTTCTTTTTAAAAAGGGGGAGATAAAACGCAAACAGGGAAAATATGCAGAAGCCGATAGTATATTTCAGCTGCTTGTGAAGGAATATCCCAATGAAATTTTGGCTGATGAAGCGCTGATGCAGGCGGCAGCCCTCAACGAAGGAGAGTTGAAAAATCCGGAAAAAGCAATGTCGCTTTATCAGGAGCTTCTCGATCAGTACCCGGGCAGTATATTTGTCCCCGATGCGAGAAAACAATTCCGTTTATTGCGGGGAGATAAGATTCAATAACACTTCAAAAGATGATGATACGACCAAAGAAACACCTGGGCCAGCACTTCCTTAAGGATGAAAACATAGCTGCAAAGATTGTCAGCTATCTGAATCCTGCCTACCCGGTGGTGCTTGAGATTGGACCAGGGATGGGGGTTTTGACAAAATATATTCTTGAAAATCCGGATTTTGATCCCTGCTTCATGGAGGTGGATCGTGAATCAGTTGAATATCTGAATGCGGTATTTCCGGGAATCCGGGACCGGCTCATACTAGCAGATTTCCTATCCTATGATCTTGCTCAGTTTCCACCGGCACACGGTCCCGTTTCAGCCGAAAATGTTATTGGCCATGAGCCCTTGCCGAAATTCACGGTGATTGGAAATTTCCCCTACAATATCTCCTCACAGATCCTATTCAAGGTTCTAGAAAACCGAGACCGGGTTCCCGAAGTGATCGGCATGTTCCAGAAGGAGGTGGCCGAGCGGATTGCCGCTCCACCGGGGAACAGGACCTATGGAATTATCAGTGTGCTTTTGCAGGCGTTTTACAATATCGAATACTTGTTTACCGTTAGTGAAACAGTGTTCTCTCCACCTCCAAAAGTAAAATCTGCTGTAATTCGACTCAAACGAAACAACACAGCCAAACTGGCCTGCGATGAAGCGTTCTTTATCCGCCTGGTAAAAACAGCCTTTAATCAGCGCAGGAAAACCCTGCGAAATGCAATACGCTCAATGCTTCCCCCTACTGCCACCCTGTCAGGATCTACCATCCTTTCAACCTATCTTGAGCTGCGCGCTGAAAGACTTTCGGTGGAGGATTTCGTTAATCTGGCACTGGAAATATCCCCGGAATAACGAAATTAGATATTACACAAACACATCCTTTTTGTCATGTTTTATGTTGCCTTTAACAGGGTTTCAGCATTTTTTGACAGAATGGCTGTGAATTGCAGGACTTTTTATCGTCTGGCACGGCTGTTGTCAAGATTAAGATTAAATACAAATAAAATAAATTATTTTTCAGCTACGACTTCATATATGACGATATATTCATCCACAAATAAATTATTATTCCTGCTGTTTATCTTGATGGGTCCCAATCTGGTTGCCCAAACAGGTTTGATCAGGGGCCATATTTTAAATCACAAGAACAATGAGCCGATTCCGTTTGTAAATATCATCATTGATGGCAAGCCCACCCAGGGGGCCACAAGTGATGTTGACGGAATTTTTACAATTTCCAAAGTTGCTCCGGGTTATACCCGGCTGATAGCGACAGCCGTGGGATTTAAAAAATTCGTCTCTGACGATTTCCTTGTCACCAATGCAAAAACTACGGATTTGGACATTCGCATGGATGAACTTGTAATCACCCTTTCCCAGGTTGAAATCAAGCCGTCTGTTGTTGAAAGAAATGAAGAGACACCGGTATCATTGCAGAAACTGACCATCCAGGAAATTGAACGCAGCCCGGGCTCGAACCGCGATATTTCAAAGGTTATCCAAAGTTTACCCGGAGTGGCCTCATCACCCTCCTTCCGAAACGATATCATTGTACGCGGAGGTGGCCCTGGAGAAAACCGCTTCTACCTTGATGGCGTTGAAATTCCCTATCTGAACCATTTTTCTACGCAAGGTGCTTCAGGTGGCCCGGTTGGTATCATCAACGTCGACTTCATCCGTGAAGTCCAGCTCTACTCAAGCGCTTTTCCCACGGCCAGGGGCAATGCGCTCAGCTCGGTAATGGATCTGCGCCAGGTTGATGGGAACAAGGAAAAATTCGGCGGCCGCATATCCCTGGGTTCGAGCGATCTTGCACTGACGCTGAATGGTCCGATAACAAAAAATTCTTCCATGATCCTTTCTGTGCGCCGTTCATACCTGCAATTGCTGTTCAGCGCACTTAAACTGCCATTTCTTCCGACATACAATGATTACCAGTTTAAATATAAAATCGACATCGATAAGCGGAACCAGCTATCGGTCATCTCCATCGGGGCACTTGACAAAAACAAGTTGAATACAGGCATTGCCAACCCGGATGACTTTCAGAAATATATTTTACAGTCACTCCCTGTAAATGATCAGTGGAGCTATACGTTTGGCCTTGTTTACCGGCATTTTCGCAACAGGGGATACGACACATGGGTGCTGAGCCGTAACATGCTCAACAATGATCAGACAAAATATACAAACAATGTAGAAATTCCCGATAGCCTGTTGCTCAAGTATAATTCGCAGGAGAGTGAGAACAAGCTTCGCTATGAAGGACTGACCGATCTCGTGAAATGGAAAATCACCTATGGGGCAGGACTTGAATATGCAAAATATACAAATAAGACCTACCAGAAGATATTTGTCGGGAACCAGCTCCGCACACTGAATTACAATTCGATGATCGAAATGTGGAAATGGAATGTGTTCGGACAGGTCAACCGGGCTTTTTTCAATGACCGGCTCAACCTCAATCTTGGAATCAGGATGGACGCAAACAACTATTCTGATCTCATGAACAACCTTTTAAAGCAGTTTTCTCCGAGATTTTCTGCCTCGTATTCATTTATTCCAGATAAATTCTTTATCAATTTCAACGTCGGCCGTTATTATCAGCTCCCGGCCTATACCTCCCTCGGCTTCCGCAGCAACAGCGGCATTCTGGTGAATGATTCACTTGGGATAAAATATATTTCGGCCGACCATCTCGTTCTGGGTTTTGAATATCTGCCTGTCACAAACGCGAAAATCTCCCTTGAAGGATTTTACAAGTATTACAGGAATTATCCTTTTTCGATCCGGGATTCAGTTGCTCTGGCAAGCAAGGGAACCGACTTTGGCGCCGTGGGAGACGAGCCCTTGCTGCCCATTTCAAAAGGGCGGGCCTATGGATTTGAAATTCTGGTCAGAAATGCCGATATCTTTAAATTCAATTTTATCATGACCTATACCTTCGTCCGCAGTGAGTTCACAAATTATGATGGTGAGTATATTCCTTCAGCCTGGGATAACCGGCATCTGATCAATGTGACTGTCGGCAGAAAATTCAAGCACAATTGGGAAATCGGCGCTAAATGGAGATTTGCCGGGGGACAACCCTATTCCCCCTGGGATATGAACAAATCGAGCCTGGTAGTAGCCTGGGATGCACAGGGCAAGGGATACATCAACTATGATGCCTTCAATACCCTCAGGTTGACCTCATTCAATCAGCTTGATATCCGGATCGATAAGGGATTTTACTTTAAAAAATGGTCGCTGATGTTTTACCTTGACGTGCAGAATGTGTTGAACTTTCAGTCGCAGCAGCCCGATTTGCTTGTAAATACCCAGGAGGATGGATCTGTGGTAAAATATATTGACCAGGAGGGTCAGGAACGCTATAAATTGCGAACCATCGAAAATTCGGCAGGTACCGTTCTGCCTGCCATCGGCATCATGATCGATTTTTGACCAGCCTGAGGTTCTGAGTCTTTATCAAACCTTTGTTTTATAGGTCATGCGATGCTTTATATTCCTGAAAAAGTAAAAATCACTTTTCCGGTACCTGAAAATCTCCTGTACAGGCATTTTAACCATTTTTGCATAAACGATCAAAAAGATAATTGATCCAACGGCATAGCTTACATTGGTAGCCCAGGATGCCCCGATACCCCCATATCTGGGAATCAGGAACAGGTTTAATACGAAATTGATCACCAGCGCCGGCATGAACGCATAGATGGCAATCTGAGGCTTCCCCATGCCGGTCAGGCGGCTATTCAGGATACGGAATCCAACCAGGATCAATATCCCGGGAAGAACAACCTGAATCATTGAAACACTTGGGATGTATTCTTGCCCGAAGATCAGTGGAACCAGGTAGGGGGCAGCAAAGAAAATCAAAAGCCCCGCCAGGAGTCCTATCAGCAACGATACCCGGAAAATGGATGCAACGGTGCGGTGAACGAACTGGTCATCACGTGTATTGGCGCTGCGGCTCAGGACAATCGATTCAATGGCAAAAGGAATATGCCACAATTGTTCTGCGATTTGCATGGCCACTGAATAGAATCCAACCTCCTCAAGGGTCGAAAGTTTCTTCAGCATCAGAATATCGAGCCGGTAGTTGAGCTGCATGATGAAAATCGCAATTGCATTCACCAAACCGAGTTTAATCATACTTTTCATGATCCCTTCATGGTATTTCCATGTGATGTTATACCTGAATTCGATAAAGATCAGCCGGTAGGTGAAGAAAAACATGATAAAATTGGCCAGGGCAATCGCTGCAAATGCGCCCAAAACCGACATTTTCAGCCCCCACACAAAAAGAATGGTTAGTAGCAGTGTAATGATGGTCGGTCCGGCATTAAGAATAGCCGCACGCTTTATATCCTCTTTCCCAAGGAAAACCCCGCCGGCAAAGATATTGGTGAGCAAAAGGGGAATTGTAAGCAGGACCAGCACGATAATGAGCGGATCGAAAGGCTGGCTCTCAGCAAAAAAATAGACCGATCCGCAAACGATGATGCTCAAAGCGCTGGTCCATAAAAGAAGTATCAATAAAGCCGAAACAATATGGTCTTCGGGCAGAAGCTTATTTCCGATATGGTAGATGGTACTCCTTCGGATCCCAAGTTGGGTAAAGCCAATGATCATGACCGGAACAACAATGATGGCAGAATAAAGGCCGAATCCTGCAGCTCCCAGCATGCGGGAGAGAATGACCCCGATGGCAAGGTTGCTGAGGGTCACCGTCAGATTGCTCCCCAGGAAACTGAGAATATCACGCAGGTAGGTTCTTTTGGCCATCAATTCTTCTTTGTGAGAAGGAGCTTATCCCTTGATTCGGATCGGTAAAAGATGATCAAGGCAAACGCGATAATAAAAAGATTGCTGACGCCGATAAGTCCCATGTTAAAGAGGACATCAGATAATTTTTCACCCAACAAATCCATCGAGTTGGCGCCGTAAAAAAAGATTAAAATGACAAAAACCGCAATCGGCAAAACCTTCTTCTTGGCAGCTAAAAAAAAGACAATCAGCATGATGAGTGGCAGCGTACAGAGAAAATGCTCCGAATCGGTCTTTACCAGATTTGGGAGAATGGCGATGAGAACAAACCATTCCATAATGAGTCCGGCATGCTGTAAACGTGCTGTGTTGCCATGCTTTTTTTCGAATAACCTGTTGAAATAGTGCATGATAAGGAATACCAATCCGCCACCGGCGATGATCAGGTATTGAAATTCGTTGGGGACATTCGGGTTGATGTAATGCTGAATCAGATATTGCATCGAATTATGTCCGGGATATTCGGCATTGTGGGCGAAGATGTTGCGGATCCATTCTCCATGTAAAAAAACACTGTACGAAAATCCAAAAAAGAGAGCCGGGATCAGAAAACCCACGATCAGCGTGCCGCCCAGGCTGGCCAGTACTTTCCATTGTTTTCTGAAAAGCAGGGGAAGCAGGAGAATCAAAAAGAATGGTTTCGTCAGAACCACGAGCCCGAAGAGAATACCTGACAGAATTAACTTCGATTTCATCAGCGCATCAATAGAAAGGCAAAGCAGAAGCAACAGCAGCACATTGATATTTCCCAGATGGAGCTCTTTGACAAAATGGATCAGGACACAAATGAAAGCAAACGAAAACAGCAGATTCAGGTTTTTCCAGGGTTTCTCAAAAAGATAATTTTTATACACATTACGGATGACAAAAAACAGGGAGACAATGATGAAACTTAGGATAAAAAAGTGAATAACAGCAGCTATTTCAAAGGGAAAAAGGCAATATGGAAAGACGAAAAACAGCACAAAGGGCGAATATTTGTACAATCCTGAACTCAGACCAAACGGGATACCGTAAACCTGATCACCTGCCAGCATTGCTTTTGCCGCCAGATAATACACCTTAAAATCATTGAGCCAAAACCGGCCATTGATGTTCTCAATAATGAAATCCAGGACAAGCAAAGCCGAAGCGAAAATCACAAACTTCCATAATAATTTCAAATTCATTTTATCCATACGCAAACTATTCGTCATTGGTCATTGGTCATTGGTCATTGGTCATTGGTCATTGGTCATTGGTCATTACTTCTTCCACTCCGGCAACCTCCCCGGTGTAACCGGCGCTCCCATATTTTCAAGCGCCTGTTCAAGCTGAGGAATCTCCTTCTCGCCAATCTGCTTAACCTGTTCATATACAGGCGGGAACTCAGCCTCCAGGATAGCGTAAGCATCTTTCTGGGTTTGTGAAGGGTCACCGGTACTCATCCAACTGATCCAACTGAGTTTTCCGAGGCGGTTATTCAAGGGCACCGGTGCAGGTGGATTCTCCTCATCACTGGGTTTGATGGTGTTGCGGTTAAACTTCACGTTCAGGATCTCATCGAGCTGCAACTGCACCTCCCGAGCCCTCTTTACCAGCGCAGTATCGGCCGATGGGGTGCTGTTCAAGGCCTGGAGGATACTGGCAGCGCGCTTGTTTAACAATTCGGCATAGTATTCGGTTCCCTGCATCACGCGGGTGATTTCAGCTACTTTCTTGTGGAAGTCGACCATGGCGCTGCGATCACCGGCCGGCAGGGTCGTATTGTTCAGCACCACGGCGCTGAATTCAACAGGACCGGCCAGAGGTTTAGCCTCCCCATTGGAGGTCAGGGTCATTGTAACTTTGTATCTCCCCGGCATGGCAAGCACACCACTGCCATTGTCACTCAACGGATCAAATTTGTCGGTCTCCACGATCCGGGTTGCCTGGTATCTCAGGTCCCAGCTGATGCGGTTGATCCCTTTTGAAGGACTTTTACGGATGATCCGCACCGGGAATCCATGGGCATCGGTTACCGTAAAAGTGAGGAAGGGGGCGATTTCAAGCTTTTCGGCGCGCAATGCGGCTTCTGAAGGCTGCGGAATAGCTTCTCCTTTCTTAAATAATTCAGCCTCCTTCTCTTTGCGGATATCCCTTTTGGTTTTAGGAACATCCTTGATATAATAGGTGAAAATTGCGCCGAAATCAGGATTCTTTGCTACGTAAACAGTCGAACCCTGTGAACCTTTCGTATCGGTTGGAAGATACATCAGGGCATCCTTTACCGGGAAGAGATAACCGTTTTGATCAAGATTTTCTTTTTTCAGATTTCGCAGGGGGGTGTAATCATCAAGAATATAAAATCCCCGGCCAAAGGTGGCCAGTACCAGGTCATTCTCCCGCTTCTGAATGGTCATATCTTTCACACTAACCGATGGAATCCCCGATTTCAGCTGGATCCAGTTCTTTCCTCCGTCGATGGTAAAGAAACAGCCGAATTCCGTCCCCGCAAAAAGCAGGTCAGGATTGACAAAATCCTGGAGGATGCTGTGAACAGTGCCGTTTTCGGGAAGGTTCCCCGCAATGGAATTCCAGCTCATACCCTTGTCATTGCTTTTCAGCAGATAGGGTTTGAAATCATCACGGAGAATGTTGTCAAAGGATGCAAAAACTACATTTTCATCAAAACGCGAGGCAAAAATATCACTCACATAGGTGTTTTCAGGAATACCGGGGAATTTGTCAATTTTAGTCCAGGTTTTGGCATCTTCAGATACCTGGATCAGCCCGTCATCCGTTCCCGCAAATAACAGGTTCTCCCGCAGGGGCGATTCATCAAAGGAGATGATGGTCCCATACAAAGAAGTTGAAACATCTTTCTGAACGGCATCGATCGGCCAGTATTTCCCCATCACCGGCCAGGTGTTGCGGTCGATCTTGGCGGTGAGGTCATCGCTGATCACCTGCCAGGTATTCCCGCGGTCATCACTGCGAAAAACCTTGTTTGCCATGGTATACAGGCGTGTGCGTGCATGGGGACTGATGATCAGCGGGGTGTTCCAGTTCCATTTGTAACTATCCTCTCCTTTTCGCGGTTCAGGCCGGATATCGACAGCCTCCTGGCTTTTGCGATCGTACCGCACCATGCCGCCATATTGTGATTCGGCATACACAATGTTGGGATCAACCGGGTCGATTTGTGACCAGAATCCATCTCCGCCATTGGTATTGAACCAGTCGTCGCTCAGAACGCCGGCTCCGGCAGTGGTGCGCGAAGGTCCTCCCATGCTGTTGTTGTCCTGGGTGCCGCCGTAAACATAGTAGAAGGGGGCAGAATTGTCAACCTGAACCCGGTAAAACTGAACGACCGGCAAATTGGACTTGAACAGAAACTCTTTTCCCCCGTCGAAGGTTTCATAGGCACCGCCATCGCTTCCGATAAAAAAATGTTTGGTATCATCCGGATCAATCCACATGGCATGGTCATCTACGTGGCGCTTGTTGTTCCCGACCTGCCTCCAGGTTTTTCCGCCATCTTCGGTGACCTGTGAGATGGTTTCAACAGAGTAAACTTTATTTACATCTAAGGGATCACAAAATATTTCATTGTAATACTGTCCCTGTGCCGAATGGTCGCTCATTTTCTGCCATGAGGCCCCCCGGTCAGTGCTGCGGTAAAAACCCTTGGTATCGGGGGATGCTTCGATGATGGCATAGAGAACATCTGGGTTTACCGGGGAGATCGCCAGTCCGATGCCACCCATCTCGTCCCCCGGAAGACCTGAAGTCAGTTTGTCCCACGACTCCCCGGCGTTGGTTGATTTGTAGATGGCTGTTTCCGGTCCGCCGCCGATTTTGGTAAAGACATGGCGACGGCGCTGCTCCGAGGAGGCATACAACACATCCGGGTTGCGCGGATCGAGGATCACATTGTTCACGCCGGTATTTTCACTGATTTCGAGGATTTTTTTCCAGATTTTTCCGCCATCGGTTGTTTTGTAAAGGCCACGTTCACCGCCCGCTCCCCATACGGAACCCTCGGCTGCCACATACACAACATCGGAGTTGCGCGGATCGATGAGAACCTTCCCAATCTGGCGTGAATCCTTCAATCCCATGTTTTTCCAGCTCTTGCCATTGTCGGAACTCTTATAAACCCCATTCCCGTATCCCAGAGAACGTTGGTGGTTGTTCTCGCCTGTGCCGACCCACACCACGTTGGGGTTATTAGGATCAATCACAACACAGCCGATCGAGTAGGTTCCGTTGTTGTCAAATACAGGTTCAAAGGTCGTTCCGTTGTTGACGGTTTTCCATACATGTCCTGAAGCCACAGCCACGAACCATTCGCTGTGATTCTTCGGATTCACGGCAAAATCGGCAATACGACCCGAGCAAAATGCCGGTCCGATGCTGCGGAATTTCAAACCGCTTACCAAGCCAGAGTTATACACCGAATCCTCCTTGGGTTTATCTTTTTCCTTGGATTTGGATTTTTCCTTCGGCTTGTCTTTGCTGGTTTCCTTCGGGCTTTCAATCTTCGTATTTCTATCTGCAAATGCTGGTATAACCAGACATAGGATCAGGGCTCCGGTGAGAAGCCACAATGAAAATCGGGGTGATTTCATAGGTGAGAATTAAAAAGTTTTTGGATCGATTCAGTGCCGGGTTGTATGATTCCTTTTTCGGTGATGATTCCGGTGATATATTTTGCAGGAGTCACGTCAAATGCAGGATTTAATGCGGAAGATCCGGGAGAACATACGAGTACCCGCACATCCCGGCCGTCACTTCCAATGCCGTTCTGGTAGAGCACCTCATCTTCACTCCGTTCTTCAATGGGGATGTGTTTTCCGTCAGGACAATTCATATCAAATGTTGAAGTAGGGGCTGCCACATAGAAAGGTACTCCATATTCTTTTGCGGCAATGGCCTTTTCGAGGGTCCCTATCTTGTTGGCCACATCACCGTTGGCGGCGATACGGTCGGCTCCCACGATCATCATGTCAATTTTTCCCAGTGACATCAGCCAGGCCCCGGCATTGTCAGGAATAATGGTATGGGGAACCCCGGCCTGTTTGAGTTCCCATGCAGTGAGCCGGGCTCCCTGGCTTCGCGGCCTGGTTTCATCCGCATAAACAAAGATTTTTTTCCCCTCCCTGTGGGCCAGGTAAACAGGTGACAATGCCGTTCCGTAATCAACAAAGGCAAGCCATCCCGCGTTGCAATGGGTCTCAATATGCATCCCATCCGTGATGAGACCATTGCCATATTCGCCTATCTTTAGCGAATCCGCTGCATCACGGTCTGCAATCTGCTGCGCCTCCGCGAGTGCCGCTGTCC
Organism: uncultured Bacteroidales bacterium; assembly: GCA_903945175.1. Classification (GTDB taxonomy): domain Bacteria; phylum Bacteroidota; class Bacteroidia; order Bacteroidales; family FEN-979; genus CAIVAT01. The sequence continues at coordinate 10,847 of CAJAUM010000022.1, read as the reverse complement.
GGGAAATACGGGCTGCCGCATAAACCCGCTCCACAGCGTGGAAAAGGTTTCGTGCCGTGGGCCGCGTCGATTCAATCGTTCGCCTGGCATCGGCAATAAATGAGAGGAATTCAGATTCCGGCGCCTCCGTCGCGGCCTGGGCCATGGCAAAACCCGCGATTGCCCCGATGGCTCCTGCACCGCGTACCATCATGGTACGAATGGCATGACAACTGTCGGAACATGTTTTTGCCTCCTGGATCTGAAAATGAAATGGCAACAGGTTCTGTTCAATGAAAAAAACGGAGGTTCCTTTCATCCAGACAGTCCGGTAATCACATCCGTTGACGTTCAAAACAGGTCAATGGATGATGATCGATGTTTTGCCATAAAGAGGGGTTAAAATATTTTAAAGCCAAGGCTTATGACCCACACATTATTTTTGGAATCAAAACTCCAATTTTGAACCTCCTTAACCAATTGATTCAAGCCAAGCTGGTATCTTACATCCAAAGTAAACATCCAGACATCAACGCCTGCTCCTGCCTGAAGGCCCCAGTTTACTGATCTTAAATCACCACTGGTTACTTGCTGGGTACTGGTACCCCCTTCAGCGATGCTTTTATTTACAACGAAGGAGGCTGTAGGACCAGCAAGAATCCGAAGGTTGACAAAATCGCCTTTAATGATTTGAAAACCAAGGAGTACAGGAATGTCGATCGAACCAATTTTCACATTCTGTTTCCAGTTGGAAACATTACTGGTAAATACCCCCCCCTGGGTTGTATAATATATTTCAGGTTGCACATAGAGGCGGTTCCCGATGCGGGCAAAGGCACCGATCTGGAAACCCGATTTGAACCCATTTTTAACTGTATCAATGTTGGTTGAAATCTTCGAAGCATTGTACCCCACCTTGATCCCAAGATGAAATTTGCCATACATCACCTGTGCCGATAAAAAGATTAAAATAAAAAGGAGTAATTTTTTCATATCGAAAAATTTTAGAAACCAAGCAAAAATAGAATATTATTTCAAAAATAAAAAACCACATTCATTTTTTTGTCACGCGTAACGATCTTTGGTCACGCGTCACGCGTCACGATCTTGTCAAACCCTGTATACGGCACCAGCACCTTGGGAATGTTGATCCCGTCGGGAGTCTGATTGTTTTCGAGCAATGCCGCAACAATACGGGGAAGCGCCAGGGCGCTGCCGTTTAGTGTATGGGCCATATGCATTTTTCCTGCTTCATCCTTGAACCGGAGTTTTAGCCGCGTCGACTGAAATGTTTCAAAATTTGATACCGAGCTCACCTCAAGCCATCGGGCCTGTGCCGACGACCACACCTCCATGTCGTAGGTAAGGGCCGACGTGAAGCTCATGTCTCCTCCGCAAAGTTTCAACACCCTGAAGGGAAGTTCGAGCTTGCGGAGCAGTCCCGTGACATAATTTCTCATCTCTTCAAGGATGTCATAGGATGTGTCGGGATGGGCGATCTGCACGATCTCCACCTTGTCGAACTGGTGTAAACGGTTCAATCCGCGAACATCTTTGCCATAGGAGCCCGCTTCACGGCGGAAGCAAGCTGAATAGGCTACATTTTTCATCGGAAGCTCCTGGCTTTTCAGGATGGTGTCGCGGTAGATATTCGTTACCGGAACTTCGGCCGTAGGAATGAGATACAGATCATCGAGTCCGGCATGGTACATCTGTGCGTCCTTATCGGGCAACTGGCCTGTGGCATATGCTGATGCGGCGTTGACCATGTAGGGCGGCTGAACCTCCGCGTAACCGGCCTTCAGCGCTTCGTCGAGGAAGAAATTGATCAAGGCACGCTGCAGCCGTGCACCCTTCCCTTTATATACAGGAAACCCGGCTCCCGTGATCTTATTTCCTGTAATGAAATCAATGATGTCGTATTTCGTTGCGAGATCCCAGTGCGGAACAGCAAATGAGGCCGCCGCAACGACCTCGCCCTCCTGCATCACCACAAGGTTATCTTCCGGGGTCTTTCCGCGGGGAACCGAAGGGTGGGGGAGATTGGGAACACGGACCAGAATATCATCCAGCTCTTTTTTAATGTTTTCAAGCGCAAGATCAAAATCCTTCCCCTGGTTCTTAAGTTCACCCGTTTGCTCTTTTAACTGGTCGGCTTCAGCAGTTTTACCGGATTTATACAGGATTCCGATCTCCTTGGCCAGGATATTGCTCTTTGCCTGAATGTCATCAAGTTGCTTCTGGGTTTCACGGCGTTTATCATCCAACGCAACGATGCGGCGGATGATCTCATCTCCGTTGAAATTTTTAATGGAGAGGCGATCGATCACCTCTTGCTCATGTTCACGGATAAAATTCAATGAAAGCATAAAAACAGTATTAACGGACAAAAATAGTTAAAAACCTTGAGGCTGGGATAAAACAGACGGGAATAAAAAAAGTCGGCATGGTTTGGCCCAAGCCGACTCTTTAAAGAGGATGCGCAGCACGGATAATGTGCCGGAATACGCTAATTGGCTGTCTCTTCCATCGGAACGATCGAAACAAATGAACGGTCGCTGCGTTTCTTTTTGAATTCAACAATGCCATCGATGAGGGCGAAAAGGGTATGGTCCTTACCAATACCAACATTCAGCCCCGGATTGTGTACCGTTCCGCGCTGGCGGAGGATAATGTTGCCTGATCTGGCAAACTGACCACCATAAATTTTTACGCCTAAGCGTTTGCTGTGCGATTCGCGGCCGTTGCTTGAACTGCCCGCCCCTTTCTTGTGTGCCATACCTTCTATTAATTACAAATTACAAATTACAAATTACCAATGAGGAATTAGACTTCGGTTGTTTCCTCTTCCGTTTCCTTTACTTTTTTGGTTTTGGCTGTGCCTTTTATACTGATATTTTCGATCAGTATCTTGCTGAAATCCTGACGATGTCCTGATTCCTTTTCGTATCCTTTGCGACGTTTCTTTTTGAAGACCACCACTTTGTCGCCCCTTACATGATCAACGATCTGGCACGTAATGCTGGAACCATCAACAAGAGGTTTTCCAACACTGATTTTGCCGTCGTTATCCAGCAGCAACACCTGGTCAAATTCAATTTTCGTTCCGGGGTCTCCTTCGAGCCTGTGAACAAAGATTTCGTCATTCTTCTCTACCTTAAACTGCTGACCAGCTATTTCAACGATTGCGTACATGATATAATGAATTGATGTTCGTAAAATTGGGAGTGCAAAGTTATTAATTTTTTCAATTTAACAAAGACTTAAAATAAAATAATGCCATTTTTCCCGATCAGGGGCACCTTTCTTCGCAATATTTTGCCTATTTTTGTCAAAAAAGAGGGACATTTTACTAAATATTTTCACCCAGTCTGCGAATCCCGGATGACCAAAAAACAGTTTCGGAATTTGGTTTTAACCCTTTTAATGTTCGGATCCTGTTTTCCGGGGGTTACACTTATGGCACAATCCTTGCCAATTGCGCCGGCTGTTCTAACGGGGGTGGTCACCAATGCGTTGAACGGAATTCCTGTTGTTGGTGCAAAAATCAAGGTTGTTAACCGCACAACCTATTCTGTTGCCGGTGGATTCTATACGCTGGTATTCGACTCAGCGGGCACCTTTATTGTCAATGTGTCCAAAGCCGGTTTCGATGCGTATACATCTACCCCGGTCTCCATTCAACAGGGTGCGACATTTACCTTGCCGGTCTCTATATCTGAAAATCTCAATACCCCTGGTCAGCCCGTTGTTTCATTTGATACAGTGCATCAGGTGGTTCATCTGACATGGAATAAACCTACCGGAAATTATGAGTTGATACAAGATGATGGCATCCAGGATAATTTCACGTTATGGTCCCAGCCCGGCAATATGAATGCGGTAAGGTTCACCCCGGTTGCCTACCCGGCTTTTGTAACGGGAGGATCCATAAACATCGGACATTCAGCCAATTACCCGGCCGGAAGCAACCCTTTTGTCACGTTTCAGGTTAAATTATTGGATGCCAACGGCCCAAACGGAACACCCGGGAATGTGGTTGCCGGCCCCTTCAATGTCATGCCCAACACCTTTGGATGGGTGGAATTTTCCCTTCCTTCTGCCATAGCGATCACTTCCGGGAGTTTTTACCTGGTTATGGTCCAGGGAGGGAATGCCCCGAATGCCGCCGGACTTGCCGTGGATGAGAGTTCTTCCCAATTGAGGAGCTATGCGCGTTTTGTCACCGGCGGAGCTCCCTGGCTGCCCGCACAAGGGAATTTCATGATGCGCGTAATCATGAATGGACCGGGAGGACCGGTGAATATGAGCAATTTGCCTGAAGAGCCCATGAATTACCAGGTTTGGAGACTCAGGCAAGGGGAGGAGCAAAACCCGGCAATCTGGGCCATGCTCTCCAATACCAACAACCTTTCCCTTAACGACTCAGCATGGCCGTCGTTACCATGCGGACCCTACCGCTGGGCAGTAAAGGCAGCCTATTCGGGAAACCGTTTGTCGCCGGCTGCATTTTCCAATGTGCTCGGCAAATGCTGGACAGTTCCAATGGTGGTGCAGTTACAGTTTACCTGTGCTGTTACATCTCCAAGGGGTGCCTACGTTCAAATGAAAAATCTCGTCTATCCCGATACGTTGTACTCTGCTGTTGCGGATAGCTCTGGTTTTGTAACATTCCCGCACGTCTGGAAAGGGTATTACCAGATCTATGTCAAAAAATTCGGCCACATCGATTTTTATCAAAACCAATCGGCTGACCATGCCGACACTGTAAAGCTGATGGTACTTCAGAAACAAGCCCCCCCCTCTAATCTGGTAGTCGATGGCAAAAGCCTCTTGTCGGTATGGGATATCCCTGGGTATAATGAGGTTCTTTTCAATGAGGATTGGAGCAGCGGTAATTTTGTGACGCAAGAATGGGTTTTGGAAGGTGGCCAGAACTTCAGGATATCGACCACCATGGGAAATCCAAAACCTTCAGCCATGTTCAGTTGGGAACCTCCCGTGGTGAATTATGAGCAATCGCTTGTGAGTAAGCCAATTGACGGCGAATTCAGCCCGATTCTCACCCTTGGCTATGACATCAATCTCGACAATTTCAGCTCCGTCACCCTGAATCAAATGGCGGTCGAAATCAAATATGATTCAGTATGGCACAACCTGAAAACATGGAGCAACGCGGGTGGGAATATCTCCTGGACCCATGATCAGATTGATATTTCCCAATTTTCTGACAAGACCATCCAGATCCGGTTCAGATCCTTTGGTGTGGACTCCTACCAGATCAACGGATGGTATATTGATAACATCTCGATCATCGGATCAGTTTCACCCGCAATGCTTGCACCCTGTATTTTGGGATACAATTTTTATATTGATAATGCACTGATAGCCAGTGTGACCGGGAATCAATACCCCATTCCCGGTGAAAACGTGAAATATGACAGTGCGTACGAGGCTTGCGTCGTAACGGTGTATGCCAGTGGATATTCTGAGGCGGCCTGCGATTCCTTTACCTCGCAGTTTCTGTGGCCACCGGCCAACCTGGCAGCAGTTACCAGTGGCAACAATGCAGTTCTTTCCTGGGAAAAGCCAAGGATGCCGGCAGATACGGGCAGTTATGTAACCCCTCCCGGACTGCTGGGATATAATCTCTTCAGAAATAATTCTCAGGTTTCCTTTATTCCATTCCCCGATTCATTGTCCTTTAGTGACCCGGCTTTGGAGCCGGGAAGTTACTCCTATTTCGTAAATGCAAGGTACGACCTGACCAGCTATGGATTTCCCGGCCAGCAGGACTCCTCACCTCCTGCCGGACCTGCCCTGGTGGAGATCAGTTATGGATTGCCCCTGCCATTCTCTGAATCCTGGGACCAGGGAACCTTCACCTACCAGGGATGGAACTTTACCCCTGGTCAGGGCAATTGGACCCTCAATTTGAATATCGGGAATCCGGCGCCTTCAGCAGAATTTACGGGATTTCCATCGGAAACCGATTATGCCCATTCCCTGGAAAGCCCTGTGCTGGATGCATCGGCCCTTTATTGCGCCACCGTGTGGCTCGACTTTGATATCCGGTTGCAGGACATGTACGCCAATGGAACTGAAGAGATGGTTGTTGAAGTTTACTACAATGGAATCTGGCATAAAAAAGCAACCTGGAAAAATTTCGGCAGTTTTGATTGGACCCCTGCCCATGTGGATATCAGCACTGCATGCGGGAAGTCATTTCGGATTCGCTTTCGTGCGGCAGGATTGAATTCAACGGAAATTCTGGGTTGGAATGTTGACAATGTCGCTGTTTATGCCGTGTGCCGGCCTCCGACCAACCTCCAGGGAACATCCGCAGGCGATGATATTCAGCTTCAATGGAGTCCGCCACAGTGCAATGGGGGAGGATTTATCCTGAATGAAGATTTTGAAGGCGCTGAATTTCCACCCCAGCATTGGACCCGGATCATCCAAAACACAAATGCTACCTGGAGTCACACAGATTACGCCTCACCGGTAGGTGTGCATTCCGGAAATTATTCGGCCGGAATCTCTTGGGACTATGACCATCAGGATGAATGGATCATTGCCGAAGATGTCTTTGTCAGCGGGAATCTGCAATTCTGGAGCATGGGATTTCAGGGATCGGACCATGGCGATCATTATTATGTCAAGGTTTCAACGGATAACCAGGTAACCTGGGAAACCTTGTTTGATCTTTCATCACTTCCCCTGTATCCCGGTGGATATAACCAATGGCAGGAACCCTATACTGTTAATCTGTCTGCCTATATGGGTGAAAATATCGACATAGCCTGGCAAGCCTGGGAGGGTACCAGCCAGGGATGCTGGTACTATTGGGCCATCGATGATTGTTCAGTCGGCGGTAAGAAGCTGGAATTTACGATGGCGCAACCCCTGTATGATGTTTTCCGGAAAGATCCGGGTGCCGCTGAATTTGTCGTGGTAAATTCGCAGCCTCTGACAGATACCTCATACATTGACCACAGCCTTCCTTCAGGTTTGTATGATTATTATACACAGGTTGCCAATGCGGCGTGCAGTCAGTCTATTCCCTCCGATACCATTGCTGTGGACGTGATCACCTCGCTGGAGGATTTTTCGCAGAGAACATGCAGTGTCTTTCCAAATCCGGCAAGTGATTGGATCACAATTAAATCGGCTTGGCCGGTGTCCCATGTCCTGATGATAAATTTGTTGGGAATACCCGTTTTGGAATTTAGGGTGAATGGCTTATGCGAGACAAGCCTGGGGTTGGAACAGATCCCCTCGGGTCAATATGTTTTGCGGGTATCCACCAGCAAAGGAACCAGGGAATTTCTTATCTCTGTGATAAAATAGGCAGGTCGCTACAATGTTTTCTTGAAATCCTGCTGAAAATTGCCCTCAATGACAGGTTGAGAGATCTTTAAAGAAAGGGAGTCAACGGAGACAATGATCAATGTGTGCTTCACTGCGGCTGAAGTATCTGTTATCACTACTTTATTTCCTTTGGAGTTCATCTTCCAACTGCCATGAATGTTCTTTTTCCCGGTGGAAAGGGTAACGGTTTTATCCGCTTTAAATGAGATATCAGTATACATCATATCCCTCAATCCCTGCACCTTGTCTTTTCCGGCTTCAAGGTAGAGCTTCTTTAATTCAACCAACCGTTGGGCATCCGAAAGGGTATCTTCCCTGGAATTTTTACCATTTGAATACGAACCGGGCTGTTCCTTTTTCCAGTGGCCAACAATGAGCTTATTGTTCACATGCGAAACTGAACAGGAGCCTAAATACAGCGATCCGGTTATAAAGATGACGAAGTATAGAATATTTTTCATCAGACGATTATAATTGCTTTAAATAATTAATCCTTACTTCACCCTGCGGGAAACGTTCGAGGATTTGAAGACGCTGCGAGTCGATTCGGGTTATTTTAAAAAATATTTTTCCGGGAATCTCACTGCTGGTGAATGTAACCGTTTTTCCCTGCCTGTCAAGTTTCCAGATCCCCTTCACCGATCTGTCTTTGAAGGTATAGGCAGCGGTGTAATCATTTTTAAACTCAAGAGCGCTTTTTACATCAGGGAATTCAGATTGGATCGCACTCAGTCTCTCTGAGAGTTCCTTTCCGGATTCTTTTATATCGTTTGCTTCACCGGAGTCGATATTTTCAGCAACGAAAGAGGCATCCTTTTCATTTTGGCCGGAACTGACGGGGATCACTTTTATGTTTTTCCATTGGCCAATGATTAACGTGCTGTTCACATGTGTTGCAGCACAGGATCCTAAAAAAAAGATCCCGATCACGAGTACGAATAGCGAGATAGAATTTTTCATGTGAATTCTGCGAAAGTTAAATAAGAGGGTCTTTGATGGTCTATTTCTTCTGATATCCAATTTGCACATCACTGGTTGGAAAATGATCTACAACTTCCAGGAATTTGGAGTCGATTTTCAAAAGAGTCAAAGTCTTTGGCGCTGAAACACCTTGGATATACAATGCAATTGCGTTCCCCTTGCCATTCATTTTCCAGTTGCCGTCGATCTTGCTTTTCTGAGTAGAAATATTGAAGGTCTTATCAGCATTAAATACCATAACATCTTTAAAATCTGGAAAAAGAGTCTGAAGCTTAAGTAGCTTTTCCTCTGTCTCAGCAGCCGTTAATGACTTTTCAGTTCTTCCCTGGATAATAACAACTTTTCTGTCGGCTTCATTGCTTCCAACGCTAACTTCTGAAGGTAATCCCAGTGAATCAAGAATAGACGCATAGTTTTCAGAGGAGGCTTTTGGAATGATGGAGACAATTTTGTTGCGGCTCCAGCTTCCAATCAACAGATCTTCATTGATTTTTTTCGAGGCACTGCAGGAGGTTAAATAAAAAAGCAAAGTAAATATTCCAAATTGGTAAGCCAATGATTTTATGATCCTGGTCAACGCATCGTTTTTTTGTGTCATGATTTCTTCATTCTTTTAATTATCGCAAAATTATTCTTTTTCTTCCAATTATTTGGCACTGCCTGTAACAATTTGTGAAAAAAAAAGTATAAAAAATTGTGTTTAATAAAAATGAAAGTTTTATATTTGCCTCTGTATAAAGAAGAAAGTGGTTTTATATAAAAAACCAAGCTTGTTAATAATTTAATAATTAAGCATTTAGAACGAATGTTCCAGATGTTATTGTTATGAAGGAAACCTATATATATATCAATTGTAAAGTTGATCCCCATATTTTGTATTATCAGTTATTATTAACCTAAATTTTAACATCATGAAAAATGTTACCAAATTGTTAACTAAGCTGATGATGCTGTTTGCATTGTCGGTTTTATTGTTTCAACAGACAGGCTGGGCTGAAAACGTCGTGACCATAGGAACGGGCACGAGTACCACTTCAGCTCCATTCCGGACCTTATGGCTTGGATGCCGGTCACAATACATTTATCCTGCAAGTGCAATGACGGGTCTTGTTCCCGGTGCCATTTCCAAGGTAGCCTTTAATGTGGCTTTCGTAGGAAGCCCGGCCATGAGTAACCTGACAATTTCCATGAAGCACATCACCGGCTTCTGGCCTGCCGCAGGTACGATGGATGAGACTGGCTGGACGACCGTACTGGTAGTTCCCTCCTATGCCACTGTTGCCGGGTGGAACACCTTTGTTCTATCATCCCCATTCATGTGGGATGGCACCTCCAATGTGGCGATTCAGGTTTGCTACGGGCAGAATGCCAGTTATGCTTCAAGCAGTACTGTATATTGCAGCCCTGTAACCACCGTGTTGCCGCAAGTTCAGGTTAACATCAATTTTGCTGATGCGCCTGGTTGTCCGCTACCCGGTTACTATTATTCAACGGTAATTCCGAATATCAGACTGACTCAGCCAAATGGTACTTTGTCAGGAACTGTTAAAAACACGTTAGGCAATCCGATAGCCGGAGCCACCGTGACAGGTGGAGGCTCAACTGCCACTACACTGGCCAATGGCACCTTCAGCATGAGTGCAAATTCGGGTACAAATAATTACACTGCTTCTTCTCTTCCAAATTACATGGATAAAACTTTGCCTGCTACATTGGCACCCAATGGAACAGCAACACTTAACTTTACACTAACGCCTTATCCTGCTTTTTTGAATGGCACCATTACCAATGCTGCCAATGGCGCTGCGGTAAAAGGAGCTAAAATCACTGTGAATGGCACTTCAACTTATTCTGTTGAAGGGGGTGGATATGCGTTGGAGATTTTCCCCGGCGGTACCTTCCCTATTAAGGTAACGAAAGCCGGTTTCGGAGATACTACTACCATAAATTACGTATTTACTCCAACTGTAACCACAACGGTTAACCTGGCGCTGAAAGAGACTGCCAACAAACCATCTGCTCCATTTTTAGCTGCCCTCACCGGCACACCTGCCACTTCGGTAGCGTTGAGCTGGGGTATTCCTACGGGAGATTATGAACTCATCTATGATGATGGCGAAGAAGATGCTTCAACTGTTTGGACTGTAGAAGGCAATATGAATGCGGTTGCCTTCACGCCATTGAATTATCCGACAACCATCAAAGGAGGAAGTGTACACATTGGTGTGGCCAGCGAATATCCTGCCGGAACACTGATCACAGACCTTGCCCCATTCCAAATTCAGATTTTTGATGGCACAGGCCCCGGAGGTACTCCCGGAGCAGCCGTTGGCGATCCTGTTGAAGTTCAACCCACTACATTTGGATGGAATACCTTTTCACTTCCTGCCACAGTGTGTCCTACCGGAAAATTCTTCCTGGCCATGGTCCAGGGTGGTACACCTCCCGAAGCTGCCCGTTTGGGTATTGACAATGAAAACCCACAGCTGCGCAGCTATAGCAGGTTTGTTACCGGT
>CAJAUM010000021.1 GCA_903945175.1 uncultured Bacteroidales bacterium | reverse complement strand
TGCTCGACTTTAAGCGTAAATCATTGCAAAAAAGATTAGCAAAAATTGAAAATGAAATTTATCTATCTAATTGTAATACAAGTAATTTACTTTTAGTTAGATGAAAGGTAACAGGGTAACAGGGTAACAGGGTAACAGGGTAACAGGGTGACAGGGTAACAGGGTGACAGGGTAATAGGGTAATTTTTCCCTACTGCCTACTGCCTATTGCCTACTGCCTATTTTCCCTTCACGTAAAATTAATAAATTCCTCAGATTCGGTTTTTTTGTAAGTTTGAAAAATATTTCGGATTTGGTTTAACCTTAAAAAAACAATACCATGCGCAGAATTTCTCTGTTTTCAATTTCGATCCTGATGTGTTGCTTGCTGGCGCCATTATTTGCCGGAGCACAGTGTTTTACAGGCAACACGGCGGTGGGTCCGGGTGAATTACTCACCTATGATGTCTCCTACCAGGTGGGACCGATATGGACGAACATCGCCCTGGTCACCTTTTCCACGGTGAAGGAGGTGCAGGGAGGAAAAGTTGTGCTGCACATGAAGCTCAACGGGAGAACCTATCCTACCTACGACCATCTTTTCAAGGTGCGCGATTCGTACGAATCGTGGGTGGTGAATCAAACCTGGCAGCCGGTGAAGTTTCAGCGCTATACCACGCATGACGACAACACCGTATTGCTTACCCAATTCTTTTATCCTGCCCAATCCTTCCTGTATTACAACCTGAAAACGAACAACGACCCGGTAACCAAGGGGCAGGTTTCGCTGGGAAAATGCATGAACGACATGGTCTCCTCGCTTTACTTCCCGCGAACCCTGCAGGTGGAGAACCTCCGCCCGGGCACCGTCATCACCCTTTCGGTGCTCTACAACAATGAACCCACCACGCTGCGGCTGGTAGCCCAGGGCAAGGGGATCATCGAGGCGCGCGATGGAAAGAAATATCATTGCAGCAAGTTTGTTGTGAAGATGAACAGTACCATCAGTTTGTTTAAGGAGAATTCCGACCTGGTCGTATGGCTAACCGCCGATAAAAACAAAATCCCCGTTTACGTAGAGGCCACCCTCAAAGTGGGCACCGTGAAAATCTATCTCAAAGAGGCGAAGGGGATGCTGAATCCGATGACTGCACTGTTGAAGATATAAGGAAAAGGGTGACAGGGTGACAGGGTAACAGGGTAACAGGGTGACAGGGTAACAAGGTAACAGGGTAAGACGTCGTGACGCGTGACAAAAAAATTGGTCATTGGTCATTGGTAATTGGTAATTCGAAACGGCTTCGCCCTTTCACTCACACGCAGCAAGCTAATATAAACCACTTTATTTCCTGATCTCCAGCCTATGGACGCTGGGTATCGGTTTGTTTCCAGAGCAGCAGCAATTGCAGGTTCTGCTCACGCAAGGTTGCGATCTCTTCGCTTGTAATGATGTTATATTGGATGTTGCGCTTGATCATCTTTTCGGTACTTTCCACGAGATGCATGAGGTATTCCCGGTCAATGTCGCTGCCAACCAGCAGCAGGTCGATTACGGGATTGTCGTGGCCCCGGGCAAAACTCCCGGTAATGTAGGCACTGTGAAGGCCACCCAGATTGGCCACCACCTTTTCAATCACATGGTCGATCCCGGTATGCTTAAGCAAAAGTTGTTGAATGTCGTAAAACAGCGGATGTTGCCGGTTGGCCTGGAATAATTTTTTGTTTCCTGCCGCCTTGGAATAAAGCAATCCCGCCCCTTCCAGGTGGTTGAGCTCGAGGCGGATGGCATTGGTTGACTCGCCAAATTCCGCTGCCAGATCCCGCAAATAGGAGGTGTTTGCGCTGTTGAGGAAAAATTTCAGCAGCAGTTTGATCCTGGTTTTTGAAGTGATTAATGACTCAAGCATACACGTTGCCTCTTTGTCACGCGTCACGCGTCACGTGTCACGCTTCTTGTGTCACGCTTCTTGTGTCACGAACTTTCGAGCAACAAAATTACTCGATTATTTAACTTTTCAAACTTTTTGGCTAAATATTTGAGATATGGGACAAAAAAATGGCGCTAAATAGGTAATGGAGTAATGAAGTAATGGAATGAAAGCCAAGAAGCCCCTTTTTTAATGACCAATGACCAATGACGAATGACCAATGACGAATGACGAATGACGAATGACCAATGACCAATGACCAATTTCTCGTGATGGGTGACGCGTGGCAATTATTTATAATCAGCAATTAATGATTCGTACGGAATCTTCAGTTTTTCATGCAAGGTTCTTATCATTTTAAGTGACAATTTCCTTTTATGATTAAAAATCTCTGAAACCCTGCTTTTATATCCAATCACCTCAGCCAATGCCTTGTTATCCATATTCATTTGCTCCATTCGAAACTTAATGGCTTCAATGGGGTCCGGCGCTTCAATCGGATAATGCTCATCCTCATATTTTTCAATCAAAATTCCCAATAGTTCCGCTTCATCGCCATCAGGGGTCCCTTCCATTGCATCAAATATACCTTCAAGTCGTTCTAGCGCCTGAGTATATTCTTCGTCGGTCTTAATAACCTTTATCTCCATGTCTTTTAAATTTTATCAGCATCTATGTTGTTATACGCTGCATGTGATCCAATGAACCTGATAAAAACCCATCTTCTCTTATAATTTATCCTGACTATCAAACGGTATTTATTGCCACACAAATTAAAAACCACTCGCCCACGCTTTAGTATGCTTGCTTTTGAATACGCAGCCCTTATATCACCAGGAGCAACCCAATTGGCCTTGGTTTCCTCCTTATACCATGTTTTCAGCTGTTCCTCTGAATCAGTTTGTTTTTCCCAAAATTCTCTGAGTATTTTTTTGGCAATGACGCTCATTGATTTGTCAATACATGCTACAAAGGTAATAAATAAGTTCCCAGTTTGGTAATTTACAGAAAATTCTCTTTAACCCGGAAGGACGTGACGTGTGACAAAAAAACGTGACATGTGCTTGCCTGAAATAGGTCTCGTCACGATTTTGTCACGATTTTTGTCACATATTACATGTCCACACTTGTCGGAATTTTTTGCAGTTTTTCTTGATTTGTTACGTTTTATCATCTCCATTTCCAGTTTTTGGAGTTCGATGATAATTTTCAATTTTTCTTCAAACGGGACCTTCGCCTTTTGCGTGTGATAAATTGCTTTGGATTCGGCAAGATGAGAAATGTAATCCTGGTTATTCATAAATTCTCCTGAAATCTGCTAATTTTTCTGTCAAATTAAATCTGGAAACAATATCAATAAACAGCGACGCATTATAATTTGATTCGTCAAAAAATTATGATTTCATGACATTTCTCCAGAGCTTCAACAACAAGATCATTATAGGGGAGCAAGAACTGAACAGGCACTCCTGCAATAATAATATGCTCCCCTTCAGTTTTGAATTTGAGTGTGTTTAGCTAATATTTTCTTCATTTTAACTTAAGAATGAACGTAAAGATACGGAAAAATGTGACACGTGCCGGAAAAAATCGTGACACGTGACGCGTGTCGAAAAGGAATATTAGGTTACCACATAAGCCACCTTAGGCTGGAACGGAAAAGAAAATATAAATAGCAGGAATAACAGGTACCACAAGAGCAACCTTAGGCTGGAACGGTGATTTGGCACTGTAGATCATATAAATACAATCGAGTGACAGGCGCAGTTGCGAGTGGGTACCTGCTATTCACACTCTCCCCAATCGAGTGACAGGCAGTGGCGTTGGGGCAACTAATATTCTGCTATCGACGTGTACAATGTTTTTCCGTCACGCGTAACGTGTCACAACCTCTTCCGGTCCAAATTGCTTCAATTCAGGGTGAGGAATACCGGCCGGCACTTTTGAGAAAACTGCTTTAACCACCTTGCGAGGCTTTTTAAACGGCAGGTTGAGCCATTTTTGATTCAGAGAGGCATTTATCTCTTTTGGTGAAATCCTTTCAGACCATTTGGCCTCCCCGATCAGCAGGATTTTATGATCGGTCGATTCGGCCACAATATCCAGTTCCATGGGTTTTCCGTCCAGTCCGTTTCCCCACCAGCGTTCGGCAGGATTAAACCGGGTACCTTCAACTTCAAGAAAGGGAACGCAGTTCCGGCAAAGATCTTCCCACAACAGAGACAGGTAGCCATCATATTGTCCGGCGATATCATCCCACACGAGGTCAGTCAATCCAAAATCAAGTCTGCTTTTATTGGGCAGAAGGAATGTAAAATAGAAATTAAGAAAAGGATCGTCTATTTTATAGAGACTTTTTTTGGTTGACCTGATTGATTCACCGAAAGGTATTTCTCGCCTGATATATCCCAGATCGTTAAGAAATCCGAGCAATCTTGATAACTGGGTTGCAGGTTTTCCTAATCTGCCGGCAATTTCCGACATCCGGTGACATCCTGCACCGATGAGACTTAATACCGAAAATGCCTGTACGGATGTACGCATCTCGTCCGAAAAGAGGCGTTCCGGTTCTTCATATAACACGCCATTCTGGTCGAGAAGGTGCCGCCTGACTGCATCTTCAAAATGAACGCTCTGTTTGCGTAATTCCCAGTAGCGTGGCACTCCGCCCCAGATGCCATACTCGGCAATCACCTCCATTGATGGAATTTGCAGATATTCGCGGAGATGATGAATGTTCATTGGTTTTACCCGGATGATCTCGTCACTCCGGCCGTAAAGCGGGGAGGAACCGTCAATCGCAAGACCATACATCATTTGCTGTGAAGATCCGCATAGGATCAGATTGTAATTTTCATGCCCCTTTTCATCAATGATCCGCTGAATGACAGAAGGCAATTCAGGGCTGTTTTTCACCAGGTAGGGAAATTCATCCAGACAAAGGGTAATCCTTTTCTGCAGATTACGGTTCAGGCTGTTGAGAAGGCTTTCCCAATCGGGGTAAACTGGTTTGCTGAAGCCCGGAATCATCTCCCCGATCTGGTTCGCCAGTGCCATTATCTGAAGGGGTTTCTCCCGCATATCGGCTGAAAAATAGATGCTGTTTTGCGGGAGAACTTCACGCAACAATGTGGATTTACCGCACCTGCGCCTGCCGTAAACCACAATAAGCTGGGGCTTTTCATCCGCCAGGGCACGCTCCAGCCTGGCCCTTTCATTCTTCCTGTTTACGAACATATCATTTCATGTCAAAGATTATGTATGACAAAGATAATGTTTTTCATACATAATACAAGAAAAACGTGACACGTGACAAAAATCGTGACACGTGACGCGTGACGCGTGACAAAAATCGTGACACGTGTAAAAAAAATTCGCAAAGAGAATAATAAGTTACCACAAAAGCCACCTTAGCCTGGAACGGAAAAGAGAGCAGAAATTACATGAAAGAATAATAAGTTACCACATAAGCAGCCTCAGTCTGGAGCGGTGCTGGGAATGTGGAATATCCTTATGAATACCTTCGAGTGACAGACGTAGCTGCGTTGTGGTAACTATTATTCTTTCACCATTGAGCAACAGGCGCATTGTGGTAAACTAATATTCTGCCATCAACGCATACAATGATTTTTCGTCACGCGTCACGATTTTTGACCCCCTCTTGCTTTCGGGGTTTTCATTGCATATATTTGCAACAACCAGTCAGTTAAAACCAAAACCCATGAAAAAGACAAAATCGGGATTCACAATCCTGGCCACCCTGCTGCTGGTGGCGTTTACTTCATCGTACGACGGGCCCGATCCCGCCTATTTTAAAGCCTTCGGCTACGGATCCATTGCGGTATCCATCGGGGGAGCGCCATCCTTTGATAAATACAATCCGGCGCAGTACGATTATCAGAATGGCATTTTTTATGTCAAGGCCGGCACCGAGCGGCTCGATCTGAGGGCCCTTTTGCCTGAAGGCCAAACCTATGGATCGATGATGGCTTCCTTGTTTAAGGCCAAGGCCGATTTGCTGAAGGATAAAAAAAAGGAGAACATCTACTGGTATGCCTGGAGTTCGCATGAATACGACGGAACCCGGAAATATCCCGAATGGAAAAAGGGATCGCCTCATCCTGATTATCACGACAAAACAGTGTGGCGGCAACCCATAAACTATGAACCGGCAAAAACCTGGATCTCCTCAGCTGCCTATTTTGACGATGAGGACACCGATTTCAGAACGGATGTGGTGAATACCTGGTTGAAAATGGCCAAACCCGGAATGCAGTTATACATCCTCAATACCGTCGGCTTTGAACGATGGGTGAAGGAGGCGGCCTATTGGGATTACGGACAGGGAAAGACCGTGACGCCGCTCGAGTTTGTGATGTCGGATGCGCACTATGCCTGTTGCATTCTCCAGATCAAGTGAGGAGCAGCATGTAGCCGGGAATATTCAGTTGCCACAACGCCTTGGGGCAGAATATTAGGTTACCCCACCGCCACTACGCCTGTCACTCGATTGGGGCAGAATATTAGGTTACCCCACCGCCACTACGCCTGTCACTCGATTGGGGCAGAATATTAGGTTACCCCACCGCCACTGCGCCTGTCACTCGATTGTATTTCGATAGATTTACCTTCTACTTATCACCGTTCCAGCCTAAGGTGGCTTATGTGGTAACCTAATATTCCTTCAGTTTAAATTTTCCTTTCCGTTCCAGCCTGAGGTTGCTCATGCGGTACCTGTTATTCCTTTATAAAAACTTTCGTCACGCGTCATTCGTCACTCGTCACGCGTCATTCGTCACTCGTCACTCGTCACTCGTCATTCGTCATTCGTCACTCGTCATTCGTCACCTGTCACGTTTTCTCCCTATCCACCTGCCCACAAACTCCTTCCAGGCGCTTGAACTGCTTCCAAGGGCTTCGGCATCGGGAAGCAACAGGTTGATTGAAAAGGGTGTTTTTACCACCTGGAAATCGGCCGGGGCCGGGATGATCCGCAGGCCGGTGCGGGCGAACAGATCGAAGGCCCGGGGCATATGCTGGGCGGAGGTGACCAGCAGGATCGATTTGACATCTCCTGAATCGGAAATAACCTGTTTATCTTTCACAGAAAGTCCATTCAATTGCTTTTTCTTCCCGGAGATCCCTTTTACCGGTTTATCCTTGACAGGGAGATCATTTACCGGCCTATCGTTCGTCAGTGCCATCATTCGCTTTACCTCCTGTGCATTTTCGACAGTATTCTTGCTGCGCCCCTCCACGCGGATGGCTTCGGCCGGCACCCCGAGCATCACCAGAAACTGCTTCATGGCCACGCCGGACACGCCGGTACCAGAGATGGGGTCCACCCCGCCGCTCACCACGATCATCTTTGACCGGCCCGCATGGTATAGCCGGGATGCAAAGAGTTCGCGGTCGGCCGCCGGGCCCAGGTCAAGCGAAGGAAGTGTGGGTCCGGCATCGCCCCGGATGCCGCCGCCCAGCACCACGATGGCATCCGCCACCGGATATTGATTAGCCGACTGCCAGCGATACTGCGACTCCAGCTTCCCGCAAATCCAGTTGCTCCACATGGGGGTACTCCACAGCCACAGCCAGGCAGTAATGAGAAGCAGCAGCATCCCCGCCGCCCCTCTTCTTTTATACATCATGAACAGAAGCGCCCCGATCAGCAAAACAAGCGCAAACCCCAGCGGCATGATGAATAGCGACAGCGCCTTGTAGAAGAAATAGTTGAGTCCGAACATTTTCTAATGACGAATTACGAATTTTTTACTTCATTACTTCATTACTTTATCACTTCTTACCTTGTCACCTTGTCACCTTTTCACCTTGTCACCCTGTCACCTTGTTACGTTTTTTCACATTTGTCCATTCAGCCATACCTGAAAAAAGGGATCTGTCATGACCAGCTGATTGTCTTGTTTTTCAAGGATATCGAGATCGATCATCCGTTTGAATGCTTTTTGCACGCTGGAGGTTGGATAGAGGCGGTATTTCTGCATGAACGCTGATTCGTAGCTCCCAAAGCCATGCTGGGCAACCGCCGACAACAGCTTCACCTGGAAAGCGGTCAATTGACTCCGGATTCCCTGGAAATAATCTGCCTGATTGATGAGCAGTCGTTCCATCGCCTCCTGGTAAATATCTCCGGGCATTTTTGAACTAAGGCGCGCATATTCCCAAATCTCCGCACTCAGGTATTGAACATAGTAGGGAATATTATGGGTTTGATCCAGAATTTTTCGGCTCAGTTCCTCAGAAACAGGATATCCACCCGATGCGAAACGTTCCTCAATAAAAGCCAGGGTCTCTTTTTCCGAAGGTTTCTGCAAATGGTATAACTTACCAAATTTGTAAAAAGCCCTCTCTTTCCGCGAAAACATATTCCAAAGCAAATGGCGTTGACTTCCCAGGAAAAGATAACTCACATTGTGATGATGCTGAAAGCTGGCCCTGAGCTCCTTCTCAAACGACTCCCCGTTTAACTTTTCAATCTCCTGAAATTCGTCAAATGCCACGATCCAGCATTTTTCATGTTTTGATTTTGCCGGTAGATTGATGATATCCTCGAACGCCATGGCCGTTTGCGTTGGATCGATGGAGAGCCTTAACTCAGGCAATCCCGACTGATCCAAACCCATGGCAGGCTGGATCCCGCGGATCAAACCCTGTATCCACTGCAGCCCTTTTGTCCAGTTTTTTAACGGGCGGACCACCTCCCGGGCGTAAAGTTCAATAAATTTTTCACGCGAAGAGACCTTGAAAAAGTCGATGTAAACGGTTGGATGTCCTTCAGCCTCCAGGTCTTTCAGCGCTTTTATGACCAGGGAGGACTTTCCGGTGCGACGGGGCGAATACATGATGAGATTCGTTGCATTTCGCATGGATAATTTGATCTCCTCCAGCTCTCTGTCCCGACCATAGAAAAACGGTCCGTCAACCGTCTTCCCATAACAAAACGGATTGTATATCATCACTTTATAATTATACTTTATGGCATTATACCACACAGCGTTATGCTACAGAGCGTAAAGATATAAAAAAAGGTAACAAGGTGACAAGGTAACGGGGTAATATAAAAAAATATTCGTCATCCGTCACGCGTCATGCTTTTCTCAGTACAAAAACCCCAGAAGCCACAATGGGATCCTGTTATGATGCCCGATTTCGATCACAAATTTATGATCAACCAGGAAGTCGGCCTGATGTGCCTTTCAGGTTGATTGACAAGTTTGATCATCCTTGCTTTTTCGAGATATTGAAAATATTGTAACACTGTTTGCCGGTGCAAACCGGTTTTCTGACTGATTTTCGAAACATTGGGCTTAAATGGAACCGAGGCAGCGATCACTTTTAAAAGCGTCAGCATTTTTTTACTCTGGGCAATATCGAAATTCTCAATAAATCGCAAATCAGTTTCCATCACAGTCCGGATAACCTGTTCAAGCGTGGAGAGATAATCCCGCTCCGGTTCAAGGAAATATGGATAAAATCCGCTTTTCAGATAGGATGAAAAATGTTTGAACACCGGGATCATTTGGACGATTCCGGAGGCAATTTCCTCATGACCCGGAGAAGGCCAGTTTCAATTCAGGCATGGAATCATAAATATTCTTCAATTCCAGTCGATCTTTCCAATCACCCCGCGTTGATAAGGATAGTGGACGGACTGAATGCTTTTATTCGATTTTTCAATAAGCTTTTCCATTATCAATCAGGATATTATGAACAATATTAACCATTTTGATGATTAGAACCACCATAGATGGCTAAAAAATGGTGATCCCAATGTCCAATTACCAATGACGAAGGACTTAGGACTAAAAAAAAGTAACAGGGTAACAGGTGAAAAGTAATGGAGGAATGGGGTAATGAAGGAATAACAGGTACCACATGAGCAACCTCTGGCTGGAACGAAAAAAAAGAAATTAAAAAGGAATATTAAGTTACCACATAAGCCACCTCAGGCTGGAACGGAAAAGAAAATTTAAAGGAATATTGAGTTACCACATAAGCCACCTCAGGCTGGAACGGTGGTAAGTTAATGGTAAGCCTTATAAATATAATCGAGTGACAGCCGCAGTGGTGTTGTGGTAACTAATATTCCTTTTCTCATATTATTCCTGCCATTGACACGCAAAAGATTCCGTCACGCCTCACGCTTTTTGATAATCACCTTATCAATCCTGTTCCCGTCCAGATCCACGATCTCGAACTCATAGTCCTTCCAGATGAACTTTTCGCCGGGTTTGGGGATATGGCGGAGGATGCTCATGGCGAGTCCGGCCAGGGTGTCGAACTTCACCTTGTTCTTATCGAATCCCTGGATGTTGAATTCGTAGGCAAATTCGTAAAACGACATCTGTCCGTCGGCCAGCCAGGAGCCGTCGTCGCGCTGGTTGATCTGCGGTTCGTCGGGGTTGGGTTCATTGAAATCGCCCACCAGCGCTTCGAGGATGTCGTTCAGCGTGACCATCCCCACCGTGGATCCATATTCATCGACCACCAGTCCATAGTGAATTTTATTGAGCTTGAAGATCTCGAGGGTTTCGTAGGCGGTGGAGTGTTCGGGTACAAACTGGGCCGGTTTCATCTGGTCGTTCAGGCTGAAGTTGTCGTCGCAGATGTTCGAAAGGAAGAGCTCCTTGATGTGGATCACCCCCAATACATTGTCGAGGTCATCATCACACACCGGATAAACAGAATGGAGCTCATCGCGCATCTTCGTGCGGATCTCAACCGGCGATTCACGGATGTCGAGCCACACCAGGTCGGAGTGGTGGGTCATGAGGGAGGATATTTTGCGGTCACCCAGGTGGAACACGCGCTCCACGATGTCCTGTTCGATCTCCTGCACCTCGCCGTCTTCGGCTCCCTCCTGCACCATGGCCTTGATCTCCTCTTCGGTCACCTTCGATTCGGCCGAGGGTTTGATGCGCATGAGCCGGAGGATCAGGTCGCTGGTTTTTGAGAGAATGAAGGTAAAGGGGTAGGTGATTTTGGTGATCAGCAGCAGCGGGCGGATGGTGGCTTTGGCGACGCCTTCGGGGTTGATCAGGCCGATCCGTTTCGGGACGATCTCGCCGATGACGATGGAGACATAGGTGACTACGATGACCACGATGACGAGTGCAAGGGTATGGGTGATGGCGGGACTCATGCCCATGTTGAGCAGAACGGCCTCCATGCTGTAGGCGATCTCATCGCTGGAATAGACCCCGACGAGGATGCCGATGAGGGTGATGGCGACCTGCATGGTCGACAGGATCCGGGAGGGATTGCTGGCATTGTCGAGGGCCAGCTGCGCCAGCTTGTCGCCATGCCGGGCATCGAGTTCAAGTTT
>CAJAUM010000020.1 GCA_903945175.1 uncultured Bacteroidales bacterium | reverse complement strand
TCAATTTGTCCGAATATCCCGCGGCTCATTATATGAAATAGAAACGATGATGGTAATTGCAAAAAATCAAAATTATATCAATGAAGAACAAAAATCATCTACATCTTCCAGGATTGATGAGCTTGGAAAAATGTTAAATAAACTTTTACAAAAGCTTGATTCTTATATAGATAAAAAATAAAAATCGCCATTTTCCAAAGGCCATTTTCCCAATGGCCAATGCCCAATGGCCAATGCCCAAAATTATGAAACTTACGCTGAAAATCTGGAGACAAAAGGATTCAAAATCCACCGGCAAATTTGTTACCTATTCCCTTGATAACATTTCCCCCAATTGTTCCTTTTTGGAGATGCTGGACATCCTGAATGAAGGACTGATCGCCAAGAATGAAGAGCCGGTTGTGTTCGACCATGACTGCCGGGAAGGCATCTGCGGGATGTGCAGTTTGTATATCAATGGCCGGCCGCATGGGCCTGATGATGCAGTGACCGTATGCCAGCTTCACATGCGTAAATTCAAGGATGGCGACACCATCATCATTGAGCCCTGGCGTGCCAAGCCCTTCCCTGTCATCAAAGATTTAATGGTCGATCGTTCTGCCTTTGACAAGATCATCCAGGAGGGGGGCTATGTTTCGGTGAATACCGGCGGCGCTGCCGAAGCCAATAACATCCTGGTGGGCAAGGAATATGCCGAACTCTCTATGGATGCAGCTGCCTGTATCGGGTGCGGCGCTTGTGTGGCGGCTTGTAAAAATGCCTCCGCCATGCTCTTTGTTTCTGCCAAGATTTCCCAGTTTGCCCTGTTACCACAAGGACAAACTGAAGCCAAACAGCGGGTAAAAAAGATGGTCAAAATGATGGATGAGCTTGGCTTTGGAAACTGCACCAATACCTATGCCTGTGAAGCTGAGTGCCCCAAGCTGATCTCCCGTTCAAACATTGCCCGTATGAACCGGGAGTTTATGTGTGCGAAGGTGATCTGATCCCTTTATCTATCTCTTTTTCCCTGAAAGTCAGCCAGTCATGCTGCCTGATCTGTTTGTTTTTGTACAACACAGGTAAAAGTTATTAACACCCCTCCCACCTTTTCCTTTTTAGCTGATTAAGCACCAATCAACAAATTATTTTGGTTCGTGCACAGTTAAACTTTATGCTATGAAAACTTTATTCTTCGTGTTAATCCTTACCTTCTGTCTGGGCTATGGGGGGTTGGGACAAGTGAACATCTCGGCGGGAGGTTCCATTACAGAAAATTTCACTTTTGGCGAATCGGCGACTGCCACCCTTACGTCGAGCTGGAGAGCAGATAAAAACACCACAGTGAGAACGGTCGGATCCTATGCTGCTGCCGGTTCAGCTACTGAGCAACGGGCGGGAAACAACATGTCTGCGACTGCAACAAACGGCATTTACAATTTTGGAGCGGGAGATGCGACAACTGCGATTGACAGGGCCGTTGGCGGACTATCCTCAGGCGCGGCATCAAAAAGTGTGAATATTTACTTACACCTATATAATACCGGGGCCATCCCTATTCCCAATTTTACAATCAGCTATGCGGTCGAAAAATATCGCGAGGGCACGAATGCTGCAGGGTATTCAATCCAGCTCTATCATTCAGCGGATGGCAACACCTGGAGCTCGGCAGGATCTGATTTTTTGACCAGCTTTCCCGGAGCTGATCCAACCAACAGCGGATACCCTTCTGCCCCGGGGGATACGGGCTATGTGACTGCGAAAACGCTGCCGGTAGCCCTGGCCGCCGGGAGCAGCCTATACCTCGCCTGGAATTACTCTGTTACAAGCGGATCGACCACCACCAGTGCACAGGCAATGGGCATTGATGATGTTTCAATCATGGCCAACGGGGGTACGGCATCGGGAACCTACACCTGGAATCAAACCGGAACGGCTGACTGGACGACATCTACCAACTGGACCCCCAGCCGGACAACGCCGCAAGTCAATGACATCTTGCAGTTCACCAACGGCGCAGCCTGCTCAATCACCCATGTTCCTGCCCAAACGATCGGACAACTGATCATCTCCAACAATACAACTGTGAACCTGCAAAGTGATGCCGCTGTTGCTTTGACCATTGGAGGAGAAGCAGGAGCTGACCTTGTCGTGCCCGCAGGATGTTCCCTGAATTTGAATGGCACCCATGCCCTTTCCATTGTGGTTGGAACGGGCGCAAATGGCACCATCAGCGGCCATCTCGCATTTTCCCCAACGGCAGAAACCGCGCATCGCCTCACTGCAGCTGATCCGGGGGCATTAACTTTTAACTATGGCGCCACCTTCACGGCAGGGAACCTCTCTTCAGGATCTCCCTTTGGAACTGTCTCCGTGGGATCGGTCATATTCACAAATGGCGCAACATTCATACACCAGGCCGGAAATGATCCCTTTGGTGCATCACAACCCAACAGTGTCGTGGTTTTTCAGACAGGAAGTTTGTATAAAGCAATTGCAGCTGTTCCATTGTCCTTCTCAGGCAGAAGCTATGCAAACGTTGAACTGGCTTCACCAACCACCACATTTTCGCCGGATGGAGCATTTCCGGTATCAATGGATAACCTCACGGTGACCAGCGGCATCTTGAATTTTAACATGACGGGAACGCCGGGGCATTCCGTTAAAGGGAATATATATGTTGCAGCCGGAGCCATCCTCAATTTTGCACCCGCCCAGGCCGGGACTGTCATATTCAACGGAACATGTCCCCAGGCATTTTCAGGGTCCGGCACCATCGCGGGAACCACAAACTCAACCATCGAAATTGCAAATAGTGACGGGATAACCCTCCACACGAATCTGACTACGGATGGTCACCTAAAACTCACCAACGGCTTTCTTACACTTGGATCGAATGATCTCCTCCTCGGAACATCATCGACGATTTTGGGAACGCCCTCATCCTCCGCGATGATTGTCGCTACAGGTACGGGCCAGGTTAAAAAACAATTCTTAGCACCCGGGTACTTCACCTATCCCATCGGAGATCATACCGCAACCGCTGAATATTCACCTGTTACGCTGACCTTTTCCAGTGGAAATTTTGCGGCCGGGAATTATGCCGGGGTAAACCTGGTAAATGCCAAATACCCGGCAGATCCCAATACAATGAATTACCTGAACCGATACTGGGCTCTCACAGCGAATTCCATTTCATCGTTTTCGTGTGATGCCCTCTTTCAATATGTACCCGCTGATGTCACAGGCACCGAAGGCCAGATTTACTGTGTCAGGGTTGACACCGTTCCATTCATCACCTACAATGTGTCCGATACGGTGTTGCATCAGCTGACTGCAAATGGACTCACCTCCTTTGGCATCATCACAGGAACAAATGCTGCGCTGCTTGTTTATGAGGTCTCGGGGTCAGGATCCTACTGCCAGGGGAGTGCAGGGTTGCCGGTAACCCTGAGCGGATCACAGCTCAATGTCAACTATCAGCTGAAGAAAAACGGAATCAACCTGGGCTCTCCGGTTCCGGGGACCGGATCTCCGATAACATGGACAAACCAGCTGGCCGGAACGTATACAGTTGAAGGAATCAGTGGCAGCGGGAACAACATGATGAATGGACAGGCGATCATCGAAGAAACCACTCCCGGGGCAGTGGGGGTGTCAATTGCAGCAAGCGCCAATCCGGTTTGCCCGAATACCCCTGTCACATTCGCGGCGACCCCGGTGAACGGCGGTAGCAGCCCCTCCTATCAATGGAAGGTGAATGGGGTGAATGTAGGCGCCAACACACGGACCTATGCTTACACCCTGACAAACAATGATGCCGTAACCTGCGTAATGACCTCCAGCTTGGGATGTACCCAGGGAAACCCGGCAGCCTCGAACACGGTAACGATGATCGTGAATGAAACCATGCCCGTCAGCGTATCGGTTGCAGCCTCGGCCAACCCTGTTTCAGAGGGGACCAGCGTCACCTTTACGGCATCCGCGTTGAACGGAGGAACCAATCCAACCTATCAATGGAAGGTCAATGATGTGAATGTCGGGACCAACAGTCCTGTATATACTTACATTGCAGCAAACTATGATCAGGTAGTGTGTGTTTTGACCTCAAACCTGCTTTGTGTCACGTGTAATCCGGCCATTTCAAATACCACCATCATGACCGTCAATGCCAGCGGGCCAAATAAACCATCCTTTGTCGTATATCCGAATCCCACAACCGGGATGTTTACACTCGAACAAAAGGGCGGTGTCGAATGCGTAAGGGGCCGGGTAGAATTAACGGGCATCCAGGGGGAAAGGCTGATGACCGCCGAATTGACCGGGGAACGGAAGTTTGTTTTTTCACTGTCAGATGTTCCTGCTGGTCTCTATTTATTGAGAATATTTACCGGCGGGACCATTGAAACAATCAAAATAAACAAACATTGAGAGGAAGATAGCCATGGCCACAATGATCCGTTTCAAACTTGTCGAACTTAATTCGAAAGTTTGCTTTTCAGGCAGGAAAAAGAACGTGCTAAAATACACAGTCCGCTCTGTTTCGCTGGTTCCGGAGCCCTCCTTGTCCCCGACACTCCGTTCTGCGCTGACTGTTCCCGAAATTTTCTGGCAGTGAAGCCGCTCCTCCACTGCCCTAAAATATGCCGGCGATGAATTCGCCGTCTCTGAATCGGGAAAATCCGCTAAATTTGTAACCTCAACGTCGTGCCACCTTCGTGGCACGACACATTGAATCCTGATAAGATGAAGTTCAGTGAGATTGCCGGGAATGAGGAGATTAAACGCAAACTGATTCAAACAGTCTTTGATCAGCGCGTGAGTCATGCACAATTGTTCTTTGGACCGGAGGATAGCCAAAAAATTGCGCTGGCCATCGCCTACGCACAATTTATCAACTGCACCAGCAAACAGGGAAACGACTCCTGCGGGGTATGTCGTTCCTGCATAAAGTACGAAAAGCTGATTCATCCTGATCTCCACTTTATCTATCCTGTTGCAACAACCAAGCGGGTCACGAAAAAACCGCAAAGCAAACACTTTATTGAGGATTGGCGGAAGTTTCTGCTGGAGAACAATTTCCAGTCGGGGCTGCAGAGTTGGTATGAATCCATCGGGATCGAAAACAAGCAGGGCATCATCAATGCCGACGACTGCAATGAAATTATCACCACCCTGAGTTACAAAAGCTATGAGTCGGATTATAAGGTGATGATCATCTGGATGGTTGAAAAGTTGTTCTACTCTGCAGCACCAAAGATTCTAAAAATTCTCGAGGAGCCTCCCGAAAAAACACTATTCATCCTGATTTCAGAGGAGCCTGAACAGATCATCAAAACCATACTTTCGCGGACACTGATGGTCAAGATTCCAAGATCTTACATCGCCGGAAGCGGAACAAATGAAGAGGAGGCCATCCATTTTGAAGCCTTTCGCACCTGGATGCGTGCATGTTTTGCCGGAAAAATCCCCGATCTGATTGGTTTCGCATCAGAAATCACCAAAACCGGTCGTGAAAAGCAAAAGAGTTTCCTGATCTATGCACTGAAGGTTATGGGTCACTGTGCCACCATGAATTACCGGCATCAGGTTCCGGAGGGCATTGATGGCGAAGAGCTGAAATTTATCCAGGGTTTTTCTCCGATTATCACCTCCGAGATGCTCATTGAATTCAACACCCTGTTCAACGATGCCCTGTTCCACATTGAACGCAATGCCCATGCTTCCACGCTGTTCCTCGACCTTTCGCTAAAATTTGTTCGAAAGTTTAAACCGAATTTCATACCTTTGTGATGATTTTGAAGGATATGGAGAACATAGAAGGCGCACCGGTTCAACCCGAAGGAACACCACCGCAGGAGGTCATTGCGGATGAAACAATCATGCATGAATTCCGGCAAGCCCCGTATATCCTCAATCCCTTTTTAAGCCGCGGATGCTGCCAGGCTCCAAAAATTTACAATAAAAACGAGACTATTTTTCAGCACAGCTGTAGTAAGTTTGATTCCTTTGATTGGCTTGGGAAAATCCCGGCGCCGCTCGGATCAAAGGTAATTGATGTTGTTGAAGTGCGGTTTAAAAACAGCCGGAAGGACTATTACCGCATGCCTCCCGACATGGAACTTTCAGTGGGAGAAATCGTGGCGGTCGAAGCATCACCGGGTCACGACATTGGCATTGTAAGTATGGTTGGAGAGATGGTGCGTTTTCAGCTCAGGAAAAAGAACCCGTCAACAAATCCGGAAGAGATCAAAAAAGTTTATCGCAAAGCACGGCTTACCGACATTGAAAAATGGATTGCCGCTGTTGACCTGGAAATTTCTACCATGTACCGCTCACGCCTCATTGCCGACCAGCTTGGGCTTTTGATGAAGATCAACGATGTTGAAATCCAGGGAGACAACACCAAGGCCATTTTTTATTACACCGCCGAAGACCGTGTCGATTTCCGTGAACTGATCAAGCTGATGGCTGAAGAGTTCAAACTGCGCATCGAGATGCGGCAGATAGGCGCGCGACAGGAAGCCAGCCGGCTTGGGGGCATCGGTTCCTGTGGCAGGGAACTGTGCTGTTCAACCTGGATGAGCGATTTTAAATCGGTAACAACCAACTCGGCCCGCGTTCAGCAACTCTCCCTGAATCCCCAAAAGTTGGCCGGCCAGTGTGGAAAACTCAAATGCTGCCTCAATTATGAATACGACACCTATGTTGATGCACTCAAGGGAATGCCGAACACGGATATCCGGCTGAAAACCAGGCAAGGGGAGGCCGTACACCAGAAAACTGACATCTTCCAGCGACTCATGTGGTATTCCTATGTTAGTGAACCCAGTAACATGATGGCCATCCCGGTCGACAATGTTATTTTGATACTGGAGGAAAATAAGAAAGGGAATTTACCTGAAAAACTTGAAGAATTTTCACAAATAACAGAGAAGAAATCTGAGTTTGACAACGGCGCGGTCCAGGATGATCTCACCCGTTTCGACCATTTATAAACCATTTCGGTTTTGCAACAGCGCATCATGCGAATAAATCCTGATAAGAAAATTCTTCTGTTGATCCTTTTGGTTATGGGAATGATGATATCCTGTGATTCAAAACGGATGTTCGAGGAGAATTTCGCCATTGAAAAAGAGACCTGGAATGTTCATAACAGGGTGAAGTTCGAGTTAACCATCTCTGATCTCGTGCCGCATTACAATGTCTATCTCAATGTACGAAATGCCCCCGAATATCCCTACAGCAACCTTTATCTGTTCCTGAATACAGGCTACCCTGATGGGAAAATTTCGCGCGACACGCTTGAGCTCACATTGGCTGATTATGACGGCCGGTGGCTGGGATCGGGAATGGGATCTGTTAAATTCAGCCGGTTTCTCCTGCAGAAAGGAATTCAATTCAGGCAAAAGGGAATCTACCATTTTGAACTGGAACAGGCCATGCGGGTGAACGAACTCAAAGGCATCCGTGATATTGGTTTACGTATCGAAAAAGAATGAACGACCATATTTCACATATCCCGATTCTGAACGAGATGCCAAAACCTTCATCCAGACCTGTGCAATATAAAAAATACCTGAAGGGATTCTGGATTTCATACCTTGTATTGATTCTCCTGATCGCCCTGTTTTTTATCTCGGTCACCTATGGCCTGTTTGGTAAAATGCCTTCATTTGAGGAGCTTGAAAATCCTAAAAGCAACCTGGCTACCGAGGTGATTTCAGCCGATGGCAAACTCCTGGGAAAGTATTACATTGAAAACCGGTCGAATACACAATACCTGGAGCTTTCGCCCAATGTAATCAATGCACTGATCGCTACAGAAGATGCCCGCTTTGAGGAACATTCGGGTATCGATGTGATCGCTATTTTCCGGGTAGTTTGGGGGATGGGTACAGGGTCGTCGAAGGGTGGTGGCTCCACCATCACACAACAGCTGGCCAAAAATCTTTTTCCACGTAAACAGGACAGAACTTTTTGGGAAACGGTGATGATCAAATTCAAGGAATGGATCACCGCTGTGAAACTCGAACGCAACTATTCCAAAGACGAGATCCTCGCCATGTACCTGAATACCGTCGATTTTGGAAGCCAATCCTATGGAATCAAATCGGCAGCCAAAACCTATTTTAATAAAAGCCCGAATCAGCTGGGGGTTGAAGAGGCCGCTGTGCTGATCGGCATCCTGAAGGCCCCCACATGGTTCAGCCCGGTGCGCAACCCTGCCAGGGCGTTTGAACGCCGTAATACGGTGATGCATCAGATGGCAAAATATGGTTACATAAGTACATCTGACCTCGATTCACTAAGACTGATCCCGGTCGACATGACCAATTACCGGCTGCAGGATCACACCACCGGCATTGCCACCTATTTCCGTGAATACCTGCGCATGGTGCTCGCCGAATGGTGTAACCAGAATCCAAAGGAGGATGGAACCCCTTTTAATCTTTATCGCGATGGCCTTAAGATTTATACCACCATCAACTACAAGATGCAGGAATATGCCGAAAGAGCCATGAGAGAATATCTTGGCAAAGAGTTGCAGCCATCCTTTTTCGACCATTGGAAAGGTGTTCCGAATGCCCCCTTCGTATTCGAACAGGATGTGGCAAGAAAAGAGACCGAAAATCTCCTGCTTTCCGCCATGCGTCGTACCGACCGCTATTTTCGCATGAAAACTGAAGGTTATTCGGATGATCAGATACTGGAAGACTTCAAGATACCGGCTAAAATGAAGGTTTTTTCCTACCGTGGCGAGATCGACACCGTGATGACCCCCATGGATTCCATCCGTTATTATAAATTTTTCCTCCAGGCCGGACTGATGTCGATGGACCCCCTTACGGGTTTTGTAAAGGCTTATGTAGGTGGAATTGACTACCGGTTTTTCCAGTACGATCATGTGAAGCTGAGCAAACGGCAGGTGGGTTCAACCTTTAAGCCCTTTCTTTACACCCTGGCCATGCAGGAGGGTGAATCGCCCTGTTCACGTTATCCCAATGTACAACCCGTGATAGACCTTGGCAACGGACAGGTTTGGGCCCCTGAAAATGCAAGTGACGACCGGCTTGGGCAACAGGTTACGCTAAGGTGGGCCCTGGCCAATTCGAATAATTGGGTATCGGGTCAGCTGATCCGGAAATACTCACCCAAAGCCGTGGTGGCCATGGCCCACAAGATGGGCGTCACAAGCGATATTCCGGCAGTGTATTCGATCGCCTTGGGATCCTGCGACATCAGCCTGTACGAGATGGTAGGCGCCATGAGTGTTTTTGCCAACAAAGGGGTCTATATCGAGCCCAGCTTCATCACCCGCATTGAAGATAAAAATGGCAATGTGCTTCAATCCTTTACCGCCAAATCACAGGAAGCCATCAGCGAGGAGACCGCTTACCTTATGATCCAGCTGATGAAGGGTGTGGTCGAGGGCGGAACCAGTGTCAGGCTGCGGTACAAATACGGGTTCGACAATCCCATTGCCGGGAAAACAGGCACCACTCAAAATCAGAGTGATGGCTGGTTTATGGGAATCACGCCCGACCTGGTCACCGGAGTATGGGTGGGATGCGAAGATCGTGCAGCCCATTTCAGGTCGATCACCCTTGGCCAGGGAGCCAATATGGCTTTGCCGATTTGGGCGCTTTACATGCAGCGTGTTTATGGCGACCCTGGGCTGCGGTATACCAAACGCGATTTCGATGCCACGTCAAAACCCCTGAATGTTGATCTCGACTGTGGCGAAGAGGGAAGCCCAGGCCCTATGCAGCAGAAAAAGAAAAAGCAGGCAATCGATCCCGATGAGTTTTAATTTGCTACCCCTGGATGGTCTCCTTGTACACAATCCCCCGCTCTTTTAATCCATTCAGCAGATAGGCCACACATTCCGGCTGCTTTCCGATGAATTCCGGCACTGAAATTCCCTTGCGCGTATAGATGCCGGAAGCGATCATGCGCAGGGCCACGGTGGCCGAATAGCCTGTTGTACGGGCCATGGAATGGACGCGGGTTGCCGGATCATATTTATCAAATAAATCCCATGTATATCTTAATGATTTACCATCTTTCCTTCCTTCAACCATCACCTGCATTACCGTGATATCAACCTCTCCCTCTTTCAATTTCCATTTCGGGAAGAGCAGTTTGGCTGTGAGATCCATGGGTTTGATGCGGATCCCGTGCACCTCCACCTCCTCCTGGCTGAAAAAACCTGTTTCACGCAGTACCCGCATCTTCTCAATGTGCCCGGGATACCTGAGCGTCTTCTCTTTCATGTTGGGACATTTCACGGTATGGGCCAACGAACGCAGCCCGTCGGTGTTGAAGGCTTCCAAAGTTCCGATGCCGGGGAAGCTCAGCAGCTCGGGATCTGAGAGGGCCGGCTTGACGATAAATTTTCCGTTTTCAATGTATCGTGCCGGACGGGTATACTCCTCGATCACATCGATGGGTGAAAACACGGCCTTGTATTCATAGGGCCATTCCCTCACTTCGGGCAGTCCGCCCACCATGTAGAGGATATTTTCCGTTTCATCAAGCAGATGATCGGCATACCCGATGAGTACGTTGCACATGCCGGGAGCAACCCCCATGTCCATGATGGCGGTTACATTGTTCCTGCGTGCCAGTTCATCAAGTTCAAAGGGATCCTCGATGAAGAAGGCAATGTCGACCACATTTTTACCTGCGCCAACGACGGCTTTGAGCGTTTGAAAGCCCATGAAGCCCGGCACCGCATTGATCACCATGTCGTAATCCTTTACCAACCCGGCCACCCGGTCAGGGTCTTTGAGGTCGGCAACAAGGGTTGTGATCGCTTTGCCCGTTGTGCTATGGGCTTTCTGCCGTTCCAACAGCTTCGCAAGGGCTTCCTGGTTGATGTCGGCAATGGCAACCGTCAGATTCTGATCGGCTGCAAGGTCGAGGGCCATCGGGCCTCCTACGAGACCGGCGCCTAATACAATGATCTTCATACGTTAAATTTTAAATTGTGATACTGCTTCTGTTTCACCTCCTATTCAATGGTCAGCTCATAAACCTCCCCAACATAATCTTCCTTTGGAAAGGGGGTGTTGTCCTGCGAATAGGCCGAACCCACCCACCATTTGGTGTTATGGAACTCCTGGGTGACGATCAACAGCATCTGGTTGTTCGGGATGGAGGTGACCTTGTCATCCATGTATCCGACTACACGGAGTTTTTCTTTTTCCGGACCAATCCGCCAGATAATCTTGTCGGGTTGCCAGTCGATCTGGAAATAATAATATTTTGATCCGAAGAGTTCATCGTCGCGCTCCGGCGTTTTCTGTGTCAATGCACGATAGTTCTTATCCCAACGGTGGGCCCAGATGGTCTTGTTTTCGTGATGTACCGGGTAGCAGCCATCGGTGAAGTCGGCGGGCTGCCAGCACGCCATGTCCCAGTTGGTACAGGAAACCATGATTTTGTCATCATCTGCCAGGATCTCTTCAGGAAAAGGAATGTTCCAGTTTTGCACATTGTTCTGGTCATCGATCCCCTGGAAGTAAGCGGGCGGCAGAACCCATGACGGGCAATAGGGCACTGTTTTCAGGATCTCGAAATCAATCTCGGAATAGCCCACATTTTTCACCCGCTGATCCTGCTGCCCACCGTAATAATTGGCCATGTATCCGGCGTTGTTGCAATCGCGGCGGAAGTTCCAGTCGGCCTGGGCCTGGGTGATCAGCCAGATGGCATTGGTCACCCCGTTCCACATGTTGTTCCTGTTCAGCAGTTCGGTAAGTTTGCATTTGAGGGTATATTTGCCGAAGGTCAATCCGTGACGGGTGATCACCCCGGCATTTTGTTTCTGCCATTTTCCGAATTCCGATTTTGGATTACGGAGGGTGATCTTATGTTCTGCAGGGTCGGAGATGACTGTTTCACAGGGCTGTTTGGTCACGGTGGCCGTGACAGCGACCAGCTCCTCCTTCCGGTAAAACCGCTTGTTCCAGTTGTAATCCATTCTGGAATAGGGCCCATTGAGCACATCGGCTATGACCGGGATGTTGTTCATCTTCGTGGCCGGATCGACATAATGGAAAAATTGGTCGAAGGCCGCAGTCCTGTATAACATTGAATCCTGGCCACAATGGCTTACCTTTAATTTATCCACATCCTCCTTTGAAAAGGCGCCCGGACTGATGTAGATGCCTGCGCCGGGATCGGGGATGGCAATGACCTTCAGCAGCTTGGAAGATCGTTGTACGATGGTGTTTTTTAGTGATGGTCCTGCTCCGTACAGAAAATAAAACCAGGGGTTCACAAACCTTGCTTCATGCTGCATTCCCACATTCTGAATATATTGCGGGATGATGTTTTGTTTCACATTTATTTCCTCTGTGACAACAAGCATAAAGCTGTAATTTCCCACACGGGGGTTGCGTTTCCAGCGGTCGTTCTGATTTCCGGTATAATACCGTTGTTCATTCCTCGGGTTTCCGACGATGCGAAATGAACGTTCGATGGCATGAAAATCGCCGTCGGCCGGGATGATACCTGTTTCGGCAAAGGTGGTCGACACCTCTTCCCAGCTTCCGTAAAAGTTTTCCCAGGCATCGGGATGCTGCCTGGTGCTGTCAGCCAGGTCCCGTTCCGGGAATTTGTATGATTCATTCTGGTAATAGATCTTAAAGCAAAAGTTCTGCGGTGCAGTTCCTGTATTTTTCAACATAAATCCGAGTTTGAAAAAACCACCCTCCACCTGCCGGGCAGTCGGAATGATAAATCCCCTGGTGATGGCATCGGTGTAATCAAGATAAAGTGGCTGATCAGTTTTCCAGTTCGCTGTCGGGTTGAAATCCTTCACCACGAATTGTTCACTTGCTACCTCCTCTGATTTTATAGCCTGGCCGCATGAGATGAATAACCCGGGAATAAAGATGGAAATCAGGATATATCTCAGGAGAAAATTCATGGATTTGGGGTTACTTTTGATTGGGTATTGCATAAAGATGAACAAAATCAGGTAAAATGGAGGAATAGTGCCGCTCTTTTGCAACGGATCCGATGACCAGGAATTTGCCGGCTGATGGCGACAGGAAATATCCGGGGACCAGGGTAAGCGTTTCATAATATTTTGGATTGCGGTCCTTGTCGAACCCCTGGAAATCGACATCCGAAACAATCCTGAAGGTGGTATCGTTGAATCGGATCTCCTTCAAGTCATACCGCCAGCTGCGGTTGTAACGGTATACCTTTGCCTCGTTCCCGGGTTGCGCACTCAGAATGAAAAAGAGGTCGGAAGGTTTGAGCGTATCCGGCCCGATGGTTTTCCCGGCATAGTTCTGCTTTTCACTAAACAACGGATCCCATCTCATCCGGGAGAAGTTTAACTTACGCAGAGAGTAGCTATACGCCTGCTCACCCTTGCGCTTTACGACAGTCAAAATCAGGTCACTGGCCGTTCCGGGAAGGAACCTGCCAACCGAAATACCCACCTCCTGGGTGCTTTTATTCCAATCCTTCACCGGATCATGGTCATCTTCGGCCATTATCTTCCAGCTGCCTCCGGCATTCGACTTTGTATCAAACGACATCACCTTCCAGGAACCGTCATCAGAAATGATCAGAATTTCGGTCTGGCGATCTCCATTGAAATCGCCGGTATAGATCGACGGGGCCGGCGCTTCAGATTTCCAAAGGATCTTCAAATTCGTTTGCTGGGTGCCCGATCCATTGCAAGGGTTGGGCACTGGTTCGAAAGTGCCGAGTATCCAGCCTTTGTCGCCGCTCACGATCAACTGATCGGACTGATTTCCCAGGAATCTTCCTTTAAGCAATTTCTTCACCCGCTGAACCGGGGCAATCACAGAGGGGTTAGTCAGGGTTATCTTACGAAGTTCGCTGGTTTCAGAACAAAAAGCATATACCGCCGGAAGGCCATGCGTATTGATGATAAAAAGTCCATCATGGCCGGTATTCATGAAATTTCCGGCAATCATATTGTCAGCCGGTGAAATTTCGGCCAGTTTTGACCTGGTGCCCGTCATCTCTTTTTCCAGCATCGAAACCGGAAAAGGCGGGTAGTTGAACCGGGGGGTATATCCGGCCGGTTTTGTCATGTCAACCCAGGCCGAATCGCCGCGCCGGTCGACCGCTCCGCCAAAAACAATGGTATAATCATCCACGAGGATGTCGGTACTGCTGTTGTTCCAGAAATAGACCTGGATCTTATAATCGGGTTTGAACTGGACTTTGGAAAGATCAAAATATTTGCTGACTTTGAACCATTTCCCCTGCGGAACCTCCGGTTCAACCACCCCGATCCCCTCCCAGCACACGTTGACCCCCAGTTCGTTGGAGGCGGTGAAAACCATGCTCCCCTTCACCTCATTTTTCGTTGGAAACACGTAAATCCATGCACTCAGCGCCACCGCTTTCAGGTTTTGCACCCCGATCTCTCTGGCGGTCCGTTCAACAGCCACACTGAAGCTGTTTTGCCCGAATGCCTTTACCGAATACTGTCCTGAGTGAGCCAATCCTTTATAAAAACCACCGGGCATCTCTTTGCCGGGGGCTACTTCAAAATCAAAATATAGTGTATTGGGCGAAAGGGTCCTGATTTTTTGCGGATCGACAAATACCTGTTCCGAACCGGAGGGCATCTTCATCACCTTGGTGAATGGAAAATACTTCAGGCCAAGCGCCAGCACGACAACGGAACAAAGAATCAGGAAGCCGAAGACGAGCAGTCTCTTGGTTTTTTTAGTCATGCAGGCGGGTATAGTAAATCAGTACCACGCAAATTTAATCATTATTTTTCGATTGATTATTGGTGTTAAAGGTAAATTCGGCATCGCACCTGATCATCTCCTCCAACGGTTTTTCCTGCACCCGGGCCTTGTTCACCATAAACCGGAACCAGTCCCGGTCGTTCCTGATCTCGTTTTCAATTGCATAGATCTGAGGATCCTCTATTTCAGGGTAAAACGCGAGAAAAGATTCATCGGCAAAATTCCAGAAGCCGCAGTGAAGGTTGATTTCCGAAACCATCAGCAACACCACATCGTATTGCTTCAACTTCTCCCGGAGATTCGATTTGTCGACATAGCGCGGGGGATCATGGTTTTGGTAGGGATAGACCTTTTTATTGTAATACCAGTAATCCTGGCTTTTGAATAGCTGCCGCCCATAATCCTCAACGATGTTTAAATAATAGCTGTCGGCAATAATCAGCGCCGACAACGCTTTTACCGGTTCCTTCTGAAATACAATGGATGGATAGGCGCCGGGCGTAGGTTTCAGGGGACAGGCCAGGTTGAGCAATTCGCCAATGTCATTGTCGGTTCCCCTTGGCGTGAGCGAGGTATCGAGGTATCGAGAAGAGAAATTTGGTAATTCTTTACCGGTTGCTGATTCAATCCAGCGGCTAAGTGTATCCACTGCAACAGGAACGGCATAAAGACTCCAATGCATGCCATAACGCGGGAAGAGCGGATAGCGTGAAGTGTCCTTCATTTTAAGAAAATAGCTGTTCATATCCATGAACGGAATGGCCAGTTCACGGCTTCGCTTAACGAAGTAATCGTAGTTGGTCTGTGTTCTGTGTTCCGGGTGAAACCGGCGGGGAATGTATTCGGGGTAAAAACTGGCCTTGCCCGGTTCATAAACCAGAAGCAGGGGGATGTTGTATGCACGGAGCGTGTCCGATACATTCTTCAGTCGTGACAACTTCTTGTCGATAACCGCCTTCCCGATAAAAAAATCCCCGTTGTACTCATGGATGTAATCCTCCTCAAACAGGTAGCCGCATTTGCCCTGGATAAACCCCTTTGCATGGATCATTCCAAACAGGCTGTAGTCATATTGATTTCTCACACGGATCAACGAATTGCGCAGGCCGGTGTGGTCGGTCAGCCGGGTTGAAAACTGATCCTGAAATTCGGTTGAAAACCATTTTTTCGGGGAAAATAATGTCAGCGACGGAGGGTCAGTCTGGTGATAATACCCATGCAGCTCCGGTTCCCTGAACACCTTCAAGGTCAGGTGAAGTAGAGGAGCTGAGAGGAGGAGCAGCAGCAAAAAAAAGAGAGAAACCTTGACCGTGCGCATAAATCCTGTAAAAAATTGAATTCCATACAAATCTAAGGAAATTTGAAACCCGCTTGCTCCCCTTTTCTATCTTTGTGCCGTTTGAAATTCATACATGGCTGATTTCTTAAAGCATAAACTTCACCTGGTAATCCTGGCAGCTCTTTTTATAATCATGGTTACCCTGGCCATGTTGTCGCAAGGTTATTTCGGAGGTGCCGACAACATCACCCATTATCTCATTTCACATTATGCATTCAAATACCCGCATCTCTTCCTCTATTCCTGGGGACGGCCGCTTTATACCATGCTCTCAGCCCCATTTGCGCAATTCGGGTTGTTTGGAGTCAAACTGCTCAACATTCTGCTTGGACTTCTCACGGCTTACTTTGCATACCGGGTCGCCGAAATACTAAGGATCAAACCGGCTTTCCTCTCCATCATCTTTGTCGCGTTTACCCCGCTCTACCTCCTGATGATGCCCACCGCCCTCACTGAAATCCTGTTCAGCTTTGTCCTGGTGCTGAGTGTTTTTCTTTTCATCCGTGGAAATTATATCGCATCGGCCGTGGTGATCTCCTTCATCCCCTTTGCCCGAACCGAAGGGTTCATCCTGCTTCCCCTGTTTTTCCTTGCCTTCCTGTGGGCGAAGCAATACAAAGCCCTCCCCTTCCTGGCAACAGGTATATTATTTTTCAGCCTCCTCGGCAGTGTCTATTATGCGGATATCTTCTGGGTTTTCACCCAGTTTCCCTATCCGGTCACCTACCTCCATCCCATCTACAACAAGTCAGGGAGTCTATGGCATTTTCTTGAAAGCCGCAACGATACCCTGGGATTGCCTCTGGAAATTCTGTTCCTGGCAGGGACCATCGCTGTGATCATTCATCTTTTCTCAGGGGATAAAGTAGTCCGCCACAAAAATAACTTACTGTTTATCCTGGTTCTGTTGCCATTCCTGCTCTATTTATCTTTTCACTCCATTCTCTACTGGAAAGCCATGGGAGGCTCGATGGGATTGGAGCGGGTACTCGCCGCTGTCATGCCGCTGGCCGCACTGATAGCCCTAAAAGGATACGGGGCGCTGGAGGAGATGGTCGGGAAGAGCCGCATCTTGCGTGGCATTTTCAGAACAGTCATCATAACCATCGTGGTGATCACACCCTTTATACGTCATGTTATCCCGCATCCCCTTTCCCCCGAGGAGAAGACCATCAAAGAGGCTGCAGCATGGATAAAAACATCTCCCTATAAAGACCGTCTGTTTTTCTACACCGACAACAATGTACCCTATTACCTGGGAGTCGATCCCTATCAGAGAGCCCCGGCCCGCTGCTATCTTTTTGGCGATCCGAAATACCTCGACACCATCCCCGCCGGATCGCTGCTGATCTGGGATGCCCACTTCGGAGCCAATGAATCGAAAATTCCGCTTGATTCGCTGTTGGAAAATCCACGCCAGCAGCTGGTCAGTTATTTCAGGCCCGAAACACCGTGGATCACCTTTGGCGGCGGCCTTTACGACTGTTACATCACGAAAACCCTGGCCGCCGGACAATCGGCCGATAACCTTGCCATCCGCGATTCACTGCTGGACATCCTCGAATTAAAAAACTGTCTCGACACCCTTTATCTACAACCCTTTGAGTCACCCGGCGATTTCGGAGATCCATCCCTGCTGTCAGGCAAAATCGTGCATGGGGGTATGTTTGCCTTCGTTATGGATGGCCGCATGGAGTACAGCCCGGGGTTGTGCCGGAGTGTTTCGGAGCTGCACCTCAGCAAACCTGATACGCTGATTCAGGATAAAGCGGAAAAACGGGGTATCCGCGTGGTAGCCTACGTCAACCTGCCTGAAAAAAGCAATAAAAACACCCTGCTGGTCATCTCCTTCGAGCATAAAAATCAGCCCTACAGCTATACTGCACTCAACCTGAACGAACAAAAGTTTAAACTGAACCACTGGTGCAGGGTCAGCCTTTCTGTGCCGCTCCCTGTGATCAAATCGCCCGGTGATATCCTGAAAGTCTATATCTGGAATCCCGGGAAACAGGTGTTTTACCTGGATGATCTTCGGGTGGAGGAGACCACTATTTTCCCTTTTTTGATAACCCCGCGGCCATCGCGAAGCTCGTAAAGGTAGATTCCAGGGGTAAGATGCTCCAGATTTACAGAAATCCTCCGCACAAATGTCTCCTGAAGTACACACCTCCCTGAGATGTCATTCAGGGTGAATTGCACGGAACCGGATTTGATCACAACCACATTCAGAACTCCTGCAACCGGATTGGGGTATACCAAAACATCGGATGAGCGCTCATTTTCGTGGACGGAAAAGGGCCCCTGGTATTCATAGGCGCCCATGTCGATCCGGTTGCCGCACACCCTGGGCAGACCCGCAAAATCAAGCGGAAGCTGAAAGGCAGTCTGGTTCGAGTCGCCTGCATTCACGCAGGGGGAGGATCCTTTAATTGACCAGTCGTAATCATATATATCCGGAATACCCAGAGATGTTACCGGATTTACAAAACCAGGGTTTGCATTGAGGTTATGCTCCCCGGGAAGAGCTGTCTGGCGGATGCAGTTGTAATCGATGGTTAAATTCACTTCAGGCCACACCATCACACTATAGTTCGTCCCGGCCACATTGTCAATGATATTATTGAAAACCTGCATGTTGAAAGTCGCACCATTAACGCCCATGCCAAA
The DNA here is from genome assembly GCA_903945175.1 of uncultured Bacteroidales bacterium. Taxonomy (GTDB): domain Bacteria; phylum Bacteroidota; class Bacteroidia; order Bacteroidales; family FEN-979; genus CAIVAT01. The sequence continues at coordinate 11,342 of CAJAUM010000020.1, read as the reverse complement.
CAGATCGGTACCAAAGCCAATGTAGGCATTGTTGCAAATCGTGTTTCCGATCACATAACCGGTGGGGGAAGAGGTGGACCGGGTTGTAAGATAGATGCCGATGCCATGCGTATCAGGCTCGGAATTATTATAATTGTTGAAAATAAGGTTTTGAATGATGGAACAGCCCCCATCCCCCATTTCGTAATAAATTCCATGTTTGGTGTTATAAAAAATTTTGTTGTTTTCAATGCGGATATAGGAGCCGGAACAGGATATTCCCCCGCTGTTTTTAAAAATGGAATTTCCCCTGATCACTGCATCGCTGATTCCGGAGATACCTTCGGCCGTGTTTTCATGAACCTGGTTGTTTTGGATGAGCACCTCCCTGCCGCCTGAAATCACAATTCCATGCACATTGTTAAAAATATCACTCCCCTGCACACTGAACAGGTCGCACGAATCACATGTAACGGCATTTCCTGAGGTATTCAGGATGTTGCTGTTTGTAAGCAGAAGCCTGGAATGGGGCCCGGCCATGATTCCATCTCCCGATTTATTGGTCACCGAGCAGTGATCCATGGCCAGCGTTCCCCTGAAAACATGAATGGAGGGACTGTTGCTCCGGTCGGGGAAATCGCAGTAGGAAAGCGAAGTGATGTCGGTGGTATCCGGATTGATGACAAAGATGCCGTTCCAGTAAGCGCATGAATTCAGATAACCGAATCGGATGGGTAGCTGCACGGTTCCGTCTGCCTTGAGAACGCCTTCGACATTCAGCCTGAAATTATCCGTCAGATAGACATAGGTTCCGGGACAGATGGTCATCCTGACGCCGGGGAGTATGGTGACATCTCCGATGATCCGCAAGGTGTCGGTACAGATGACCGTGTCGCGCGTTATATCGCCGGAGAGCCCGGCAAATGCAGATCCGGAAACCGGGATCCTGATGGTCGCTAAACTGTCGGCGGAAATAAGGAGTGTGTCGCTGTATCTCTTTCCTTCGGTGGGGGCAAACCGGATATAAACCGTGGTATCCCGGAAAGAGGCGAGTGTCAGGTGAATGGAATTTTCAAACGCACTGTCAGCCAGGCTGATCCTGAATGGATCGGAAGAGGCCAGTGTGAGATCAAGGGAAATATTGCCGGTATTCGTGACCAGCAGTTGCTTTGTCAACGAAGTATTCACCTGCAATAGTCCAAAATCAAATTTGCTGTTGTCTGTGTTAACCCGGTACACTGTATCTGAATGGGTGCTCTCTTCGACATGTTTTTTCAGGATCAGTCCGCCGGAACCGAGGGCGAAAAGCAGATGCGACCGGTTATAAAACATGGTATTCATCTGTACCGTTGAGGAATAGTCATTGGTCCAGGCCAATCCGTTTGATTTGGTAACATAGATGTGATGAGCGGCTAGCAAATAGCCGTCTATTTCATTGATAAAGGTGGATTGTTTTACCGTAGCATCCGGGATCTCCGTGCAGGATTGCGTAAAGGTATCCCCGCCATCCACCGTTTTCCAGATCTTATATTGATCCTCAGGCAAGAACTTAGGTCTGATAAAATAACCGGTATCGGCATTGATAAAGGAAAAAAGGGTGTTCCCCGGCGGGGGCTGGTGAGACTGGGCCCAGGTAAGGCCCCTGTCGGTTGTTCTCTTCGACACATCGTACCAGCCATCCATGCAATGCGGATAGCCTACATGCGCTCCTCCGTTGAAATAGGCCACGCTGTCATTGATCTGTTGAAAACGGTTTGTTCGCTCCCCAATCGGCAGTTCTGAATGCCAGGTGGCACCCTGGTCGGTCGACTTGGCGACATAGTAGGAATCGACATAATAGTCCCACCCGGCCCAAACGCAATGGGTGATGTTCGGAACGATGGAGAAGCCTGTTTTTGAGCCGAAGAATAAAAGGTCGGTGATGGTGTCCGGCAGGTTGACTACCAGGTTCCATGTATTTCCGCCATCAACGCTGTTGTATATGCAATTGCCCCCGGCATAAAGGGTATCGGTACCGGCCTTGCAGATGGAGGTAAACACACCCGGCAATGTCGCCTGCACATTCCAGGTCGTTCCCTGGTCGCTTGTTTTCAGAACAACCCCGCTGGTACTGATGACAAACCCGACCGAATCGCTGATGAAGCACCCGGCTGCAAGGTTTTGCGAACCTCCCGAATGGACTACCTGCCATTGGGCAGATGCGGCATTAAAGCCAAGTATGAGCAACAGGGTGATGAGCAGGCTTTTCATCTCAACAAAGTTGGATGATGTAAAGATAATTGTTATTTATAAAATCCCTTCACATTGTTGATCTTGATCTTAAACAAATCGAAGAACATCACCATGCCATGCCGCAGCACGCGGACGGTTGATTTTTCCTGGTTGTTCAGCCGGACCGGGATCCGCTTGATCTCAAAATTCTGTTTCAGGGCGATGTAGAGCAACTCCACATCAAAGGCAAAACCGTTGATGCGGGCATGCCTGAAGATAAAATCAGCCACCTCACCCCTGAATCCCTTGAGCCCGCACTGGGTGTCGAAAAAGCTTGTGGTGACGATCGATCCGACAAAGCGGGTGAAAAACACGCTGGTAAACTTTCGCAGTCCCGAAATTTCAGTTAAATAGGAGGATCCTGGCAGGTTCCGGTCCCCGATCACCAGCTGAAATTCCTTAAAGTCGAGGTAATGCAGCATGGTTCCGATGGCTTCGAGTTCATACGGTATATCCGCATCGGTAAAAATCCGGAAACGGCCGCTGGCCTTTTGCATGCCGTTGCGCACGGCAGCCCCCTTCCCCATGTTTTTCTCGTTCGCGCAGAAGATACAATTCAACTCAAGGCAAACGGCCTCCGTGGCCCCATTGTCGCCGCTTCCATCATCCACTACGATCACCTCCCAGGTATAATCCTGCGTTTGCAGATAGGATAGTAAAAACGGGAGGTTCTTTTCAAGGATTCCGGCAGACTTGTAGGAGGGAACGACGACACTGAGATAAATGGATTCTGACATTTTTATTGTTATAATTCAGGCATTTCCTGAGGGCGGGGTTACAAATAGAAATATTTATTTTTTGGATTGATCGTGTTTGATATCATGATCGAATTCAGGTCGATCCCCAGGAACTGCAGGGTGAAGATCGTAGCCGGCTGGCTCCTCTTTGTATTGTAAACGGTTACTTCGATCGTTCTGTCCATGTTCACCTCCTCTGTAATGTGGTTGATTTTCAAAGGAACCGTGATGGCCGAATCCTGCTTGATCTTAAAAGAGAGGGTAAAGGTTTTATAAGAGGAATAGTAGACGATCGTTGCACGATCAGAAAAGCGGTTTACCACGGTATCCTGCGGCTGCACCGGCGCCATACGGCCCATAACCAGTGCGATCTCCTCCGATCGTTCGGCTTGCCGCATGGTCAGGTAGTAGGGAACCATGGTCACATTCTTTGAATAATCGAGAAAACGTGCAGGTTCCCGGCCGAAAAGATAGGTCACCCCGCTTTTGGCCTCGAAATATTCGTACCAGTTAAATTCCTGTTCGGTTATTCCGCGCGCGCAGTAGGAGGGGTTATCCCATAAATCCCTTGCATAGAACGGTGTTCCGGATGGGATGGTTTTGAATTCATCTGAAGCCATCAACTCATCCACAGCATAGAGCCGTAAATTGGCGCTGCGTATGTCCCTGGCTATGGAATAATTCGAGAAGTCAGTGAGCACCGAACAGACAAAAAAACCAAAAACCAAAAACAGGGTGACAACACCCTTGACAATCCTGCTGAAATTGAACAGGTTTATCAGGAAATTCAGCAGAAGCGTGATGAGGAGCAATGTGCCGAAGAAGGAGAAAAAGGTGGTCACATAACCGATCATCGTCCCATGCCCGGCATAGGAGATGTACTTTTCGGTCAGGGCCAGCGGAATCTGGGGCAGAAAGATCAGCAAAAGGGAGATCATTGCGCCTGCCAGCAATCCCTTCAGCTTCACGGAAGAGGTGTTCATCAGCAATTTATAACCCAGGAACGCGACGATGACTCCCTTTACGATCCATTCAATCCGCGCGCTTAAAAGCAGCTTCAATATCACCGGGGAATAACCGGTTATGAGTTCCGATTTGTCCCAGAACAATCCATGGGAGGTTTCATAAACAGTAAGGGGAAATGACGAAAAGGCGAGGTTCCAAAGCACGGTAAAAAAGGTGCCCACAGTAAGATCCTTGAGCACGAAATTGGTGCCGGGGTATTGTGACGGATGATAGATCCTGAAGATAAAATAGGCCGCGAGATAAATGATCCCGATGATCAAAAAGGGCAAAAACTGAATAATCGAATTTTTTAAAAGCTGCCCTGGCGATCCCTTTTCTTTCAGGGTATAGAAAACTATGGTCAGAGCGGCAAAGAGGAGAAAGAAAATATAGGTTTCATAAAACAGCAATCCGATCGCAAAAAAGAGGGCGGCAAGAAGAATTAGATAGATTTTTTTGCGTTCAAAATAGTGCAAAAGGAACAAATAGGAAATCAGCAGCAACGAAAAGGAGCTTGTGAAATAAAACGGGTAAGAAACAAAGAGGCTCGTATGCTGCGAAATCTGCATGGTCATCAGGAATATCAACAGGAACAGCCATGCCATCTCCTTCGATTTTGTCACCACATATACAATCCTGGAAAACAATAAAAAGCTACAGATCAGTGGGATATACTGGAATAATTTCACAATCACCATGCTGTCGCCGAAAAGATAGGGCAGACAGTAAACCGGCCGCACGAGGTAGAAATAAAACCGGCCGGCAATCTTTGCAAAAAAACTGGTATCCTCCATGATCAGTCCTCTCCTGGTGATCAGGTAGTAGTGCAGATCGTCCGCTGTGGCAAATCCGGTGAAAAAAAGCGGAAAAAATGTGATGAGCGCGACAATGAACAATGCCAGGTAAATAAACACTTTGTTCCTTGAGATAAAATCGTCCTTCATGTTGAATCGCAGTTAATTTAATTAAAACCTGAAATAGATAAAGGGGCTGAATCCCGATGAAGAGATGGTCGCTTCACTGAGGATCAGCAGAAGAATGGCAAGGATGGAGAAGGTGATCATCATCCCATTGCCCGGGTTGAAATAGAGTTTTTCGATCCATAGCTCCACTTTTTTAAAACCGCCCCAGAAGGAGAAGAGGACCGCCACCGCAAGCATGGTCCAGAATTTCGGGTTTAACCACACGATGTTCTCTCCTCCCTGAAACAGAAAGAGCCGGCGGATAAGGAACCAGGCTTCATCCAGGGTCTGCGACCGGAAGATCAGCCATCCGATCATCAGCAGGAAAAAGGTGAGGGCGATGGAGGGAATTTTTCCGGCCTTTTTCAGGTATTTCAGAAGGAACAGCCGGTCGATGATCAGGAACAGCCCCATGTAGGCGCCCCACGCGATGAATGTCCAGGCGGCGCCATGCCAGAATCCACAGAGCAGGAAGGTCACAGAGGTGGCGATGAGATAGATCACCTTATCGCTCCGTATCCCCAGGTAATGCTCTTTCGGCAGCTTGCGCGAAGTGGCATAGGCCAGCGGAAGGAAGATGTAGTCGCGGAACCAGAACGACAGCGTCATGTGCCACCGACGCCAGAATTCGGTGATGCTTTGCGAAACATAGGGAGAATCGAAATTTTCGGGCAGTTTGAAGCCGACCATCCGGGCAAGCCCGATGGCCATATCGGTGTATCCCGAGAAATCAAAATAGATCTGGAAGGTATAGGCGATCGCCCCGATCCAAACAATCCCGCTTGACATCTCAACGGAGGAGAGGGCAAAAATTTCATTCACCGTAACGCCCAATACATCGGCAATCAGCACCTTCTTTGCCAGCCCGATGATGAAGCGGTAGAATCCCGTGAGGCGGTAATCGACATTTTCCTGGTGCGACCGGTCGGTGATCTGTGCGGCGATCTGGCCGGCTCTTACAATGGGCCCCGACAACAGTTGAGGAAACATGAAGATGTAGAGCGCATAATCCTGTAGTTTCTGAAAAACAGGGTGCTGCTTTTTGTACACATCGAGGGTGTAGGAGAGCTTCTGGAAGGTGATGAATGAAATGCCCACCGGGAGAATGATCTTTGTCCATCCGGCCGCTCCGGATCCGAACCAGCCCAGCATCACCTGGAGCTGATCAACGAAGAAATTCATGTATTTGAAGTAGAGAAGCAGGCAGAGGTTCAAGGCGACAGAAATCCAGAATAGAGTCCTTCGCACCGATCCGGTTTTCAGGCTCATTTGCCGGATAATCAGAAAATCAAGCAGGACTGAACCTGCTACGAAAAAAACAAACACCGGGGCGCCCCAGCCATAAAAACCCAGACTGGCCATAAGCAAAACCCAATTCCTGAATTTCCTGCCAACCAGGTAATAGATGACCAGGAAGGCCGGCAGGAAATAGAGTAAAAATAAACTGCTGCTGAAAACCATGTTCTAATTGTAGGTTGAAATACGTTTCAATTCACTGTTGTAGATAAATATAGCATCCGTCAGCACGATGGCATCGAGCGGAAGGTTCTGTTCCTTTGCCTTTTTTCTTAGCAGCGCCATCATCTCCGGATTGGAACGGAAGCTTTTTTCGAGCTGCCTTATCCGGGTTTTCCCGGGATAATAATATTCATAGGCCCTGTCCACAAAACCGAATCCAAGGTTTCCGTACCCTGCATTGGTCTCCATCAGGATGACTACATCCTGCCGGCTGATGGCCTGGTCAAGGTCGATTTGTGCAGTATTCATTGGCTTGATCCGCTGCATCGGGTACACCTCCTTGTCATAATACCACATCTCCTCGTTCCTGAAGGTGTTTTTTATAATCCCGTTATCATGCCAGTTCCAGTAGAAACTATCGCTGATGAACAGGGCAGCAGGTTTCGGCAAGGTATCGCTGTAGGCATGATGAAACACCGGGTAGGTCATGACCGGCCCCCCAATCGCACACATCAGGTTCAACACGCGGTACATGTCATTGTCAACCCGGCGTGCCACCGGCTCCTTTACCAGGCTGTCGAGAACCAAGTGCGGAAGTGGCCTGTTCAGCCTTACTTCGAGGTACCTGACGAGGGAATCGGCACACAAAAAGGCTCCAAAGCTGCTCCAATGCACCCCCGTCTTCGGATAGAGGATATGGCGCGAAGTATCCTTCATGCTCACCAGCCACCGGTTGAAATCGATCAGGTTGACCCCGCTTTCAGTCAGCCTCCGGGAATAATAATCATTGTTTGTGATCCCCTTCTTCCCTTTCAGAATGCGGCCGGGAATGGTTTCGGGATAATAAAACCCTTTACCGGGCGCAACAATGACCAGCAAGTGGACCTGCCTCTTTTTCAAGAGATATTCCTGCAGATATTTTAACCGGGCCACCTTGTCGTCGATGAATCTTTTTCCGATGAAGTCTTTTCCGAGATAAGCATCAATGTGATAGTCGGCCTGGAGGCAGTTGTCCTTTCCAACCACGATGCGGGCCGCATGCGGGATGGAAAAAAGAGAAAAATCGACCTGGTTAAACAGCCTGGTGAGCTCATTCCGGAATCCGATGGTCCGGTCAAGATGCGGGGTCATCTTCTGCTGATATGCTCCGGTAATAAAATCGGCCAGTGCAAATACCGGCCGGGCCTCCGGAGCGAAATAACCCTCCAGCCCCACCGTGGGAATAATTTTAAACGCCTTTTGCACCGCAGGAAGGACAAGCATGACCATGGCCAGTAGAAAAACAGTGCTTTTAATCCATGTCATCGAAAGCTCATTTAACGAAAAAAATAACCAAAAGGGAATGATGGCGCAAAGTTAACAGAAATTGAATTAGAGAAAATAAACCAATTCCGGTATATTGATGTACCAGGCACATTGTTCTTCCGGACAGGCAACTACAACCCTCGACGTTGCCTCCTGGACGAACGGTGTGTATCTTATAAAAACAATGTCGGGTAATCAGATTTCAACCCGGCGGCTGGAGATCATTCATTAGGCTCAAAAAGCCGGATCTCAAAATCATCGACCAGGATCTCCTTGTCCCCCCGGCACCAGAAATAGGATTGAAGGGTGTTGCTTTTGTCCTCAAAAAACGGGGTCATATAGTCCATGGTCACCCTGTTCCACACACCCGGCTTCAGATTTTCCTTCTCCAGCTCCAACAGCCGGTACTTATAGCCTTTACCATGATGGTTACAGGTGATGGCCAAACCGCACAGCGCCTCTTCCGGTTTACAGGTAAAATAGACCCATCCGCTGGCCCGGACCCATACAAAATCCTTTTTCGAGAGATCCTTATAGGCCAGGTTGATGCCCGGAGAGAATTCCTGTTTCCGGCTCATCCTCAGGGAATAGCTCCCGGCATAGGCGGTGTCCCTGCAGAAATTTCCGGGATTCGCCTGATCCGGTTGTTCAAAATCGTAGAAGGCAATGACCCTCGACGTATAATTGGCCGTATCGGAAAGAAATTCCCGCTCACTGTTGTTGTCAGATGGTTCGAGGTAGAGCCTGTCGGCATTGGTAATGCTGGTTTTTCCGAACGAAGCCCAGTAAAAGGCCCTGGTCATCCGTGAGGGATCCAGCACATAGTTCATGTACTGCCAGGTTTGAAATAGATTCAGCATCACGAGCAAAAATAAACCTGTGAGTAGGGACCACCTGGCTATCCCGACCTGCCTCAGTATCCACTGAACCATGGCACCCAAAGGCAATGCCATGAGTACATAGGATTCCATCATGGCACGCTGCCCGAAACTTCCGCCATACCACCAGGTCGGCCAGCTTGCAATGATCAGGAGATGTGCGATGAAAAAGAGGAAAACGGCCACGAAGATGGAACGGTACTTCAGGGCAAGCGGCCAGAATCCGACCAGGGCGAAAATCATCACGGGGGTATAGAGCAGCCATCCCTTTTTATAGGAAAAGAGGACTTTCTGAAGGTAGGGAGCGAGAAATTCCAGCTTTTCAACCTTTTCGTAACTGTAATAAATCCACGATCCGGAGTGGATTTTCCAATAGAGCATCTGCAGTCCGACCACCAATAACATCAAGGCCGCCATCGCCAGCACCTGCGCGAAATGTTTGCCTGCAAGCGAAATTTTTTCACGCCATGCTACCCCTCCCCATACACCCCACAACAGGGGAACCAAAACGATGACAACGGCTGTGGGTCTGATCAGGACAGCCAATCCGCATAACAATCCCAGGGATATGGCTTGTTTCCAACGGGGTGCAGCATGCCACCGGATGGTAAACCATACTATCAGGGTAAACAGGGTGAACAGGTAGTTGTGCGGCATGGCGCCGTCAAAGGCTGTGAGCTGGAAATAGTTGGTACCGGCCACAATCAGGATCATGGTGATGGCAGCCACCCCATCTGTGAAAAAATATAACAGGATCTTCCGCAGAAACCATATTCCGGTTACGGTATAAACCAATCCGCCGATGGCGATGGATAACTGGTAGGGAAATGTGAATCCGTCGGGTGAATATCCGGTGAGGTGGGCCGCGATATGGCCGATAATGAAAAACGGGCTATACATGATGGCCAAGCCAACCGGGTATTTCATCACATAGTCCCCCGCAGGGCCCATGTAGGCCTGGTAAAACCCAATGGTCGGATTGTAGGTGTCCAGTATTTGCTGAACCCATGCAAAATTCGTTATCCCCAGATCATGATGAATAAAAATGGCCGGAAGGTAAAGATAGTAGCCGAAAACATCCCAACTGATGATGGCGAAAATATTGTGCGTGTCAAACCGATTGAACAGCAACCGGGTGAAGATGATGACCAGGGCCAGAAGACAAAAAATTGCAAGGGAAATTCGCTGCGGACTTTTATCTTTCATTCACGGGCTGAGTTTACAACTGCAAATCTAAGCCAAATCCCTATAAATCCGAAAACATTTCGTTACATGTCACGCGTTACACGTCACCTATCACCCTTGCATCATTTTCAACAAACCCTAATAATAGACAGGTTTCATATAAATTTTCCTGACCCCGGCATCTTGTTTCAGAAATTCCGGGATGTGCTCATCACAAAACGTAGCCATTTGGATCCCTTTGGACTTCAGCATGTGGTACTGAGCCTGATTTGGGTAATAGCCATAGGCCGTGGCGCCGCTGTAAAACATAAGCATCACCGCATTGTTCCCTCCGCAGTTGAATATCACCCAGTCTTTCGATGGCAGTTTCCGGGCAACCTGTTTGTCAATGATGGCATCAATATGCTTGTTTTTCCAATAGGATAATTTATTTGAATGCCACTCATCGATCTGGTTAATATCCAGGATCCCATAGGCGAGTAAGCCCAGGAACAACGTGATGATCCAGGAAGAGATCCTGGCAGGGTAAAGCTCCCGCAGCTTTGACATTCCTTTGTCAAGCATGGCGCCCAGCGCAAGAAACAAAACAGGGCTGACGATCGTGCAAAACATGGGCGTTTTGGTAGCCGCCAGGGTAAAAAAGAGATAGGTAACGATCACGATGGTCATCAATCCTGCTTTGTGTGCCTTGTTCCGCATCGATTTAAAAAGCAGGTAAAATCCGGGCAGAATCAGTAAATAGACCGCCACCCCGCCGTATTGCTCCGCCAGCAATGAAACATGATAGTACCAGGTTTCACCATGACCCTCCAAGGGTTTAAAAAAGTGCTGGCCGTTGTAAAAAAATTCATACCGGCTTTCGTTGGGATAGGCAACCAGGATAAATATCTGCCATGGCAATGCAACCAGGAGCGTCACTGCCAGTGAAATTCCCATGTTTTTAAACTCCCTGAACCACCTGTTTCTTGAATTGTAAAAAAGGATTGCAAGCGACCATCCGGAATAGACCAGCAGGCCGGTGAGCCATTTATTCAGAATGGCCATCCCGGCAAAGAGCCCAATCCATAAAAGCCAATGCCGCTTGTTTGAATGCATGTACTCAACCCACGACCAGATGCTGAGGGTCACATAAAAAATAAAGGCGCTGTCGTTGTGATCGGTGAACTTGAATCCCGAAACGAACTGGACAAAATAGAAGGAAAAGGTGTAGATAAAGGCTCCATACCAGCCAATGGCACGGGTGGTGGTCAGTTTCCCGATCCGGTAAATCAGCAGGATCATCAGCGACATCATGATCACCGTGGGTAGCCGCAACACAAATTCACTAACTCCGAAAAGTTTAAAGAAAAGGGCGATCTGCCAGAGGAACAGGGGTTGCTTGTGAAGCCAGATGTGGTTCTCCTGCCAGTTCCGGAAATCATAATCCAGCAAGGGATTGCTGATCAGCATCGGCTTGAATGGGTTTACCAGCATATTTTTAGCCACAAGGGCATGGTACTGTTCATCCCAGCTCCATAAAAATGGATCGAGTGTAGCCATGACCAGGCGCAGAATCAGTCCGG
>CAJAUM010000019.1 GCA_903945175.1 uncultured Bacteroidales bacterium | reverse complement strand
TGCGTAAGAAAAACAAAAAAGAATAATTTTACAAAAACAAAAGCCATTGACCGTTCTTTAAAATATTGTCCTCAAAATGCCCCCTCAAAAGAGGGGGGTCGGTATGGCCGGAATGGGGGGTCAGTATGGCCGGAATAAACAAGAGTGATTTGGATGCTTTTATTAGTTAGGGATGTAGTCTTCTCACCCCGACATATAAACAAAAAATGCGTTGATTATCAACGCGTTTTTTGTTGCATGCACCCAATATGAACCAATACTGTGTTTTTCAACCTCCTATCCTAACTGTTTTCCCAATTTGTTTATTTTATGTTTACTTTTCCATCAAAGTCTTCTCAATTGGATGCTAAAAAGTGTTTAACCCATTCGGCAAACACTTTAAAGAGTACAAGTAAAAGAAGAGAGGCATCTTTGTTAGATACCCCTCTCCATTAACTCATGAATAATCCTTTTTAGTTTTCCCAGTCCTCTTCACCATAGGGATCAATTTCGGAAAATATCCGTTTGGGCCCATCTGGGTGAGAATAGTGATATCCATCTGAATTTTTAATCCTGGTTAATTTCCCTTCTTGAAACAAGAGGGTACAAGTTGCACCAACTGTGGCCTTGGGCGTTTTTCCCTTAAATTCAAAGCCGGACTGAAGCATACTTTGAAAGACTAACTCGGGTTTAAAATACTTCGAATTTTCATTTTGGAAGGATTGCGATGCGTAATCTAATATCCAGTGTTTTATTGATTTCATAGTTCTTATTTTTTAATTGATTTTATTGATTAACTTTTGAACTAGGACTGAGAATAAAGATTTCCCTGTCCCAAATTCCATTTCCATTTTCCCATTTAACTTTATTATTGCCAGTTGTACTGGTAGAGTACCGTCTGTGTTCAATTATCCATTTAACGTATGTATATTGATCTTGACAGTTAAGGGTATTAAATACATATTCAGGAATGTCATCCTGATACTTTCTCCATAAATAATTTATTGTCAAATTCATATTTGTAAGGTTTTTAATTGTTTGTAACTCATTGATAATAGGCCCAATCATCAATCATTATATATGGCTAACTTAAGGCTTATTACTGGTGAATAAAAATTATTGTAAGGTTGTTTTTATACCAAAAGTAGTTTATCAGAAAAATTATTTATAATTTTATCAAACGACTTCTTTTCAATTGGAAGGAAGTTTAACTTATTTAATTACAATGTCTTATGGAAGAAGAAGTAGATTATTCCCGTGCTCCTGTACCCGAAAATAGAATAATTATAACAGTACCAGTTGGAGCTTTAGAACCCCATCCCATCTCAATAAGAATTTATGGCGTTCCAAAGCAAAAGAAAAATGATCTAGATGCCTTGGCCCACTCCATGCTTATTGATGGTCAAGCAGCACCGATTATTATAAATTCGAAAAATCAGATTATTTCTGGTGTCAGGAGGTGGTTTGCTGCTCGAATAATCGGGCTTGGAGAATTAGATGCAATAGTTGAGGATTTTGAAAACGAGTATGAAAGAATTGTATTGCATAATCAGCAGAGAGTTAAAACCTGGCGTCAAGTTCTCAGAGAAGCAGAAACTATATTGGGATTAATAGGTAAGCATCAAGGTAAGAGAAGAGACTTGCTGAGTGATGAAGAAAAGAGTTTCAAAAAGACAGGAGTAGATAGATTTGATAGGGCTGCCTATCTTTTAGGTGGCAAATACAGTCCCTCTATTCTGAGGCGATTATTTTATGTCGTAGACAAGGAAAAAGTGTCAGAAGATGTCCGGAAGCTTGGCCTAGTCAAAGAAGTTCTATCCGGTACTATGAAAGTTTCTAGGGCCGAAACACTTGTTCGTCAGTTCGAAAAAGCAAGAAAAGCAAGGGAAGCTATTAGGCATATCGTTATTAAACCAAAATTAGAGGATTTTTTAATTCACAACAAGTCTTCTGCTGACATGAGCGACGTGCCGAGCGAGTCGGTACAAGTTGTTTTGACAAGCCCTCCCTATTGGCAAATGAGAATGTATGAAAATAAAAATGAACTTGGCTTGGATAAAAAACCAGAGGATTTCATTTTAGCCTTATCAAATCACTTAAAAGAGGTTAAGAGGGTTTTGCATCCAGAGGGCTCCTTTTTTCTAAATATGGGAGATACATATGGAAAAGGAAAAAATCATCTCATACCTACAAGGCTATTATTAGAACTATGCGATAGAGAAGGATGGTTTTATGTCAATGAAATAATTTGGAAAAAAACCTCATCTCGACCCCAAGGTGGTAGTAAACGATTATCAACAACTTATGAAAAAGTCTTTCACTTGGTTAAGAATCCCAAGAAATATTATTATGAAGAGTTTAAAGTGTGGAAAGAGAGCGATGAAATAAAATTAGTCAAAATGGCTAAAAATAGAACCGCAAATACAAAAGAAAGGGTTGCTGGAGGTTTCTTCTTAGATAAGGGTTATATGGGTTTGAAAGACTTTCTGGATGAACAAACTATAAAAAATATCATTCAAGGTCCTACCGCAGGAGGTAGGCAGATTGACCTTAAAAAATTAGATCCAACTGTCGACCATCCAGCCTTGATGCCAGTATATTTACCTGTTATTCCAATTTTAATGACTTCCAAGCCCGGACAAGTTGTCCTCGATCCTTTTTCGGGTTCCGGTACGGTTGGAAAAGCTGCATTGTTATTTGGAAGGAAGTATATTGGATATGAGTTGAACAAGGAATTTGCTGATTTAAGCAAAATGGATTTGACTAATACTATTAAATCCGTTTCAAAGAAAAGTTATGAAAGAATGGAAAATGATTATAAAGTGCCACCTAAGATCTGCCCGAAGTATTAGATAAAAGACTAAAACAAAATTGGAATCCATAAACCGAAGGGTAAAGAAAAAAAAAGAATATATGCGACTAAAATTCACCTCCACAAGACCACCTCCCCAAGTACTTACCGGCAAATACTGCCTAAAAACCATAATAAACAGCCAGAATCCCCTTAAAGCCAAATACAAAAGCATACCCAACTAAAGAACGATCAATCAACACACGATCAACCGTAGCCACTGCCAATATAATAGCACGTATAAACATAGTCGACACGATCCACCATTCGTCGGTCCTCAAAAAAAAATCAAAAAAAATCAAACTTTTTTCTAATTCGCATCTATACCTTTTGGCCCTGATCTAAACTGATACCAGTAAACGGAACAAAACGATGCCATCCTCAGGTAAAGGCTGACATGGTAAGACTTTTAGAAGGGTCATTAATTTCGGTTTCGGGGACTCTTTCGATG
>CAJAUM010000018.1 GCA_903945175.1 uncultured Bacteroidales bacterium | reverse complement strand
GGTAAGAACAATTAAATAGCGAATATGAAAAAATACCTCATTTTAATTCCTCTTTTTATAACCCAAATTTCATATGCTCAGAACAACAGGCAGAAAATAAGAGGTGTAATTACAGATAAGCTTTCTCAAACAACCCTTCCCGGGGCCACCATTCAAATAATGAATGAAGCGGAGAAAAGGGGAGCGGTAACCAATGAAAAGGGGATTTATGTTATTCCCGATGTGTTGCCGGGCAGGTATGAGTTGAAATTCTCCTTTGTCGGCTACAAGAATGTATTTGCATCCAGCGTTTTGGTGACTTCAGGAAAAGAGACCATCCTGGACATTGCGATGGAAGAGGATATAAAATCCCTGAACGAGGTGGTGATCACAGCCAACAGCAAGGACAAAACCATCAACAGTTTATCAACCATCAGCGGCCGCACATTCTCCATGGAGGAGGTGAACCGGTTTGCCGGCGGGCGAAGCGATCCTGCCCGGCTTGCCGCGAATTTTGCCGGTGTAAGCGCCACCGACGACAGCCGGAATGACATCGTGATCCGTGGCAATTCTCCTGTGGGGGTTTTATGGCGCATTGATGGCATGGATGCCACCAATCCCAACCATTTTGCATCGGTAGGCACGACAGGCGGTGCAGTGAGCGCCCTGAACACCAACATGCTGAAGAGCTCCGATTTCTTCACCTCGGCCTGGCCGGCAGAATATGGCAATGCGATTTCCGGAGTTTTCGACATCGGTTTCAGAAACGGCAATACACAAAAACGGGAGACCACTGTACAACTTGGGGTAACAACCGGAATTGAGGCGATGACGGAGGGTCCCATCAGCAAATCGAACGGTTCATCGTATTTAATCGGTTACCGCTATTCACTGGCGGGTATTGCCCAGGCCATGGGAATAAACATAGGCACTACCGCTACGCCCACCTACCAGGATCTCTCATTTAAAATAAACAGCGGGGATACAAAACTTGGCAGGTTTACCCTGTTTGGCATCCTGGCAGCCAGCAGCATTTCGATGGCAGGAGGCAGTTCGAATGAATTATATGGCGGTGGACAACAATCAGATTTCAAGAGTAAGATTGCCATCGGGGGATTGAAACACTTCAAGCAGATCAACAGCAAATCATATATCAGTTCTACGATCGGCATCAATTATTCGGGGACCAACCAATTGAACTACGGGTTGGATTCATTAAGGAATTCATACAGCAAAGAGGAAAACAGGGTTGCCAGAACCGGTTATGAATTCATTACCAACTACAATCTGAAAATCAATTCCAGGCTTTTTTTTAAGGCCGGAATGCAGGCTGAATATATGAATCTTGACCTTTTCAACAGGTTCAGAAGGCGTGAAGGTGAAGAATGGAGCCAGATATGGGATTACAACAGCTACACCACGCTGGCCCAGGTTTATGCACATCTTAAATACAACATCAGTGAAAAACTCACGCTGAATGCAGGCCTCCATGCCCAGCAGTTCTTCCTGAACAATTCATTCTCCCTGGAACCCCGGATCGGGTTAAAGTACGAGTTGAACAATAAGAACAGCTTCAGCTTTGGTTATGGATTGCATTCGCAAACCCAGCCTTTGAATGTCTATTTTTTACAAACGCCCAATCCGGATGGTTCATACAATTATGATAACCTGGAGCTGGGTTTTACGAAAAGCCATCATTTTGTCCTGGGATATGATGTGCAGCCCTTCAAAGACTGGCGTTTGAAAATTGAAGCCTATTATCAGCATCTCGTCAATGTGCCTGTCAATACATATCCAAGCAGTTACTCCATGCTGAATACCGGGGCAAGTTTTCAAACCGACCTGGAAGACAGCCTGGCGAATACCGGCACCGGCAGAAACTACGGCGTTGAACTTACCGTTGAGAAGTTCTTTAGCAGGGGGTACTATGGCTTATTTACGGTTTCTCTTTACCAGTCAAAATACACCGCCAGTGACGGAATAGAGAGAAATACTGCTTTCAATGGGAGATATGTGGCCAACCTTCTGGCAGGGAAAGAGTGGAAACTCGGCAAGGAAAAAAGAAATGCCATCACGGCCGACCTGAAGGTTACGTATGCCGGCGGACGATATTATACACCGGTAGATTTAGCAGCATCCCAGGCAAGGGGCAGGGAGGTACTCGAAGGAGATGCGTATGCCTATTCAAGTACCTATCCCGATTACTTCAGGCTGGATTTCAAGATCGGATATACCCTGAACAGCAAGACTAAAAAATTGTCGCAATCGATTTCGCTGGATATGCAAAATATAACGAACAATAAAAACGTATTCTCCCAGGGTTACGACGACAGAAGCAAGACGATCAGTACGACATACCAGCTGGGTTTTTTCCCGAATATTATTTACAAAATACAATTTTAAAGAAGTTAAATAACTTTGTGAAATGAAAGCACTTTCGCCAGGCAGCCGGAAAATTGAAATTTTAATTTACGTTTTAGTATGGGCGCTCGTTTTCTCGGTGCCCTATTTCAGCGAACGCGCTTCCGGACACCTTGATTGGAGTGGGATTGCCGGACATTGGTTAAACCTTTCCGGATTCCTCATTATTTTCCTGGCAAATGTTTACATCCTGGTGCCGCGTTTACTCTTCAAAAAGAGATACCTGAATTATTTTATTCTGATCGCTGTATTGATATTGCTGGTGATTGCGGCTAAGATTATCATCCATCCGGCCTTTTTGCAGAATGTTGGTCCAGATATGAATTTTTCAACCGACGGGTTCAGACAGCCCGACCTGAATTCCCCGAATTCAAAACCGCCTCTTATGGTTTTTGCAGATAATCTGATTATCTGCCTCTTAATCGTGGGCGCCGGAACTACGATCAAACTGATGTCGAAATGGCTGAGTGAAGAGAGGCTGCGCAAGGATGCAGAGAAAGAGCAGCTGAAAACCAGTCTGGCTTTGTTAAGACACCAGGTAAGTCCGCATTTTTTCATGAATACGCTGAATAACATCCATTCACTGATCGAAATAAATTCGGAAAAGGCCCAGGATGCGGTGGTTCGGCTATCCACGCTCATGCGGTACCTGCTCTATGATTCGGCTCAAAACACAATCGAACTGAAAAAGGAGATCGAATTCATCAACAGTTTTATTTCACTGATGCAACTCAGGCATTCTGATGAGGTGGAAGTTACTGTTAAGATTCCTGAGCAGGTTCCTGATATAAAAATACCCCCGATGCTTTTTATTTCATTGCTTGAAAATGCCTTTAAGCATGGGGTGAACTACCCGCTGAAGTCGTTTATTTATTTTGAAATTCAGATCAGCAGCGCTTTCTTGACATGTATCATTAAAAACAGCAAACATAAAGTTCCGGCAAAGTACCATGGCGAATATTCAGGAATTGGTCTCGACAACATAAAAGAGAGCTTAAAGTTATTGTATGAAGATAATTTCCAGCTGAACATCCAGGATAAAGAAAGTGAATTTGAAGTTGACCTTAAAATTCCAATATGAAGATCTCCTGCATCGCCATTGATGATGAACCCCTGGCTGTAAAAAAGATATCAGCCTATATTCAGAAAACCCCATTCCTGGAACTGGTGGCTGAATGCCGGAGTGCATTCGAAGCGATGGAGATCATCAACAACCGCACGATCCAGCTCATTTTTATTGACATCAACATGCCCGACCTGAACGGACTGGAGTTTGTAAAATCACTCACCGACAAACCCTATGTTGTGTTCACCACTGCCTACAGTGAATATGCCGTGGAGGGTTTCCAGGTTGATGCAGCGGATTATCTGTTAAAACCCATCACCTACAGCAGCTTTCTGAAAGCGGCCAACAAGGTGAAAAATCTGATTGATTTAACCGCGAACAGCCAAAAGGAAAGCATCAGGGCAACCGCCAGTCATTTGTTTGTAAAATCAGACTACAAGCTCATCCGCATTGAACTGGATGACATCAGATATATTGAAAGCCAGCATGAGTATATCAAGATTCATTTGACCAACAGTGATCCCGTGATGACGCAGCTGAGCCTGAAGGCGATCGAAGAACAGCTGCCATCCGACAGGTTTATGAGGGTTCATCGTTCCTTTATAGTTAATCTTAAAAAGATTTCAGTAATAGAACGGAACAGGATTGTGTTCGATGGCAAAGTATATATCCCGGTCAGCGAGCAATACAAAGAAAAATTCCAGGCGTATATTGACGGGAATTTTGTATAATGAAGGTTTATCTGTGGATTCCAGATAACTGCTTTTTTAAAAATAAATTTTACCAGGTTATTGATGAATGTATCTGTTTCCAGGAAGCTTCCCTTCTCCCTGATGGCCAAACCGGTCGGATCGGCCTGCAACCTGAATTGTACCTATTGCTATTATCTCGAGAAAGAAAAACTCTTTCCGGGGGAGATGCATCAAAGGGTTATGAGTGAAAAACTCCTTGAAACCTATATTACACAAACTATTTATTCGTCAAGGGAACCGGTTGTTCTTTTTGCCTGGCACGGTGGTGAACCAATCATGCGGGGAATGGACTTTTTCAAAAGGGTTATCCAGCTGCAGCAAAAGCATGGCGGGGGACGGGTGATCGAGAATTCCCTGCAAACCAATGGAACAACGCTGACGGATGAGTGGTGCCGGTTTTTCAGCGACCATCATTTCCTGGTCGGGCTTTCGATCGATGGCCCTGAACATTGCCATGATCATTACAGGGTTTACCGGAACGGACATGGCAGTTTTACCCAATGCATGAGAGGGCTGGAACTGCTGGTAAAGCACAAGACTGAATTCAACACCCTATCGGTGGTTCATGATTATAATTCAAGATACCCGGAAGAGGTGTACCGGTTTTTGAAAAGCACTGGCAGCCGTTATATGCAGTTCATGTCGGTGGTTGAATGGATCGATGGCACGGCGAAACCTGATGAACCCAGGATCCTGCCTGCAGGCATCCTGAAAAACGGAGAGATTACCGACTGGACGGTTGACCCGGTTGATTATGGGAATTTCCTGATCGGGATATTTGATGAATGGGTTCGCCACGATGTGGGTGATTATTTCGTGCTTACATTCGATTGTGTGCTTGAAAACCTGATGGGTGTTCCCCCTGCTGTGTGTGTTTCGGCCAGGACCTGCGGCCATGCCGGTGTTGTGGAATATAACGGGGATGTTTTCGCCTGCGACCATTTTGTTTTCCCCGAATACAAACTCGGCAACCTGAATGAAACATCGATGGAGCAAATGATGAATTCGCCGTTTCAGCAGCAGTTTGGCCAGGACAAGCGTGACACGCTGCCGGCCTACTGCATAAAATGCGGATTCCTTGACCTCTGCAACGGGGAATGTCCAAAAAACCGCATCGTAAACACACCCGACGGGGAGCCGGGATTAAACTATCTCTGTCCCGGTTTCAGGATGTTCTATAAACACGCCTTCCCTTACTTTGATTTCATGGCCAATGAACTGCGGAACAAGCGGCTGCCGTCGAATGTGAAAAAATGGGCGTTAAGCCGTCCGCGGTCAAAGACAGGGAGGTAGATCAACCGGCCGGTTCTATTTCATCACGATCATTTTCTTCACCATCATTTGCTGGTTATAGGCAAGTCCGAAAAAATAGATGCCGGAGCCAAGCTGGTCGGCCTTCACGGTATATTTATGAACGCCGGGCGTCAGCGTTTGATCCACCAATACCATCACCACATTTCCTGACAAATCGGTAACCGCCAGTCGTACCTTCCCGGTTTCGGGGATGAAGAATGAAATGGATGTTTGCTGGCTGAAGGGATTTGGGAAATTCTGGAACAGCGTTAATTGTTTTGGGGCAGGTGTTGGATCAGCCACACCAAGCGCCGCGGCAAGTTCCTTTTTCAGGGCTGTATTTTTTAACCGCAACTCTTCGGTTGTCATGCCCGGAACGCTCACCCCATCGCGGATCTCGCCGGTCGAGAAATCATCCAGGTTGATCAGTTCGATCGGATCACTGGTAAGGCAATAGAGTTCCCACTGATCCTTTTCAATCCCCTTTGGGTCCACATATTGCGCGATTTTCCAGTCGCCGGTGCAGAAGGCCCTTACATTGTTGGGCTGGCGCACCGTGCCGGGGAGGAGGGAATATCCCAGGCTGATGGTTGAATCAACCCGACTGAGAAACAGGTTATATTGGCTGATCTTACCGGAGTCGCCGAGTTCCGTGATCATATCGCTGGTCATGAACAGGACACCGGTTCTCTGTTTTCCGTCAGGACCGATGATCGGGCCGGTATTTGTGCCCTTGATATGGGCCGACAGGTCAGTTCCCGGGAAATTCGGGGTGGTGGCATGACCTTTGACTCCGCCCATGGCATTTTTCAATGAGTCGGCCTTGAACCCGGCCAGCCCCAGCAGGGTTGGCACAAGATCGATGGAGCTTGTAGGCTGGACGATCTCCCTGATCACATCTCTATTTGAATTGACCAGGGGGGAGGAGATGACCAGCGGCACCCTCACCGACTCTTCATAGGCGTTGTACCACTTTTGGATCATGCCGCCGTGGGCTGCCACCATATCCCCGTGATCGGCCATGAACACAACGATGGTATTGTCGGCAAGACCAGATTCATCAAGGGTTTTCATGATCCGGCGGATCTGCAGTTCGGCGAGGTACTGGCAGTAGAAATAGAACTGCATGTACCGGAGGGACCAGTCTGAGTAATCGCCTCCCTGGAGCTGAAATGGCAAGGGTGAACGTTTTTTCAGGCCAAGCTGGCTGAAACCATAATCGGTATTGGCCCCAAATGCCAGCCCCCATTTGAAGGAATAGTCCTGCTGACAGCTTGGTTTGTCGGCAAGTGACTCGCCAAAGGTTGGCGGCAGTGCACTGTTTTCCTGGGGAAACCCCTGGGGGTTCAGGTCAACCCTGATGTTTTTATTGACGGGTTGCCCGTTTTCCCAGGTAGGAACGATACCCAGGAGGCTCTGGTCTCCCATGGCGGGAATTAACAGCGCGGGTGGATAATCTTTCCATGGAACCACCCCATTGGTATCGGGCACCTGCCAGTTGACGGGCCAGGAGCTAACATCATGCGGGTTGACCAGCGAGGCGACCGTAAACCACGGGGTCCCGGAGGGATTTATTCCCTGGTTATGCAGGAAGCCGGTGATGTTGTCGGCGAACACCACATCGCGGTAAACCCCGAGATTGTCTGCCGTTCCGCCGTGTGGTTCGGGATAGGAGCTTTCCCACTCTGAAAAGCCCCAGGGTTCGAGGTAACGGGGCGGTGCAGCTTCCGAAACGTGCCATTTTCCAAAATAGTGGGTGGTATACCCTGCTTTACGGAACCAGTCGCCCAGGGTGGGGGCGCCGAGGGAATCAAGAAATGGCACATCTTCGCCTGTTTTGAACAGTCCGTCGGTTTGATCAACGCCGGTAACAGTTGAATACTGGCCGGTCATGATGCAGGACCTGCTGGGTACCGAAGCGGCAGAGGCGGTGTAGTTCTTTTTAAGTAAAACAGCGTTTTGCCGAAGGCGCATCAAGCCAGGGAAAAACTGCGTGTAGGCATTGCCTGCAGAAAGAGACCTGAAGCCAAGGATCTCCTTCAGTTCCCGGACTGCGCCCTCATTGGATCCGTATCCCTCGGGCGGGGTCTGCATCTGATCGACCATGATCAGCAGGATGTTTGGATGTGATGTATTCCGTACAGGGGGAGTATCACGAAATCCTGTGAGCGCGGCAACAGCCAGCATTGTTGGAGGAAGGCCGTAATATACCCGGGGAATTTTTTTCATGGGATGGCTGGTTTGATGAATAGCTCAATGGATAAAATTAGGAAAAAGTCGGAGATCCGGGAGGTTTTTTATCAGGAATTATGTTGGCCCGCTGAGGGACGCAGTCAACTTACCAGCCGGTGGAGATGCTGCCGTCGATGATGCCGGCTTTGATATGGTCAACGGCAAGTTTTACGCTGTCGGGTATCTGCGCGTTGTAATCGTGCCAGGGAGCAAGCTGGACACCCTGGTTCTCAAGGTTCCCGGTATAGATGCTGCCGCCTTTAAAGGTGCTGTTGATGAAAGATTTAATCACAGCATAAATGGCATTGTCCAGGCTTTTCATGGCCGAAGAGACCAGGATATCCTTAACCTCCGGGAAGGAGTAATACTGATCGACATCGACCCCGATGCCCGTCATCCCGCGTTCTTTGGCCTGGAGGAGGACTCCGTTCCCGGTTTGCCCGCCCACCCCGAACATCACATCGGAGCCCAGTGTAATGAGGCTGTCGGCAAGATGCCTGCCCAACCCCGAATCGATGAAAGATCCGGCATAAGCGCCATGATGGGTCACTGATTTTCCGTATTTCTGGTTGAACCGTTCAACCCCGTTGAGGAAGGGTTCGGTAAACTGCCTGATTGCCGGGATCTCAAGAGCCCCGACGAATCCCACTGCCGGGTTTTGCCTGTCGTGACTGCTGGCCCACCATGCCGATAAAAAGCCCAGCGGATAGGCCACTTCGTCCACATCGAACAAAATGCTCACAGCGTTGGGCTGGGGTTCCGACAATTGAGCATCCACCAGGATGAACCGCGACCCGGGGTGCTTTTTAGCAGCCGTTACCACGGCTTCGTTCCACATATAGCCTACGGCGATGATCAGGTCGAAATTCAGGCTGCCATAGTATTCCAGCCTTTCGGTGTACCTGTTGGTGGTGGTATCGATGTTATAAGCCGTCTCGAAGCTGAAATCCTTCTTTGCCCGTTCGAGACCTGTTTTACAGCTCTGGAGAAATGAAAGATCATCGAAGGTGGTGCCCTGGGCCAGTATGGCTACACTGACCGTTTGCGTGGGGAGGTTGTCCTCTTTTTTACAGGATGTTATAACCCACAGGGTAGCGATCAGGAAAAAAAGCAGCGTGCCTGCGGGCTTATTCATCGGGTTGAATTTTTTTGCAAAATTAGGTAAAATCGTGACGCGGGACTGGCCCGGTGTGTTTTTCGTATTCCTTTGTAATGTGTTCAGCGACAAATTTTCACGGTTGGCAGACCGCTTTTCTTTTGCAGATCTTTTTTTTCATACATTTATCCGCAGAGCCAAACTTTTAATAAAAGCATATGAAAAATCTAACCGTCACCCTGGTACTTTGTTTTTGCATGATCTGTCCCATGCTGAAGGCCCAGGAAAAGATCTCGGCCGGACAGCTTGGCAAGGAGATCTATCCGGCGTTGCTGGTCATCGATCTGCAGAACGATTACCTTCCTCACATGTCGGAAGGGGATAAAAAAACCGCACTGGATACAATCAACAGTGCGATCGCTCTTTTTCACAAAAACAACCTGCCGGTGATCCGGATCTACCATCATGATGTATTGCGGGGGCCGCAACCGGGTACCGATGGATTTGAATATCCAAAATCAGTGGCCATCGCCGACAGTGATCCCAAAGTCATCAAGCAGTACCAGGATGCCTTCGCGAAGACCTGCCTCGACAGCCTTTTAAAAGTGCGCGGGGTGAACACCGTGTTCCTTTGCGGTTTGAGTGCCACAGGCTGCGTGCTGGGCACCTATTTCGGCGCCCTCGACCACGACTATCTTGCGCTCATGCTTCGGGAGGGGCTCATCAGCCCGGAGACCAAACAAACCGAAATGATCCGGGATATATGCAGGACCATCGGCTTCGGGTCAGTAAAGAACATGCTGAGCAGGAAAAGGTAGGAGAATCATTGCCTGATGATCACTCCCCATTCTGTTGTAAAAAATCCTGCCCGCCTGAAACTGCGGTCGACCGGATGCTGTCCGACGGAGGTGACTTTATCGGTTCCCCTGATCGCATAAAACAATCTCAAAGAATTATCCGGATGGGTTGAATAATCAACCTGGATTAAATTTTCAATAATCGCTTTTTCCTGGGGATAGATAAGGTAATATCTGAAGGTTGTTAATTTCGGTATCCAGTAATCGGTAAAGTCCTTAATCTCCTTTTGACTGAACATGTATTCAGCCATGTTTTTCTGAAAGAAGCTCATTAGCATTTCTTTCTCAATAATCCAGCCTGTCCTGGTTTGCCATTCATTTGGCTGGTCGCTTTCGTAGAACAGGTACTCGTATTGATCATCAATTTTTCCGGTGGCATCAACGTGCACATCCCAGCCATTTTTATAAGCCGGGATTGATGTCACCATCTTCCCCCCTTTTGGAAATGACACCAATACCTTCAGATTCAACGGTTGTTGCGGGTAGATGTAAATGTTTGGTTTATAAACCCTTACGGTGTCAGGCTCTACCGTTTCCGGTTTCTTGCAGCCCTGAAAAGGAATGAGGAACAACAGGATTATTCCGACAATCATTCCTAAAGATACCATGCTTACAGCAATAGATTTCAAGGAAATAGGATTTGGATAGTCATACAAGGGACCCGATACTTTTTCCGGATCGGACAGGAGGGTATTTCCTTTCTTACACATCACACCGGTTTATGATACAAATGTATTAAACATCCTGAACATATCCACAACGTAATCTCCACCCGGAATTTCAGGATGAAATAAAATTATCATCACCTTGCAACATTTTTGACTCCTCCGTTGTCTTAGTCATATAAAAGCCACCATTATGTCTGTAAAAATTGACGAACATATGGGCACAACCCTGGCTATGGTTCAGCGTAATTTCGTGCCAAAAGTAAAAATCAGGTTCAGGGTTCAGAATTACCTTGAAAATTCAACCCGAGAGGTTGATTCCATCTCGGTAAACGGATTCACGGATCCTTCGTCCTTCTTCGAAGAGGTCGCAATGAATTGTGACAGTTTATATTTACAACTGCTGGTTCATACCCTTTCTAAGGACGGTGATTTACCTGACCTGATAAAGATGATCTATACCTATCTTCCTCCTTTGGACAGCCTTTTTATCTTCAGACCCATAGCGGCGAAGGGAGGCAGGCCACCTTCTTTAAACAAACGCTGCATATTCGGAAACATCAACTGGCAGATTGAATATGGTGATGGAACTGGAGACTGGAGGTCATTAGAACGGGAAACGGGTGATCGGGATAGGTATCAAACAGAGGATTTGAATTTGGATAAATGCGATAACCAACTGCTAAAGGCGAGTGAAGAAAAAATCCTGCAAACCCTTTGGCCCTATTCCCAGATTGTATTCGATAGTACAGGATATCTCTATGAACGGCTTCATGTTTTGTACATGGGTGTTTTTGCCGGAACACCAAAGGTAAGCGGGTATAAAAAAAGTCATTGCTGTGGCTTTCAGTTGCCAACGACACCTGAAGTTACCGATTGTGCAACGAAGGATATCCTTCATACCATCGGGATCCCGTTTCTGTCAAAGAATTGATTTTAGTTTCATCGAGAGAATGGTTGTAAAAGTTTCAGGTTATCAATGTCCAGGTTTTCCAATACGAAGGCATTCCATTTTAGCAGGGCTTTTTTATTTTTACCCAGTTTCGCCTCCTCCAGGTATTTGGCTGTTGTCTGATTCATCCCTTTAAAGGTAGTCCGGTACACTGAATCGATTTGGCTGATGGCGTAATCCCCTGTGTTCAGTGTCTTTCCCATTTTTCTTCGTTCAATTTCACAGAGATCGAAAAAGATATTCAGAAATGCCTTTGTTTCGGGTTCATCGGGAAGATGAAAATGTGTTTTTTTTTCGTCAAAAACAGTAAAGGACCTGAAGGAAAAGGCATCGCCGGCCCGTGTAACATCGAGTAGCAGCTGCACCTTCAGGATGTCCAGGTTGTACTGGTCGGTCATAATGCTGCTATTGATCTGCCTCTGCGAGTAGATCTTGTTCTGGGGCAGGCTCCTGTTCAGTGAAAACCGTTTAACGGGATCCCAGAAGGTATAGCAATTCTCGTATAAGGTTGAATCGTAATGGGTGAGGGTCAGAAAATCCTTTCCAAAGTTTCCATCTCCGAAATTGACCAACAGCCCGCTATCTGCGAAGAAGCCGAGGCTCTCTTTTTGCTTTGCAGTGAGAATCAGGGTGTTGTTGTTGTCCCAGAAAATTTTGTTAAACGGGATGATCGACATTTTCCTGTAATCATCATAGTTGGCATCATAATCAAACCAGGGGATGATAAAGGGATCGTCGTAATCATAAAAACAGAGGATGCCATGGGTGGTGATCTCCCGGGTAACTACCAACGGGTCCATGTCCGCAAGGTTTTCCCTTACACTTTTATAGGTGACGTGGTAACTGAAGTTTATATGATCGAGGTTTTCGGAGAACCCATCATTTTTAAAGGTATGGCTGATCTTTATGTCCACGTTGCTCAGTCGGTCAACCTTAAATATGGGGACAAATGGGTGCCGGGCCGCAGCATCGATGGCCAGGTCAATTTTCACCAGGGCAAGGGTTTTCCTGTCAATCCACAGATCTCCTGAAAAGTGATTGCCGGCCTCTTTCCATGGTTGAAACCCGATATGGTAGAGGCCGTTTTCACCCGGTTTCATGGCAAGCTGAAACATCTTTTTCAGATCTTTTTTCGCGAAGTGCAAAGGAATAGAAGGGTAATCGGGATCCTGCCGGACCAGGTTCATCTGGCTGATGGCCTTTGAAGAGTTCAGGGTGAGAAAATAACGCTGGTCCAGCTCGGCCAGCCCGATCCTGCCATTCCTGAAGGTCAGGTTTTCAATGGAAGATCCCTTCATATACCCGTTATAGTAACATTCCAGCAATTCGATCGGCTGCTCATTTGTTTGGGTTTCAATGCCATAATAGACTTTGGCTTCATGATAGCGCTTATCCTTCAGCAGCTTTTTCCTGCACTTTTCAAGGATGTCGTAGAGGTAATCGTTATCGGCATGAACGGTGACCTCTTCCAGCTGAATATCCATTCTTTCCATGAACACCGTGCTTTTGCGGGACAACCCCGACGACGGGAATTCGATTGATCTGTATCCTACATAGGATAAGAGCAGGGTGTCCTTCGGTATGCTGACAGATATCACATAGGTCCCCTCACTGTTGGTGATGGCCCCTTTTTTGGTCCCTTTGACGGAGATGCTGCACCAGGGAAGCTCTTCGTTTGTTTTTGAGTCCCTGACCTTGCCCTGTATGATCGTTTGTGAAAAGGAGGAGAAAGTGCAAATAAGCAGGAGGAATGATGCTGCAATGCGTTTCATGTTTTTTTGTGGGTACAGGGTGTGTTTCATCGGATGCTGCATTTTACCAGTTTCCAGTTTTCGGTGATGCCGCTCTCCTTACAAAGGAAATAGGCTTCGCCCTTGTAGATCTTTATCTTTTCGGGGAAGAGGAAGGGGATGACAGTCCCTTCGTCCAGCTTCCCGGTTTTCAGATCGATTTTCCTGATCATCACCATGCCGCTCCGCAGGAAAATGGTATAAAGGTTATGCGTTGCTTCGTCGTCGAGGATCCTGGTTCCCCACCGCCAGCCGTCGTTTATAGCACGGTCATTCTTCCCCAGGGGGTTGATTCCAACGGATCCCTTGTGAAAACTTATGGGAACAGTTGAGATTACCCTGCCATCGGGATCGAGTATTTCGATAAGGTCACTTCCGAAGTTGAAGAAGGCCATGCTGTCTTCATTGAGTTTGATCAGCGGGTAGATCATGTTGTAGAATTCGAATTGGTGGGCCCGGGCTTCGTTTTTACCATACGCCCCTCCTTCTCCCTGTGGAATTGAAAAGTTAAACCTTTCCTCGCTTTCAATGTCATCGGAGGGGAACACATAGCTACCGATTGCACCGTTCCACCCGAGGTAGAATTCCATGTCATCGCGGTATTCCGATATTTTTTTGTCATTCATGCTATTCTTAATGTAGCGTTTTCCTCCATCCTTGCTGAAATAGGCAATGGATGTTCCGAACCCGCCCAAAACTTTTTCCTGGAAATAGAGGCGGCCGGAAATCCGGAACAGGTATGGCCTTACAAATTTTTCCAGCGAATCAATCGAGGTCGGGTGGAGGAAATCAAGGGTTTGTCGCTCCGGATCATAATAGCACTGGTATGCCTTTCCTGTTTTTGCATAATAGTGCACGTTTGAAAGGAAATCTTTGCAAAGCATGTCAGGCGGGAGCCCGGGCAGGTCCTCAACGGCCAGGGTGTCGCCGCCCCGGCTTAGCAGGACCATCCCGGCCCGTTTGGCAACATTGCGGAAGACAAGCATCACGACATTATCCCCCATCAGCTCAAAATCGAGCACTGAAAAGGTTTTATCTTCGTACAACACGGTATGGCTGACTGCGGATATTTCTACCTCCTTCAGGATGTAAGAGATGGGACGAAGTAATAATACGACCGGGGTGGCTGATTTTTTCAAGATATCGTATTTTGCATAGTCATATCCAATGCAGCTGATGACAACTGTCGCCGGGATTTGATCCAAAACCAGTGTAAAGTCGCCGTTTTTATCCGTTGCGGTTCCCTGCTTTGTGCCGTAAATCCTGATATTGGCTTCGGGGACAGGCTTGTTGGTGAGCTCGCTCCGGACCGTTCCCATGATTTTTATAGATTGTGCCAGGCAGAGTTGATGAAGTAAAACAAATAAAACAAAGGGGAGGATCAGGTTTCGTATGCTGGACATATCCGCTATTTATGCAAGCATTTCTTGTTTCGGAATTGTCCGAAAGTTACACAATTTCAGCAATTGTGACAACTTGTGGGTTTTCTGTTTTATGAGAATCCGATTTATTTATATTTGCATTAGGATCATACTGTCAATGGTCATCCCAAAGCCAAATAACCATTAATATCTCAACAATGAAAACTAAAACCCGGTTCCTCGCCCTCCTCACCCTGGTCCTTTTATTCCAGTTTTTTACCAACTGTTCAAAAACTGAATATGTATCCGGCAACTCACTGGACAGGCTGAACTGGTCGGAACGGAACTACCAGGTTCTGAACCAAATGATTTTGGACAATGGCCTCGGTGGAAAGTATTATCAAAAAGGTGAAATACCTTACATTGTGCTGGACTGGGACCAGACATGCGCACATTTTGATGTAGAGGAGGCCGTGATGCGTTACCAGCTGTTCAACCTCAGGTTTAAATGTTCGGTGGCACAGTTTAAAAGCCTGCTGAAGGATACCATCAACGGAATTACGCAATTGTCGGACGAATACAAGGGAATCAGGCTGGCCGATATCAATGCCGACCTGATGAACGATTACCAGTTCATTTTGGATAATTACAATGGTTTCAACGGAAAGATGACCTTGGAGGAGATGAAGGCGACCCCCCGGTTTAACGACTTTGTCACCCGGATGCTGTTCCTGGCTGATGGATACATGGGCACGACCGGTATCGGGATGAGCTATGTTTACGAGTGGGAGCTATTCCTGTTTGCCGGTTTTACCGTGGAAGAGGTGAGGGCCATGGCCAAAGAGGCCATTTCGTATGAACTGGCCAATCAGATCGGCCGCCACACCCTGGAGTCGCCTGCCGGTTTAACCACCCTTGCCGGCAGGGTAACCTGTTCCTTTAATTCAGGACTGCGTGTTTTTCCCGAGATGCAGAACTTAATCACAACCTGCCGCGATTACGGCATTGAAGTGTATATTGTTTCGGCCAGTTACAAGCCGGTGGTCGAGGTATTTGGGGGCATCGGGACCTTTGGCTACAACCTGCCTGCCGACCATGTGATCGGAATGGAACTTTCCATCGGCGCCGACGGGAAAATCATTCCCGAATACAAAGCCGGCTGGGTAAAAACGGTGAGGGCCGGAAAGGTGGAGGCCATCAATCAGGTGATCAAATCCCAGCCCGGTAAAAATCATGATCCCCTTTTTGCGGGAGGCGACAGCGATGGTGATATTGAGATGCTGACTCAGTTTCCGGGAATGAAGCTGGCGCTGATCTGGAACCGGGTGAAGGGCGGGGAGATAGGGGCACTCTGCAAACAGGCTGTGGCCGAAATGGAGAGCCAAAGTCCGCGGTTTATCCTTCAGGGACGCAATGAAAACACGGGGATAGCGATGCCTTCGTCGGAATCGATCCTGCTTGGGAAAACGCAGCCGGAACTACTGAGAAAATAGGATTTTCAGAACAAGAATAACACCCACCAATCATTTAAATCTCAACCCATGAAAACAAGAAATTTTATCAACCTGGCACTTTGGTCCCTGGTACTTATTTTCGTATTCATGCCGGGCCACAAATCCTCAATGGCCCAGAATCCTGCTGCTCCGGCCAACCCGGCACAGGTGAACACAGAACAATCACAAAATACCGTTGTTTATCCCACCGCTGTTTCTTATGGAACTTTTCTGGGTGCCACCAGGCCTCTCAGGGAGATTCCCCCCTCGAACCAGAAGGAGCGGAACAGGAAGAAATTCCGGGAAGAATATCTCAATCCGACCATGAAATACAGGTCCTATCCGAATGCAGATCATGCGCTGCCAATAGGCGAAGACCCTGTTGCCCAAAAGCAGATGGGAACCCTCCTGTTCGATCAAAGTCAGCAGGTCAATTTTGAAGGACAATCTGCCTTTCTTGTGCCAGATGATAATGGAACAGCAGGACCTGATCACTACATGCAGACGATCAATATGACCTATGCAATTTATGATAAATCGGGCAACCTTGAGGCTGGACCGACCAACCTCAATGAGTTGTTCGAAGATGTTCCCGGAGCCGAGTGGAACGATGGAGATCCGATCGTATTGTATGATGAACAGGCCGGCCGCTGGCTTGTTGCGGAGTTTTCAATTCCCTCAGCCGCCCCCAATTATATCCTCGTGGCTGTGTCGGAAACCGATGATCCCACTGGAAGTTGGTATCCCTATTCATTCGAGCTCCCGGCGATGCCAGATTATCCCAAATTCGGGGTGTGGCGTGATGGCTATTATGTCGGGGTCAATAATACCGAAGGGAAAAATGACATTTTTGTTCTTGAACGCTCGAAAATGATTCTGGGAGAAACCGCGCAGATGGTGTCATTCAAAAATCCCTATCGCCCCGGCCTGGGAGGATTTATGGTTGTACCCCCTGTTGATAACGATGGCGCATTTGCTCCTGAAGGGTCCCCGGGTCAGTTTGTTGCATTCAACGATGATGCATGGAATGGATTCGATCAGCTCTGGATCTATGAACTGGCAGTGAACTGGACCAATCCGCAAACCTCTACCTTCAGGCGTTCACAGCAAATTGATGTGGCCAGCTTTTCCAGCGATTTCGGCAGCGACTGGAATAACATCAGGCAGAAAGGAAAAACCCAGAAGCTCGATGCAGTCAACGCAATTATCATGAACATGCCCCAGTACAGGAATTTCGGATCGTACCAGACCCTGGTGTGTAACCATACCGTCAACGTTGATGGCAAAGGGCGGGCAGGTGTCAGGTGGTACGAATTGCGGAAAACGGATGCGTTGTGGACTATACGCCAGCAAAGCACCTATACTCCGGATACCAATAGCCGGTGGATGGCCAGCATCCTGCTGAATGGTGAAAACAAAATAGGACTGGGTTATTCAATCTCAAGTCTGGGCGAATATCCCGGGATAAGATTCTGCGGACAATCCTCCACCTCCTATCTGGCAGGAAATTCAACACTTGACATTGCGGAATCGACCATATGGGCAGGGAATTATTCACAGGATTCAACCAACAGATGGGGTGATTATACCTCCCTGGCCATTGATCCGACGGATGACAAGACCTTTTGGTATACAAACGAATACATCATGAATGACAACAAGCGGGCTACCAGGATCGCATCCTTTGCCTTTGAAAGTCCTGTAAGCGTTAATCCCGCTGAAAGCAATGAAAATTCATTGTTCAGGGTTTTTCCAAATCCTTCTCAAGGTATATTCACCATCACGCCACAGAACGATGCGGTTCCAAGCCTGGATGTTCAGGTATACGACCTGGCAGGGAGGCTGGTGTTTGAGAAGCAATACGGCTCTCAGAACGAATACATCTTGGATCTTTCACAAGCTAAAAGCGGAATTTATACCCTCAGGCTGCAAAGCTTGAGAGCCGTACAAACCATCAAACTGATCAAACAATAAATGATCGATTGTTTAAGACCAGAGAAGATGAAGAACATAATACAACC
Organism: uncultured Bacteroidales bacterium; assembly: GCA_903945175.1. Lineage (GTDB taxonomy): Bacteria > Bacteroidota > Bacteroidia > Bacteroidales > FEN-979 > CAIVAT01. Next base: position 31,550 of record CAJAUM010000018.1, on the reverse strand, counting down.
ATGTCTGTTTTTCCTTGTAATCCCGATCTTCCTGATGATCGCAGGATGTTCCAAAAATGAGACCACCGACCCCATCACCTCCCCGGAGATCTTTCCCCTCAAAACGGGGAACCACTGGGTATACAGGACAACAACAAACGACACTGTTACAGCGACACATGTGAACGATGTGATCAAGGATACGCTTTGTAACGGTGAACCATGGTTTGTACTCACCTACGACAACTCAGTACGGACCGTCTGCCGCAACAATACAGCCGGATGGTGGTTTCAATACCAGGCAACGCCCCATTCGCCGGAAACTCCATCCCTTTATTACCGCTATCCGGCATCGGTGAATGAGGTGTACATGACCCTTGACAGCACCAAGGTGACGGTATTGTCAGTGAGCGACATTGTGACGGTCCCGGCAGGTAAGTTTACATGCTACCGCTACCACCTGATCCACTACCGTGAGGGTTTTGAATGCGACGAATACCTCTCGCCAGGGACCGGGCTTATCTGGCATGTGGTTTATTCCCCGGGCAGCGGAATCACGAAGGTTGCTGAGGTTACTGAACTAATGTCATTTGGAAATACGCAAATGATGGATTAACCGCCAAAGAAATAAAGTAAATTAACCTGACAAACATTTGCTATGGATGAAATGTCATTTCAGCACTATCTTCTCGGCTTGTTTGCTGTAGCCAATAATATAGCGGCGATACCCCTTTATATTAACCTGATAAACGGGCGGACTGATAAAGAGCAGCACAAGATATGCAGCACAGCCACAATTGCTGCAGTTGTAACCATGGTCATCTCCCTGTTTGCGGGACTTGCAGTGCTGAATTTTTTCCAGATAAGCGTTCCGGCATTCAGGATTGCAGGGGGACTGCTTCTGTTGAGTACCGGTTTCGGGATGATGAATTCTGTACAGAGGTCAATGGAAATTGCTGAACAAGCCTTCTCGAAGATTATCTCGACGGCCATCATCCCCATAGCCATCCCCATGACGACTGGAGCAGGGACCATATCTACGATCATCCTGTTTGCCGAAAGCGCCCAGGGCAAACCATACCTTCATTTTGCACTGCTGGGAGCCATCGGAGCAATGACGGGGATCATCTACCTGACATTCTTTTATTCCCCCAAGATCGTCCGCTTTCTGGGTGCGACCGGACTGGATGTTCTTACCAAGATCTTTGGTCTGATCACCCTGGCGCTGGGGATACAATTTATCATCACTGGCATTGCAGGCGCTTTCCCGAAAATTATGTAAAACAGAGGGTTGAACCTGATTGCTGTGCCGGGAATTTCCTCAAAAGCATTGAATAATTCATCTAAGGTTTTCATCAGCAGATCAATTTCGGCACAAAAATACCGGTCTTCTCTGAAAACAAAAGGTTATATTCTTTGAAACAAGATGCAAAGTCTCAGGTTCACTTTGAGTATCCCCTAAGTTTCGCCAGGTTCTATCTATACTTTGGGTTTGTTAAAGGAGACCATCAGCTTATTCCCCATGCGTGCCTCATATCTGGTTTTTGTCTCCTGCTCCTTGGATTTATCTGAAATAAAAATTGTTGTCCTGCCTCCGTCTAGCATGATGGGATGTTTACCTACGATGGAGCCCGACAATATTTTCGAATCGGGAATTTTTAGCCGTTGCCGTTCCTGCATCATCCTGAATTCCATTGTATCTTTTTTCATTTTCCGATTGTTTTACAGCATACCATCATTGATATTTTTACAAGATACGAATAATTTTTAAGATGGGGTAGAATTAGTTTTAATTAACTAATCCAGGATACAAAACAGTTCCGTCTCCTCGTACCTTGAGGCCACCACGATTTTGATGCCGTTTGCATGTTGGTTGAAGAGTTCATGCACCAGCTGAGGATGGTTGTTTTCGGCCGAAAGATGCGAAAGAACCAGGAGCTGCATTGAGGGAGAACGATGGGTGGTGAAGAGTTTCAGCGCCTGGTCGTTCGACAGATGTCCCTCGGCGCCCCGAATACGCCGTTTCAGGTAGAGGGGATAGCGTCCCCGTTCGAGCATCTCTTCGTCATAGTTTGCTTCCAGGAAGGCTGCCTGGCACTGACCGAGGTGGTGGATTACCTGTTCGCAGACCGTACCAATATCGGTGAAAACACCTGCTGTAAGGCCGTTTGAACTTATCGTAAAGCTGTGCGGTTCGGAGGCATCATGCCATTTTGGGAAAGGATTTACGCGCAGACCGCCGATATGCACAGGGGATCCCGGGGAAAAAGGCCTGATTGCCTGCGGGTCAAGGTTTAGTCGGCTATGTCGGTAGGTTGCTTCCGTAATGTAAATGGGAATTCCATGTTTACGCGAAAGCACCTCTGCTCCCCGCGTATGGTCGGTATGCTCATGCGTGATGAAGATGCCCCTGACATCGCGGATCGGCAGCCCCAACCTGATCATTCTTCGTTCAGTTTCACGGCAGGAGATACCGGCATCGATCAGCACGGCCTCCTCCCCATTGCTGATATAGTAACAGTTTCCATTGCTTCCTGAATTAAGCGAAGTGATATAAAGCGGCATATGTGCAAAGAACGGAAAAATCCGGGCTTGTCGTTCTCCTGAATCTTTTTAATTTTGGAATATGGATATGATAAGATACCTTGCAACGTGGGTGCTTCTTTTAATTGTCCTTTCGCTCGGCGGATGCGGTGAAAAAGAATCATCAATTACAAGCCTTAAGATGCTTGAGGGAGGCAAAACCTTCGCCGTTCCCACTGGAACTGCTGCCGACCAGTTCGTAAAAAAGAAATTTCCGGATGCGGTCATCGAATACTATAACAGTGTGATGGATTGCGCATTGGCAGTTAAAGATGGGAAGGCCGATGCCGCGGTGTATGACTTGCCGGTATTGAAAAATATTGCAGCCAAGAATGAAGGACTGCTGGTGCTGCCGGAATTGCTTTTTGATGACCAGTACGGATTTGCAGTGAGACTGCAGGATACCCTTCTGAAGAAAGCCATGGACGCGGTATTGGATGAACTAAAATCAAATGGCACCTATGATGAAATGAGCAAACGGTGGTTTCCTGGTAAGGGCAATCCGGGTCCCATGCCTGAACTGAAATTCGATGAAGCGAACGGGGTTTTGAAATTCGGCACGGCGGCCATCTCTGAACCCATGTCATATTATGACGGCCAGAAAAATGTGGTCGGCTTTGATGTCGAATTTGCCTCCTATATTGCGAAGAAGCTGGGGAGGCGGCTTGAAGTTGTTGACATGGAATTTGGCGCCATGATTCCGGCGCTGATTGCCGGCAAGGTTGACATGATAGGTGCAGGCCTCTCCATCACTGAAGAGCGTGCAAAAAGTGTATTGTTCTCGCGCAGCTATTACAAAAGCGGACTTGCAGCCATGGTGGAGGATGGTTCAAAAGAAGATTCTGAAGAATCCGGCACGAAAATGAAATCGATCGGGGATATAAAAACGAAACGAATCGGCGTCCTGCTCGGAAGTATCCATGATTCCTATGCAACCCGCACCTTTCCTAAAGCCACGATTCTGCAGTATCAGAACCTCTCCGATATGCTGTTTGGCCTTAATTCAGAAAAGGTGGATGTTGCCTTTATGGATCATACGGGACTTAAAGATGTCTTCAGCAAAAATCCTGATTTGGGTGTCCTGGCCGAAAATGTTTTTGCCGTTGATATCGCCGCCGGGTTGAATCAGGAAAATGATTCCCTGCGCGAACAGTTTAACGCATTTCTGAAAGAAATTAAATCCAACGGCATCTATAAAGATATGACCAACCGCTGGATGGACAAAGGATTATCGGAAATGCCTGAAATAAAAGGCAAAACAGCCAACGGACAGCTGAAGGTGGGGATTGTAAGCGACCTGGGATTGCCTACCACCATCATGAAAGATGGACGGCTGGTTGGCTTCGACATTGAAATGGGTGAACGATTTGCCGCCTCCATCGGAAAGGAATATGTTCCGATTGATCTGCAGTTTGCAGCCATGCTGGCTTCGGTCTCTACCAACAAGATCGACCTGATCACCAGTTCACTGATGATTACCGAAGAACGGAAAAAACAGATCGACTTTTCCGATCCCTATTACAACTCGGGAGTGAGCATCATCGCTAAAAAAGAAAACATCGACCGGCCCTTTGCCCTGACAGGAGATCCGGCTGCCGGCAAAAAAACTATTTTTAAAAGCATCTCAGAAAGTTTTTACAACAACATCATCCTGGAGAAAAGATACCTCCACATCCTTGACGGGCTGAAGGTAACCTTGCTGATTTCGTTGCTGGCAGCGCTGTTTGGAACGTTTATCGGCGGCTTGGTATGCTACATGCGGATGTCGAAAAAAAGAATCCTGTCAGAAACTGCGAAGATCTATATTTCACTGTTGCGTGGAACACCCGTGCTGGTGCTGCTGATGATCATCTATTATGTCGTATTTGCCTCTGTGAACATCAATCCGCTGATCGTGGCGGTGATTGCCTTTGGATTGAACTTTGGCGCCTACGTTTCGGAGATGTTCAGGACTTCAATTGAAAGCATCGACCGTGGGCAGCGCGAAGCGGCCATTGCAGGGGGGTTTACCAAGATCCAGACATCTGCTTATATCATCATCCCTCAGGCCATGCGACACATTCTGCCGGTTTACAAGGGGGAGTTTATTTCCCTCCTTAAAATGACCTCCATCGTAGGCTATATTGCCGTGCAGGATCTGACCAAGGCAAGCGACATCATCCGCAGTCGTACCTTCGATGCTTTTTTCCCGCTTATCATGGTGGCGATTCTATACCTGCTCATTGCCTGGCTTTTTACCTATATTTTGGGGCTGATTGAAATTTCGGTGGACCCCAAAAGTAAACGCAGGAAACAAAGAAGGGAGGGAGGACAATGATCAAGGTAAGAAATCTTTCGAAACATTTTGGGGCTCTGGTTGTCCTGAAGGATATCAGTGTTGATATTAAAAAAGGGGAGATCATCTCCGTAATCGGCCCCTCAGGAACGGGAAAAAGCACCTTCCTGCGCTGTCTGAACCTGCTGGAAACGCCAACAGGCGGAAGCATCTTCATCGATGACATTCCGCTGCTCGATAAACACACAAATATTCCTAAGCTGCGTCAGCGGATGGGAATGGTGTTTCAATCTTTCAACCTGTACGCCCATCTTTCGGTTCTTGAAAATCTGACCATTGGCCCCATCAAACTGCTTGGAAAGAAAAAGCATGAGGCGGAGCTGAAAGCCAGGGAGTTGCTGAAGCTGGTTGGCCTGGTCGAAAAGATGGAGAGTTACCCCGATGAACTGTCGGGTGGCCAGAAGCAACGGGTGGCCATTGCACGCTGCATGGCCATGGAGCCTGAGATCCTGCTCTTCGACGAACCAACTTCGGCGCTTGACCCAACCATGGTGAGCGAAGTGCTGGCTGTGATTCGCAGGCTCTCACGTGAGGGGATGACGATGATCATTGTATCGCACGAGATGGAATTTGTGCGCAACATGTCTACCCGGGTCTTTTACATGGATGAGGGTCTGATTTACGAAGAGGGGCCGCCACAGCAGATATTTGACAATCCGCAGAAGCCAAAAACCAAGGCATTCATCAACCGCGTTCGCAGCCTGCATATCAAGATCACAAGCAGGGACTATGACCTCTACGCCATGCAGGGAGAGATGGAGGCTTTTTGTGAGAAGCATATCCTGTCGAAACGGGTTACGGGCTATGTGCTGTTAATGGCAGAGGAGGTATTGGGCCTGCAGCATAATTTTTCAGATATTCAGCTCAGCCTTTCTTATTCCGAAAAGGAGGGGACGGTGGAGCTGGTCTGTGCAAGTGCCGGGACCCCTGTAAATCCGCTGAAGGATAACATGGAGGAGGATGATATCGGTTTAAAACTGATCCAGGGCCGGTGCAAAAGCGTGGATTACACCTATGAGGATGGCAAAAATATCCTCTTCCTGAAAATTAAGGTGGAATAACCGGGGGATTATGAAAATAGGAAAGTGAAATATTTTCTGAAGGTCATCGTGTTTTTTATGTTATGGTCTTCATCCGGTATGGGGCAAACAGAGGGATTGACTGAATTTTCAGCTGAAAGGCCAGGGGTTTCCATCCCTCCCGACATCCTGACTACGGGAAAATTTCAACTGGAGAATGGCATTCAGTATTCAAATTTGTTCGACGGGAGTATCCGCAGTGAAAACTATTTGTTCAGTTCCCTGCTTGTGAGGTATGGTCTTGTTCAGGGCGTTGAATTGCATGTGGAGACCAATTATGCCTATAACATTGATAAAGACAGCACAGGAGCATCTGTTGAAGCCGGGTTGACCCCGATCATGATTGGCACGAAAATCAAAATCATTGGTCAGCGAAAGGTGATTCCGAATGTGTCGGTCGTGTTTAATTTGACCTTGCCTTTATCCGGAAACAGGGAATTCACCCCGGAAAATCCTGTTCCATCCCTTTACCTGTGTATGTCAAACAAGCTGAGTGAAAAACTGAACCTTTGCTATAACTACGGAATAGCCTGGGATGGATTTTCAGACATTCCAAACCATTTCTACGGTGTTTGTCTGGGGATCAGCCTGAGCAGCAAATGGAATGTGTTCATTGAGGGCTACGGCTATTCCGCTGTCGATATGTCCTCATCATTTTATATGGACACCGGGCTCGCATACATGATCAATGACCACCTCCAGGCTGATATCTCTGTGGCGGGTTCCTTCAATACGCCCTGTAATTTTTTTTTAGCAGGTGCAGGGATTGCATGGAAAATCGTGAAAAAAAACATTAACCGGCCTCTTCCCGGGGTATCTCAATTTCAGCAGGGTCATCGGGGTTTTTAACCATGAACCAGTCGAGGTCGTTTAACCGTGCGCTGGTGACCGAATCGAAGTCAATCTTCATAAATTTCCCGGTGGCGGAAACGGCTATTCCACCATCCGGAAGGATAATTTCGCCTGAGCTTTCATAAAAGCGGCCCCCTTCGCGCACTACGCGTCCCACCACCTTCAATTCCCCGTCGAGGGGGATCGGTTTCCTGAATTTTGTGGTGAGTTCGAGGGTAACGCTCCATATTGTTTTGTCCTTTTCATTGCAGATGGCACGGCCCATGGTTTCATCGAGGATGGCCGCCGCAATTCCCCCATGCATCCGTCCGGGGTAACCCTGATGTTGTTCCGATGGACTGATCAGGGCCACCAGTTCCTTGGCTTCGGTTTCGTAAAAAGAGGCATGGAGGCCGAAATCATTTTTCAACCCGCACACAAAACACATCTTTGAATTGTGCTGTTTTTTCCTTACGGCGTATTTCATAAACGTATTGTTTCTTTCTGGTTGCGAAGATGGGATTTTTCTGTTTAACTTGCAGGGGTAAAACAGCTGAAACATGAAAAAATCAATTACACGCAAGGGGGTTGCGATCGCATTGCTCCTCCTGGCCATCGTCATGATCTTTACGGGATGTGCAAATAAGGAATTGGTCACAGAGTGTCTTAAAGGTCAAACCTATGGTTTCTGGGGCGGACTGTGGCATGGAATCATCGCGCCCATCGACCTGATTGCCATGCTTTGGCGTAGTGATGTCTCGGTTTTTGCCCAGAATAACAACGGGGCATGGTATGCCTTCGGTTTTATGATCGGCAGCGGAGGCTGGGGATTCCTGGGGGGAAACAGGTCAAAGAGCTGGAAGAGATAGGTCGACATAACCAGGATATTCCCCTTACGGAACTGAAAAAGATTTCAATGCGTGCCTGTTGGTGTTGGGCAGCATGACAATTTATTACCTTTGATGCTGATAAGGGCCTCTGTACCTTTTATTTATCATCATACTTTTGTTATGGAACTTTTAACAACGACCGACTGGAACGAATATGAACTGATTGATACCGGCAGCCGGGAAAAGCTTGAGCGCTTCGGGAAATATATCCTGATCCGCCCCGAGCCCCAGGCTGTGTGGCAGAAATCGCTGCCCGAAAGCGAATGGGAAAGGATCTCCCATGCCCGCTATGTGCGCATGAAGGGCAAAAAACCGGGCGAGGAGAACGAACGCGGATCCTGGATCAGGAAACCGAAAATGCCGGATCAATGGATCATCGGGTACAAGTACAAACAGATGAACCTGAACTTCAGACTGGGACTCACCGCTTTTGGTCACATCGGCGTATTCCCTGAGCAGGCCATCAACTGGAACTACATCTACGAGGTAATAACTCAACGAGCTAAAAATAACAATCAGGATACATCACCTGTCACGCCTGATTTGTCCCGCGTCCCGCGTCACGCGTCACGCGTATTAAACCTCTTTGCCTACACGGGCGGCTCCTCTCTTGCCGCCAAGGCAGCCGGCGCCGATGTGGTGCACGTTGATTCGGTGAAACCGGTGATTACCTGGGCCAAGGAGATGATGGCCGCAAGCAATCTCGACAACATCCGGTGGGTGGTGGAGGATGCCATGAATTTTGTTCGCCGTGAAGTGAAGCGGGGCAACCTCTACGATGGCATTATCCTTGATCCGCCGGCCTACGGGAGGGGTCCCGATGGAGAGAGATGGATCCTGGAAGACGCAATTGACGAAATGATGGCCCTTTGCAAACAATTGCTCGAACCTGAACACGGGTTCCTCGTATTGAGTTTATATTCAATGGGATTTTCGCCGCTGATTCCCGAAAACCTGGTGAGGACCCGCTTCGGTGAAATACCCGGATTGCAATCGGGGGAGTTCTACTTTGAGGATAAAGGAAAAAGGAGACTTCCGCTGGGAACATTCCTCAGGTTTGCAAAATAATCGTCAGAAAAAAAAGTTCGCTGCCTTGCTAGTTCACAGCCTCTTCAGGTAATGAACAACTCACTTGCTATCCGGTCAGCAAACAGTTTTCCTTTATCGGTCAGGAAAAACACACCCGAGTTTTCTGTCAGCATTCCTTGCTTAACAAACAATGAAGCATGTTTCCTGATCAAATCGTCATTCGTCATTCGTAATTCGTCATTAATTTTCTCCAGGTTGCATCCCCACATCGTACGCAACGAAGTCATCACATATTCATTGTACTTCTGTACAGACGTCAATAGCTCCTCATCGGTTATGGGCTCCCCCTTATTCAGTCCGTCGATGTATTTCGAGAGGCTGGAGATATTCCAGCGTCGTGAAGACCGGTTGAAGCTGTGTGCCGAGGGACCGAGCCCCAGGTAAGGAACACCTTGCCAGTAATTCGTGTTGTGAATGGCATGCCGGCCGGGTTTGCAGAAGTTCGAAATCTCATACTGGAGATAACCGTGTTCCTTTGTTTTATTCATCAGCATGTTGAATTGATCTGCCTGCATTTCATCGTTGACCGTCGCCGATTTGTGTTGGCCGATCATCCAGGCCAGCGGTGTTTTAGCTTCGACCGTCAGCGCATAGGCCGAAATATGCGGAACATCCAGGGAAAATGCTGTTTCAAGATTCTTCTGCCACTTTTCGTGTGAGGATGATGGAATACCATAGATCAGGTCGATGCTGAGGTTTTCATATCCTGCCTCCTGCAGCATCCTCACCGATTGGATGGCCTGATCAGCGGAGTGCGAACGGTTCAGCCAGATGAGATCCTCATCAAAAAACGACTGAATGCCGATGCTGAAACGGTTGAAGGAGGTTTGCTTCAACCGACCGATATAGGCGGGGGTAATATCGTCGGGATTGATCTCCAGGGTGATCTCACGGTTTACATCCTGATTGATTTCTGCCTCGCCGCTGAAAGAGGTGACGCGTGTCGCGGGAGGCGTGACAAGGGAAATCAGATCAATGATCTCCTGCAACACCAAGGGGTTGTAAAGCGAAGGGGTTCCACCGCCGAAATATATGGTATTCACTGGTTCGCCGCACAGGTAATCGCGGGTTTGCCCAATCTCTTTTTTCAAGGCCGTCAGAAATGGCTCTTTCAGCTTTTGTGAAGCCAGCGAAAAGAAGTTGCAATAGTGGCATTTGCGCCTGCAGAAAGGGATGTGGATATAGATTCCGGCCAAGAGGCTATTTTTTCATGATGATGCGAAAGGTGGTGCCCTTGTTCAGAACAGATGATTTCACAAAGATCTTCCCATTGTGATAATTTTCAACGATCCGCTTGGTGAGGGTCAGTCCAAGTCCCCAGCCCCGTGCTTTGCTGGTATATCCGGGCCTGAAAATGGTTTTAAACCGCGATTTTGGAATCCCCTTGCCGGTATCGCCGATGTCGATGTGAATGTGATCGTCGTCCTCGGAAATTTCAATGTTCACCTGGCCATTGCCCGCCATGGCATCCACGGCATTTTTACAAATGTTCTCAATAACCCACTCAAAAAGGTGAAGATTCAGCGGGATCATTATCTCATGGTCCAGACCCGGTTTGATTTCAAAATTGACCTTTGCGGAGATCCTGGAGCGGATATATTCGACCGTATCGTGTACCACTGCAACAACGTTTGTCTTTTCAAGCTTGGCCGTAGAGCCGATCTTTGAAAACCGGTCGGTGATGGTCTCCAGCCGCTGCACATCCTTTTCAATTTCGCGGACAGTCTCTTCATCGAGACCCTTTAACTTCAGCAGCTCCATCCACGCAACCATGGATGAAAGCGGCGTGCCCAACTGATGTGCGGTCTCCTTGGCCATACCCACCCAAACCTGGTTCTGCTCCGACTTGCGCGCATAACTGAAGAGCAGGTAGGCGATCATCAAAAAAACAAAAATAACCCCCAGCTGCACAACCGGATAATATTTCAGCTGGGTGAGCAGGAATGAATCCTGGTAATAGATGTAATGCACGCCTGTATCGGCCAGGTCGATCCGGATCGGGGTATTCTGTGAGGCCATCGATTGCAGGGTGCGGGCCACCCAGGCTTTATCTTTCAGTTTTTCGGGCGGGATATTCCCTGACTGATATACCTTTTTACCGGTGCTGTCGGTAATGATAACCGGTACAGAGGCTGAATTAAGCACCACCTCCGAGAAAAACGAGCGGATAAGATCGTCCAGCCCCTTTTTCAACTGGGCAAACATGTTGGAATCTTTATAATAGAGATAGATTTTTTTATTCAGATAATAGGTAACGATGATGGGCGGATAAACTGAAAATTCGGCCTTCAGGTCCCCTCCAAGGAGATCTCCCTCTTTTACGCCGATGTTTCGGGCATTCACGATCTTGCCCGTTTCATCTGTGACAATAACAGGAATGGTCGTGTTTTCGCCGATGATGCTGCTGAAGAAATTAAGGTCCTCATCTGAAGTGGCTTTAAAAATGCGGCGTTGCGCTTCGGCTACGATGGAAACCCGCTTGCGCTCTTCGGTTTTGATCTGCTCAAACAGGTCGTTGGTAAAATTTACCAGATCTGCTTTCTGATGGATGGCATCGGCCCAGATCTCCACGTTTTTCCGTTCATCCTTCCTGATCTCATGTACCAGGATGTTGGTGTAATAGAGCGATGCGGCCACGATAAGTATGGCAAAAGCAAACAGAATCAGTTTCCAGCGCCTTTTTTTAAGGTATATATCCACTATGCAGCATAATTTAGTACATCCGCAGGATTGGGCATTCAGATTGTTTCCATGATCGCGGTACCATGGACTGTATATTTAAACGATGAACCATGAAATATATTTTCATCTGGTTATCAAAGGTATGTGATTTTTTATCAGGATAATCGATGAATTCACAGATAAATGGAGGAGGATGATCGAAAAAACCCCGGGGTTACGATATTGTTTAATATCATTGCACCAAAATAAAACCTTTATGAGAACAAAAACATTATTGTATCTCCTCCTTGGAGGATTAATCAGTTCTGCCCTTCTGATGGGGGGATGTAAACCTAAAAAACCCATGCAGGCAAGACAAATTCCACTTGAGGATTTCTTTAAAAATCCCGAAAAAGCACGCTATCAGATTTCCCCCGACGGGAAATACTTTTCTTACATGGCGCCTGTTGAAAAACGCATGAATATTTTTGTTCAGGAGATCGGAACGGAAAAGGCCATTCAGCTGACTTCGGAGAAGGACCGCGATATTGCCGGCTACTTCTGGAAGAACCCCACCCGCATCGTATTTCTCAAAGATACCGGCGGCGATGAAAACTTCAAACTTTACGGCGTCAACATCGACGGGTCAAACCTGCAGTGCTTCACCGACTTTCCTAAGGTAAGGACAGAGATCATCGACGACCTTTACGATTTTCCTGATGAGATGATCATCGGGCTCAATAAGCGCAACCCCGAGGTGTTTGATCCCTTCCGCCTGAATATCGTGACCGGGAAAATGACACAATTGGCCGAAAACCCGGGAAATATCCAGGGCTGGATCCTTGATCATGCCGGGAAGCTGCGGGCAGCCATGGCCATCGTGGATGGTGTGAATACCCAATTGCTTTACCGCGAAAAGGAATCGGATAAGTTCAGGCCGGTGCTGACCACCAATTTCAAAGAGACCCTGTCGCCGCTTATGTTCACCTTCGACAACAAGAATGTGTATGCCTCATCGAACCTTGGCCGCGATAAAAGCGCCATCGTGATTTTCGACATTGCCAATGGCAAGGAAATTCAAATGCTCTACGAAAACAAAGACTATGATGTAAGTGATCTGACCTGGTCGCGGGTAAAGAAGGCGCTCATCTGTGCCAATTACGAATCATCGAAGCAGGAGCGGTACTTTTTTGATGAAGAAGGCAAACAGTTTTATGATAAAATCCAGAAACATCTGGGAAACTACACCTTCGGCATCACCTCCCTCACCAGGGCGGAAGATAAATTCATGATCCGTGCCTACAGCGACCGTTCGATGGGAGCCTATTACGTGTATGACCGTGCCAAGGACAGCCTTCAAAAGGTGGCCGATATTGCACCCTGGCTGAATGAGCAGGAGCTGTCGGAAATGGTGCCCATTGAATATACTGCCCGCGACAGTGTAAAGATTCAGGGATACCTGACGCTTCCCAACGGATATACGATGGAAACCGCGAAAGACTTGCCGGTGGTGGTGAATCCCCATGGCGGACCCTGGGCGCGCGACAGCTGGTATTTCAATCCCGAGATCCAGTTCCTGGCCAACCGCGGATATGCCGTTCTGCAGATGAACTTCAGGGGATCGACCGGCTATGGCAAAGCCTTCTGGGAAAAATCGTTCAAGGAGTGGGGAAAGACCATGCAGGATGATATCACCGACGGGACCCAATGGCTGATCACCAAGGGCATTGCCGATGCCAAAAAGATTGCCATCTACGGCGGCAGCTACGGCGGATACGCCACCCTGCAGGGGTTGGTTCGCGAACCCGATCTCTATGCAGCCGGGGTGGATTATGTAGGTGTTTCGAACCTCTTCACCTTCATGAAGACCATTCCGCCTTACTGGAAACCCATGCTCGACATGATGTATGAGATGGTCGGCAATCCGAAGGGCGACAGTGCGCAGTTCGTAGCCACCTCGCCGGCGCTGAATGCGGATAAGATCAATACACCGTTGTTTGTAGCCCAGGGCAAGAACGACCCGCGCGTGAACATTGCAGAATCAGACCAGATTGTTGAGGCGCTGAAGAAACGCAACATTGCCGTGGAATATATGGTCAAGGACAACGAAGGCCATGGATTTCACAACGAAGAAAACCGGTTTGATTTTTACCGGGCCATGGAGGGATTCCTGGCGAAACATCTAAAGTAATACAGGAGGAATTCATTAAATAATATCCGTCGTCACATGAGCAACCTCAGGCTTTTGCGGTAATTGCTGTCGTGTACAGTTAAGAATCTTATCGAGCAAATGCCGCAGTTGCGATGTGATGACGGATATTATCTTTTAAACGTATTTCTCGCCCTTTTCGAGCATCACATCATTGACGTATTGCCTGATCTGCTGCTCATCGGTTTTCCGGCAAACCAGGAGTACATTTTCCGATTCCACCACAATAAAATCATTAAGCCCTTCGAGCACAACCACCTTATCTTTGGGCATGTTGACGATGCAATTGGATGTATCGTACAGCATCACGTTTTTGCCAACCACGGTATTGCCATTTTCATCTTTTGACCGGTTCTCATACAGCGAGCCCCAGGTACCCAGATCGGACCAACCAAAATCGGCAGCCAGGACATAAACATTGTCTGCCGCTTCCATCACGCCGTAGTCGAGGGAGATGCTTTTACAGATGGTGTACGTGCTGGCAATGAAAGCTTTTTCTTCCCTGGTGCCATATTTCCCGATCCCTTTTTTGAACAGGGCATCTACGTCGGGCAAGTGTGTTTCAAAGGCCTTCATGATGCTTTTCAGCGACCAGATGAATATCCCTGAATTCCAAAGGAAATCGCCGCATTGAAGAAATGTTTCGGCGAGTTCAAGGTTGGGTTTTTCGGTGAAGGTTTTCACCTTTTTCAGGTGCTTTTCTTTGGGATAGGCATGTTTTTTTCCATCCACGTACTGGATGTAACCATAGCCGGTATCGGGCCTGCTGGGGCGGATGCCAAGCGTAAGCAGCCAGTCGTTTTCAGCGGCCGCTTCCAGGGCTGTTTCAATATTGTGGAGGAATATATCTTCTTTCAGAATAACGTGATCGGAGGGGGCTACCACGATGCGGGCTTCGGGATCGCGTTCAAGGATGCAATAGTTGGCATAGGCCACACAGGGGGCCGTATTCCGGCGCGAAGGCTCCAACAGAATCTGCTGGCTTTTGATTTCGGGAATTTGCGTTTGAACCAGCTTCTTGTAAATCTCGTTGGTCACGATATAGATGTTCTCTTTCGGGCAGATCCGTTTGAACCGTTTGTACGTTTGCTGGATCAGTGTTTCGCCTGTTCCGAGGATGTCGATGAATTGCTTGGGGTGGGAGGTGCGGCTCATGGGCCAGAACCGTGCGCCGATGCCACCGGCCATGATCACGCAATAATTGTGTTTTGACTTTGCCATGCCAGAGGGGTTTAATTTGATACAAACATAATCAAAAAGATTTACTTTCGGATCAGCAGCAATCTCCGACGGGTTTCACGGGCGGTTTAACGATCAGATCGTGATCAGGCACCGAAACGGTAAGCCGATCATGTGTTTGGTGCACACCATCAAAGCAAGGGCTTATGGTCTTCCACGCAATCATACCGATAAAGAATATGTGATCCCCCCTGGGGAGGCGGTAATTTATGGTCCTGTTTTAAGTTCACATACTTGCATCGAATGATGACCTGCTTCTGACCTTAGGTATGACGGGCACGTGGCTATATTTAAAATGATATTTTAGTTGTGCAAATTATTGTGCACATTGCGAATTCAATTTCAAACAGAAACACAATATCAACGAATGTTTTATGATCAGACGTGACCGATACCTGAAGCAAATAGAACCCTTAAAACAGACACCATGTATTTATCCATGTTTAATACTGTCCATGTCAGTTTTGATACGGTAGAATGGAATAATGAAGCAGATCTTGACCCTGAATTATTGTATAAGGAAAGTCAGGTGATATAGAATTTTTTCATTATCTGGCTATGGCAATTTTTTGATAAACGGTTTCGCCGTCGATCACGATTTTTGCTACATAAAGCCCAGGCTTCATGCCTGACACATCGATCCGGATGAATCGATCATCCGGGTTTTTAACGACAAGCACCGTCTGCCCTGCCAAAGAGCGTAATGCGACCTCTTCTAACGGCAATTTACTGCTTATCTCCAGGTAATCTGATGCGGGGTTTGGTCGAAAAGAGAGGTTATTGTTGTTTATCAAAGCCATTCCTGCAATAACATTGACAGATACGGTATTGGAAAACCAGGATTCAACCTCCGTTGAATCTCCTGTATTGAACAGGGCTGTAATCTTGTACGAATACCTGTTATATCCTGGCGTGTAATCGGTATATTCATGATCGGGTATTGGATTTGCATTTACTTTTTGAAATAGTGTGTCTTCACCCACGCTCCGCCATAGGTTGTATCCAAGAATGGATGAAGTTACCGGGTAGGACGGGAAGATTACAGGGACGTTGGTTTTATCGTGAGAAACAGAATCGATTGACAAGGGTTCCGACAACTCGCAAGGGTACTGTGGAAGAGTTGGCAAAGGGGTGTATTTTCCTTTCACCGGTTCAATATAAGCCTCGATATTCCAGTTGTAATCAAGACCATAGGCAACAGACATGGCAGCCCAATTTCCGTCAGAATAAATCATATCTCCATATCCGCTGATTGCCGGTCCGCTGTCACAACCCAATGGATATCCATCGATCAACTCCGCGTTGAGCCCCACCCACAGCTCCTGTGTTGTGTCTATCGGAACCGGTGTGTTCAGTTCAACAATATTCCAGACATCGGGGACGGGATTGGGTACAGGCTGATCGTACAACATTAAATTGGCCTTGTCTCCTTTATAGACTCTGGCTCTGAAATTGGCATTACCGGCTCCGCAGGGAGCAAAAGCAATCTTTGTTACCGCCATCCCGCTAAAGGACTTTACCTGTGAGGTGTCCCACCGGGCAGCAAGTTCAATACAACAGGCAGGACAGGAGCCAATCCCATCTGCCGGAACACGATCATCCCAGTATATCCATCGTGATGTTGTGTCTCCGCTGCATTCAGGCGGGTTCCAGCTGAGCGCTACATCCCTGTCGGTCACTCCCGTAACGGCAAGGCCGGCAGGGGGATTACAGGTGGTATAGATTTTAATGTTATCAAAATACCAGTGCTGTATATCGGCTGCATTTGCTCCTTCTGCCCTGAACCGGATACGGATTGGCGCAGCGTTTCCCTCTGTAAGTAAAATATTCATCCGGGTCCAGTCCACAGGTTTTTCATTTGTCAACTCAGCTGTTACTTGCCAGGCTAATTCCTGATAGAGATCGATATAGACTTTCTCGTTCCCCGTATTATGGATGGTTACCAATTTGTAATCAAAGCTCAACCAGGTTTTAAAGCAGGGACCGGGCCGGATGCTGAACTCGGGGGTCATAAGAATCATTGAATAATCCTGAAGCATTGGCAGATTTCCGAATCCGACCGATGGTTGCGGGTTGCCGTCGTCAGTGGAGATCACCCAGTTCGCATTTTCGGGTATACGTGTCCATCCCTTCGGGATAAAACTTTGCTCGTCCCAGGTCTCGTTGAAAATCACTTCAACCGAGTCCTGAGCGTTCTGAGCTAAAGTTAGAAATGATGTAATCGACAAGCCGGCAACCAGGATGCCCTTTTGTATAATTGATTTCATTGCCTGATAAATTTGCCTATCTGTACTCCATGTTGACCGACCAATTTTACCACATAAACTCCTTGTGATAATTGTCTTACATCAATGGTTGTTGTCGGTTTTATTATCGCTTTTTGATGGATCACCCGGCCATTCAGATTCAGGATGAATAACTGACCCCCTGATGATAATCCGGAGGTTTCAACGGTGATGTGGTCTGATGAAGGATTGGGGTAGATTTTCAAATATTTGGTGTTGGTTGTATAGTTCTGAACTGCGACAGGGAATCCGCCGCCATCGACGGTTTTCAGGATGGTTCCACCCGATCCCACTGCATATCCGGTATAGGCATCTGTAAAACAGACACCAAATAAAAGATTCCCTGTTCCGCTTGCCAAAACAGACCATTTAGCACCTCCGTTGGTTGTTTTTAAAATAAGACCATAATCACCTACAGCATATCCTGAATCCGCATCAGGAAAATAAACTGACCATAAGTTATTGGTTATTCCGCTTGTCTGCACTTGCCAGTTATTACCGGCATTGGAGGTTTTTACAATTGTTCCCATTGACCCAACTGCATATCCTGTGTTGGCATCGGGAAAATGAATAGAAAATAAATAATTATTTGTTGGAGACCTGTGAGTCCATGTTGCACCACCGTCAGTGGTTTTCAAAATGGCTCCACGTATGGTCGCAGATTCCCAGGAATAACCTGCCAAATAACCCGTGTTTGCATTGGTAAAATAAACAGAGTACATATTAAAGTCTATTGGATCGATAGCCAACGGAGAATAACTCCAGGATGCACCACCAGTAGTTGTTTTCCCTATTATTCCATAATTATTTCCTAAACCCGGAGCATATCCGGTCATAGCATCCGTAAAAAAAACCGAGTTGAAGGTATATGGTACACCCAGGGTTGTGTTATCCCAATTGGCCCCTCCGTCAGTTGTCTTCAGGATTGTTCCAACTGAACCTGTAACATATCCCGTATTTGCATCAACAAAAGATAAGGCTGAAAAATTATAGGGAGCTAAAGTTTCCCATGTAGCGCCACCATCAGTTGTTTTTATCATATATCCCTGACCTACTGCATACCCTGTATTGGGGTCGGGGAAAACAATGGATGATAACTGATCATAGGTAGCACTACTTGACTGCAGAACCCAGGTTGTTCCTGTGTCCGTCGACTTTAAAATAGTTTGAGAGTTCCCATAGGAATCCGAACCCGTAATGTATCCAATGTCAGTTCCGATAAAATACACAGACCTTAAAATAAACTGTATTCCGCATGGAATTGCTGTCCATGTTGCACCCCCGTCTGTGGTATGCAAAATCGTCCCGCCTGAACCCACTACATATCCATTGTTTGCATCTTGAAAATAAAGAGAATACAGCCTCGCCTCTGTCCCACTTGCAAGTGTATTCCATGTCGTCCCACCATCAGTGGTTTTTATAATCAGTCCCATGCTTCCAATTGCATAGCCGACATTTGAATCAATAAAGGATATTGAAATTATTTCTTTCGTTGTCCCGGTGGCCACTGAATACCAGTTGGACCCTCCGTCTGAGGTTTTTCTCATAGTACCATAATCCCCGGCAGCAAAACCGATATCCGTATCTATAAAGTCAATGGTATTCAATAGATTACCCGTTCCGCTTGATAATGCAGTCCAGGTCACTCCGGCATCCGTCGTTTTAATAATGGCATGTTCACCAGCAGCATACCCTGTACTTGCGCTTGTGAAGCATATTGACAATAGGGATTGAGAGGTCCCGCTTGACAAGGAAGTCCAGGTATCGCCGCCATCGATGGTTTTTAATAGCTTTCCAACCCATCCGGTAATATATCCGGTATTTTGATCGGTAAAGCATATTGATTCAAGCATTCTTGTTGTTCCACTTGAAATAGTTGACCAGGTTGAACCCCCATCAATGGTTTTTAATATGGTACCATGCTTCCCAACCAAAAATCCTTTATTTGCATCGAGAAAACAAACAGAATTTAAGGCATTTCCTGTCGGTAAGGGATTTGACCATTTCCAGCCCTGGGCGTTTATCTTGGCAAATAAAGAGAGCGCAATGAGCAAAAGGTAGAACTTTTTCATAATGCAAACATTTTTATGATGTCACTGTAACCTCCTTAATTATCTTTCACGCAACGCACAGAAAAACCATGCCACCTGCGGGCAAAGGTTTCGCTCACCGAGCTTGAATCACAGGCCATGAACATAGCATAGGATTCCTGGGTGTCCTTGTATGACGAAGTCCACCAAAGGCCGATTCGGCTCATTTCGTAGAACAAATAATTTTGCCATCGATAGCCTCCCGGCAAGGCAGTAAACCCACTTTCGTTTGTCGCGTTGTTAGGGTTGTCCCATAGACCTGTACCAGCCTGTATGGTTCCAGTAGATTTCAGCTTTCCACCTGCCACGGATTTGCCACCAAGAAAGTTGTTCAAAATACCCCATTCACCATACCATGGTGAAGGAATATGCCATCCAACAGGACAAATCCCCTGTGCCTCGTAGACAGTTGAATATTGCATCGCCTCATTCCATTGGTATAAGCCACCATAAATGGCACAATTCGTTTCATCATTATCATAACAGTACTTTTCGATAATGCCATTATTGGTCTGGTTCATCGTACCATTTATGCGAAGGCCAACGTTCAGGTTTTCTGCCATCCATGTTTGGGTTCCAATGGTTACCGTTGCATAGTTGTTATTATCAGCATCGGTGCAGGCAACAAAATTAGCAGTAACCGTTTGACTTTGTGTAGGAACCAAAGCGATTACCGTAGCATATATACCGGAGAAACATTTAAACAAGAGCTGATCTCCATCGTTGTATTGCATAGGGACTTGGGAGTTGGTGATTTTTAAATTGCCTGGTACTGCTGTTTTTGGACGAGTTGTCACGTAATTTATCTTTCCATTTCCGGTTACAGCGCTTGCGCAGACTATTTTTCCCGAATAAACAGACTCTGCCGATTTAATACTTAATGTGTGAATTCCGCTGCTCAAACCGCTTGCAACAAAGGTATGCCTGCCACAAGGCAACATGTTGTGAGCTTGAACTACCTTATTCCCTGCAACGTCGAATATCTCAATAATTGCAATACCTGACGCAACAGCGTCAAATTCAATAAAACTGCTTTCATTCATGGGGTTGGGATAAATACGTAAAGCAGGACTGTTTTGTGCGACCGTCTTACCAATTCCTACCACGCCCATCAAATGCAGAACATCGGTTCCGTTCAGTGTTAACTCAGTGAATTGCGTGAGATTTTTAACCTGCACCGAATCAACAGTCGTACTTTCACCGGTTCCTGCAAAATCAATCAGATATTCTTGCGCCTGCATTTTCAGCATGGCAAAAACAAATAAAACGATAATGTATAATAGTTTCATACTTCAAAGTTTTAAAGTGAGGAATAACCGAAGATTATTTTCAATAATAATGAATGATAAATATACCAAATTACTACATTATTAAAACTTGTATAAACTTTCTGAAATTGATAATTGTCTTCATAAATTAAATATGTTTATCCTTGAGGATGGTTAGAATGCACTGGCAGGTTTAACTTATGTTCAAAAGTAAATTCTCAATATGTTCTTGTCAATTGAAGGAACCCTTTTTATTATTATGGGTTTCCGTAATTTAAACGATGGGATTCTCTCCATTACAATTCGGAACGGTGATCAAGATCAGGTCGGATATTTTGCCATTCCCCGCTAATGCGGCCATCTGTTTCATCATCAAACCGGTGTTTTATGTTATGCTTTAAAAGCGTATTTTTGAGCTTTGATTGCTGATCTGATTTTCTACCCCATGAACAGGCCCGGGCTAATTCTCACATTGCTGCTATTTACTTTTTTATTCACCACACAACTTAATGAGAGCGCTTTTGCAGGAGGGTTCGTTAAGCAAATTTTGCCGAAGGAGCTGGACTCCCTCAACAGGCTTGATTCGCTGGTTAACCACTACAGGTTTTCCAATACGCCCATGGCCAGAAGTTATGCGTTAAGGGCGCTGGCCTATTCGACCCGGATCAGATCGGCGAATGCCGTGGCCCGGTCGTACATCATGCTTGGCCTGGTTTACCTGCAGGGGAATAGTGATTCCTCCTTTACCCTGTTTGGAAAAGCCCTTGACATGGCCAGGAGGTTGAACGATGATGAGATCAGCACGCATGCCTATTACTGCCTTGCGTCATTGTATACCGATGCATACGATTATAAAACAGCGGTGGCGCTGCTCGACTCATCGCTCAAATATGCCGGGCTGGCCCAGGAAAAAAGGGTGATGGCCGATGTAAACAACTTACTCGGAAACATCCGGTACGAAATGGAGGACCGGACCCAGGCGAAGGAGCTTTATCTGAAATCGTTTCAGATATCCAAAACAAATTCCTTCGACAAACAATGCGGAATTGCGCTGGTCAACCTGGCAAAACTGGATGAGGATGCCCCGGAGGCAATCAGAAAGATTCAACTGGCCATCCAATACTTTCGCAAGGCCGGGGGGTGCGATGAGGAGTTGGCAGGGAGCTGTATCAACATGGCTGATAAACAGAACAACCCCGATTCGGCCCTTGTGTTTCTTACGCAGGCGCTCTCCTTTTGTGACCAAGGGAATATGCCTGTAACCGAACTGGGAGCCTATAACTGCATGGCCTATTGCTACCTGGAAAAGGGTGATCTGCGAAATGCCGAAATATGCCTCCGCGACAGGGCTATCCCCCTGGCGGTTTCATTGAACAACCAGGATTGGCTGGCAACGCTGTATGACAGTTATGCCGACATTCTCCTGGCTAAGGGCGATTTCAGACAAGCTGCCCTCTGTTCTAAAAAAGCATTAAACAACCTGGTTGCCTCCGATCAGAAAAATGCAGCAAAGCAAGTACGGCTGCTGACCTCCCTTTTGGATGTCAAGAATAAAGAATTGACCATCCAGGTTAAAGAGCAGGAATTGCTTCGGCAAAAAACGACCATCCAGAAAACCCGGTTCTGGCTGTCTATCTCCATTTTGCTTTTGCTCATAGCGATTGCAGCCGTTTTATGGATCCGCCAGCGCGGTCGGATGAAATTGCAGCAGGAGCAAATCGCTTCGGCACGGAAGATCATCGAACTCGATGAACGTGAAAAAAGCGCCGTGGCCAGAGATCTGCACGACCTTACCGGGCAGATGCAGGTCGCGCTGCTGGGCTGTTTTGAAAACAGGAGGGGCGATGACAAAACCACAGTTGATTATACCCAAAGCCAGATCCGTGAAGTCGGGACCCGGATGCGCCGGCTCTCGCACCGGTTGAACAGTAACATGGCTGGCCGCCATGGGATTTCAACACTGATACGGGATTTGGTTGAAGACACGGAGAAAATATCCGGGTTAAAGGTCTCCCTTGAACTGGATGAGCTGGCGCCCCTGTATGATTCAGCTGCAACCCTGCAGCTTTACAGGATCATTCAGGAGATGTTGACCAATGCCGTGAAATATGTAAAAAACGGGGAAATTATCCTGCACCTGCTGGTTGAAGAAAACCGTATTTTATTTTCCTATGCTGATTCCGGCCCCGGCTTTGACCCGAAATTGCAGGGAGACGGCATGGGGCTTATGAACATATATGAGCGGGTTAAACTTCTTCGGGGAGAGGTCGTTCTTCACAGCGCAACCGGTCGTGGAACCTCGTGGGAGGTTTCCTGCCCGAACCTGAAAAATATATCAAAAAACTGAATTATGATCCGCATTTTTATCATTGAAGATCATCCTGTGATCATCTGGGGGCTGAAAAATATCTTTGATCCCGTCCGCGATGGGATCAGGATAGCCGGCAGCGCCCCCAGTGTAACGGAGGCTGAGTTAACAGCCGATCCCGGAGATTTCGATCTCATTGTGCTTGATCTCTGGATTGGTCAGGACGACCCTGCATTGAATATAACACGGCTGAAGTCAAGGTTTCCTGAGAAACCCATT
This sequence comes from uncultured Bacteroidales bacterium, assembly GCA_903945175.1. Lineage (GTDB taxonomy): Bacteria > Bacteroidota > Bacteroidia > Bacteroidales > FEN-979 > CAIVAT01. Next base: position 8,425 of record CAJAUM010000018.1, on the reverse strand, counting down.
GTCATTTATACGACCGAAGAATCAATAACATGGCAGAGAAATGTATTTTCGCTAGGAGTTACCGGGTACCTGTTTAAATCATCCGATCAGTCGGAGATCAGGTTGACCCTTGAAAAAGCAGCACACGGGGGTATTTCATTTCCCGGGTTTACTTCGTCTGAAGATCTGCTCAGGATGAGTGATGATTTCATTTCCGGACAAAAATCAATCTCCAATTTACAGCGTGAACTGATTCACATGGTCCACCATGGATTAAAACAAAAGGAGATTGCCAGGCAGAAAAATGTAAGCATCTCAACCATAGAGAAAACCCTCTTCAATTTGCGTGAAAAATTCTCGGCGCAAAACAATGCCGACCTAATCCGCATACTGAATGAAATGGGATTGTTCTGACTTTCCGTTACGGGTTCCCGTAAATATGATTCCGGAAATCCGCAATTGATTTCCATCATTCTATGGACTAATTTTGTCCGGTGTTTCATGGAGCGTGCTAAATGAAGCCGGCAGGATACTGCCTCTACCCCTGAAAGACCCGAATATACCAGAACTTGAAACCAACCACCATGAAACGTGCAATCCTTTTTACCATTGCCAGTATCTTTTTCTTTTCCTCAGGCTTTCTGAAATCACAAACCTTTCCTGTGCAGCCAGTAATACCATACCATACAAATGCCTCTCCGATCTTCGGAAAGGATATTGTGATTCATGATCATCCGGAGCGCAATCAACGGAACATAGCCATATGTTCGGCATTTAACGGATGGCTTTATGCTGTCTATTCCTATGATGAAGAGTATTTTCAGGATCTATCAATACTAAAGTCGGTTGACAATGGAATAACCTGGGAGGTGCTTCTTGAAGGAGGAACCGGAATCGTGGGCGCCATTATAACAAGGGTAGATATTATCGCCTGCGGCAATACCCTCAATAATCTGAAATTATTTTTAGGATTTACATATTATGATCCTGAGATGAAAGTTTCAGATTCCTATATATGGCGTGCAAGTGCAGATCCTTTTGTAATAGAGGAAGATATTACAGATGAACCAAATGACCCTGTACATGATTTTGTTTTTGCAAGTGATTATTTGTATCCATCCGGCAATTCAAATCCTTATGGAGTTGGATACTTGTATACTAAAATGGGAGTAAAAGACACCCTTATTTTTCGATCCTCCAGCAACGGAGGAATGGTATTTGATAACCGTCGCATTATAGCAACGGCTACCCAATTCTTTCACAAAGTTGCCCTAAGCTACGGACGAAGTCCATCCTGGAGCAACGGAAGGTATTTTGCCGCTTGGGAAGAACAACCTGTGGCATTTTCTGAAAATATTGGACATATCTATACTGCCCATACCGGAGACAATATCAATGGTCCTTTTTCAACCCGTGTTTGTTTGGATAGTCTCAACAGTGAATTTATCAACAAGGTGCGAAACCCGACCATTTCATGCCAGGTAAACGATGCTGATAACGACAGCGCCAGCCTTACCGAAGTTGTCATGTTTGAAAAGTATTCGCCGGTTACCAACCGGTTTGATTTAGCCGGTTATTACAACTTGCAGGCACCAAGCTCTAATTATTTCAGAAGCTTTACAGCTACCCCATCTTCTTATTACAACCTTCAGCCTGATATTAATTTCAATCACTATAATTCAACATTCATGTTAACCTACTTTGATCAAACCAATCAAAGTCTGCCATTGCTTTCTCACAATGTCAACATGGTAAATCCGGATTCATGGGATATTCTCACTTCTCACTATAATGACAGTGTGAATATAACGAAGCCATACCCAAAGGTAAGAACAAGTACATCAAAGCAGGATGGGATGAATGTTTGGACGGCAGACAAGCCAAATGGGAATGGGGTCGCCCTGTTCGATGCACCCTACAGCACCTGGACAGGTGCCTCTGAAAAAAACAGCTCCACAAATGGTCATCTGGTCAGGGCCTACCCGAATCCATGCAATACCAGCATTACCATAGATTTTGAGTTGCAAAAAAGTAAACATGTCACCATTACTTTATATGATTTACCTGGTCAACCGCTGAAAACGCTTACCGACCGGAACTATTCTTCAGGAAGGCACCTGGTGAAAGCTGATCTGACTGATTTGCGGCCCGGAAGTTACATTTACAGTTTACAGACCGGGAATTTCTCAGCTTCAGGCAAAATCTGTATTGCGAGATAATCGACATCACATCAAACTAATTATCATTCCTAACAACCATTGTATTTGAAAAAGACCAAAAGAACACAACAATCAGAATAACCGACCCACTTGGAAAGGAAATAAAAAGACTAAGTTTTACAGGCAGACAACTTGTAATGGACAAAGATGAGATGCACCCAGGTATTTAAATTATGCAGGTAACAACTACTATGCACAAAATTATCTTAATGATGACAGGTTTTTTGATTTTGGCTGGTTGTACCAAAAGCCCGCTTGACTATCGGTACAAATATATAGGAGATTATTCCTTTATAATCCATCATCAAATATTCGTCAAACATGAAGTTATTTATGATTCTGCCTATTCTTCTGAAGGGAAAATAGAGTTTTCGGACAATGATCATGGAATTAATATTGCCATCTCACATAATCAATCTTATTATGCTGGTCTTTTTGAAGATCGTTCACTTATCAGCAATACTTTTCGCCGAAAATTACAAGGAGAATTTGAGTCGTCAAAGAAACTTCATTTCTCGGTTTACGGTTATTATCTTGGTTATTCTGAAACCATTGAGGTTACTGGTGAAAAGATAAAATAACCCATGAAAAAAATTCTTTGTCTTACCGGTTTTATCCTGTTGTTATATTCTTCTGTGTTCAGCCAAAGCCAGGAGCCTGAAAGAAAATTTCAAATTCTACTTAAGTCTTGCCTTCAGTATAAAACTTTTTTCGCTTCTGAATACATTGAAAGCACCAATGATAATCCTTCTGATATTATTGCGCATCAATACGACAGATTCACAAAAAAGCCAACTTTCGGATTTCAAACCGGGGTTCAAATCAACAGGAAAATATTTAAAAACCTTTCCATCGGATCAGGACTACTGGTAAGCATCCGAAGGGATCTGTATGAGGGGGATATTGACAGTGTACTTCGCTATCATACGCCAACATCAATCCATGATATAATAAAATACGATTATGATTTCTGTACTCTTGGTTTACCGCTCCTCGTCATTTACAAAATAAAGAGATTTGAGCTTTCAGCGGGTGTCAATATTGAGTTTGTGAGCTTCAAAAAAGCAAGATTTACCTACCTGTCGGCTCCGGATAAAATCGTTTACAGTACCAGTTATTTTACTTCATTTTTGCCGGTATTTCAGATCAATTATTTGATACCGATAAATAAAATTTCAATAGGCCCCTTATTGGAAATGGAAATCGGGAAAGATAAAAGTTTATATCTTTCCACCGGAATCGTTATAAAATTGAAGAACCTCGCCGCAAGCAGCGGGGATTCTTCGATCCCATAGGAATTTTGAATTTTTGCTCGCTGACCCCGCCGCAAGCGGGGAATGCGCTCGCGGGGATTCAATTTCAATTTGCGTGAAAAATTCTCGGCGCAAAACAATGCCGACCTGATCCGCATACTGAATGAAAAGGGATTATTCTGACTTTCCGTTACGGTTTCCCGTAATGAAAATTACGGGAATCTTCAATTGACCACTATTATTATGCCATATACTTTTGACACGTTGTCAATGAGGTTATCAATCCTAAAAAAAACGTGTTATGAAGTCATTTTTGGTATTTTCATTTATCTTTTTATTTATCTCCTTTTCTGATGTAAACGGACAAGGCAATACAACATATCCGATCCCATCGTTTAATATTGTTTCGAATGGTTCCGCTAACTTTCTTGAACAGGTAACAAAAAGCTCCGTATTTCAATTCAGAGGAAAGCGCCAATTAAATATCAAAAATTCAGGCAGTAGTTCTGGCCCGGTTCAGGTATGGGCGTATAGTTTTGATAAGGTTGATCTCCTCGGTCCATATACTATATATCATGGTGAAACCCTGATCCTTGAGATCGATGAACGCGAATGGGGCGTTATCACCGAATCAGAAAGTGAAGTTATTTTATCAGTATGGATTAGCGAAATGGGCATTCCATCCCAAATTAACCTGCCATAAACACCCGAGAGCCGCAAGTTTGGACGGGGTGGATACCCTGGGCCCTTACCTGGTGCAGTGTGGCGAAACATTGACCGTCGAGATTGATGAACGGGAGTGGGGTGTTCTGGTTGAAACAGGTTCAGAAACTCTGGTGGATGTTTGGATAGAATGAGAGTAAAAAAACAATAACCTAAAACCAAATCATATGAAAACCAAATCATTTTATTTAATTATTTCTTTATTTTTAGCATTCACAGTCATTTATTCAAGCTGCAAAAAGAATGACTTAACCCCTGTGTATAATAATGCAAAATCATCTTCAAATCAAAAAATTACAAGTGACCTGCTTGTTTTTAAAAATGGTCTTTTCATGAAGTCAACAACAACAATGGAAGTGGATAGCGTTGTATGGCATCTCGAAGGGCTTCTCAATTTGGAAAAGGCTAACAACTTTCATAATTTCGTAAATGTTGACTTTTATAAGGATTCAACATATGTGATCCCTGAAAACGGAATCCTTACAATGGAGCAAATTAATGAGGCTTACATTTATTTAAATACCAAAATCAACTTCTTAATAAGTTTGCAAACCGATACCTCATACAAAATTAATGTTATTGATATTGAGACGAGGGAAACTAATTTGAAGGATGGCACAATTTCACTTGTAATGAGTCTTTCCGGGGGATTTGGAATCATCAATGGTAATTATTTCCCATTTGGTTCTACAGATTGGTGGTATTGGGGAGGTGATGCTGGAAAATGTGGTGATTATCAAGGACAGTCAGTTGGATTGGACGCTACAGATATACTGGAATATAAATTCAATCATCCTTCAATTGTTTCTGAACCCGGATATTTTACCAGTGTTACTCTTGAACAAGCATTCCCCTGGGATTATTATGCTTCCAATAATCCTGGTCCTTATTGTGATTTTATGATGTTTTATTTTTCATCTCTGACTTCTATTCCTGAACCATGTTTGTCTCCAGAGGAACTAAACTTCTATTTAAGTACATTTGATTATATAAAGGATGATAAAGAACCTGAAGGCAAAACTTTTTGCAATGTAGATGTTTCATTCGATGTCGTTGTTAATATGACACCGTATAATGGATTTCACAAATATGACCTGTATTATGGCTATTTTATACCAAATACCAATGAATAAGTGTATTAAAAAGTGTTTCCTTCTGATCGCGCTTTGCTCACTTTCCGTGACCCTCTTTTCCCAGGAATCATTTTTCAGATTTTTCCCAACGCCTGATTATGAAATGGCCATGAGCGCAGTTCAAACACCTGATGGAAATTTCATTCTTACAGGGAAAAAAAGTGTTTCTTCCATGGATGACCTGCAGGGCTATATTTTAAAACTTTCTCAAGATGGGACCATCCTCGATGACTATACATTTCAATCCAAAACGCGAACCTCAATTTTTTCGATTATTGACGCGTATCCCAACGAGGAAAACCAATACCTCATTATTGGAAATATAGATTCAGTGGCCGGTGCGGATAGGTATTCAACACAGGTATTTTACAGGATCAATGATTCTTTGCATATCCTTGAGCAGCATTTATTTCCGGCGGAGGTAAATCATAAAAACGGATCGTGGCAGACTGAGATCGTTGACGACAGCCTCCTTTTCCTGCTTGGTTCTTATTTCGATTATACCCAAGGATCAAATCCGATGCAGAAATTGTCCGTTTCGAAGTTTCTTTTCCCTTTGGACAGTGTTGCAACCTATCATGTCGAAGCCCAGGCCAATACCCTTTGTATTGCGCAGGACCTGATCTACCTGAAAAACACGCATAAACTCAATGTGTTGTATTTCGGTAATACCATCGACAGGTTAGGTGCGCTGAAAATCCTTGAACTGAACGACAGCCTGCAATATCTCAGGTCTTTCTCCGGTCCTGAAAGGATCTATTCCAATACCTGTGCGGTAAAGTACAATGATACTTCCTATTTGATAACGGGGATGGGTGATGGACTGGCCTACCCACCAAACCAGCATGTCATTTCATACTTAATGAATCAAAATAATGACACGTTAAAACGTTTGGAATATTATAATCATCCGGATACGATTTTATATACGGGAGCAGGTACAAACACGATGATCAACGGGTTGTCGGTATTCATTACAGGCATTTACAATATTAACCCTAGCCAATTCCCTTTCCAGACTACCCCGATGTGGATACAAATAACAAGAACGGATCTGGATATGAACATCATCAGTCACCATTTTTATGGAGGAGATGCAGTATATATGCCTTATAAAATCATATCGACTTCGGATGGAGGCGCTTTTATCACAGGATACCGGAGCATTTTTACTCCTCCGGCAGACATTCAATATGATATTTTTGTTCTGAAGGTCGATGCAAACGGGGTGATCACTGACGTTCCGGAGAATGCAACCTGGCAGGCAAGCGAAGCCATCCTTTCACCCAATCCCGGCTCCGAGTACTGCATGGCCATAGTTGGTGCCCAATACACTAAATCGCGCCTGGTGCTCTATGACTTAAAAGGCCAGGTTGTTATCGACCTGGAACTTTTTCAGCCTGCGACACGAATAAATACCGCTCTGCTTGATCCGGGAACCTATGTATATCAATTTTTCTCAGACCAACAACTGATCGGCAGGGGGAAATGGATAAAGCAATAAAAATTGTATGTAATTTAGTTCGCCACAAATAATTTGCAAATGAGAAAAACAGTTGCGTTGCTTTTATTTCTGGTTACTGCACAGATGCTGCAGGCCCAGGGGACCTCGCCCTGCATCGTATCTCCGGTGCTACAGGAGCATTACGACTGGGATGTAAACTACCTTGCCCTTAAAAGGATCTATGATCTTCAGGCGCCGGCCATGGACTCGATTACCATCCCACAAAGCTACCAGGATACGATCTGGCAGGGATTGGCTGCAATTTTCAACCTGACGGCAAACCCGCACAGGGATACCGTGTTTGACATCTACTGCATTCATTATGAAGCTGATGGTTATAATGTTTATTTATCGTATGACATTGCGGTCACAATTAATCCAAATTGTCCCTGGTATAACAATTGGAAGAATCTGAATATTCACACAGGGGTGCCGGCCCTGGATGCGCTTCTGTCCACCTACGGGTTTACCATTACGGGTTTTTTTGACGTCATAAATGCCGCATACTTCACAACAAGTCAGACTTTAAATATACGGAGGGTTTGTGACAGCATTGAAACATTTAACGGGGTCGCTTATGCTGACATAGGGATAGGTTGGGGAGACGGTAACCAGATTCACTATTCCAAAACAGGACCGGCCAGGATCTATGATTTTGAAATCGGTTGGGCTGACTGTCCTTCCGGTTGTCAGGATCATTATAACATACAGTTCAAGGTGAATGAAGATTGTTCCGTTCAGTATCTTGGCTCGCCTTCGAGTTATCCTTATCTTGAACCATTCCCTGCACCCGTTAATTGCAACATAACAGTCGGGATGGAAGAGGATAAAATAAATTCATGCATTCGTTTTTATCCCAATCCTTCATCGGACAAGATCACCGTTGAATCTTCAGAGTTATCAGCCGGGGGCCGGTTATCCATCCTGAACCTGAGCGGTCAGGAATTACTTCATCGGAATATAACCGGCCCGACCACTTCGATCGATGTCAGTCACCTGTCACCGGGAATTTATATGGTTAAGATGATCGGCAGGAAGGGGGTGCAGATGGGTAAGTTTGTCAAGCAATGAAATTAAAGACCCAGGAGTATCCAATTATCCATCTCTTAAAATGCCCATTTTTTCCATAAAATCAAAACATATGAATTATCGTGCATTTCTCATTTCCCTGTTTGTTTTACTTGCAGTCCATCTTACGGCTCAGGGTCAGCTCTCGTTTGAAAAAACCTATGGCGGGATCGATGACGATTTTGGTATACAGGCCCGGCCCGGTGCAAACAACAAATATATTGTTGCGGGCATGACCACCGATTACACCACTGGTGATTTTGCGATCTACCTCCTTTGCGTTGATCAAAACGGCGATACCATCTGGACAAGAACCATCAACCATCCAAACCAGGATGATATTGGTCAGGTAGCCATTCCGGCCTATGACGGCAGTTATGTTTTTGCAGCCAATTATTACGGCAACCCTTATACCAACGGTTTACTGAAATTTACCTCCACAGGGGATTCCGTTTGGACCTATCAAAACAGCGGCCTGCTGAATAATTACAGTACCGTCGCCGCCGTGCAGTCTCCCGACAGCGGATATGTGATGACCGGATACAG
>CAJAUM010000017.1 GCA_903945175.1 uncultured Bacteroidales bacterium | reverse complement strand
GCTCGCGTACAACACCACCAAACACCATGGCACCCAACCGGCCGTTACCCACCGGTAAGGCTTCGTTCCAGGATTGGGCGGGCTGGTTATACTTTAAAACCAGATCGGAAGGCTGTTTATTGCTTTGATTGGAGCAAGAAAGAAGAACAGCAAGGATCGGGAATACTATTACTGAAGTTTCGCAGGTCTGAACCCGCCTAAATAGTTTACAAAAATGTTAAAAAAAGTAGCACGTTCATTTTGTTATTCCACTAATATTCAGCATATTAGTGGTGCTTATAACAACAAAAAAACATGCTACGCAATAAAAGTACAAAACTTCTTTCAGAGATCGCTGACTTTTTCACCTCTGACCAAAAAGCAATCCGGAAAATTCTTGAGCTGTACCGAACGATGGGCATAAGCAGTTTCCATATAGGAGTCAATGACCGACCACAAGGTGTGTACCGGAGGATGGATGTACTGCTTACCCTATTACTGAGTCCGCTCGCAAATACCAATGAATCAGGTAATACGCTCGAGTGGTTCAAGAAAACTCTGGATGCCGAAAAGGATGTCATCTACCGATTTATGAATGATTGCCGGTTGCGCTGGAGAACAATTGTTGATGGAATCAATTGCAAACTAATTGGTTGCATGAACGTTAGCAAACCAACGGATACTTGCTTGATCCTTGACGACACGGATTTGAAGAAAACCGGTTTTAAAATGGAGCTGGTCAGTCGTGTTTGGTCGCATGTGGACAACAGGGCATTGCTGGGCTTCAAAGGATTGTTCTTAGGCTGGTGTGACGATAAAAGCTTCCTGGCGCTGGACTTCTCCTTGCACCGCGAAGCGGGCAAAAATGAGAAGTTTCCCTTTGGGTTGAAGCCACAGCAAGCCAAGAGCCAATTCCACAAAGAACGCCCCTCAAAATCCGCAGGTTCCAAACGTATCAAGGAAGCAGACATGAAGAAAACCGATACGGGCATGAGCATGATTAGTCGGGCATTATTCCGTGGAGTTCCCTTCCGGTATGTGCTCATGGACAGTTGGTTTGTGAGTGGTAAAATGATCAAGTTCGTATTGGGATTACCGGGCAAACATTTATTGGGTATGGGCAAGATGGGCACAACGAAGTATGGCTTCCAGAACCGGGAACTTACTGCAAAGGACCTGTGTGACAGGCTTTCCCGCAAAGGAAAGGCTAAACGAATCCGTAAGTTAAACATGAGATGCATTCAGGTTAATGTTACCGTGCAGGAGGTTCCGGTTTGCCTGTTCTTTTACCGGAATACCGGCAAAGGCCCCTGGCATTTTCTGGTCAGCACCGACCGTGATCTGACGCCGATGAAAGCCTACCAGTTGTATGCAAGACGTTGGAATATAGAGATATGCTTTCGTGAAATGAAGCAGCATTTTCATCTTAACGGATGCCAATCCCGGGATTTTGATGCACAGATTGCTCATGTTTCTGTTGCCCTGATTGCCTACAATATGTTCAGTACGGCCAAAAGGCTGACCAACTATGAGACCCTGGGTGAGCTGTTCCGGGAAGTAGCCAGCCAAATGGCTGAACTTACGCTCTCGGAGCGGATCTGGATGGTTATCGTGGAGCTCCTTCAATTTGTCGCAGATTTAATCGACACTGATTTTGCATCCCTTATCCAGAGCCTGATGCAGAAGGGCGACCAACAGTCGAAATGGATGCGAATCATTAACTTTTCTAATGCCAATGCGGCTTAAAAAAGACATGCGAAACTTCAGTTATTTGTTTTTTACGTTTCTTAAGATAGGATCAATTTCTTTTGGCGGATTTATGTCGTTAATCTCGGCGGTTCAAAAGCAGGTTGTTGATAAAGATAAACTGATCAGTAATGAAGAGGTGCTGGATGGAATATCGATGGC
>CAJAUM010000016.1 GCA_903945175.1 uncultured Bacteroidales bacterium | reverse complement strand
GCAGAAACTGCGAATGACAAGTACGTTAGATTGTACGATTTCGCGCCATCAGGTTATTTTACACTTTCAAAAAAAGGTGGAATCATCGAATTGAACCTCAGCGGGGCAAAGATGTTAGGCAAAGACCGGCAGCATCTGAAATCCAGCCTGTTTGGTTTTTTTGTTTCAGAAGAAACAAAACCAATCTTCAGTCTTTTCCTTGAGAAGGCATTTCAGAGTAGTGCAAAAGAATCATGTGAGATAGTAACGGATAGTGAAGGCGGTTTGCCGCTTCATGTTTTGCTAACCGGAGTAGTTTCCAACAATAAAGAACATTGCCTTGTCACTGCTGTTGATATTACTGAACGCAAACAAGCAGAGGAAACCGTTAGGGAAAGTAAGGAAAACTATCGTACACTGATCGAGAATATGGGGGAAGGGGTTGGTTTTTTAAATATTGAAGAAACATTTGTTTTTGCTAATCCCGCAGCTGAAAAAATATTTGGGGTAGACAAAGGAAAATTGACAGGATTGGGTTTAAATGATTTCCTTCACGGTAAAAATATCGGAATAGTCAATAATGAGATTCGGATACGCAAGCAAGGGAAAAACAGCACATATGAGATCGAAATTATTTCAAAGGATGGAAGTAAAAAAGACATAATGGTTACTGCGACCCCAAGTTTCCGTGATGAAAAATTCATTGGAACTTTTGGAATTTTTCGTGATATTACAGACCGCAAGCAGGCTGAAGAAAAAATCAAACATAAAAACGAACAATTGATTCAGGCAAATGCCGAAAAAGACAAATTCTTCTCCATCATTTCCCACGATTTACGCGGCCCTTTCAATGGATTCTTAGGATTGTCTAAATTACTTGCTGAAGATTTGCAACGTTTTACACCGGAGGATATTAAAAAGATAGCAGGGAGTATGAGAGACTCCGCAACCAATATGTTCAGCCTGCTCGAAAACCTGCTGGAATGGTCACGTTTGCAAAGGGGTATTACCAGCTTTAAGCCTGAGTCGTTCTTATTGATGCCCATGATTGATGATATCATGCACACGGTAATGGATTCGGCAAACAAGAAGGAGATTGAGATCAGCTATGAAATCCAGGCCGATCTGGAAGTGTTTGCCGATGAGTATATGCTCGCTTCAACCATCCGCAACCTGGCTTCCAATGCCGTGAAATTCACCCTCAAAGGAGGGAAAGTCACCATTGCCGCAAAGTCAGTTCCCGGCCATTCAGTTGAAATTTCCATCAGGGACACAGGCATCGGTATGAACCATGAAATGGTTCACGATTTATTCCGGCTTGATGTTCAAACCAACCGCAGAGGCACCGAAAACGAACCCAGCAGCGGTTTGGGGTTACTCCTTTGCAAAGATTTTGTTGAAAAGCACGGCGGTAAGTTATGGGTGGAAAGCGAAGAGGGAAAGGGTTCCGTGTTTTATTTTACCATCCCTTCCAATGCTGAAGGGCTGATGAAAACCGTCATTTCAAATAGTGTTTCAGAAGAGGATAAAGAAGTTCAAATTAAACGCATGAAAATATTAATTGCCGAAGACGATGAAATATCAGATTCCCTCATCTCTGCGATGGTCGATAAATACAGCTATGAAGTATTACATGTGAACACCGGAGTTGATGCCATTCATGCCTGCCTTAACAATCCTGATATTGATTTGGTTTTGATGGATATTAACTTAACCGGCATGGACGGGTTTGAGGCAACACGTCAAATTCGTCAATTTAACAATGACGTGGTCATAATTGCACAAACAGCATTCAGCCTTAAATTTGACAGAGTAATGGCCATAGAGGCGGGGTGCAACGACTATATCAACAAACCTATCAGCAATTCTGAGCTTCAAGGGTTGATACGAAAATATTTCACTGAATAACATACTGGTTGAAGTGGTCAACCAAAATCGTCAGAAGGTGGTAAAATTGACCGTTTTCTCCAGTTCAACTTGAAAAACATGAAAATATTAATTGTCGAAGATGATATCGCTTCCTGTTTGTTGCTCACGCGAACACTCAAAAAAATCAGCCGTGAAGTACTGCAGGTAAAAACTGGAATTGAAGCCATTGATGCCTGCCGAAACAACCCCGACGTTGATTTAATCTTAATGGATATTCGCATGCCGGGAATGACCGGATATGAGGCCACCCGGCAAATCCGCGGGTTTAATAAGGATGTTATCATCATTGCACAAACCGCAGAGGTATTTGCAGGAGACAAAGAGAAAGCAATAGAGGCGGGATGTAATGAATATCTTTCAAAACCCATTGATCAGGATGAACTAATGGTGTTGATCCGAAAGTATTTCTCTGTATAAGAACCAGCGTGATGTTGCTTTATAAAACATAAAGCTTGCCCCACCTCCCAACCGGTAATCGTTCAGTCACTCCTCAGTGGCTCACCAACCTCCGCCATTATTACTTTGCAATAATCTGAGAAACTGCAATCTAACTGGAAATACCACTCCTCTTGATCACTATAGCCAATGCTGTTTTGACCACCACAAACTATATACAATCAATACTCGGTGATGGTCAATATGCTAAGGCTGGGAATTGTCAATGTGTCAGGATTTTTAAGAAAGACCATTTGAACACCAATTTGTATTATATTTACTATTTATTATAACCAACTATGATCAGCCGCCATGCATGTTTTTAGTTATATATTGAAAGCGCTACCTGATTTCAGATTCAGGTTTGATGAGCAAACAGAAAGATTATTTCTTGCTGATTATATCGGGAAATCACAGGTTGTCATCAGGGCAGGTTATTTTCTATGTATTTTTTTATATGCCATTTTTGGATTGCTTGATATCTGGATAGTTCCGGAAACAGTAAACATTGCCTGGTTCATACGTTTTGCAATTGTAATCCCGATTTTGTTGTTTACCATTATTGTCTCATTTACTGATTTTTTTAAACGATTCAACCAAATTATTTTAATTGTGACCTCGGCCATTGTGGGGTTGGGCATTGTGGTAATGATTGCCTACTCCAGGCCAACTGAACTGGGTTACAAATACTATTACAGCGGGCTGATGTTGGTTATTTTTTGGATTTACACCTTTATCCGTTTGCGGTTTTGGAACAGTATTATCGCAGCTCTGATTATTACACTTGGCTATGAGTTCATTGCCATTTTTATCCAGCACCTGACTGCTAGCGGGATTGAAAGCAAAAATATGATGGTTTTTATCAACAATAATTTTTTCTTTATCTCAGCCAATATCATTGGACTATGGGCATCTTACCACATTGAAAAATTGCAAAGGTCAAATTTTCTGCAAAACCGGATCATCATTGATGAAAATGTCAGAATCCAAAACTTCAGTGATATGCTGATGCATAAGAATGAAGAAATTTTAGCCCAGTCTGCTATGATTGAATCGCAAAGTAAAAGACTATTCGAACAAAATAATTTATTGGAAGAGCAAAGCCAGTCCACCCGAGGTAAAAATGAAGAGTTATTGGTGTTAAATGAAGAAATCAGAACGAAATCGAAGGAACTGTCACAAGCAAATATCGAACTCGAAGAAAAGGTACAAGAACGCACGGAGGAACTTCAGAAGTCTAATAATGAGCTTATTATTTCAAGGGATAAGGCACAGGCAAGCGACCTCCTAAAAACAGCGTTCATGAATAACATTTCACATGAAGTCCGCACGCCGCTCAATGGGATCATGGGATTTGGAAGCCTGCTCACCGATCCGAATCTTACCACTGAAGAGCGACAGCAGTATAACCAATTACTGAAAGCCTCCGGCAACCGCCTGATAAATACCATTACCGACTACATGGATATCTCGCTGATTGCCTCCGGAAATATTGAAGTCAGTCACAAACCGGTCAATGTGCCTGACCTGCTGAAAGAATTGCAAACCAAATTCCGGGACTCCTGTGATGTTAAAAACCTTGTCCTTAATCTTGCAATTCCCGCGGAACTGGAACACTTCACGTTGATCACCGATGCTGAATTGCTGCGAAAGATCATCGACTGTTTATTGGACAATGCCATTAAATTTACCAGCCTTGGATCCATAACCTTTGGCTATTCGGTAAAAACAAACACCATTGATTTTTTTGTCATCGATACCGGTATCGGGATTCCCCCTGAGTTTCACGAGCGGATATTTGAACCCTTCGCGCAGGAAGATATCAGCGATACCCGCGGTTATGAGGGGAGCGGGCTTGGCTTATCCATCATCAGTGGTTTTTTGAAGCTGCTTGGTGGTGAAATCTGTCTGGAATCGGACAAAGGACAAGGCGCTTCATTTTTCTTCTCCCTGCCGATGGAACCTGGAACCACTGAAGAGAATGAGCCCATCCCCCCCCTTGTCCTACATGCAGAAATTATCCGTCCGGTGGTTCTGGTTGCCGAAGATGATCTCTCCAATGATCTGTACATGGAGATCATCCTGAAATCTTTCGCCTCTGTTGTTTTTACGGCCGCCAACGGGAAAGAGGCCGTGGAAAAGTGTCGCATGCATCCGGAGATCTCGCTCGTGCTGATGGATCTGAAGATGCCCGTTATGGATGGTTTTGAAGCCACCCGGCAGATCAAATCGTTCAGAAAAGAACTTCCAATCATCGCTATTACTGCATACGCTTTCAGCAAGGATAAAAAGAAGGCTCTTGAGATCGGCTGCGACGATTTTCTGTTAAAACCGTTTAGCAAGCATGATTTACTGGAAAAATTCAAAAAGTTTGGGTTTTTGGGATGACAATTTAGAAATACAATAACAAAATTCACACACTCAAACTTGATTACCAATGCCAACCACCCGTTCATGAAAATCACCCATAACAAATCCGACTCCGAACTCCTTCGCCAAAAGGCTGAAGAGTTACTGAAAGAGAAATCAGAAGCCAAAATACTGGAGCTTATTGAGGAGCTGGCTTTTCAAAACGAAGAAAAAGCAAAACGGGTCGACGAACTGCTTATTGCCAACAAAGAGCTGGCTTTTCGACAGGAGGATCTCAGAAAGATCGCCAGCCAGGTGCCCGGAGTTGTTTACCAATATCTTCTGCGACCCGATGGTACATCCTGCTTTCCCTATGCCAGCGAGGCTATCAGGGAGATATATCGTGTTAGCCCTGAGCAAGTGCGTGAAGATGCATCAGCAGTATTCGCGAACCTTCACCCTGATGACCTTGCCGTTGTTGCCGCTTCCATACAGGCATCGGCACAAAACCTCACCCCTTGGCAACATGAGTACCGGGTGAAGTTTTCCGATGGCACAATCCGCTTACTATATGGCAACGCTGTTCCGCAAAGGGAGGTTGATGGATCAGTTCTTTGGCATGGCTTCATTACCGACATCACCGACCTCTACAGTCAAAAGAAAGCCTTACTGGAACTACAGAAGAGCGAAGAGAAGTTTCAGGCAATTGCAAATTACGCGGCAAGCTGGGAAGCCTGGTTTAACCCGGAAGGAAAACTGGTTTGGATGAATTCCTATTCTGAAACGTTGACCGGGTATACTCCTGAAGAATATATAGCCGCTGAAGACTATCTGTCCATGGTGATTGCAGCGGAAGATATTGAAATGGTCTTAGAAAGATTCCAGGAAGCGCTAAGGGGCATAAGTGGAAATGATATGGAAACCCGGATCAATCGCAGGGATGGTTCAAAATTTTGGGCATCCGTTTCCTGGCGCCCTATTTTTGATTTGAATGGTCGGTCGCTTGGTTTCCGAACCAGTACTAAGGACATTAGCCAGCGAAAGAAGGCAGAGGAGTTGCTGCGTGAAAGCGAAGAAAAACACCGCATCCTGTTTATGGATTCACCCGATGCCTACCTGATCATCATCGATAGCGTATTTGTTGATTGCAACCGTGCAACCGAAGTGATGTTACGTGGTGACCGGATACGAATTATCGGCCAGACCCCCGATGCGCTGTCACCCCAATTTCAGCCCGATGGAAGGAAATCAGCAGAATCGGCTCTGCAAAAGATCAACGATACCTTACGCACAGGTAAAAGTAGCTTTGAGTGGGTACATCAACGCTTTGACGGATCTTATTTCACCGTTGAAGTTTCCGCTGCATCGATGATTATTGGAGTGAAGCCTGCTTTGTTTATTTCATGGCGCGACATCTCCGATCGTAAGCAGGCAGAAGAAACACTCAAAGATCGTGAAGAACAATTCAGGAATCTATTCGTAAATGCGCCTGTCGGCATTTTTCATTCCAATTGGGATGGGCGTTTTTTGACCGTTAATCCAGTCTTGGCGAACATGCTCGGTTACTCCGGTCCGGAAGAATTGATATTGGCTACAACCAACATGACCACCCAAATCTACGAAGATCCGTTAATAAGACCACAAATAATGGATGCACTCAGGAAAACAGATGGCTGGGTTCACTACGATGAAGTCAAGTGGAAGCGTAAAGATAATTTCATCATCACTGTGGATATGACTGGTCGAAAAGTGCTTGATTCAAAAGGGAACTTTGCTTACCTGGAAGGCTTTATCGAAGACATCACGAAACGCAAGCAGGCGGAGGACGAAATCAAACTCAAAATCGAAGAACTTCACACGATCAATGCCGAAAAGGACAAATTCTTCTCCATCATTTCCCACGATTTACGCGGTCCTTTCAATGGATTTTTAGGATTGACAAAGTTGATGGCTGAAGAAATGCCAGACTTGAATCAGGATGAGATTCAAAAGATAGCAAGGAGCATGAGAGACTCCTCGACCAATCTGTTCAACCTGCTCGAAAACCTGCTGGAGTGGTCACGAATGCAACAGGGGGGTATCATCTTTAATCCTGAATCAACCAGGTTGTTGTCCATAATTAATGAAAGTAAACATCCGCTAATGGATTCGGCTGACAAAAAAGGGGTTGAGAT
>CAJAUM010000015.1 GCA_903945175.1 uncultured Bacteroidales bacterium | reverse complement strand
CTATTTTGCCGCCATCTTAAGCAACCCGTTCTTCTGCCAGTCAGCATAGATTTGTGAAGCCACCTTAAGGGACACTTCATCAATATATTCCGGATCGGAAATGGAAATCTCACCAGTCCAGATAAGGCCATTGTTCGAATTGGCGTAGAGATTGGCGCTCAGGTTTATGGTTGATGTGGTGGCCCAGTAACCGCCTGAGGTGACTACGTTCGATCCATAACCATACATGGGGTAGCCCCAACTGTAATAGTTGTAGTAATTGTAATAGTAATCGGGATAAATGGTGGTTGTCGGGGGGACATATACCTGCGTTTTGTCAGTTCCCTTGTAGGTTATCACAAGGATGCCATCCACACCCAGGCTGTCGAACTTCTTTTCGAGATCCTTTAAATCATATTTCTTTCCCGGGGAGATAAAATTCAGCGATTCCATCGCCTTAAATCCCCTGCTGTTCATATAGCTTGTTGCATATTGCTCGAAGGGCTTCTGGTACTCCAGCTTATCGAACATGCCCCAAATCACCACATTGCCGATTTGTGTTTTTTCCTTGGGATTGGTCCAGCTTGTCAGGTAAACACTGGATCCGCACGAACTGAACAGGATCGTGATCAGGATCAGAAGTGATCCCGGAATGAGCATTGACTTTTTCATGATGTTTGTTTTGAGTTTGAAATTTCTTTAGTCTTTCAAAGATATGAATTTTTCAAACGCAAAAACATCCGGGTGGGGCTATTCGCAATTCCTCAGGGCAAAAAGATCCCGGTTATCGAGGTCCACAGCCGCCAGATAACCTAGCCCGGGATGATTGGGATAGACGCAGCCGGCATCAAGATTGAATATGAGCGTTGCCGGATCATTGATCCTCCTGCGAATTTCTTCAATCGCCATGGGGGTATGCCCGTGGATTAGCCTCCTCCCGTCAAGAAAAGCTTCATTGTATGATTCCTCCCTTCTCCAGATCATGGAACTCACATCATCCAGGGGATTTTCAGTGCGTCCTTCAAAACAGCCATGGGTGATGAAAAAACCCGGTGTTTCGGCATAATAACGCAACCGGGTGAAAAATTCGAGATAGGGGCGCGGGATCCGGAAAACAGCCTCAGGCCCCGTGTGATCATGCGTATCAATGCCAAAATCATTCAGCGTGGAAAACCCGGAATTCAACATCCAGAGCTTATAATATTCCATCGTCTCCATGGCCTTGATTAACAGGTACTCATGGTTTCCCATCAGGGGAACAACCTTGTACGAAGCATGCTGAAGCCACAGGATGTAATCGATCACCGCCTTGCTGCCGGGTCCCCTGTCAATGTAATCACCGCATAAAAACAGCGTGTCCGATTTTTTCAGCTTCACCTCACCTTCAATCAGACCACGGAATGTGTTGATACATCCATGAATATCACCCACAACAATTCTCCGCTCCATCAGGTAGCTGTGTTAATTTCATTCGATTGAACCGGATGCCTTGTTGGATGAAAAACCGTATCCAGGTAACGCATGATCTCTTCGGTAGCCCCCCGGTTAGCCCCGACATAATCGCGGCACACATCGGAAATATGCTGATATTCCTTCTGGTCGGCCAGGAGATGGGCTGTTTTGGCAAAAAGTTCATCGGCCGTTGTTACACAAAAAACACCTCCCTGCCCGATGAGGTCGACCGCCTCCTTGAATTTGTGATACCGGGGACCAACAAACACCGGAACGCCATAGGTAATGGGCTCCTGGATGTTATGGATGGATGTCCCGAATCCCCCTCCGATAAAGGCCAGGGTGGCATACTGGTAAAGCTGCGCGAGGATGCCGACAGAATCGATGATTAGCACATCACCCTGTTGTGCATTCGCGGTATTCAGCTCTGAATACCTGACCACCGGTTGCCCAATCTGCCGGGTGATATCCTGAATGCGCGCGGGACTGGTATCGTGCGGCGCAAGAATAAATTTCAGGTCAAGCTCTTTGCGGCGTATCAATGGGATTAACAGGGCCTCATCCTCGCCCCAGGTGCTTCCGCCGATAAAAACCCGCTTACCGCCTATAAACTGCTCAATCAGTGGAAAAGCATGTTTCTGGGATGCAATGGCAAAAACACGGTCGAAACGGGTATCCCCGGTGATGGTCACATTGCGCAATCCGATTCCCTCCAGCAACGTTGCTGAAGGTTTGCTCTGAACAAAAAAATGGGTTACAGATTTGAGTTGCCTTCTGAACCAGCCTCCATACCATTGAAAGAAATGCTGCGTAGGGCGAAAAAGGGCAGATACAAAATATACCGGGATTTCGTGTTTGCGAAGATTTTCAAGGAGGTTAAACCAAAAATCATATTTGATAAAGATCGCAGCAGCCGGATCAACAAGTTCTATCCAGCGGCGTGCATTTTTAGGCGTATCGAGCGGCAAATAGAAGATCCAATCGGCCTGGTCATAATTTTTACGCACCACATAGCCCGAAGGAGAAAAAAAGGTCAGAAGGATATGGTGTTCCGGATGATTCATGCGGAATGCTTCAATAACAGGCCTTCCCTGTTCAAATTCACCCAGCGAAGAGGCATGGAACCAGATAATGGGCCTCTTCGAGCGGTCAACCTGCTTCAACGCTGCCTCAACCTTCAAAAAAATTCCACGACGCCCATCCACCCACTGCCGCGCCTTGTCATTGAACAGCGCCGCCAGCCTGATCATCAAGCCATAAAAAAACATAAGTAGAGAATATCCCAACCTCATCAACGTATCACCTTGTTACCCTGTTACCCTGTTACCCTGTTACCCTGTTACCCTATCACCTTGTCACTTTTTATAGTTACTCCCCCAATCAGGTTAGTACATGTAGAACTCCTTCGGCACCCTCCTGTAAAGCGGAATAATCCAGCTAACCCTCACCGAGTAGAACTGGCTGCTGAATTTACGGGTATCCTGCTTGCCGGTTTCGAAATCACGCTCACGAAAAGGCTGCGTCCAGGCCTGCATAAATTCAAAGGCCAGGGAGAAATTCACGAGCCGGGTATTGCTCAGGTACATATATCCCAGCGACCCGGTCACGGCGAGGCCGCCATTTAACTTGTCGTACCCCTTTTTATAATCCCCGTAGAGCTGGGGCGCCGTATTTCCGGGGTTGTGAATACGAATCTTATCCTGGATATAGCCTGCACCGGCGAGAAGAGTGAAACCCGAATTGGGATTGGGCGCCAGCAGCGGAATCACCTTACCAAATTTGACGAAGAAATTATATCCCCGCTCATAATAGACCATGTCGGCATAATAACCGTTGGCATCAATGATAAAGCCCAGTTCGGTCGATATGATCTTGAGTAGCGAGTCGCTGTTTTTAACGGTCTGACCGAACATAAAATTACCCTCCGCTCCGAATAGCCAGTTGTGCTTGGTCTTGAACATGATGCTTCCGCCAATGCTCGCATTGCTGCCAAATTGCCTGGCAAGGTCTCCGCCCGGGAACTGGTAACCGAAGGTGGCGGAGATCAGGGGAGTGAAAATGACAGAATCCTGGATGTTCAGCTGGGCGAACAGACTTGAAACCGTAAGAAGGAAAACGACAAGCAGCAGGGCAGATTTACGAAACATGGGCATCTGATTTATGAATTAAAAACGGTAAACCAGTCCGATGGAAGGGTTCAGCGTGAAAACAACCTTTTTGATTTCGTACTCAACAGGGGCTGAATACACGGGTTTTGTATAGGATATTCCGGTCGACGGATCTGTATACTTCTCATAACCTATCTGTTGCGAACTATATTTTTTACTTTTTCCCGGCCATCCGCCCATCAGACTGAGGTTGAATTTTACGGCTATGTGCGATGAAAAAGCATACCCCACACCAGCCGAAATCCCATAGGCAAAACCGGTTCCCAGATTGACATCATTTTTCAATCCCGTGGAATCTGTCGGATCCGGGGTGGTAAAGTTTGCACTTGAAGAGATCACAATGCCTCCCATAATCTTCGCATCCAGGTGAATTTTTCCGAGCTGCTTCATATAGACCGGCCCAAGCAACAGGTAATGGTTCGACCAGGATCCGGGACCCAGTGTACCGGTCGACCATCCGTCGGGGACCAAAAATTCAGTGGAATCCTGCAGCGGATTTTTCTGGTAGGTATACTGCAGGGCCATGCCGAAATCCCGCTTCCCCATCCAGTCGAAGGTGAGTTGCCCCTGCCATCCGCTTGCAGTATACCCGGCCTTTTTATTGGCTTTATCGAACGCCCCGTAGTTGCCCATAACCAGCGAATACCCTCCCGAAAACTCCAGCCCCATATGGCGGTTCTTCACGGTTGTCGTTTTTTCCGGGGTGATCTGGGCAACCAGCACAACACCGGAAAAAAATAAAATGAGGAAAAAAGCGGCTTTTTTCATGTTCATCTGACCTTTTCGGACTACAAATTTAATGCTTTTGCGTTACCTCCATCGTTCAGCATGGCAAATCATTATTTGCTGAATGTTATGGCTGAGAATTTATACAGATATTTTTTGTAATTTTGATGCGAGAACCATTTAAACTTTCCTTATGCGAAAAACCATTGTTGGCCTGATGTTGCTGCTCCTTACCGCCTTCAGTTTCCAATCCACAGCCTGTACGAACTTCATTTTTACCAAAGGATCCACCACCGATGGATCGGTCATGATTACCTATTCAGCAGATTCCCACGTTCTTTATGGGGAGCTGTATCACTGGCCAGCCCGTGACTGGCCTGCCGGTTCAATGATGGATGTTACTGAATGGGATACCGGAAAACCCATGGGAAAGATTCCCCAGATTAACCACACCTACAACGTTGTCGGCAACATGAACGAACACCAGGTTGCCATTGGAGAAACCACCTTCGGCGGCCGCGAAGAACTGGCGGAACAACCCGGTGCCATCATCGATTACGGATCCCTGATCTATATCACGCTTCAGCGCGCAAAATCGGCCCGTGAAGCCATCAAGACATTTGGTGAACTGGTTGCAACCTATGGTTATGCCAGCAGCGGAGAGTCATTCTCCATCTCCGATGCCAATGAGGCCTGGATCCTCGAGATGATCGGAAAAGGAAAAACTGAAAAAGGTGCCGTGTGGGTAGCCATGCGCATTCCCGACGGATATGTGAGCGGTCATGCCAACCACCCGCGCATCACCCAGTTTCCTTTAAATGATCCTGAAAATTGCATCTATGCTCCCGACGCCATCTCTTTTGCCCGCAAGATGGGCTGGTTTACCGGTGAGGATAAGGAGTTCAGCTTCTCAGATACCTACGCACCCCTCGATTTCAGCGGCGCCCGCGCCTGCGAAGCCCGCGTTTGGGCCATGTTCAACCGGGTGAACGCCAACATGGGTCAATATCAGGATTATGCCATGGGTCATATCATCAAAGGCCAATTCGACTATCCCACGAACCGCATGCCCCTCTGGATTAAACCCGATAAAAAAATCAGTCAGCACGATGTGATGAACCTCATGCGCGACCATTATGAAGGAACAAAAATGGACATGACCAACGACATTGGTGCCGGACCATTCCAAAGCCCCTACCGTTGGCGGCCTATGACCATGAAGGTCGACAGCGTTAACTACATCATGGAACGTGCCACCTCAACCCAACAAACCGGCTTTGTATTTGTAGCCCAGTCACGCAGCTGGCTGCCCGATCCCATCGGCGGGATATTATGGTTTGGCGTCGACGATACCTATACCATGGTCTATTCGCCCATGTACTGCAGCATGACCAATGTGCCCGACGCCTATCGCGTTGGCAATGGCGACCTGCTCCATTTCAGCCCCACCTCCGCTTTCTGGATATTCAGCATGGTTTCGAACTGGGCCTATACAAAGTATAATTACATGATCAAAGATATCCAGCCTGTACAGCAGGAACTGGAAACAAAGTATATTGCCCAAACCACCGGCGAAGTAGATAAAAAAGCCACCGAACTCTATAAAAAGGACAAAAACGCTGCGATCAAATATCTCACCGACTACTCCGTAAATACTGGACAGGCAACGGTGAAACGCTGGCAGGATATGTTTCAGTACCTGATCGTTAAATACATCGACGGGAACATCAAGAAGGAAAAAGATGGAAAATTTGAGACCAATCAGTACAACGTCCCTGTCATGCCTTCACAGCCCGGCTACCCGGAATGGTGGCTGAGAGAGATTGTCAAACAGCATGGCGAGGTGATCAAACAGATCGGCCCAACCAGCCATTAAACGAGTGACGAGTGACGAATGACGAGTGACGAATGACGAATGACGAGTGACGAATGACGAATGACGAATGAATAATCCCTGACTCCTCAGTATTATGGAAGAACAACCAAAATCCCCGCGCAACTACAGGATCTATTTTGCCATACTGGCGATCCTCTTACTGGTACTCCTCTTTTGGCTTTTTATTCAGCGCTCCCAACTCCTTAAACTGGTTAAGGAAAAAGAGGCTGAGAAAATCGAGATGCAGCACAACCTGGATTCGCTGATGACCGAACACGACAAAATCAGGAAATCCTACGGCGCACTCTCCGATTCATTGAAGGCCAAGGACAGCCTCATACAAGCGAACGCACTGGAAATCAAGAAACTGCTCGACACCCAATGGGAATACAATATCATCCGCAAAAAATTCGAGCGGTTACAAAAGGTGGCCCAGGGTTATGTTCACCAGATGGATTCGCTTTATACCGTAAACCGGGAGTTGACGGCCGAAAACGACCGCATCCGGCAGGTGGTGAAAACAGAGCAGAACCGGAATCAAAGCCTGATGAAAGACAAGGAGGATCTGAAACAGAAGATGAATGATGCCGCCTACATCAAGGCTTACGATGTAAGGGCTACTCCCTACAAACTGAAATCAGGGGGCACCAAGGAACAGGTTACTGACAAGGCGAGCCGCACCGGCCGTATCCGTGTATGCTTTACCATCGGCGAAAATCCGCTGGTTGCATCCGGTAAAAAGATCATCTATGTGCGCATTGAGCGTCCCGACAATGTAGTGGTGATCAAAAGCAAGTACGATACCTTTGTCTTCAACGGACAAACTCTCTCCTATTCCCTCCGCGAGGATATTGCCTACGCGGGAAAGTCCATGAATGTATGTCTGGACTGGACCAAGAAAGACAACGATAAACCGGCCATGAAGGGGAAATATATTGTGTCGGTATTTGCTGATGACAAGGAGATCGGAGCAGGGTCTTTTGATCTGAAATAAAAAACGTAACACGTGACGCGTGACAAAAAACGTAACACGTGACGCGTGACGCGTGACAATAAATCATTTAAACAGGAATCAACATGAAAATTGGGATTCTGACAGCCGGCGGGGATTGCCCCGGCATCAATGCGGCCATCAGGGGAGTCGGCAAAACAGCCATTCTGGAGTATGGGATGGAGGTGATCGGGATCTCTTCAGGTTTCCTTGGCCTCATCAACGAAGAATATGTGAAGTTGGATGAAAACGTACTCTCCGGGATACTGACCCTGGGCGGGACCATCCTGGGAACATCGCGTGAAAATCCATTCAAGAAAAACAATGCCTTCAATGCCATCGACAAGCCAAAGCTGATTAAAAAGCACTACCATGAACTGGGGCTGGATGCCCTTGTATGTATTGGCGGAAATGGGACCCAGCGCACAGCCGCATTGCTCTCCGAAGTCGGGCTCAACATAATCGGAATTCCGAAAACAATCGACAATGACGTGTATGGAACGGATGTGACCTTTGGTTTTGATTCCGCGCTGTGGATTGCCACAGAGGCCATCGACCGGCTTCATACCACGGCCAACAGCCACAAACGCATCATGGTCATTGAAGTCATGGGGCATCATGCCGGATGGCTGGCGCTCTATTCCGGTATGGCCAGCGGGGGCGACGTGATTCTGCTTCCTGAAATCAAATTCGACATCAACCATGTCGCCCGGTGCCTGAAAAAACGGGCCATCAATAAAAAGCCCTATTCCATCGTCGTGGTTGCCGAAGGCATTCCTACGCCCAAGGGAGAAGGTGCCGGCCGCTATGTGGCCAACAGCATCAAAGAACTCACAGGGCTCGAAACCCGGGAGACCATTCTCGGATATATCCAGCGCGGGGGCAGTCCTTCGCCCATGGACCGGGTGCTGGCCACCCGTTATGGGGCATTTGCAGTCGAACTGATCGCCCGTAAACAATTTGGGGAGATGGTTTCACTGAGAGGCGACAAGGTCACCTCGGTTCCACTGGCTGAAGTTGGCGGAAAGTTACGGCTTGTTCCCGACGATCATTCCCTTATTGAGAAGGCGCGACGCATGGATGTCTGTTTCGGAAAAGAAAACTGCTGATCCGCCTGCCTGGAATCCTCCGCCCGGAAAAAAGTTGTTAATCTGAGAATTTGATATCCTTGATGTTGAGTTGGATATTCACGGCACCATTCCACTCATTTTCCTCCACATGATAACAGATATTGAAGGGGATCTGCTTCTCGATGAGGCCGAATTGTTCGCCCTGCTGAAAAGCAATGGCTGAAAAGGGGCCGCCGGCGATCTCAGGATGAACTACGGATAGCTTGAGGTGATTTTTTCCGACGATGCGCGAACCGCCTGCATCCACTACCCCTTTGGTCATGAAAAGCGGCGCCATGTTGCCGGGGCCAAACGGGGCAAACTGCTTCAAAACATTGAAAAATCGCGAACTGATCGCATTCAGTGGAAGCGTGGCATCGATCTCCACCTCAGGCACCAATTCAATACCAGCCAACCGGTCACTGACGGTGGCTTCAAACCGTTCGCAGAAGGCTTCAAGGTTTTCGGGTTTAAGCGACAACCCGGCTGCAAATTTGTGACCGCCGAAATGCTCAAGCAGGTCACTACAGGCATCCACCGCCTCATAAATATCGAAGTCCTTCACACTGCGCGCCGAACCTGTGATCAGCCCGCTGGAAAGTGTGAGTACAATGGTAGGACGGTAATAGCTTTCGGTGAGCCGCGAGGCCACAATGCCGATAACCCCCTTGTGCCATGTGGGATGATAGACCACCGTTGAACGGGCAGACCTGAGTTTGGCGCTGCCGGCAATCATCTCCATCGCCTGCTGGGTAACCTGTGTATCAAGGGTCTTCCGCTCCGTATTGTGCGTGTTTATCTGCTCTGCAACCCGCTTGGCTTCATCCAGATTCGTGGTGATGAGCAATCGCACTGAATTTTTTCCACTTTCAATCCGCCCGGCTGCATTGATTCTCGGCCCGATCATAAAAACCAGGTCGGTGATGGTCAGTTCGCGGCTGAAGACACAGCCTCCCAGCCCGTCATCATTTTTCATCATGGCCGAATAACGAAGCAATGCCTCAAGCCCCGGTCGCGGACGTGCATTGATGAGTTTAAGTCCGAAATGGGCCAGTATGCGATTCTCTCCTGTGATATCCACAATATCGGATGCAATGCTGATCACAACCAGGTCAAGATACTTGATCAGGCTTTCAAAAGGAATGTTGTTGATATGAGAATAGGCCTGGATCAGCTTGAAACCAATTCCGCAGCCCGACAACTCTTTATAGGGATAAGGGCAATCGGGTTGCTTTGGATCCAGGATGGCTGCTGCCGACGGAATGACCGCTCCCGGGCGATGGTGATCACAGATAATAAAGTCTACGCCTTTGGTGGATGCATACGCGATTTTATCAACGGCTTTGATCCCGCAATCCAGGGCAATGATCAGTTTGACATTGGTCTCTGCAGCGAAGTCGATCCCCTTGAATGAAATGCCATAACCCTCATCATACCGGTCGGGGATGTAAAAATCGATCTCTTCATGAAAACTTTGAAAAAAGGTATAAACCAGGGCCACCGCCGATGTTCCGTCCACATCGTAATCACCGTACACCATGATGCGCTCCTTGTTCACGATGGCGTGGGTGATGCGGGCAATGGCCTTGTACATGTCCTTCATCAGGAAGGGATCATGCAGATCGCCGAGGCTGGGTCGGAAAAAGGTCTTGGCCTCCATGAGCGTAGTCACCCCGCGTTGAACCAGCAGATTCGCCAGTGACTGGTCAATGGCCAGCACCTTCGATAACTCCCTGACCTTCTCAGGATCCCCCTGTGGCTTCACTACCCAACGCTTATCCATCGTACTTTTATTATTGCTAAAATACGATATTTTTCAGATCGGGAAAATTTTTTTTAAAATTTGTCACGCGTCACGCGTCACGATTTCCTTCCATCACTTCATTACTTTTCACCCTGTCACCCTGTTACCTTGTCACCTTGTCACCCTGTCACCCTGTTACCTTGTTAAAACTCCGCGTTCTTCGGCGTCCTCGGGAATGGGATCACATCCCGGATATTCGACATGCCGGTCACAAACAGGATCAGGCGTTCAAAACCAAGTCCAAAACCGGCATGGGGCGCCGTTCCGAATTGACGTGTTTCGAGGTACCACCAAACGTCCTTCTCCGGAATATTCATCTCATGAATCCGCTTGAGCAGGGCTTCGAGATTCTCCTCGCGCTGGCTCCCGCCAATGATTTCTCCGATATTGGGAAAGAGGACATCCATGGCACGCACCGTCTTGCCATCCTCATTCATCTTCATGTAAAAGGCCTTGATCTCCTTTGGATAACCCGTCAGAATAACCGGCTTTCCAAAATGTTTTTCGACGAGATAACGTTCATGTTCGGCCTGGAGGTCCGTTCCCCAGTCGACCGGGAATTCCCAGCGTTGCCCGGAGGCTTTGAGGATCTCAATGGCTTCGGTATAGGTAAGCCGTTCAAACTTGTCGCGAATCACCTCCTTCAGCCTGTCAATCAGTCCATTGTCATACATTTTATTGAGAAACTCCAGGTCGTCGTAACAATGATCAAGCGCATACTGCATGAGGTACTTCAGAAAATCCTCAGCAAGGTCCATATCGTCATGGATGTCATAAAACGCCATCTCGGGTTCAATCATCCAGAATTCAGCGAGGTGCCGCGGGGTATTGGAGTTTTCGGCCCTGAATGTCGGTCCGAAGGTATATACAAGCGATAAAGCCATGGCGCCCAGTTCAGCTTCAAGCTGGCCGCTTACGGTAAGTTTGGTCTCCTTTCCGAAGAAATCCTGGGAATAATCCACATGGCCGTCAGGCAGAAGGGGAGGATTCTTGTCATCCAGGGTGGTTACGCGAAACATCGCTCCGGCACCTTCGGCATCGGAACCGGTGATGATCGGTGCATGGAGGTTGTAAAATCCATGGTCATTGAAATATTTGTGGATGGCATACGACATGGCATGACGGATACGGAGTACCGCGCCAAAAGTGTTGGTACGCGGCCTCAGATGTGCAATCTCGCGCAGGAATTCGAGGCTGTGCCCCTTCTTTTGCAATGGATAGGTTTCGGGGTCGGCAGTACCGTACACTTCGATCTGACTGGCCTGGATCTCCACACTTTGCCCCTGTCCCATCGACTCGACCAGGATCCCCTTCACGGCAATGCAGCTGCCGGTGGTGACGAGTTTCAACACCTCTTCAGGAAAGCTGGCTACTTCGGCAACGACCTGGATAGAATGAACCACCGACCCATCGTTGAGGGCGATGAAATTGATGTTTTTATTCCCTCTTTTTGTGCGTACCCACCCCTTTACCAATACTTCGCTGCCAAATTCCTTCGATTTGAGTAAATCGGAAATCTTGTTCCTTCTCGTGTGTTCCATCTCTTTTGTTTATTGAAGCGGCAAATTTACTGAATTGAAATTAATCTGGTAACTTTGTTTTCATTCCTGCGTCAAAGAACACAATTTATCGACCTATGAATCCTCCATACAACGAAAACATGCCCCGCTGGGCCCACCGGATTGATGATTACGGAAAACGCCACTGGCATAAAGATAAATCCTCCGATAAAAGACAGGGGGAATACATCGGGAACATCATTGTAAACCTGATCTTTCTATGGCTGGTGAATAAAATTCCCGACTGGCACCTGGGCTTTATCCGCGATAACTACAATGTAATTCTCTGGATATTGAATGTGAACATCCTGGTCCAGATCGGGGGGAGCGCGCTGGCGCTCATTATCCATTTTCCGGCCATCCGTTACCTCTCAAAGATCATTACCGAATCGGCCAGTTTTGTGACGCAGATCGTCATCTTTTACATCTATCCCTTTGACTTCACCCATTTTCATGGCCTTTTCTGGCTCGACTGGTTCATCCCCATCGCCCTCATCATCGGCATGGTCGTTTCAGCGCTGAAAGTGATCTCCAATCTCTGGAAATTGATTTTTTGGAGAAGCTGAATTGCGTATCTTTGCCCTCCATGACCCCAATCCTACACATCACACCTCCTGCACAATGGCTCCCGGTTTCGGCCGAACCGCTGATAATTGCCGGCCCATGCAGCGCCGAATCAGAACAGCAGGTGATGGAGACGGCCTTCGGACTTGCTGATATTCCACAGGTCAAGGTATTCAGGGCCGGAATCTGGAAACCACGCACCCGCCCCGGCGCCTTTGAGGGGGTCGGAATTTCCGGGCTGAAGTGGCTTCAGCGGGTGAAGAAAGAGACCGGGCTGCTGGTATCGGTCGAAGTGGCCAACCCGCGGCATGTGAAAGAGGCGCTCGATCATGGCATCGATATTTTATGGATCGGCGCCCGTACCGTGGTAAACCCGTTTGCAGTCCAGGAGATCGGCGAGGCCATCGGTTCCCTCAACATCCCGGTGATGATCAAAAATCCGCTCAACCCCGACCTGAAAACATGGATCGGTGCCATCGAACGGCTGAACCAGATGGGTCTGGAAAAACTCATGGCCGTTCACCGCGGATTTTCATTCTTTAACCGTTCACCCTACCGGAACGCGCCTATGTGGGAGATCCCCATCGAACTGAAAAGACTCTACCCGAACCTGCCGGTCATGGTCGACCCCAGCCATATCTGCGGGAACAGGGAGATGATCCCGGCCACCATTCAAAAAGCCTTCGACCTGGAGATGAACGGGCTGATGATCGAGGTGCACCATAACCCATCCAAAGCCCTGACCGATAAAAACCAGCAAATCACACCGGTCCAGCTGCAGGAGATCCTTGCAAGGCTCATCCTTCGTCGTGAATCGGGCAGCATCGAATTTGAAAACAAGCTGGAGGAGCTTCGTTCCGAAATTGATAAACTGGATGAGGAGCTGATCGATATCCTGGCGCGCCGCATGAAGGTGGTGGAAGATATCGGAACCTATAAAAAAACGAACAAGATCACCATTCTGCAGCTCAAACGCTGGAATCAACTGATCAATGAACGCATCGAAGCCGGGGAAAAAATGGGACTAAGCCGGGAGTTTATCCTGAAATTAATGCAGACATTGCATGAAGAGGGAATTCAACGCCAGATAGATGTCATGAACCAAAAGACGTGACACGCGACGGGTCACATCCATTTCTTTAGCTTGAAATAAATAAACATCACCATGGCGATGCCCAGCATTGTCCCGGCCACAATGACAAATGAAAATGGATGATCCTGGGCCGGGAGTTTAATGTTCATTCCATACAAGCTGGCAATAAAGGTTAAGGGAAGCAGTACTGAGGATACCAGGGTGAGAATTTTCATTACCTCGTTGGTTTTGTTCACCTGCAACGAATCAAAGGTCATCGAATAGCCCTTGATCAACTCACCGTCATCCTCCACCATGTCCCATATTTTTTGGTAGTAGTCCATGATGTTGCCCCAGTAATCCTCCATGTTTTCGGCAAACCCCTTGATGACGCCACTTTGCAGTTTATTAAACAGCACCATCTGCGGCTTGAACATGGTATTGAGCAGGATGACATTTTTCCGGGTAACGGATATTTTTTCAATGATCGGCTCAGCTTTCTTGCCAAACAGTGCCTTTCCGCAATCATCCACATTCTGGTCAACTTTTTCAACCAGCTTTTGTGTATCCTTCATCAGGTGATCCAGTATCTCATACAGCAAGGCATCGCTGCTTCCTACCTCCATGCGTCCGGTCGATTGTGATTTTGCCTTTTCACGGTTAAACAGATCCTTCAGCATCCACTGGGATTTCCCAATGCTGATGAGGTAATCTTTTCCCCAGAAAAACTTTATTTCCCGGATCTCAACGAATTGTTCCGTTACGCCAAAAGCCGGAAAATGAAGAATGAAAAAATGGTAGTCATCATAAATATCGATCTTGGGCCGCAGGTTCACCTCGGTGCGGCAGTCTTCAATGTCGAGGGGATGAAAATGATACCGCTGTTTCAAGGCCTGGAGGTCTTCTTCGGTGGGGCGCACTATATGCGACCAGCGCAGCGTTCCAAATTTGATGGTTTCAATCACGTCGTTTAACTTTTATTTTACATTTTTCCAGCGAAATGTATTGATCATGTGTTCCATGTCCTGTGACAAAAAGTTGATGACAGGCGCCAGGGAATCGTTGTTGGGAACCCGATTGAAATAGAGGGCTCCCCTGACAAATTTGGTAAGGCTGTCGGTCACATAAAATTGATAGGAAGATGCCGCATCAGCCCCACGAATCGTGTAAACCAATCCATAAACGCGGTGCTCCCTGTCCACGAACGCCCGCTGGGTAATCGCATTGGCCTTGGGAATGTGTTTGTTAACCAGTGTATGGGCGTCATCCAGGTATTTTGCAAGATTTCCATTAATCAACTTGTAGCTCAAGTGCAAAGTGGCATTAAATGGTTTATAACGAATGTTGATCCAATATGGTTCAGCCATCTTGCTGCTGTCGGCCGAAATGTCGGCGTACACGGGATATTCAAACGTATAGGGGAAAGTCGAATCAAATACCTGGTATTTTTTTTCAGGAAGGTCGATGCGAAAATAACCCCGGGGTTTCGGAGAGTACGAGGAGTTGCAGGAGGAAAAAACAAGCAATAAGGTAACAAGGTAACAGGGTAACAAGGTGAAACGTGAAAACATTGAAAAAAAATAACCATTATACCTAACCATACATGAAAACTTACGTCTTACCCTGTTACCCTGTTACCTTGTTACCTTGTTACCCTGTTACCCTGTTACCTTGTTACCCTGTTACCCTGTTACCTTGTCACGCATCACGTCTAAAAGGGCAAATCATCTTCAGCCGGATTCTCCATCACAACTTCGCCCTTGACCGCTTCACCGGTTACCCCTCCGTTCCCTTCGTCCCTGCGTGGACCTCCGCCCAACATCTGCATTGAATCGCCGAGGATCTCATAAATAAACTTTTTCTGCCCCTCTTTGTCTTCATATTCACGTTTACGTATCCGTCCCTCTACATAGATCGTACTGCCCTTTTTCAAAAAGCGCTCAGCCACATCAGCCAGTCCACGCCACATCACGATGTTATGCCATTCGGTATGGGTGGTTTTCTCCCCATCTTTGCCTTTGTATGCTTCGGTTGTCGCGAGCGTAAAGGCCGCCTTTTTTACCCCGTTTTCGAAATTCTGAACCTCCGGATCCCTCCCCAGGTTGCCGATCAGAATCACTTTGTTGACTCCAGTTGCCATGATAATTGAATTTAAAGTTAAAACTCCGTGAACAAAAGTACTTAAATTTTAAGCTTAATCGGGGACGAGGGCAAAAGGTAATACGGTTTTTCAGGATTTTTTTCCATTTGTTAAAAACTTCCGGAATACGACAGCCAAAGGAGTCAAAGGCTACCTGGTTTTTCTACGTTTTAACAAATCGTCTACAATATCTTCTACTACGACAACACCCTCCATCATCCGGTTTTGATTGATCACCGGTACCGAGAGCAGGTTGTATTTCGATACCAGTTCAGCCAGGGAGTCGGTCTTATCATGGTCGAAAACCGAGATCGGGTTCTTGTTCATGATCTCTTTTAAGGATTTGGAAGGATCTGCAATGACAAGCTCTCCCAGGGAAATAGCCGACAAAAACCGTTCGAACTGATCAACCACAATAATGGAATAGATGTGGGCCGGCTCAGGCTGCTCGCTGTGAAGTTCATCGAGTGTTTCCGCAACCGTGCGATTTTCATGAAAGGTGTAGAAGTCTGTCGACATGAGCGACCCCACATATTTATCATGATATTCAAGCAACTCCCTGACCTCCTCCGACGACTCCTTTTCCATCTCCTCCAGGAGCTTTTCAGCCTTGTCATCGGTGAGGGCATCAAGCAGGTCAGCCACTTCGTCGGCGGGCATCTTTTCGAGGACATCGGCCGCCTTTTCCACGGGCAGGCTCTCCACAATATGGATCTGCGCACGCGGCTCAAGCTCTTCGAGGACATCAGCCGCCTGCTCTTCGTCGAGAGAGGCAAAAATGTACATCCGGGTAGCCTTGTCAAGATCCTCAATGATATCGGCCAGGTCGGAAGGATGTAATGTGTTCAGCCTGGAAATTGATTTCGATAGTTTGATGTTGGCATTGGAGAAATCGACTGCCGCAATATCATCCCATAGAATAAATTTCCCGGGAATAATGGCTTTGAATGGATCAAGAACCGTTTGAATCGGTTTGTCTATCCCGAACCGGCGCAAAAGTCCCTCCATGCCCACATCCACGGCAATAGCGTAGGTACCGGCAGGAATCATCACCATGCGTACATCATTGACCCGTACCAGTTTGCGTCCGTTTATGTCGACAATCTGCTTGTCCAGAATATTCTCTGCAAGCCACAAACTATTGGCGAAGACTGATGGGGAGATATCGTGCACTTCGAGACAGGTAACCCTGAGTTTGCGCTTGAATTTCTTTATTTCGAAGGATGAAAAATCCAAAATGCGGATGTCATTTCCCTTTTTGACCTTGATGGCCACCACCCGCGGACGGATGGGTTCCGATTCCTTCCCGGGGATGAGGGTCTGGTCAATTAGAAAATCCTTGATTTTTCCAATGGTTACACCATCGTCAGAGAGGTAACTCTTGCCGAGAATCTGGCTTAAGTGGAAGGTAATTTGAGCGGTCATACGCAAAGGTACAAAAAATCCTTGAGATAACGATCCACCAGCCTTGGAACAGGATAATCATCCAATCTTTTCATCGGGACCAGGAGATAGGGCCATTCAATTTTTTGTTCCGGACGAAAATGATAAAACCAGGCATGAAGACGCTGATGGGTCAGCAAATGGTCGTACTTTGACGAAACCCCCTGAAAGTGGGTAATCGGCAATCCGGATTGATCAGCCGGGAAAAACTTTTTAAGATCCCCGACTTTCAGCGGATGATCCTGTTTTATCCCTTCCGGAAGCTCAAGTTGCGGAAAATCAAACATGTTTTTCCAGATGTCATTTCCCGTTCGCTTGTTCAGGTATATGTAATCCTCGCCGCCAAGGGTACAGGTGACTACCAAATAATGGATATATCGGCTGCGGACCTTTGTTTTCTGGCTCCTCGCCGGCAATTCAGCAACCATCCCCTGTTTAAAGGCAAAACACGCCTTATGGAAAACACAGGACGGGCAGGATGGGTTGGCCGGTGTACATTGGGTGGCTCCGAATTCCATCATGGCCTGGTTAAAATCGCCGGGATCTCTATGGTCCAAATGATCCCGCGCTGTTTCCAGGATACGTTTCTTGGTACTGGCCAGGTCGGTTGATTCAGTAATTCCAAAAAAACGTGAAATAAAACGAATGACATTGCCGTCGGCCACAGGAAAAGGAAGACCAAACACGATGGAGGCGACCGCAGCCGCAGTATAGTCACCCACCCCTTTCAAACTCCGGATTCCATCATAGGTGTCGGGAAATGTTCCGTTGAACTGCCGCACGATCATGCGGGAGGCCTCATGCATGTTGCGCGCACGGGAATAGTATCCCAGCCCCTGCCAAAGCTTCAGGATATCCTGCTCATCTGCCCGGGCCATCAATTCCACGGTAGGATAGGCCGAAACGAATTTCTCATAATAGGGCAACCCCTGGTCAATGCGCGTTTGCTGCAAGATGATCTCTGAAAGCCAGATAAGGTAGGGGTCTTTCGTCCTCCTCCACGGAAGATCCCGCTTGCTTTTATGATACCACTGAAGGAGTTGCTTTGTGAAATCCATGGGCAAAGATACTGAAAGGTGACAAGGTGACAAGGTGACAAGGTAACAAGGTGACAAGGTGACAAGGTAACAAGGTGACAAGGTAACAAGGTGACAAGGTAACAAGGTGACAAGGTGACAAGGTAACAAGGTGACAAGGTAACAAGGTGACAAGGTGACAAGGTGAGAGGGTGAGAGGGTGACAAGGTGAGAAGTAACTGCGTAATGGTGTAATGTAGTAATGAATAAAATCGTTAATCGTAAATAATTTTCCTTCCTTGCATTATTTCTCAAAATAATCTTATATTTGCAACCCGTTTTCAAGAGCTAAAAAGCATTCAGTAACAAGAATATATACCCAATTAACAACAATCAAACATGACAAAAGCAGAAATTGTAGCAGAAATTGCTAATAAGACTGGCATTGAGAAAGTTGCCGTTCAGGCCACCGTTGAAGCTTTCATGGATTCCATCAAGAACTCCATGACCACAGGTCAAAACGTTTACCTCAGGGGTTTCGGTAGTTTTATTATCAAAAAAAGAGCTGAAAAGACAGGAAGAAACATTTCAAGGAACACCACCCTTATCATTCCCGCCCACAACATTCCTTCTTTTAAGCCGGCAAAGACATTTGTAAATAAAGTGAAATCACACGTTAAAGTGAAGTAATAACTTCTTAAATCTGGTTTATTATGCCAAGCGGAAAGAAAAGAAAGAGACATAAGATGGCAACGCACAAGCGGAAAAAACGCTTGCGCAAGAACAGACATAAGAAGAAATAGCCTTCCTGCTGCTGCAATTCCTTCAGTCATCCATGGTAACTGGCCTATTGCCTGTACCTTTTCTGTAAATTATGGAAAACTGTGAATAAGGAATTAATTATCAACTCAACCTCCACCGAGGTTGAAATTGCCTTACTTGAAGACAAACTTCTTGTAGAGTTAAACAAGGAAAAAGCCAACAACGAATATTCCGTTGGCGACATCTATTTGGGCAAGATCAAAAAGATCATGCCCGGGTTGAATGCTGCCTTCGTGGATGTCGGGTATGAGAAGGATGCTTTCCTCCACTACCTCGACCTGGGCCCCCAGATCCTCTCCCTGTTGAAATACATCAAGGCCGGACAGGCTGGCAATGGCCAGCCACTCTCCATTGGCGACTTTCAACTCGAAGAGGACATTCAGAAAACCGGCAAGATCACCCAGGTGCTCAAGCCCAACATGAACATCTTAATCCAGATCGCCAAGGAGCCCATTTCCACCAAAGGGCCCCGGGTGACCTCGGAAATCGCCTTTGCAGGAAGATTTCTTGTTCTGATCCCCTTCTCCGATAAAATATCCGTCTCCCAGAAAATTAAAAGCGCCGAAGAGCGCAACCGGCTTAAGCGGCTCATCACCAGCATCAAACCCAAAAACTGCGGGATCATCATCCGGACGGTTGCAGAAAACAAGCTGGTGGCCGACCTTGACGCCGATCTGCGCAGCCTCTATAAACGGTGGGAGATCATCACCCAGAAACTGGCCACAGCCAAACCGCCACAGAAAATCATTGGGGAGATTGACCGCACCTCGGCCATCCTGAGGGATGCGCTCAACGAATCGTTCAACAACATCGTGGTAAACGATCCCCTGATTTACGATGAGATCAGAGCCTATATCCAGCGCATTGTTCCCGACAAGGTCAGCATCGTCAAACTGCATACGGGCAAGGTTCCCATTTTCGACCAGTACGGCATTGACAAACAGATCAAGAATTCGTTTGGCAAGATGGTCACCATCAAAAGCGGTACCTACCTGGTGATCGAACATACCGAAGCGCTGCATGTCATCGACATCAACAGCGGACACCGGGTGAATCAGGAGCAGAACCAGGAGACCAACGCGATGGAGGTGAACCTGGAGGCTGCCACCGAGGTGGCCCGCCAGTTGCGTCTGCGCGATATGGGGGGCATCATCGTCATCGATTTTATCGACATGATGCAGGGGCTGAACCGCAGGAAACTATTTGAAAAGCTGCGCGATGAGATGAAGCGCGACCGTGCCAAACATTCGATTCTTCCCCCGAGCAAATTCGGACTTGTGCAGATCACCCGCCAGCGCGTGCGCCCCGAGATGAATGTCCAGATCCTTGAAAAATGCCCCGCATGCGACGGAACCGGCAAGATCAGGCCGACCATCCTGCTCACCGACGATATTGAAAACAACCTCGGCTACCTCATCCGCGAACAAAATGAGAAAAAGCTGACCCTGGTGGTCCATCCCTACGTACATGCCTTTCTCTCCAAAGGATGGTTCAACTTCAGATGGAAATGGTGGCGCAAATTCGGACAGTGGGTCACACTCAAGCCGCAAAACGCATCACACTTTCTTGAGTACCATTTTTTGAATGGAAATGGGGATGAGATAAAAATGTAATAGGGTGACAAGGTGACAAGGTGACAAGGTAACAGGGTGAAAAGTAATGAAGTAATGGAGTAATGGAGTAAAAAAGCACTCGTCATTCGTCATTCGTCACTCGTCATTCGTCATTCGTAATTGGTAATTGGTAATTGGTAATTGGTAAATGGATATAGTT
Source organism: uncultured Bacteroidales bacterium (assembly GCA_903945175.1). Classification (GTDB taxonomy): domain Bacteria; phylum Bacteroidota; class Bacteroidia; order Bacteroidales; family FEN-979; genus CAIVAT01. The sequence continues at coordinate 63,156 of CAJAUM010000015.1, read as the reverse complement.
GTTAGCGGTATAAGACCAACGGGGAACCTCCACCTGGGTAATTATTTTGGTGCGCTGAAGAGTTTTGTGAAAATGCAGGAAGAAAACCAATGTTACTTCTTCATTGCTGATTACCATTCCCTTACCACTCATCCAACCCCGGCCGATCTTCATGGAAATGTAAAGACTGTCCTGGTTGAATTCTTGGCCTGCGGACTTGATCCGGAGAAGGCGACCCTTTACATCCAGAGTGACCTCCCGGAAACAGCCGAACTGTACCTGCTGCTTAACATGAATGCATACATCGGCGAACTGGAACGCTGCACCTCCTTCAAGGAGAAAATCCGTACTCAGCCACAGAATGTAAATGCCGGACTGCTTACCTACCCAACCCTGATGGCGGCCGATATCATCATCCACAAGGCACACAAGGTCCCGGTGGGAAAAGACCAGGAGCAGCACCTCGAAATGACACGCACCTTTGCCAACCGGTTCAACCGGCTTTACAACGTTGAGTTTTTCCCTGAACCCGTGGCCTACAACTTCGGCGAAAACCTGGTGAAGATCCCCGGTCTTGACGGGAGTCTGAAAATGTCGAAGTCCGACAATGAAAACAGCTCCATTTTCCTGGCCGACCCCCCTGAGGTGATCCGGAAAAAGGTGATGAAAGCCGTTACCGATTCGGGAACGGTTGACCCAACCCAGCCTCGCTCACAAGGGGTTGTGAACCTCTTCGACCTGATGAGCTACTTCTCTTCACCCGACACGCTGAAACATTTTGAAGACACCTATCATTCAGGGGCAATCCGCTACGGCGACATGAAAAAACAACTGGCCGAAGACATCATCCGCTTCACCACCCCCTTCCGCGAAAAGATGATGGCCCTTGCTGCAGATGAAGGCTATCTGAAAAAAGTGGCCGCAATGGGCGCAGAAAAAGCCCGGGAATCAGCCGCCAAAACCGTACGGGAGATAAGGGAGATTATTGGGTTTAAGGCTTTTTAGAAGGTGACAGGGTAACAGGGTGACAGGGTGAAAAGTAATGAAGTGACAAGGTGACAAGGTGAAACGAAAATTGGTCATTGGTCATTGGCAATTGGTAATTCGTTCCAATTACTCCACCGGTATAGTAAAGCAAAACCTGCTGCCTTTTTCCGGTTCACTCTTCACAAAGATGATTCCTCCGTTTTTTTCGACGAGCTCTTTGCACAGGATCAGTCCAAGTCCGGTTCCCTTTTCCTGCGCAGTGCCGCTCGACCGGACCTTTTCATCGATCCTGAAAAGTTTTGGCAGCATTTCCGGATTTATTCCGATTCCTGAATCATGCACACATACCTGAAGCATCCCACGGTTTTCAGATGTTTTTGCAATAGTTTCTGTAAGAATTTTAACGTGCCCGCCCGGTTGGGTATATTTGATTGCATTGGAGACCAGGTTCCTCAAAATGGTCTTTATCATGTTCTCATCTGCCAGCACCATCGTGTGGAAATTAATGGCAGTAAACAGCTTAATTTGTTTCGCATCAGCCTGTTCACGCATTAAAATAATCACATCATTGGCCACCAAGCTTAAATCGAACGGCGCGGGCCTGAAGGCCAGTTTTCCTGTTTGAGCCATAGACCATTCGAGCAGATTTTCAAGCAGCCTGAAGGTGTTTTTTGCAGAAGAGTGGATATTCCGTATAAAATGCTGGCGCTCCTCATCTGTGTAATCATTCCATTCGGTCGCAAGAATATCTGAAAAACCGAGGATGGCATTGAAGGGCCCCTTCAGGTCGTGGCTGATGATGGAGAAGAATTTATCCTTGGTCTGGTTCAACTCCTGCAACTCCGTGTTATATTTCAGAAGCTGCTCCTCCGATCTTTTGCGTTTGGAAATGTCCCTCACAATCGCCTGTATAAGAATTTTTCCATCGAGGGGAACCGCATTCAAGCTAACTTCAGCATCGAACGGCGTTCCATCCTTTTTGGATTGCTCCCATTCGAAAACCTGGCTTTGGCCAGCCATGGCCAGTTCAATCTTTTCCCTTGCCCTTATGGTTGAATCTGACCCGTCGGGTTGCAAGGGCGGAGAAAAGTCTGTCGGAGACTTGCCAATGATATCCTCCCGCGTACAGCCGAAAATCTTTGTAGCCCTCGGATTGCAATCCAGGAAAATCTTTTCATCCATAAGAAATATGGCATCGTGGGCTGTTTCAAAAAGAATCCGGTAGTTGATCTCCTTCTGTTCGAGTCTCATGTACAACTCCTGGGAATTCATCTCAAATGGGAGTGCCGATTCATTTACCGGCGGTCGCACAATGGGTGATTTGTCTGATTTATCTTGGTCATTCATATTTGAAACGCTATTTTTGCAAAAAAGGTATCAATTCCTGTTTTCTCCCGACATGTAAAAGTAATATTTTTTCTGATAAATGATAGAAACCACCCTGATACAAGAGACTGCCCTGCTGATTGGATTGGCTACCCAGACGCAAAGCCAGGAACAAACGAGCGAATACCTCGACGAACTGGCGTTTCTGGTGGAAACCGCTGGGGGAGTCCCTGTAAAAAGGTTCATCCAGAAACTCACCCACGCCGATTCAAAGACCTATGTGGGAAGTGGGAAATTACAGGAAATCCGTAACTGGATGGAGGAAAATCCGGTTGACCTGGTGGTTTTCGATGATGCGCTTTCACCCAGCCAGATCCGGAACATCGAATCGGTGCTGCAATGTCGGATCCTCGACCGCAACAACCTGATCCTCGATATCTTCGCCCGGCGGGCTGTTACCTCCTATGCCCGTACCCAGGTGGAACTGGCGCAGAATGAATACCTGCTTCCCCGGCTCACGCGGATGTGGACCCATCTTGAGAAGCAACGGGGTGGAATCGGCCTTCGCGGCCCCGGTGAACAGGAAATCGAGACCGACCGACGGATCCTCCGGTACCGCATCTCCCTTCTTAAGGATAAGCTGGAAGCCATTGACAAGCAGATGATGACCCAGCGCAAACACCGCCGCGACATGGTGCGCGTGGCTTTGGTGGGCTATACCAACGTGGGCAAATCAACCATCATGAATGTGCTCGCCAAATCCGATCTGTTTGCCGAAAATAAGCTCTTTGCCACCCTCGATACCACCGTCCGCAAAGTGGTGATCGAAACCCAGCCCTTCCTCCTCTCCGACACCGTGGGCTTCATCCGCAAGCTGCCCCACTCGCTGGTCGAATCATTCAAATCGACCCTCGACGAGGTGCGCGAGGCCGACATCCTGGTTCACGTGGCCGACATCAGCCATCCGGCCTTTGAGGAGCAGATCAACGTGGTGCGGCAAACCCTGGCCGACATCAAAGCATCCGACAAACCCACCATCATGGTGTTTAATAAGACCGATGCTTACCGGTTTATCGAAAAGGAGGCCGACGACCTCACGCCGCCTACCAAAGAAAACCTGACCCTCGAAGAGCTCGAAAAAACCTGGATGGCCCGCGAGCATCTTCCCTCGCTCTTTATCTCCGCCACCGACAAAACAAACATCGACAAACTGCGCGAAACCCTCCATGCTGAGGTCCGCAAGATCGTGGTCGTAAGGTATCCGGAGAATCAGGGATAATTGTATTTTTCGTATTTTTGTAATAAAGAAATTCAACTATGGTAACATTCAGCGTAACTATTGATGAGGAATCACATAAGGATTTGTTTCTTCATATCATGGAGGAATTAAAATTTGTTGTTTCCGTCATTCCTCAAGTCAATTCTGGTGTATTGAATGCCCTTGATTTTTCCATGTCAGGAAGGGAAGCGTCTGACAAAGAACTTGAGGAACTGATGATCCTTACAGAAAAAGAAGAAACCTACTTGCAGCAGCAATCAAAGAAAATAAATAAGCAACGATTTAAACAATGGCAGGAAAAAGCAAGCAAGTAGTCTATTCTGGCATTGCCCATGAGCAGATTCTGACCATCATGTTGTTTATTGCTAAAAAAGGATACCCAGATACCTCCATAAAATTCTGCGATCAGTTGTATGATTTTGGAGAAACTCTTGGTTCATACCCTGAAAAATACACAATTTGTCATCACAATCCATTTAAGAAGAGGAATTTGCGATGTACCCCATTTAAAAACTTTGTTTTTATTTATTCGGTTTCTGAAGCAGCTGTGACGATTCTGGCAATTATACATTCGAGCCGCTTAAAATAGGGCGTGGTTGCTTCAGGTGAAATTTGGAATTTTTTGTGAGTACGGAAATCGCCTTGAAATATTTGCAAATTATTTACTTTTGTAATGCTATAAACCTTGATTGCCTTGAAATTCCGCAAATTTCACCTGATCCTGTTAAGCCTCCTCAGCGGGGTGATCCTCTCCCTGGCCTGGCCCGAACGGGGATTCCCGGCCCTGCTGTTCGTCGGACTGGTCCCCATGCTATTCATTGAAGATTACATCACCCGCCATCCTGAAAAGTTTATCAAGTTCAGCCTGCTTTTTTATGCCTATCCCGGGTTCCTGTTGTGGAACCTGCTCACCACCTGGTGGATCGCAAACTCCACCCTGGTCGGGGCCGTCATGGCCATCGTGCTGAATTCCCTCTTCATGTCCATCATTTTCCAGGCATTCCATTTTACCCGGAAAAAACTGCACAGCCCCCTCGCCGGATATGCCGCCCTCGTTTCCTACTGGATCGCCTTCGAATACCTTCACCTCAACTGGGACCTCAACTGGCCCTGGCTCAACCTCGGCAATGGCTTCGCCACCTATTACAAATGGGTGCAGTGGTACGAATACACCGGAGCCTTTGGAGGAACCCTTTGGGTGCTGGTCGCAAACATTATTGCGTTACAGCTGATGAAGAAATTACAAATGACCAATTACCAATTACCAATGACCAATTTTTTTCGTCGCGTGTCACGTGTCACACCCTCACACCCTGTTACCTTGTCACCCTGTCACCCTGTTACCCTGTTACCTTGTCACCCTGTCACCCTGTCACCCTGTTACCTTGTCACCCTGTTACTTTTTCCCCTCTGGCTCGCCCTTCCCATCCTTTCATCTTTCATTATCTACAACAACTACGATGAAAAAAAATCTCCGGTGAATTTCGTGGTGGTTCAGCCCAACATCGATCCCTATTCAGAACAGTATTCACTTCCCCCTGACGAGGTAATCAAGCGGATCATGGCGCTGGCCCTGCCAGAAACCGACAGTAACACCAACTTCCTGGTGGCGCCCGAATCGGCCATTCAGGAGAGCATGTGGGAAAATGACCTGACATCGTTTACGAGCATCCGACTGCTGAAACAGGCCATCGCGCCCTACCCGAATCTGAACATGCTGGTGGGCGGCTCTACCTTTTACCAGCTGGTGCCGGGAGAATCCCGTAAAAGATGGTCCAGGAAATTTACCGATTCCGACAACGCGTATTATGCTTACAATGCCGCAATCATGCTCAACAGCCTTGATTCACTGCAACTGTATCACAAATCAAAACTCACCCCCGGCGTCGAGATCCTCCCCTCCTTCAAGGGTTTTAAATGGCTCGAAAAATTTGCCATCGACCTGGGCGGAACGGTGGGCAGCCTGGGGATGGATTCAATCCGGAAAGTATATATGACCGTCGGCACGGTGAAGGTGGGTCCTGCCATTTGCTACGAATCGATCTTCGGGGAATTTTTCGGCGAATTTGTGAGGAATGGGGCGCAGATCATGATCATCATCACCAACGACGGATGGTGGGGCAACACAGCCGGCCACCGCCAGCATTTTTCTTTTGCCCACCTTCGTGCGATCGAGACCCGACGCAGCATTGCCCGTTCAGCCAACACCGGCATCTCCGCCCTCATCGACCAGCGTGGCGATGCCCGCCAGGTAACAGCCTACTGGGCTCCGGCCGTGATCAAAGGAACACTGAATGCCAATGACAAGATCACCTTTTATGTGGCACATGGGGATTATCTGGCGCGGTTCTTCTCCTACCTGGCCGGGTTGTTGATCCTTGCGGCGGTGGGGAGGGCTTTTTTTAAGGGTAACAGGGTAAGAGGGTAACAGGGTGACAGGGTAACAGGGTAAGAGGGTAACAGGGTGACAGGGTGACAGGGTAACAGGGTAACAGGGTGAAAAGTAACAGAGTAATGGAGTACTGGAGTAAAAAATTCGTCATTCGTCATTCGTCACTCGTCACTCGTAATTTGTAAGTATGAATAAAGAGGCAACAACGTTATTTCCGATCAACGATCTGGCTAAAAAGAGATGGAGCCCGCGGGCATTTATGTCAACGCCGGTGGAACGGGAGAAGATCATCAGCTTGTTTGAAGCAGCACGCTGGTCGGCATCCGGCGGCAATGAACAGCCTTGGCGATACATCATTGGAATCCATCCCGATGAAACCTGGCAAAAAATCTTCTCCACGCTTTTGGAGGGAAACCAGGAGTGGAACAAAACCGTACCCGTTCTCATCATCTCCATCGGGAATAAAATATCCACCTGGGATGGCAACATCAGCCCCTATTTTCAGTATGATGTAGGACAGTCGGTGGCGCATCTTATCCTCGAAGCGGTTCACCAGGGATTACATACACACCAGATGGGAGGCTTTTCACCTGAGAAGGCCCGTACATTGTTCGACATACCTGAAACATTCCAGGCCTTGACGGTCATTGCGGTGGGTTATCAAGGAGATCCTGACACCCTGCCCGAAAAGCTGAAACAACGGGAATTGCAGGACCGGACAAGGAAGGAACTCCGTGAGCTCGTATTCAGCGAAAAATTTGGGAATACAGCAGCCTTATAAGCGCACAAAAACAGGAACACATGAGATATCTGACCCTATGTATAACGGCCCTGATACTTTTAGCCGGGAGCTGCAACCAGCCTGCAAAGCAAACAACATCAAGCCAGGATGTCGCTGTTTCCGGTCCGAAGGTGGCTGTCCCTGATTTCAATGCCGATACAGCCTATGAATCGGTGAGGCGTCAACTGGCATTTGGGCCGCGGGTTCCCAATACTCCGGCTCATGAGAAATGTGCTGCTTATCTCATCGGCAAGTTGAAAACCTACACCCCGGCAGTGATGGTGCAGAAGGGAACGCTCAGCGCATATAACGGTACCCCCCTTCATTTCCAGAACATCATCGCCAGCTGGAAACCCGAAACCAGCAACCGGATCCTTCTATGCGCCCACTGGGATTCACGCCCCTTTGCCGACCATGACCCCGATAAGAAAAACCGCAGCAAGCCGGTGGATGCCGCCAACGACGGGGCCAGTGGCGTCGGCGTGCTGATGGAGGCGGCCCGCCAGTTCAGCCTGCTAAACCCGACCGTGGGTGTCGATATCATCTTTTTTGATGTGGAAGATTATGGCCCTCCGCAGGATCTCACCATGGACGATTCGGAAGATCAGTGGGGACTTGGGGCACAGTACTGGGCTAAAAATCCACATAAATCCGGTTATACGGCCAGATACGGCATCCTCCTCGACATGGTGGGCGCCCGCAATGCCACCTTCCTGATGGAGGGGTACTCTATGCAGTATGCCGGCGACATCGTGAAATCGGTATGGTCAACCGCCTCCCGGATCGGGTATGCCTCCTGGTTCCCCCAGGAACAGGCAGGCTACATCACCGACGATCATGTTCCCATTAACCGGATCGCCAACATCCCTACCATCGACATCATCCACCTCGACAAAAACTCCGAAACCGGGTTTTATCCCTACTGGCACACCACCGGCGACACCTTCGACAAGATCGATAAAAACACCCTCAAAGTTGTAGGGCAGACCTTGTTGACGGTGGTTTATGAGGAACGGTAACAGGGTAACAGGGTAACAAGGTAACAGGGTAACAAGGTAACAAGGTGACAAGGTAAGACGTTCAGGGTTGTTTTATTTCTTTCTCAACTGCTTTTATCAGACCAAGTATTTGAGCTCTGATTTTATTGGTTTGACCTTCCAGTAAAATCCTGTCTGATTCACTTAGGTATCGCAATTGTTCAGCCACAATAATCTGGGTCTCAACTTCGGCAAGACTGCCGGCAGAAATTCTCAGGAATCTCACAAATTCTCTCTTCTGATTCCGGGCCGCTCCTTCGCTGATGTTCGATGGGATTGAAATGGCAGCCTTCCGGACCTGCTGCGTCAAACAAAACAACTCCTCTTTTGGAAATTTTTTTGAAAGCCTGTAGACCTCTGATACTAATGCAATGCTGTTTTTCCAGACATTGAGATCCTTATGCGTTTTCATAGATTAAACTTTATGCTTAATCCCGAAAACAAGAAAAAGTGAAATAAAAACTCCGAAAAACTTTCAACAAACCCAACCTCTCACCTTGTCACCTTGTCACCTTGTCACCTTGTCACCTTGTCACCTTGTTACCTTGTCACCTTGTTACCTTGTCACCTTGTCACCTTGTCACCTTGTCACCTTGTCACCTTGTCACCTTGTCACCTTGTTACCTTGTTACCTTCTAAAGGAGTTCATTCGCCAAATTCGCCAGCTCCGACCGCTCTCCCTTTTCAAGCCTTACGTGGGCATAGATGTCGTGCTTCCGCACTTTGTCGATCAGGGTGGATAGCCCGTTCGACTGGGCATCGAGGTAGGGGGTATCGATCTGGTAAATATCACCGGTGAAGATGATCTTGGTATTTTCCCCGGCACGGGTGATGATGGTTTTCACCTCGTGGGGCGTGAGATTCTGCGCCTCATCCACGATAAAGCACACATTCGAAATGCTGCGTCCGCGGATGTAAGCCAGCGGCGTGATCACCAGCTTCTCGTTTTCAACGGCCTCGGTCAGCACCTTGTATTCCTTGTCCTTTTCACTGAACTGGCTCTGGATGAATTTCAGGTTGTCCCACAGGGGCTGCATGTAGGGATCCAGCTTCGACTTGATGTCGCCCGGCAGAAAACCCAGGTCCTTGTTGCTCAGCGGCACAATGGGCCTGGCCAGATAGATCTGCTTGAAATTCCGCTTTTGCTCCAGTGCGCCGGCCAGGGCTAACAAGGTTTTCCCGGTGCCCGCAATGCCCTGCATGGTGACCAGTTTCACATTGGGATTCAGGATGGCATGAAGGGCAAATACCTGCTCGGCATTGCGGGGGTTGACCTTGTAACACCCCTTCTTTTCGATCTTCTCGATGCGCTCCGAAATCGGATTATAAAATGCCAATACCGAACTTTTTCCGTTTTTCAGGATGAAATAATGGTTCGGGATGGGGTTCTTGATGCCGATATCTTCAGGCAGGCACCATCCCGCTTCATAAATGACATCAATGATCGTTTTATCCAAACCCTCGATCAGCGTTTTCCCGGAGTAAAGCCCCTCCACATCCTTGATTTTTCCTGTCTCGAAATCCTCGGCGGAGATGTTGAGCGACTTGGCCTTCAGGCGCAGGTTGACATCCTTGGAGACCAGGATCACCTTTTTCGCCGGATTTTCCGCCATCATCACCAGCGCGGCATTCAGGATGCGATGGTCGGGCTTGTTGTCACCAAACACCTTCACAGCGTCGAGTTCACTCTGCTCATTCATCACCACCTTGAACTTGCCTCCCTTGGGCATCCCTAAGGAGATCCATTTGGTGAGGGTGGCCCTGTCCGACAGCCGGTCGATGATGCGGATGAATTCACGCGCCTCGAAATTGATGGTGTCGTTGCCCTTCTTGAAATTGTCGAGCTCCTCCAGCACCGTGATCGGGATGGCCACGTCATTGTCGTCGAAACTGCGGATGGCGTTGTGATTGTATAGGATTACCGAGGTATCCAGCACGAAGATTTTCTTCTCTTTTGATTTCTTTTTTAGCATGAAAGATGTTTTGGGTCGCGTTCAAATGTAACCAAGAAAGAGCTTAAAATAAAAGTTGGCTGCGGAAGATTTGAACAATGTATTGTTGAATAATATGAACATTTTGAAGGGTTGGTAAATCCATTGAATTTTGATACCTTTGACAATACTTCTGTTGTACGATTACCATCAGTCAGATCGGTTACAATGAAAAAGCTATTTTCCACCCTCCTTGCAACGCTGATGGTGTTGATTTTCCAGTCAGGCAGCGCCCAGCAATCAACCTACACAAAAGTCTACTACGACATGGCCGGTTCGGCATTGGTCCAAGCCACCGTCGCCACCCCCGGCCAAAACTTTTTAATGGCAGGCCAGCGCGATGATCAACCCCTGGTCATGAAGATCGACCCATCAGGCAATATCCTGTGGCAGAAGCGGCTGGAAAACCCCAACTCCCACTTTTATTGTGCCATCGCCACCCGGGATTCCGGATTCCTGTTGGCCGGAAAAATTTCCAATCCGTCAGAACCTTCCCTCGAAGACATGCTCTGTGTAAAATTAAACCAGGCCGGCGATACCCTGTGGTCGAGGGCCATTGACCTGGGTATTGAAGACCGGGCCTTCGGAATAACAGAAGGCGTCAGCCACGAGATCCTGATCACGGGTTATTCGGTCCCCGATGGCGCCTCCCCCCCGTCGATCGCCGTCGTGAAGCTTGATTCGGCAGGCAACTTTTTATGGGGACGGACTTACTATAGCGGCAACGCTGCCAATGTGGGCCGGGGCATCTGCCAGGTTCCTGATGGCGGTTTTGTGGTGACAGGAAGCATTGCCAATGCAACGCCTTACCGGGAAGGACTCATTTTAATGAAGCTCACGCCGGATGGAGAACTTGACTGGATAAAAAAACAGGACAACAACACCGGGGTACAAACACAGGGTTATGATATAAAACCACGGCCAGACGGCCTCATCGTCTACGGGGCAGGAACGGATGCAGGGGTGAGTCTCATGAAGACCGACCTCTCCGGAAATGTGATCTGGAGCAAAGGATATATCTGGTGCAACACAACCTGGTACGGATCCCCTGTCCCAAAACTGGGGCTAACGGTTCATGGTGGTTTTCTCATCGTACAGAATTTAGACATGTTTGGTCCGGGTGGTGCGGCCGAGACCGACAGCACAGGAAATGTGATCTGGTCCGATTTTTTGGTGGTCATCTCCAATTCGGCACTGGAAACCAGCGATGGGGGATGCCTCATCTCCGGCAATGGTCCGATTTATGGCGTCAGCCTGTCGCCAAGCGAAGGACCCCAGATCGGCATCATTAAAACCGACTCGGCCGGCCTCAGTTCGGAATGCGTAAGTCCGAACGGATTCTCGGGAAGCCCCAATGCCGTTTTATGGATAACCCCGCCCATTACCTCTACGATAAAAGGCACAGGAATAGAGATTCATCCCGCAATCATCAGTTCTGTTGATCTTGACACCACATCGGGATGCGTTACGGTGTTCGGCAGTGTACCTGAAGATCAACCCCCGTCAAACAGCCTGGCGATCTTCCCCAACCCTTCAGATGGTACGTTTTCACTGGAATTCTCCAGGCCCGTAACCTCCGGAACCATGCTCCTCGAACTATTCGGCTGCCGGGGTGAACAGGTGTTCAGGTCGGCCCTTCCAGCAATAAATCCTGTACCGGTGACCCTTTCATCGCTGATTCCAGGTATCTACAACCTCAGGATCATCACAGGTGATGAGGTTTATACCAAACGGTTGATCATCTTTTGACCGTGAATTACCTCACCTGAAGGCATCATCCCTGGCTGACGAAAAATAAATCCTTTGTCTACAAATTCCTGTCAGCTTCGTACCTTTGAAGTCCAAAATTAAACCGTGTCCGAAAAAAAACTTTTCCTTCTCGATGCCATGGCCCTGATTTACCGGGCCTATTTCGCCTTTAACAAAAATCCGAGGATGAGCTCCAAAGGGGTGAACACCTCCGCCGTTTTTGGATTTGCCAACGTTTTACTTGATCTGCTGAAGAGGGAAAAGCCCACACACATCGGGGTGGCCTTCGACACCATGGCCCCCACCGTGCGGAAGGTGGGTTTTGAGGCCTACAAGGCCCACCGCCAGGAGACGCCCGAAGATATCATCAAATCGCTGCCGTACATCCATGAATTGATTGAAGGATTCAACATCCCCACATTGTTTGTCGACGGATACGAAGCCGATGATGTGATCGGCACCCTCGCGAAACAGGCCGAAAAACACGGGTTTGTCACCTACATGATGACTTCCGATAAGGATTTCGGACAACTGGTGAGCGACACCACCTTTATCTATAAGCCCGGAAAATTCGGCAGCGACGTCGAGATTTTGGGGGTGAAGGAGGTGTGCGAGAAGTTTAGCATCAGCCGGCCCGAACAGGTGATCGACCTACTGGGGCTCTGGGGCGATGCCTCCGACAACATCCCCGGGATCCCCGGCGTGGGCGAGGTGACAGCTAAAAAGTTGTTGGCTGAATTTGATTCAGTCGAGAACCTCATCGCCCATTCCGAAAAAATTAGCAACGAAAAACTTCGCAATAAGGTGATCGAATTCCGGGATCAGGCCATGATGTCGAAACAGTTAGCCACCATCATCCTCGATGTGCCCATTGAATTCGACGAATCCAGGCTCATCATGGAACATCCCGACGAGGAGCGGCTGAAAAAGCTGTTCGATGAGCTGGAGTTCCGGACGTTTGCTCAAAGGGTGACGAGCTATTTAGAAGGTGACAAGGTAAAAAGTGACAAGGTAACAGGGTTACAGGGTGACAAGGAAAAAGGTAACAAGGTAAAAGGTGACAAGGTAACAGGTGACAGGGTAACAGGGTTACAGGGTGACAAGGCGCCTGTGGCGGATCTGTTTTCGGGAACAGAAGAAAATTTTCAACCCAGCCAAAAAAAATCTCCCCTAATCCCTAATGGCCAAAGCCTAATGGCTGATTCCCATCCCCAAATCGAAAATATTACCAGCACCCCCCACACCTACCTCCTGGCCGATTCTCCTGAGAAGATCGCTGCCCTGATCTCCTCTCTCGAAAAGCATTCCGCCTTCTGCTTCGACACCGAGACCACCGGAGTGGATCCGAATAGCGCCGAACTGGTGGGGATGTCGTTTGCATGGCAGCCCCGGGAGGCCTGGTATGTGCCGCTTCCCGACAACTACAACGAGGCGCTGGCCATCGTCACCGGGTTCAAAGCAGCCCTGGAGGATCCAAAGATTCAGAAGATCGGCCAGAACCTGAAATTCGATATTTCGATCCTCCGCTGGTACGATGTGAAGGTGAACGGCCCCCTGTTCGACACCATGCTGGCCCACTACCTCATCCAGCCCGACATGCGCCACGGGATGGACCTGCTGTCCGAAACCTACCTGAACTACAAACCCGTGGCCATCGAAGAGCTGATCGGGAAAAAGGGGGTGAACCAGCTCAGCATGCGCACCGTTGACCTGGAGCGCGTCAAGGAGTATGCGGCTGAAGATGCCGACGTCACCTTTCAGCTTAAACAGGTTTTTGAGCCCATGCTTACAGAGACCGATACCCGCAAACTTTTTGACGAGATCGAGGTTCCGCTTATTCCGGTATTGGCTTCAATGGAGGCCGACGGCGTTCGGATCGATCCGCTGGCGCTGAACGAATTCTCCGCCGAACTCGAAAAGGAGATCCGCATCCTCGAATCATCCATCCACGAAGATGCCGGGATGACCTTCAATATCTCATCCCCAAAACAACTTGGCGACATCCTGTATGAAAAGCTCCGTATTGTCGAGAAGCCAAAGCAGACCAAGACCAAACAAAACAGCACCAGTGAAGATGTGCTGGTGAAACTGGAGCACAAACATCCGATCGTTCGCAAGATCCTGGAATACCGTTCGCTCACCAAGCTGAAATCGACCTATGTGGATGTGCTGCCCACGCTGATCAATCCGCGCGACGGCCGGGTCCACACCTCCTATAACCAGGCCGTAGCCGCCACCGGTCGGCTAAGTTCAAACAATCCGAACCTCCAGAACATCCCCATCCGCACCGAGAAGGGTCGCGAGATCCGGAAGGCCTTTATCCCGAGGAACGACCACCATGTGCTGCTTTCGGCCGACTACTCGCAGATCGAGTTGCGCATCATCGCCCACCTGAGCGGCGATGCCGGGATGATCGGAGATTTCAACCAGGGGCTCGACATCCACGCGGCCACCGCGGCAAAAGTGTATGGCATATCCCTCGGAGAGGTAACCAAAGAGATGCGCCGCAATGCCAAGATGGTCAATTTCGGGATCATCTATGGAATTTCCGCCTTCGGACTGGCCGAACGGCTGAGCATTGCGCGCAAGGAGGCCGCCGAAATCATTTACCAGTATTTCGTGAAATACCCGGATATCAAGGCTTACATGGACAGCACCATCGAATCGGCCCGCCGCAACGGCTATGTTGAAACCATGATGAAGCGCCGCCGTTACCTGCGCGACATCACCTCGGGCAACGCCACCATCCGCAGCTTTGCCGAACGCAATGCCATCAACGCCCCCATCCAGGGAACCGCCGCCGACATGATCAAGATCGCCATGATCAGGATCTTCAACGAGATGGAGCGGCAACAGCTGAAGTCCCGGATGATCCTTCAGGTCCATGATGAACTCGTCTTCGACGTGCATCAGAGTGAAATCGACCTGATCAAACCCATCGTCCTCGAAGGCATGCAAAACGCCATCAAGCTGGATGTGCCTGTGCTGGTGGATATGAATACCGGGAAGAACTGGCTGGAGGCGCACTAAAACGTGACAGGGTGACAGGGTGACAAGGTAACAAGGTGACAAGGTAACAGGGTGACAGGGTTTTATAAATAAATAATGAGTTACCTCATAAGCAACCTCAGTCTGAACGGAATAGAGAAAATATTTTTTAAATGAATAATGAGTTGCCACATAAGCAGCCTTAGTCTGGAGCGGTGGTCAATATCCTAATAATTACTTTCGAGTGACAGACGCAGTGGCCAATGACCAATTACCAATTGCCAATTTTACATTGTTACCTTGTTACCCTATTACCTTGTTACCTTGTTACCTTGTCACCTTGTCACCTTGTCACCTTGTTACCTTGTCACCTTGTTACCTTGTCACCTTGTTACCTTGTCACTTTGATACCTTTTTATATCTTTGCCACGTTTATTGACATTTTATGACTTACAAGAATGATATCCGTGTAGTAATGACCCTCGATGCCGGCGGCACAAACCTGGTTTTTAATGCCGTTCAGGCTGAACAGGAGATCCTGGAACCCATTACCCTCTCCTCGCACAGCGACCATCTCGAAGAGGTATTAAATAAAATCATTGATGGATTTTCACAGGTTCAGAACAAACTGGTTCCTAAACCGGTGGCCATCAGCTTTGCATTTCCTGGTCCGGCCGACTTCGAAAATGGGATCATCGGCGATCTGCAAAACCTCCCCTTCTTTAAAGGCGGCGTGGCCCTTGGGCCTATGCTGCGCGAAAAATTCAACATCCCTGTATTTATCAACAACGACGGAGACCTGTTTGCGTTTGGCGAAGCCATCGCCGGCCTCCTTCCCGAAATCAACAAAAAGCTGGAAGATGCCGGCAATCCGAAACGCTATAAAAACCTGTTCGGCGCCACCTTCGGCACCGGCTTCGGCGGGGGTATCGTCACCCGCCACGGATTGCTATGCGGAGATAACAGCGCCGGCGGGGAGATCAACCGGATGCGCAACCGTACCTTCAAAAACTGGGATACCGAAGAGAGCGTCAGCATCCGCGGTATCAAGCGCGAATACGCCAACAATACAGGACTCAACCTTGCCTCCTGCCCCGAACCCAGGGAAATTTTTGAAATCGGCATGGGCCGGTCAAAGGGCGACCAGCATGCGGCCATCCATGCCTTCGAAGCCTTTGCGCGCGATGCAGCCGATGCCCTGGCCAATGCCACCACCCTCATCGACGGACTCGTGGTGATCGGAGGAGGTCTCTCAGGCGCCTACCCCCTCTTCCTCCCCAAACTGGTCGAGGAGATGAACTATCCCTTCGATACCATGTCGGGACTTCCCCTCGACCGGATGGAGTCCGTGGCCTATAATCTCGAAGATGATATAAACCTGGCCTCCTTCCTGAAATCATCCTCTCTGGAGATCCCCGTTCCCTTCACCGATCAAACCGTATTTTTCGACCCTAACAAAAAAGTGGGCGTGGGAATTTCAAGGCTTGGCACATCCAGAGCGGTTTCTATCGGGGCTTATGCTTACGCATTGGCCAAACTGGATGGTTAACAGCACATTAATCAAATTATAAAATTTTCGACTACCTAACATTTTATCTCCGATTTGTTGTATGGGTAAGATTTATTTTCGTACTTTTGCGAAAACAATTTTGACTTAGTACTAACCAACAACCCCAATCCCATGAAAAAAATCATACTCTTTTTATCATTTGCAGTAGCTACGATCATTGTGGTTGCTCAATCTGTTCCACGCGAGATGGTCGTTGTGGAAGATGCCACCGGAACATGGTGTACCTACTGCCCTGGAGCACAAATGGGCACAGACGATCTGCTAGCCAATGGTAAATTTGTTGCCGTTATTGCAAACCACAATGGCGATTCATATGCCAATGTCTATTCAAATGCCAGGAATACGTTTTATGGAATATCTGCATTCCCTGCCATTAGTTTTGATGGCACTCGGGGCTACGTAGGAGGGAACCACTCTACTTCCATGTACCCAACCTATCTCCCAAAATACAATGCCTGTATTGCTGACTCTTCAGCAGTTGAATTATCCATGGTGATCACCAACAGCGGACTTATTTATACTGCCGTGATCACGGTTACCAAAGTCAGCACGATCACAGCGGCAAATCTTGCCCTCCATTTTGTTGTTACCCAATCAAACATCCAGCAAAACTGGCAGGGACAAACGCATCTTGAGCATGTGAATCGTTTGATGGTTCCCAATCAAAATGGCACATCTGTAAGTTTTGCCAGTGGAGATGTTCAAACGGTTACGCTTACTTTTACAATGAATGCAAATTGGCCACTTGATGATTGTGAATTTATCACCTTCCTTCAAAATATTGATGCCGGACAGGGAAATCAAGCAGGAACTTCGGCTCCTTATACCATTAAAAAATATGTGATCCTGAATGCGATCAAACGTGGAACCATTGACCTGACTCCTGATTTCACAGTTTCTGATACATCGTTCCTCATTGGAACCCCCATTACGTTTACCAATGCCACCACAGGCGGGTATATTGGTACACCCGAAACCTATGAATGGATTTTCCCCGGCGGAACCCCCAGCACCTCATTTGAAAAAAATCCTGTGGTATCCTATGCCGATGCCGGATATTACAATGTAACCCTGATCGTGAACAGGGGAGGCCAAATCGATACCCTCACCAAAACCGCAGTCGTCCATGCCAACTACCCGGTCGGCGTTCAGGAACATCAGATCATCCTCAGCACCCGTGTATCTCCGAACCCCACCAAGGGGTTGATCAGCCTTGATGTGTTCTGCGGAAAAACTGTGACCGTGAATGTCTCTGTGATCAATGCAATCGGAGTACCTGTGTACCGTGAAAACGGATTGTCCTTCACAAACCACCTGAAAAAATCACTCGACCTTAGCTCCTTGTCCAAAGGTGTCTATTTCGTCGTAGTGGAACAGGAGGGAAGCAAAACCGTTCAGAAGGTTATCATTAACTAATTTCGTTCATTGCAATTAAAAGAGACCATCTTTCACAAGGATGGTCTCTTTTTTTCCTTTATACCCGGAAAGCCCTTGGTCCCTGCATCGCGTCTACGCCTGGGGCGGAAAAAGAATGAAGATTTTTATAATGAATAACAAGTTACCACATAAGCAGCCTATTGGCTGAAAAGGAAAAGAAAATTTCAATTGAAGGAAAAATAGTAACCAAATGAGTAGCCTTGGCTGTTGCGGAGTTAGTGTATTGCTAAACATGAATTATAGAATCGAGCAACAGCCGTAGCTGCGAATTGGTTACTGTTTTTCTGAAGCAACAGACGCATTCCAAGGTCAAAAACAAATATTTTTTACTCTTTTTTCTAAGCTGCAAATTTTGACATTGTTACAAATGGTGTCCCCCTTTGCACAGTCGAGAAGATTCGGGCCAGCATTTTATTCCGGATCATGTTTATTACACTCATCTTTGGCTTGCCTTCTTCGACTCTGCGTTTATAATATTGCCTCAGTTCTGGATCAACCCTAATCGCAGCAATAGCGGCCATGGTTAAAAGACTTTTCATTCGTTGATTACTTGACGGATGAATGCGCGCCCTGCCTTTGATGCTTGTTCCGGATTGATATGGATAAGGAACCGTGCCGCTGTATGCAGCAAACTTCCTCCATTCACTAAAACCAGTAAAATTTTGTGTATGAATGATCATCTCCAGTGCCAGTATCAATCCCACGCCTGTTACACTGCGGCATAGTTTAAATTTAGCAGACAGTTCTTCGTCCTGATTAATTTTTTCTCTGATTTCACCCTCCAGTTTCAGTATTTGCTTCTTTATTGTCGAAAGCACTCGATTCAGAGATTTACAAGCTATTCCATAAATTTGACGGTCCCCGACTACTTCCAGTCCCTTAAGTTGATTCTTAATGGCTACCGCTTGTTTGACCAATAGATCTCTTGCTGTTTTTGTTTGCTGTAAGGTCAAAAGTGTTTTGGAAGGTGCTTTTGATAGCCTAAGATTTTCCCGGTTCAACCATGCATACCTGGCGATATCTGTGGCATCTGCCTTGTCACTTTTACCCCTTCGAAGTCCAATAGATCGCTTTATCTGCAAAGGATGTTCCTGCACGTAATCATAGTGCTTTTCTGTCAAATAAATTGCCAGATTGGTAGAAAAATAACCGGTGTTTTCAAAACACACAAGCACGTTATTAGAATTGCTACCGTGCTTTTTAAGCCATTTTTCAAAATGAATAAATCCCTTCTTCTCATTTGTGAACTTTTCATGTTCTCCAGAAAGGAACAGGACAGCATCAAAAAAACTTTTTGAAATGTCCACACCAACTGAATTCAAATAGTTTTTCATAACTTTGGTTTTGAACTGTTAAACAAAAATCTTGCGGAACTACTACCTTAATCAGGCCTCCATGCCTATCATTCCAATGAGTTCTTGCAAGACCGATAAGAGGAGCGGGACTAATGCGTCTGAGAGAGCGATACCTCTAAGTAGCGTTCAAGGTCACCCGCTTCCTTATCGGAAATTTATGACAGTTTTATGAAAATACAAACTTAAGGCAGCTGCGTTGAGGTAACTTGTTATTCATCGATAATCAAATTAAAGGCGCAGTTGAACATGGGTACCTGTTATTCTGACGCAACAGGCAACCATTTTATTCGTAACTTTGTCTCTCATTGACATGAAAACAAATTCTACCCCCATGAAAAAGTTTACCGCAGTTTTATTCTCCCTTCTGGTGACCATCGCAGCGCTGGCGGGAAATATCGAAAAGGTCTACACTTTTTCGCAGCCTGTCATCCTACAGAACGGAGCACACCAATCCCTCACGCTCAACCAGACCTTGCTTGCCGGTCTCTTTGGAGAACCCGCACTGCCCTACCAGCAGGTGGCCCTGATGCTTCCCCCGGGCGAGAAAGCAGTCTCCATCACGGTAAGAGGCGAAGAACTTACCACCATCCCGGGTATCCTCGAACTCTTCCCGCAACAGTACAATCAGCCCATCTCCAAGGGTTCCGACGGAAAATTCATCAAAAATGAAGCGGTTTACCGTTCTGCCGCCAATTACCCCTTAACCCCCACAGGTCATTTGATCACCTCCTACCTCAATGGTTATGCCTTTGCCCTGTCAACCTTCACCCCGGTGATCTACAATCCTGCCATGAAATCGGCCTCCTACTACCGCAGAGTGACAATCACCATTGCCACAGCCCCCGATGTGGCCGCTGCGAAGGCGCTTAAAAATCTGACCCCCTCCGAAAATGCCCTCAAACGGGTACGTCTGTTTGCCCAAAACCCGGAGATGATGCAGCAATACCCCTCCAGAAGTAAGCTGAAAACCAGCTACCCCATCCTGATCATCACCCAGGCCCAGTATCAGGCCGGATTCCAGGATCTCCTGAATTATTACAGCACCAGAGGTCTTACAGCGCAGATCGCCACCACCGAGTCGATCGAAAGTACCATGACCGGAATTGACCTGCCTGAAAAAATTCGCAACTATATCATCGCGGAATACCAGAACTCCGCCATTGAACAGGTGGTCCTGGGCGGCGATGCCGACCGCCTTCCCTACCGTGGATTGTATTGCTACGTAAATTCAGGCGGGACGCCCTACACCGATAACAACATCCCGGCAGATATTTATTTTTCAGGCCTCGACGGCAACTGGAACGCCAATGGCAATGAAAAATGGGGCGAAGCGCCTACCCTTACGGTACAGGAAGAAGCTGACTTGCTCCCCGAACTTTCTGTTGGACGCATGTGTTTCAGCACATTGCAGGAACAGGCCAACATGGTGCACAAATCGGTCGCCTACCAGGGCAGCCCGGTTCCGGAGGAGATGAAAAAGCCCTTCCTGGTCTCCGAATTCCTCTACGATCAGCCCCCCACCTACGGATCAGATTATCTCGAACTGATTGTGGATGACCACAGCGACAACGGATACAGCACCTACGGCATCCCTTCGGCAACCAACAACATCACCCGGCTCTACGATACGCCCTCTTATAACTGGACAAAAAGCGAGGTGCTCGATGGGGTCAATGCCGGCAAGGCCTTCATCCACCATTGCGGACATTCGAACTGGGATTACATGATGCGCCTTTCGAACAGCGACATCAAGCTCTCCAATTTTTCGCAGATCGATGGCATTACGCATAATTATCAGCTGATGTATACCCACGGGTGCATCTGCGGCGCATTTGACGAGTCCGATTGTATCGCCGAAAAATGCACCTCCATCGCCAACTTTCTGGTTGCCGGCGTCTTCAACTCCCGCTACGGATGGTTTAACCAGGGACAAACCGAAGGCCCTTCGGCCCATATTCACCGTGAATTTATCAGCGCCCTCTATCACCCCGATCCCGACTCGGCCATCACTGAACTCGGATCAGCGCACACCATGTCAAAAATCAAAACAGCCCCCTGGATCGGCCTTCCCGGCGAATTTGAACCGGGCGCCCAGCGCTGGTGCTTCTACGACTGCAACGTGCTGGGCGATCCTGCACTCAAGGTCTGGATCGACAATACCACCGTGGGAATACCGTATCGATCAGGCAAATTCACCTGCTCCCTCTCCCCCAACCCAACCAGCGGACAGGCCAGCCTCTCCTTTACCCTCAGCCAGCCCTCCGATGTCACACTCACCCTCATCAATTCACTTGGTCAGACCCTCCTCACCCGCACCTATAACAACAGTGCGGCCGGGCTCCATTCCGATCTCATCGACCTCAGCAGTGAAAGCCAGGGGGTCTATTTCTGCCGCATTGAAACCAAAGATCATTCATCCATCATAAAACTCATTGTAGTAAGATAACTTTCATCCTTAACCAATTTAAACGTAACCCCATGAGGAAATTTACATTTTTCTTAGCGCTTCTCGCAGTTACAGCCCTGAACATGCGCGCGCAGCAGTTCAACTATGCCGATATATCGGGGAAGCCCGGTTATAACCTGGTCGATGCAAAAGCTGCATCCGTCACCGTTCGCTATGCCATTCCCTCCTTTTCGCTTGACGACCAGGTGGTGGATGGCAGCACAATGAAGAATATCAGTTTAAACGGAACCTTCCTCTTCAACGATGAAGGGATGCCCAGCCTGCCCGGAAGCGGCCGTTACATTGCCATTCCTCAGGGAGCCACCCCCAGGTTCAACATCATTTCGCAGCGTACCGAGGTCATTCACCAGGTGGAGATGGCCCCATCGCCCCGCATCCCTGTTGACAATGACACCCGCCCCATGGCCTACGTGAAAAACAGCCAGGTCTATTCAACCAATGCCCTCTATCCCGCATCACCCGTAACCATGTCGGAAGTGACCCAGATCCGTGGCGTCGATGCCGTTATCCTGGGGATCACCCCGTTTCAGTACAACCCGGTGACGAAAGATCTTATCGTTTACAAAGACCTTCAGGTCGAAGTGACCTTCGAGGGCGGCAACGGCCAGTTTGGCAACCCCGCCTTCCGCAGTACCTGGTGGGATCCGATCTTGCAGGACAACCTTCTGAATTATGCCTCGCTACCTTTGATCGACTACAATGCCCGTTGGCAGTCAGCCGCTAAAAAACCCCTCACCGACGAATGTGAATATATCATCATCTCCCCAACCGGCGCCGCTTTTCTCTCATGGGCCGATTCCATCCGTAAATTTCGCACCGAACAGGGCATTTTAACCAAGGTATTCACGGTTGAGCAGGTCGGCGGAAATACTGTTGCCGCCATTGAGGCCTTTATCGACAATGCATACAACACATGGACCATCAAGCCAGCCGCCTGCCTCATGTTAGGCGATTATGGCACCGACGGAACAAAAAACCTGATTTCACACATGTATGTTCACCCCGACGGGTACCCGAATTTTGCTTCTGACAATAAATATGCGGATGTCACCGGCGACGAAATGCCCGACGTGATCTTTTCAAGGATCACCGCCAACGATGCCACCCAACTTACCACCATGGTCACAAAGTTCCTGAACTATGAACGCAACCCGCCTGTCAACCCGCGCTTTTACGATAAACCCATCACTGCATTGGGATGGCAGACCGTGCGCTGGTTCCAGCTCTGTTCAGAGATCGTGGGAGGCTATTTCAGCGCCGTTCAGGGTAAACATCCCCGCCGCATCAATAAGGTGTACGAAGGAACCCCCGGCTCCCAATGGTCAACCGCCCAGAATACCGCTACCATCGTAAATTATTTCGGACCCAGCGGATTGAGCTACATTCCACTGTCACCCGCCACCCTCGGCGGATGGGACGGCGGCAATGCATCGCAGGTAAACCAGGCCATCGACTCCGGCGCCTTCATGCTGCAACACCGCGACCATGGCTATTATCCCGGTTGGGGAGAGCCAAGCTACGAAATTGGCAACATTGCCCAGCTCACCAACAGCGACCTTACCTTTGTATTTTCAATCAACTGCCAAACGGGAGCCTACCAGCGCTCAACCGCCTGTTTCGGCGAGGCGTTCCACCGTCATACCAAGAATGGACACAATTCAGGCGCACTCGGTCTGATCTGTCCCAGCGAAACCTCCTACTCCTTTGTAAACGATGTCTTCGTATGGGGGATGTACGACAACATGTGGCCCGACTTTATGCCGGCTGAAGGATCTACTCCTACTGAACGCGGCGTCCTGCCCGCCTTTGGCAATGCAGCTGGAAAATATTTCCTGAAACGCTCAAACTGGCCCTACAACACCAACAATAAGCAGATCACCTACCGTTTATTCCATATGTTCGGGGATGCCTTCCAGGTGATGTACAGCGAAATTCCAACTGCCCTCACCGTGGTGCATGACACCGCAATCAACTTTGGTGCAACTGAATTCTCCATCCAAGCCAACGACAGCGCCTTCATCGCACTTACCCTGGACGGAGCGGTCCTGGCCACAGGCTACGGCATCGCCGGCGGTCCTGTTTTACTTGCCATTCCTGAAATTCCGGTAGGCTCACAGGTGATTGTGACCGTCACCAAGCACAACTTCTACCGTTACAGCCACAGCGTTGCGGTGGTTTCTACGACCCTCCAGGCCAATTTTGCCGCAAGCGCCACCAGCCTTTGCGTTGGATCCAGCATCGATTACAACGATCTCTCTTCGGGATCTCCCATTAGCTGGGCATGGGTATTCGCAGGCGGCACGCCGGGAACTTCCACCGAGCAGAACCCGACCGGCATTGCCTATAGTGAGTCAGGTAACCATGATGTGACCCTGACTGTATCCAAGGCGACCGGAGAACCTGTTTTTCTGACAAAAACAGCCTACATCGGCGTTTCAAACCTGCCCGTTGCCGATTTCCAGGCAGCCAACGGATGTCCGGGCGTACCCCTGCAGCTCACCGATATGACCAATCCCAACGGGGGAATCCTCACCAGCTGGAGCTGGAACTTCGGCGATCCGAATTCGGGCAGCAGCAACACCTCCACTGAACAAAATCCCACCCATGCCTTCACCGACCCGGGTACCTATATCGTTACACTCGAAGCCAAGGTCAACGGACTTTGTACCGACACCAAGGTGAAGGAGGTGGTCATCAACAGTTTGCCAGGCGTAGCCTCCAAACCAACCGGATCAGTTACCCTTTGTAAAGAGCTCTCTGGCATCGTTTACACCACCGAAGGGGCAACCAATGCAACCACCTATACCTGGCTTCCGCAGCCCGAATCGGCCGGAACCATCTCAGGAACCGGATTAACCGGCACCCTGGCCCTCGCTCCCGGATTTACCGGAAACTTCACCATCATGGTGATGGGAGAAAACGAATGCGGCAAAGGTATCTTCTCCGAAGCATTGGCTGTAAACGTCATCGAAGCCCCGGTGGCCCCGCTGAAACCAACCGGCACCGACAGTGTGAACCTCAACAAAGGACTCCAGAGCAGCTTTACCATCGCCGAAGTTCCCGGCGCCCTGGCCTATGTATGG
This sequence comes from uncultured Bacteroidales bacterium, assembly GCA_903945175.1. Taxonomy (GTDB): domain Bacteria; phylum Bacteroidota; class Bacteroidia; order Bacteroidales; family FEN-979; genus CAIVAT01. The sequence goes on along the minus strand of CAJAUM010000015.1, from coordinate 38,735 downwards.
ACCCTTACCCCGGCTGATGCAGGCGCTGTTTCAGGCACCGGCCTTACAGGAGCCGTTACCTGGGATAAAACCTTCCGCGGGATGGCTACGCTGCAGGCAAAGGCCTCGAACAGCTGCGGAGAAGGCCTTGCATCTGAGGGAAAACCCGTAACGATCTTTGCTCCGGTTGGCATCTCCGAAATCGATGGCATTGGCATCGACATCTTCCCGAACCCCAACGATGGCAACTTCACCCTCGATCTAACCTCATCCGTGGTCAATAATGTGAACATTACCATCATGAATGCACTTGGCGTAACCGTTTACACAGCCAGGGATGTTAAATTCCAGGATAAGTTGCACAAGAATATTCATCTGACTGGTCTGCCGCAGGGGATATATCACCTGAAGGTGAATGGGAACGGGGTTGCAACCTCCGTCAAGTTCGTGATCGGAAAGTAGGATACATCTTTTATCACATAGGGCTGGTTCATGCATTTGAGCCAGCCCTTTTTTTTATCCTTGGAATAATAAGTTACCACACCGCCACTACGCCTGTTGCTCAATGGTGAAAGAATAATAGTTACCACACCGTCTCTGCGCCTGTCACTCGATGATGAAAGAATAATAAGTTACCACACCGCCACTACGCCTGTCACTCGATGGTGCATTTATGTTTTACCGCTCCATAATCACCGCTCCAGGCTAAGGTGGCTCATGTGGTAACTTATTATTCTTTCACATTAGTGTCCACTAAAAAATAGAAATTGTTCTTTGAAATCGTTGTAAATCTATCATTTATGAGCTTTTTAGCTACGTGACGATTTGAATTGGCTGTATTTATATCATGGGAGTAGTTAAAACCCTCATAAAACTATCTAACCCCCAGTTTCCTGAAATCCATCCGTTAGAGATAGAATGTTTGGTTGTTACAGGAGTGCTGCACCTTTGCATCACTGAATCACAGGCCATACAACTAAAGCTTAATGAGTTTGAAAAACGTCCTGTTACGCTTGCTGATGGCATCGTTCACCAAATACCCTCTGTGGGACCGATCAAAATCGATTGGCAGGGCAGGGTCAGCTTTTCAGCCGCCATGGTTCTTGGAAATCAATGTCTGCTTGGGGCCATTCCCATGGAAGATATGGATATCATGATACATCCGGCCCGCCAGTGCGTCATCGCAAACCCGCTTCATCCTAATATTCCCGCATCGGTGGCCTATTGATCATTCACCACTCCGCAGCTTTTCTTTTAAGGAACAGTCAGTCACCCCATTGCAGCTCTTACTCAACTGTGAGAATAATGAGTTAACACATAAGCCACCTTAGCCTGGAACGGTGATAAGTAAAAAATAAGCCATATAATACATCGAGTGACAGGCGCAGTGGCGGTGTGGTAACCTACTGCCCCTATCGCGTGACAGCCGCAGTGGCGCTGTGGTAACTAATATTCCTTATCCAGGATCTCAAGTTCATGCCAGGGAATGATTTCGACGCCATTGCTGCGATGCTGGCTGGCTTTTCCGGCATACACCACCGTGGCATTGGTCTCTCCATACAGCGATTGCCAGAATGAGAGGTTCCTGAAGTATTCAGGAGTTATGGTTTGCCCCGATTTAATTTCAACGGGATAGAGATTTTTCCCCTGTTCGATGATCACATCAATTTCGTGCCCAACACTGTCCCTCCAGAAGTACAGATTATGCGCCTGGCCGCGGTTGAAGCGGAATTTGACAAGTTCATTGATAACAAAATTCTCAAACAAACTTCCACCCGCAGGATGCCAGGTCAATTGCGCTTCAGTTCGAATTCCAAGCAGGCTGCAGGCCAATCCGGTATCATAAAAATAGAGTTTGGCCATTTTTACAACCCGCTTGTTGAAATTCCGGTGATGTGGGTGAAGCCTGTAGACGATAAAGCTGCTTTCCAGCACGCTGATCCATGCCGCCACCGTTTTATTATCAACCCCTGTTTCGATCGCGAGGTTGCTCATGTTAAGCAATTGGCCTGTGCGGCCGGCACACAACCTTAAAAAGCGTTCGAATGTGTGGAGGTCGCTGATGTTTTTGAGTTGCCTGACATCCCGTTCTACATAGGTCCTGAGATAATTATCGTACCATGAAACCGGTTCAATCGGTTGATCAAACAGGGGTGGGAAAAAGCCTTTGAATATCAGCTCCCGGAAATTCTGATCAATCTTGAAAGGTAATTCGAATACAGAAAACGGTAAAAGTACCAGGTATGCAATTCTTCCGGCCAGGCTCTGGGAAATATTAGCCTGTAATAGAAAATTATTGGACCCTGTGATGATGAATTTCCCGGGTACAGGCGATTCATCCAGGATCTGTTGCAGGTACGAAAAAAGTTCAGGTTGGCGCTGTGCCTCGTCCAACACGGCTCCATCGGGAAACTGAGCTAAAAAACCCCTGGGGTCTTCCATTGCAAACCGCCTGGTATCAGGGTTTTCCAGACTTACATAGGGCTTGTCAGGAAACACAAAACGCGTCAGGGTGGTTTTTCCCGATTGTCTTGGTCCAATAACCGCCACTGCCTTGAATTGTGCAGCGAGACTCCTTAAGGATTCTTCAGCATTTCGCTTAATCATGGTACAAATATACAATATTGGAATTCAATTCCAATATTGTAGGTAAATAAAATAGTAAAATGATACTTGCTGAAAAGTCCTCTTCAGAACGAAAAACTGTGACGCGTGACGGAAAAATTCGTAAAGAGAATAATATGTTACCACATGAGCAGCCTTAGTCTGGAGCGGTGATGGGAATGCGGAATACCTCATAAATACTATCGAGTGACAGACGTAGCTGCGGTGTGGTAACGATTATTCTCCCCAATCGAGTGACAGGCAGTGGCGGTGTGGTAACTCAATATTCTTATAAGAAAAAGCCGCCCTTGTGAGGCGGCTCTTTCTGTAAGAATCCGTAAGAGTGTTACTAACCCTCCTATTTGTTGAACACGATCATCCTCTTCACAACCTTGTAAGTGCTATTCCTGAACACTACGGTGTAGGTTCCGCTTGGAATAGGACGGAGGTCGATCTGGGTGTCGAGCTTACCACCAGTTGTCACCGCATTGCGCAGTTCGTACAACTGTTCGCCAAGCTGGTTATAAACCACGATGGTGAAGGTGTCGTCAACCGGGTAACGGATGGAGGCGGTAAATTCGCCATTGTTTGGCACAGGATAGATGCTGAAGGATGCAGATGCCGGCATTTCAGGAACACCAACCACCTCAACCCATACCTTGTTGGAAATCGGGGATGAACAACCGTTTAAGGTAACCATCACCCAGTACCAACCGGTATTGTGTGTTACAGTGTAGGTCTGATCTGTTGCACCCGGTATGGCTGTACCATTGTAGTACCACTGGTTGCCTGCAGATACACTGCTGGTCAGAACCATGCCATTCTGAGTAACAACTGGAGTTTCCGGAATCGGGTTCACTTCAACTGTGGTATTCGCTGATGCAGAACATCCGTTATCATTCGTTGTAAGCAGTGTGTAAACACCTGCATTGGCAACGGTTGCATTGGCGATCGTCGGGTTCTGAACGTTGGAGGTATATCCATTGGGTCCAGTCCATGCATAGGAAACCATACCGTCAGGTCCGCCAACCAGGTTCAGTGTTGACCCTGAGCAGAGTGGTCCGTTGTTCGTTGCCGTCGTAGCTGGTTTAGCATAGATGGTCACTGAAGTAACGGCTACACCCTGGCAGCCATTGGAATTGGTCACAAGCAATACATACTGACCAGTAGCAGCAGCAGTCACGTTGGTGATAACCGGGTTCTGAACGTTGGATGTGTATCCGTTCGGTCCGACCCACAGGTAACTTGAAGCGCCTGCAGGCTGTCCGTAGAGATTCAGTGTTCCACCTTCGCACATTGGTCCGTTGTTCGCCGCTGTAGCAACAGGAGTAGCATTGATAACTACCGTAGTGGTGGCAGCTACTGAACTACAACCAGCTGCATTGGTAACAACGAGTGAGTAAACACCCGCTGCAGCTGCAGTCACGTTGGCAATGGTTGGGTTCTGAACCGTGGAGGTAAATCCGTTCGGTCCGCTCCATGCATACGATGTCATGCCAGCAGGTCCTCCGATCAAGTTGAGGGTCAAACCAGCACACATTGGTCCGTTGTTCGAAGCTGTGGCAACCGGGGTAGCAGGCTGAACATTGATTACAATATTGTCCGATGCCGGTGAGGTACAACCTGCAGCATTGGTAACAGTGTAATTGTATGTGCCTGGAACTAATCCCGCGATGGTTGTGCTGACGCCTGTGCCTGTAATGGCTCCCGGGTTAATGGTCCAGGTTCCGGTGGCAGGTAAGCCGTTCAGTACAACACTACCCGTAGCTACAGAACATGTTGGTTGGGTAATGGTTCCAACAACAGGAGCTGTAGGTGTGGAAGGCTGCGCATTGATCACGATGTTGGCCGACGCTACCGAAGTACATCCGGCTGCATTGGTTACAACAGCAGTATAGGTGTTGGCAACAAGGCCGGTAACTGTAGTAGTCACACCTGTACCTGTCTTCACGATGGCGCCAGGATTGATTGTTACTGTCCAGGTACCAGCTGCAGGTAAGCCATTCAATACAACACTGCCCGTTGCTAAAGTACACGTTGGTTGGGCAATGGCTCCAACGGTCGGGGCTGTAGGTGTAGCAGGCTGAGCATTGATTACAATACTTGCAGATGCTACGGAGGTGCATCCATCAGCGTTGGTGACAGTTGCGGTATAGGTGCCAGCAACCAAACCTGATTTGGTTGTAGTGGTACCTGTGCCCGTAAATGTTCCACCTGTCGGATAGAAAATAACTGTCCAAACACCTGTAGCAGGTAAGCCGCTCAATGCCACACTACCCGTTGCAACAGAACATGTCGGTTGGGTAATGGTTCCAACAACAGGCGCTGACGGTGCAGTAGGCTGTGCATTGATAACAATGTTAGCCGATGCAGGAGATGTACATCCCGATGCATTGGTCACTGTAGCGGTATAGGTGCCCGCTGCAAGGCCTGTCACAGTTTTGGTTGTACCCGTACCTGTGTAGGTTCCACCTGATGCAGGACTGAATGTAAGTGTCCAGGTTCCAGTTGCAGGTAATCCGCTCAAAGCTACAGTACCTGTTGCAACAGTACATGTTGGTTGGGTAATGGCGCCAATAACAGGAGCAGTAGCAACCGGCTGTGCATTGATAACAATGTCAGCAGATGGTACCGAGGTACATCCACCTGAATTTGTAACAACAGCAGTATAGGTTGCACCGGCAGGTAAGTTAGAAATAACTGTACTTGTGGTGGTGCCCGATGTAACAAGCGCGCCCGGATTGATTGTGACTGTCCAGGTGCCGGCAGGCAGGTTGCTCAATGCAACACTACCAGTAGCGACTGTACAGGTTGGCTGGGTAATAGCGCCAACGGTCGGTGGTACCTGTGTTGGTACAGCGCTGATGACGATATTAGCAGATACGGCCGAGGTACATACTGCAGCGTTTGTAACTGTTGCTGTATAGGTACCCGAAGCAAGTCCGGCAATGGTTGTAGATGTTCCGGTTCCTGATGTAGTTAATGCGCCGGGGTTCAGCGTAACAGTCCAGGTACCCGTTGAAGGTAATCCGGTCAGTGTCACACTTCCTGTTGCAACAATACATGTTGGATTTACAATGGTTCCAACGACTGGTACAGTAGGTACAGCCGGTGCAGCATTGATCACCATACTGGCAGAAGCCGGTGAAGTACATCCGATGTAGGTAGCTACTGTTGCCGTATAGGTTCCGGCGGCCAGACCAGAGATGGTAGTTGTAGTACCAGTACCGGTATAGGTTCCACCTGTTGATGGACTAAATACCAGTGTCCACATTCCCGTTGCAGGTAATCCGCTCAGGGCCACGCTGCCCGTTGAAACGGCACAGGTTGGTTGGGTGATGGTACCTACCACCGGTGCAGTTGCGATAGCGCCCACTGTGATTGTTCCGGTAGCCGTAGCAGAGCCGCAAAGTGCGCTTGCAGCAGTAATTGTATAATTGAATGTACCTGATTGAGTTGGAGTTCCTGTGATGGTAAAGGTTTTTAAACCCAAATTGGTATTGGTACTCAAACCTGTCGGGAGTCCGCTGGAGGTAACGGCCGTTGTGGCCCCACCATAGGTATAAACAATCGTTCCGATTGCGCCACCGATACACAAACTCTGGTTGTTAGAACCGGAAGTCAATGCAAGTGTTGATATCGCATTTACTGTAACAGTTGCTGTTCCCGTTTGTGTACTTGAACAGATATTTGCATCCTGTACAGACAACAGACTATATATATAGGTGCCTGCCGTGCCTGTTGAAGCTGATACCGTTACACTATTTCCGGTCACGGTCGTCACTGTTGTTGCAGTTCCGGCGTTCACATCATAGGTAAAGGTATATGGTGCGGTTCCGCCGATACCTGTAAAGGTGATGAGGGCCGTTGCATTCTGACATACAGTTGCTGTTCCACTGATGGTAGCCGTTGGTACCGGGTTAACAGTAGCCGTCACCGTTGTTCTTGTAGCGGTTGTACAGGACCCTGATGTCGCATCTACGTAATAGGTGGTAGTTGCCGAAAGTGTTCCTGTAGTATAAGTACCTCCAACAAAAACTGTTGATGTGGCTGTTGCGCTGGTGTACCAGTTAACAGTTCCTGCAGAAGCAGTGGCTGATAAGGTAACAGTGCCTGCGCCGCAGCGGCTGCCAGGTGTTGTTCCGGTAATGGTCGGAGTTCCCGGTTGTGTATTGATCACAATGTTGGCTGATGCCACTGAGGTACAAGTTGCAGAATTTGTTACAGTTGCTGTGTATGTGCCTGCAGCAAGACCGACAATGGTTGTAGATGTACCGGTTCCTGTTACTGGAGCCACTCCCGCGATGTTAACGGTCCATGAGCCGGTAGCAGGTAATCCTGTCAGTGTTACGCTTCCTGTTGCCAGGGAGCAGGTCGGCTGAACAATGGTTCCGACTACCGGAGCAGTTGGTACAACAGGTGCAGCGCTGATAGCAAAAGTGACAGGACTTGAAATACATCCCGCTGAATTCGCAACAGTTGCGCTGTAATTACCTGAAGCAAGTCCACTTAATGTAAGCGTAGTACCTGTTCCTGTAGTTGTGCCGCCAGGAGCGAGTGTGACTGTCCATATGCCTGTGGATGGCAATCCGCTCAACGTAACGCTACCCGTGGGTACAGTACATGTTGGCTGAATGAAGTCTCCGGCAACAGGGGCTGTCGGTATAGCAACAACGGTAATTGTTCCTACGCCGGTGGCGCCACCGCATAAATCGTTGTCTGCCGTCAAAGTGTAGTTAAATGTACCAACAGCACTCGGCGATCCGCTGATTGTATACTTATAAGTAAAGTTATTGTACATTCCAGTCATACCGGCAGGTAATCCTGTGATGGTGATGGTTGACCATGCGCCACCTATATTGTATACGATCGGAATGATCGCACCATTAACGCAGGTAGTGGGTGTTTGTGTTCCGGAAGTTGCATCCCAGGTAACAATCGGGCTTTGATTCACCGTAATTGAACCGGTTGCACTTACAGGAGTACAATTAGCCCCTGAGGTAGTAACTGTGAAATTATAGGTGGTTGGTGTAGCAGTTCCGCTTACGGTTCCGCTGATGGTGAACGTTGTTCCGGTAAAGGTGCCAACCAAACCTGAAGGCAATGTGCCGCCAGTTATTGAAGCTCCTGTTGCCGAACCGCCAATGGTATAAACAATGGAGGGTGACAAAGCAGCATTCTGACAAACCGTGCCTGTGGCAGATGCCGGGGTAATAGATTGAAGGGCATTTACCGTGATGGTACCGGTGGCCGTTGCAGAACAGGCTCCGTTCACATTGGTTACCGTATAATTAAACGGGCTTCCGACTGCTGTAGTTGGGGTACCGCTGATGGTAAAGGTTCCTGCGCTTAAACTACCTGTCACTCCTGCCGGTAAACCGGAAACAGTGGTGGTGGAGGTGCCGCTCACAGTATAAAGTATATTACCAATTGCAGCACCAACACATATGGTTTGTACATTATTGGCAGAGGTCAGATTGATTGTTGGCACAGGATCTACCGAAATGGTACCCGATGCAGTTGCAGAACAGGCTCCGTTAACATTGGTTACAGTATAAAAATATGTTCCAGATGCTGTTGGAGTTCCGCTGATGGTAAAGGTTGTTCCGCTCAAACTGCCAGTAATACCGGCCGGTAAGTTGGTAACAGTGGTGGTGGTGGTGCCGCTAACAGTATAAGTTATATTAGCGATAGGGTTAATGATACATATAGACTGAAGATTGTTTCCTGATGTCAAAGTGACGGTCGGCACAGCATCAACAGTTATTGTGCCGGTGGCAGTTGCAGAACATGCTCCGTTAACATTGGTTACAGTATAGGTAAACGGACTTCCAACAGTTGTTGTCGGCGTACCGCTTATGGTAAAGGTTCCTGCGCTCAAACTCCCCGATACGCCTGCCGGTAATCCGGAAACAGTCGTGGAGGTTGTGCCGCTGACGGCATACGTAATATTGGTAATCGCAGTGTTGATACATTTCCGCTGCGCATCTGTTCCGACCGCTGAAGAAAGTGTAACGGTGGGTACAGCGTCAACCGTGATGGTACCGCTCTTTGATGTTGAACAATTGACTCCGCTCACTGTAGTTACAACGTAAGTTGAGACCCCTGCGGCAACTGGTGTTCCTGAAATGGTGAATATACCAGCGCTATATGATCCTGTCACACCCGTTGGCAATCCTGAAACAGTCGTCGTGGTCGTACCACTCACTGCATAGGTTATTGGATCAATGGTTGCACTGGTGATACATTTCCGCTGCGCATCTGTTCCGACGGCGGAGGTCAGGTCAACAGTTGGAATTGGAACCAGATCAATAATTATAGAAGTAAAACCTGTTTCTGCAGGGGCACCTATAGTTCTCACTGTCAAAGTATAGGTTCCTCCCTGTGTTATTGGGGAGAATACTGCAGTACTAATATCAAATTCTTTTAACCCAGCCCCTACCCATACAATAGGCATAGGTTCTATAGACCCAATAATGTTAAGAGAAGGACTTGGCCCTTGCAACTGAAGATAATAAGAAATCTCACCCCCTATTGTGGCAGTGGCCGTTCCTGCGATACTGAAGTTGGCATTGGCACAAACCGCAATCGGGCTTGTGACCGAGACCTCTAACCCGATCGCTCGAGCCTCATTAAAAATCGAAGCCAAAAGAATCATTATAAGAAATAACCCTCTCAGCTTTGATGCAATTTTTTTAAAATTGTACATTGCTTTCATAGATTTATTGTTTAGTTGATAATTCATTTATATACGGGAAAATATGTTGAGTTTTGAGTCGCAAACCATAAAGCTCTAACCTACAATAAGTTGAAGAAATATCCATTTTTTGGGGATATAAAAGAAGGCGAATATATTGTAAACATAGGGGTTATCATGCATATTTTTTGAATATTATTTATGTTTTTGAGAGAGGCCCCAATAAGGTGACGGCTTTCTCGTATTTCTATGAGATAAAATAACCCGTCACATCAATCTGCAAACATATAGATTACATTTACAGGCTAGAAATGTCAGGAGTTCGTGCAAAGGTAAAAAAAATATAATTTTAAACAATAAAAAATTACTTCATTACTGTTTCACCCTTTTACCTTGTCACCTTGTCACCTTGTCACCTTGTTACTGGTAAAATATGACCCCACCCGCCAAAACCATCAAACTGATGATCGCCGAAGACCAGGCCATCATCCTGCATTCGCTGATGATTTTGCTGAACTCACTTCAAAATATTGAGGTCATCGGAACAGCCCTGAACGGACTTGACCTGATGACCCTGCTGGAGAAGGAAAAACCCGATGTGATCCTGATGGACATCAACATGCCGAAAATGAACGGGATCGAGGCTACCAGGATCATCGACGCCAAAATGCCCTGGGTGAAGGTGATCGCCCTCTCGATGTACGACCACCCGGTGTATATCAAAAAGATGTTCAAGAGCGGCGCCAAGGGATTTGTCTCCAAGAATGCCACCAAAATGGAGCTGGGTAAAGCCATCGAGATGGTCTACAACGGGGACATCTATATCTCTGAAGAAATCTCACGAATCCTGCTGCGCGAATACTCCAATGCCAGCGATTCGGACGAAAATGCAGATTACACCTCCCTAACATCCCGCGAGATCGAAATCATTCAACTTCTGGCCGACGGACTCTACACCAAAGAGATCGCCGAAAAACTATTTATCAGCGATAAAACCGTAGAACGCCACAAAACAAACATCCTTAAAAAACTTAAGCTGAGAAACACCGCTCAGCTTGTGAAAATTGCAATTACAAAAGGCATTATCGTAAGCTAGAAAAACGTGACACGTGACGCGTGACGAAAATCGCGTCACGACCTTTTACTCCATTACTTCATTACTTTTTCAGTATTCAAACAATATTTTAGCCGGGTAACGTGTGGCCGCTAAACGCATCAGAGGCAATATCTTCGCTAAGCAACGAAGCGTTAGTATTGTTGCGAATTAGCGGCATGTTATGGGGCGATTGTTTTTATTGAATTGATATTTGGAGATCCTTTCCAAGGCCTTGTTTTATTATTCTGTAAAACGTTGATAACTGGATTTCGCTTTTTCCGGACTCAATTCTTGAAATATAGCTTTTCTTTGTTCCAGTTTTTTCAGCAAGTTCACCTTGGGTAAGTTTGGCTTCCATTCTCGCTTCTTTTAATAGTTCTCCCAGGCGAAAAGCCATTGCTTCAGCTTCGAATTGCTCTCTGGCCGAAGTTCCTTTTTTACCATATTGCTTCTCTAAATGCTCTTCAAATGTGGTTATCTTGTTCATTTTATCTTCTCCTTTTCTTTATTTCCAAATATTCGTTTTTAAGCCGTTCGCCCAACTCAATTTCTTGTTTCGGGGCTTTCTTTGATTTCTTGAAAAACCAGTTGATCACCACTACCAGTTTTGATTCATCGAAAAAGCATAGTATTCGTATCTCTTTAAAAGTAGTACTGACTTTTATTTCATAAAGACCATCCGTGTCTTCGAGGTATTTGAGAAATCGTATTGGTACTTTCTCTGTATACTGTATAAGCCAAAAGACATAATCGATCTTCTTTTTAACCTTAATATCCAATTGGTTATATAAGGAATAGAAGTGATCCCCCCAAACAATAATTTCTCTGATCATTGTGCAAAGTTAACTATATAGTTAACGTTTGTAAAGCTTTTTTTCAATTGCCCCATAATAAACAGCAGGAAATTATTAGTAATTTAGTGACCATTCTGAAAAACCCGGATATGAGAATCATTAACCAGGGCCTTCTTGCTGATTTCGCTGTTAATCATGTGGATTCCGTAATTAAACGTTTGAACAACTCTTTCATGATATTTGTTGTATTTCAGAAGGACATATATAGGCTATTTTATACTACTGAGCAAGGATATATTTAATTTCTATTGCCCCATGTGTTTTTTCGGAACGCCGGGTTCAGCATATTTCTTGTAAACCGCTTCTATCCCTTGTTCCAGTGAATATGATGGCCTAAATCCAAGCGCATTGAGGCGCGATATATCCAGCAGTTTTTTATAAGTGCCGTCTGCTTTTGAGGGATCAAAGTCGATCTCTCCGTTGAATCCGATTACTTTTTTGATGAGCAGGGCCAGCTCCCGGATGGTTTGATCGAGGCCGGTGCCTATATTGAGAAAGGTAACAGGGTGACAGGGTGACAAGGTAACAGGGTGACAGGGTGACAAGGTAACAGGGAAAGAAGACGTGACACGTGTCGCGTGTCGCGTGACGAGTTCTTCAATATCCAACTCTTCCATTATTTTCACACAGGCGGCGGCCATGTCGTCGACGTGCATGAATTCACGGTAGACTGTTCCGGTACCCCATAATGTGACGGAAGAAGGCGTGACAGGTGTCGCGTGACGCGTGACGGAATTATTAATTGATATTCCGTATTTTAAGAGGATGTTTTCAATTTGTTCTTCCGTCGAATTTCCATCGATTCCTTCAATGGCCCGCTTGTTCAGATCATCGCGTATCGCGGCCCAATCTCCGTTCTCAAGGCATTTTCCCAGGTGGATCTTGCGGATCAGGGCCGGGAGAACATGCGAGGTTTCGAGGTTGTAGTTGTCGTTGGGACCATAGAGGTTGGTGGGCATCACCGAGATGAAATTGCAGCCATACTGCCGGTAATAACTTTCACATAGCTTGATGCCGGCGATCTTGGCAATGGCGTAGGGCTCGTTGGTTTGCTCCAGCAGGCCGGTAAGCAGGTATTCCTCTTTGATGGGCTGGTCACAATCCTTTGGATAGATGCATGAACTTCCCAGGAAAAGGAGCTTCTTTACCCCCGTCACATAACTCTGATGAATGATGTTATTCTGGATCTGCAGGTTTTCATAGATGAATTGCCCGCGATAGGTATTGTTAGCCAAAATACCGCCGACCTTGGCCGCCGCCAGGATGACATATTCGGGCCTTTCCGATGCAAAAAAGGCCTCTACATCCTGCTGCCGGGTAAGATCCAACTCATCCAACGATCGCAATACAAAGTTGGTATAGCCCTTTTCAACCAATCTCCTGTGAATGGCCGAACCCACCATCCCGGTGTGCCCGGCAATATAGATCTTCGAATTTCTATTCATCCCATGCGCTATGTGATCCATGTTCCAGGCTCAGTACCTGAATGTTTTGATAATTTCCATACATATTTTTTCAGATGTTTCAATATCCAATTTACCCAGTTTCTTTCCCAACCGGCTTTTGTCGATACTTCGTATCTGGTCGATGGCCAATTGACCGTGCCTGCCCATGAATTGACAATCAATCCGTGTGGGATAGGATTTTAATGTGCTGGTCAGCGGCACAACAATTACTGTTTGAAGATGCCTGTTGGCTTCATCCGGAGATACAATGAGGCAAGGCCTGATCTTGTTGACTTCTGAACCAACGGTCGGGTTTAGTTCAGTGTTCCATATATCAAAACGTTTTACCATGTCCATTCCGTATGGTCAAACTCGTTTTGCGCTCCTTGAAAATAGTCGGGTTCCGGCTGATGGCCGGTTTTTATCGCATGGGCAAATAGTTTGTCCCAATCTTCCCTTGGTTTATCATCCCTGATGGGCATTACGATTAAACCGCCCTCTTTTTCCTGGATGTTAAACCTTCTGACCATTCCAAATTTACTTAAAAGCCTCTTGGGGATAATCAACCCGTGAGAATTTCCTATTTTTACCAATGAAGCCTCCATAAAATGATTTTTTGCAAAGATACAATTAGTTGTTATAACATGTTATAATGATCCTGCAATGATTATTCAAAATAGTTGAGGGTGTTGAATCCGTTCTCTTTGAGGAATTTTTCCTTCTGCATGAGTCTGAAGTCAGACTTTACCATATCTTTGACCAAACCATCCAGGTCATATTCAGGGATCCAGTTCAGCACCGTGCGTGCCTTGGTGGCATCGCCGATAAGCAATTCCACCTCAGTCGGCCTGAAATAGCGGGGATCGATTGCGACCACCTCCTGATGGATCAAATGGTTGTATTCCGTTTTTTCACTGGCGATGATGGTTCCCTTTTCATTTGCACCGGTACCGGTAAATCCAACGGTAAGTCCAACTTCTGCAAAGGCCTTGGTAATAAAATCCCTCACCGTGGTGGTGGTTCCCGTGGCAATCACATAATCATCGGGGGTATCGTGTTGCAACACCAGCCACATGGCCCTGATGTAGTCCTTGGCATGGCCCCAGTCGCGGCGGGCCGACAGATTCCCCATGTAAAGTTTGTCCTGCATGCCCAAAGCAATTTTGGCCACCGCCCGGGTGATCTTCCGGGTTACGAAGGTCTCGCCCCGGATGGGAGATTCGTGGTTGAATAAAATACCATTGCAGGCAAACATTTTATAGGCCTCTCGGTAATTCACCGTGATCCAGTAGGCATAGAGTTTGGCCACGGCATAGGGGCTCCGGGGATAAAACGGAGATTGCTCATTCAACATCGCCTCAAGTGGCTGCGATTCAGACTGTTGGCTGGCCGAATTTTGACTGCCTGGTTGCTGTGCTCCGGGTATTTTATTCCCCGAGATAAGGGAGTTCCCATAAAGCTCAGAAGTAGATGCCTGGTAAATCCGTGTCTTTTCGGTGAGACCCAGCAGCCTGATGGCCTCCAGTACCCGAAGGGTTCCTGTTCCGTCGGCATTGGCCGTATATTCAGGCGTGTCGAAACTCACCTGCACATGGCTCATGGCTGCCAGGTTATAGATCTCATCCGGCTGCGTCTCCTGGATAATCCGGGTTATATTCAATGAATCGGTAAGATCACCGTAATGGAGAAACAGCTTCTGGTCCTTTGCATGCGGATCCTGGTAAAGATGATCGATGCGATCGGTATTGAACAGCGACGATCGCCGCTTCAATCCGTGTACGGTATATCCCTTTTTCAAAAGGAATTCCGCCAGATAGGCCCCATCCTGCCCTGTAATCCCTGTAATAAGCGCAACTTTATTGTTTTTCATAAAATATCTGTTTTACCCTGTTACCTTTTCACCCTGTTACCCTGTTACCCTGTTACCCTGTTACCTTGTCACCCTGTTACCCTGTTACCTTGTCACCTTTTTACAAAACTTCTCATAGTTATTGCCGGCGTCCTTATCCCCCATCCCCATCGCCTTCTGAAAATCAATACAGGCTGCCGGGTCATTGCCCAATAAATGCTGGTTTACGCCCCTCAGATTGAAATCACCGGGTTTTGTAGGGTCAAGCGCAATGGCCTTTTCAATGTCCTTCAAACTAAGTGGATAGTTGTTAAGATAGAAATAACAGAAAGCCCTGTATTCATACGCCTGGGCAACGGAGGGATCAAGCGTGATCGCCTCCGAAAAAAGGGTTATGGCCTTGTTATAGTCTTTCCGGCCAAATGAAGCCATGGCATTTTTGAAACTATCTTGAAATTGTTTGCTTTTAGTCCCCAGCGAAAGGGCGCTGTTTTGTTTCTGGAGGAGATCCTTTTGTGTATATATAAAACCGGGAATTGCCTGACCATCCTTCGTATTAAGCTGTATAAAATCATCCAGTACCTTCATGGCCTGACCGGGATCGCCATTTGCCTCATAGGCGGTACTCATCACGCTTACACTCCCTGAGAAATAGGGTTTTAATGCATATGCTTTTTTCGCATAGACCAACGCGCTGTCGGGCTGCCCCAACTTGGCATAGGCCATGGCGATGTAGAATTCGGGCCGACTGTCGTAGGGGCTTGAATGATCCCTTTTTAATAGATCCAACACCTCCTGATATTTCCCCTCTGCTTCAAGGTAGCGGGCTTTGGTCACGGCAATGGGCTCGCCCTGAACATTGAGGTTCGGGATGGCAGGAAATCCCTTCATAAAAGACTCCGATTTCGTAACAAGGGGACCCTTACTTAATTCGAAATAGGCCGTGGCCTGCAGTTTGAGCGACTCGAAGTTCAGGTAAAAGATCCAGGTGGAGAGGAGCATGAGGAAAAAGAAAAGTGTGACAAGACCCTTGACGAATGACGAATGACGAACCGGAGCGAAGCGTAGCTCGGCGGAGCCAATGACGAATGACGAATGACGAGTGACGAATGACGAATGACGAATGATCAATGACCAATAACCAATGACCAATGACGAAATACGCGTGACGAATGACGATTGGGGGGAGAAGGCGATACCGGCTCCGACGAAGAGCGCGAAGAGGGAGGCGATTTCGGGGCGGTCGGCAGGGAAGTTGAACAGGGCGTCGAAGCTGTAACAAAAGAGTCCGAATGCGGGAAGGAACAACCATTTATAGGATTCCTCCTCCCCCTTTTTCGCCCTGAAGAAGGCCCTGATGAAGTTTGCCATGACCAGAATAAATAGGCCAAGGTAGAGCGCCCCGCCAATGATCCCGGTTTCTGTAGTGGTTTCAAGGAAGTCATTGTGGGTTTTATACATATAGATATAAGCCGCCGTGGTGGGCCCCTCATATTTCAATACCTCAATTTTCCAGTTTCCCGTCCCTACGCCGAGGATGGGATTTGCCCTGATAAGCTTCACCGAATTTTGCATTGCCTGAATTCTCATTCCTGCCTTTTCCTGCGACAAAGTCATTAGTCTCTCAACAACCGCGAGATACCCGCTTTTTAAACCCATTCCCGATTCAGGGTTGATGTATTTCATCACCATTGAAAAGGAGAGGAATACAACAATCACCGTGACGGGTATCGAAATTGTAAACAGAATGGCCTTTAGCTTACTGCTGTTTTTATAGAACCGGATGATCATGAACAAACCATAGGTGATGATCAGAAAAAATGAACCTATATAGAACGACCGGGTTTTCATAAACAGGATCGCTACAAACGCGATCAACAGGGTCAAAGCGCCCAGCGCCTTCATCCACCCTTTGCCAAAAGTCATAAGCCAGAGCACCAACGACATTTTAACAAAAATAGCTGACGACAAAATGTTCTTATTGGCATAAACCGACTTGACATCCCAAAATGTCATCTTCTTGATCCCGATTTGATAAAAAACGGTCAGACTGTCGAATATCAGCAGCAGGGACAAGGTTACCAAAATAACATAAAGATACCGTTTATCTTTCCGAAGAATGGCGGCAATGATAAGGGCCGCTGAGAAAATGGTAAAGAGTTTCGAAAAGTTAATGATCGACTCAAGAATGTTGAATGCCTTGAAAAAAGAGAGCAGCGCAACCAGCAGAAAAAGGGTATAGACAAACCCAACCCGGGTGCGGAAAAAGGAAAAGTAAAAGTCCGGTTGTGGTTTTACCCGGTTCCCAATTAAAATGACCCCAAAAGCAACCAAATTCAAAATGGATAGAGAGTAAAACTTTGGGCCATTTGAATCAAATGCAAAAAAATCCGGAGTCATTACCGCGATCAGTGAATACCCCACTAAAATCAACCCATAAAAAAAGCCGAGCAAAGGCTCAGCCTGGCTGACTTTTACAGCGCCCCCACCCTCCGGTTTCTTAAGAGAATTTTTGTGTTGTTTTACCTTCAAAGCTCTTTACCCTGTCACCCTGTTACTTTTTCTTACAGAACTTCTCATAATTATTTACAGCATCCTTATCCCCCATCTCAATGGCCTTCGTAAAAGCTTCACAGGCTGCCGGGTCATTCCCAAGCATATGCAAGTTGACCCCGCGGAGGTTCAGGTAGCCTGGTTTGGATGGGTCGAGGGCAATGGCACGGTCGATGTCAGCCAGGCTCGCCATGAATTGTTTGAGGTAAAAGTAGGAAAAAGCACGATATTCAAATGCCTGGGAAACCCCTGGGTCTTTACTGATAAAATCAGTAAAATATTTCAGGGCCTTATTATAATCCTTCCGGTTGAAGGCCTCCATTCCATTGTTGAACGGTTCCTTGTTTCTCTGAATACTGGCATTGGTTTTAATGGCAGCCTTTTGAGGATAAATGTTATCCATAACCGGCTGGCCATTTTTAGAATTAAATAATATATGATCATCCAGCACTTTGAAGGCCTCTGTAAGGTTGCCCTTTGCTTCATAGGCGCTGCTCATCACGCTGATATTTCCCGAAAAATAGGGCTTCATTTTATACACCTTTTGCGTGTAAACCAGAGCGCTGTCGGGCAATCCCATGTTCAGATAGGCCATGGCAATAAAAAACTCCTGTCGGGTATCGTAGGGGCTTGACCGGTCCTGTTTCAACAGATCAATGGCCTGCTGATACTTTTTTTCCACAATCAGGTAACGGGCTTTGGTAACGGCTATGGGCTCTCCCTCAATGTTTATATCCGGAATTGCCGGGAATCCATTCAAAAACAGCTCCGAACTGCTGGTGAGGTTTCCCGCATTCAGCTCCTCCTTGGCAATACGCTGGAGCTTCAGGGAGACAAAGTTGAGGTAGAAAATATAGATTGACCCCACCATGAGAAGGAGGAGGGTGGCTATTAACGTGACACGTGTCGCCTTGCGAGTGACGAATGACGAATGACGAATGACGAATGACGAAAACCGGGTGATATATGCTGATTGGGGTGAGAAGGCGACTCCGGCGCCGACGAAAATGGCAAAGAATGAGATGATCTCAGGCCGGTCGGAGGGGAAGTTAAAAAATGCATCGAAGAAATAACAGAAGAGCCCGAATGCAGGAAGAAACAACCATTTGTAGGACTCCTCCTCTCCCTTCCTGGCTTTAAAAAAGGCCCTGATAAAGTTTGCAAAGATCAGAACAAATATTCCCAGGAACAGCAATCCACCAAATATTCCCGTATCTGCGGCGGTTTCAATAAAATCGTTGTGGTTTTTATATTGGTAGATGTAGGCCCCGGTTGTCGGGGTTTCATATTTCAGTACCTCTACCTTCCAGTTTCCGGTCCCAATGCCAAGCAATGGATTTTCTTTGATCAGTTTAAAAGAATTCTGCCATGCCTGCAGCCTTCGCCCTCCCTGGCTGGAACCAGAACCAATTTCTGAAGAAAGGGATTTCAACCGGGTTAAAAAATCGACCGCATAACGCTCCTGCGATGATGGCCGATACATGAATTTTAATGAAGCTGTAAATAAAAAGAACCCAACAATAATTGCAACAGAGAGGTAAACCGACATTTTAATAATCTCACGTTTTTCATTTTTTCTGTAATACCTGATGAACATGAAGGCCCCATAGGTTAGAATTAGAAAAATGGTCCCAACATAAAATGACCTTGTACTCATAAACAGCGTGGCGATAAATGCCATGAAAATTGAAAACCCTCCCAGCACCTTCATCCATCCTTTGCCGAATGTTAAAAGCCATAATGCAAAGGAAATTTTAACAAAAACAGCAGCAGATAAAATGTTTTTATTGGAGTATATCGATTTGATTGCTTCAATATTTTGTCCTTCACCCACCATAAAATTCGTGAATAAATGATAAAAAACCGTAAAACAATCCAGAATTAGCAAAAATGTAAGTGCAATTGAAATTATATACAGGTATCGTTTATCCTGACGAAGGATGGTGGCAATAATAAATGCTGCAGAAAAAATGGTTAAAAGTTTCGAAAAATTGATAATGGATTCATAGATATTGAAGGCCTTGAAAAAAGAGAGCAGGGAAACAAGCAGAAATAGCGTGTAAATAACCCCGGTCCAAGTCCGGAAGATGGGCCAGTGAAAGTCCTGCTGAGGTTTCAGTTGATTTACGATCAGTATAACAAGGAAACCAACCAGGTTTAAAATGGCATATGTATAAAATTTTGGGCCATTCGAATCGAGCGTATTCAAGTTGGGTGTCAACACGGTGATAAAGGCATAGGCCAGTAATATCATAGTATAGACAGGGTTGAGCCTGGGTTCAGCAAAATTTGCGCTCGGGTGCTGCTTAATTGTGGTCTTCTTCTGTTTCTTTTTCATAATTGAAAGTAAAGGGAACCTCCGTTATACATTGTCTTTTACAGATTCGCTTTTGATCAGCTCTTTCATTTCCGCAATACACAAGTACATCAGGGTCAAAACAAAAAAGACAAAACAGATCAATATAATTTTGCCGTTTGATATTCCTGGTTCAATCACAAGCGTGCAATTAAAATTTTCGACAATCATAATGGGGCTGTCAAGTTGATAGGATTCTTCCAGTTTCAGTTTTCTTTCAAGTAAAGAAAGAATGTCTGAAGAAAAGGATTGTTTGTAGGCATTATCTACAACAACCTGCCCCCGCTGTGGTTTTTGCTCAATTACACTTTTCTGAAGGGTGTCCAATTTTTTCAACTGGATCGCAATCTCGCTGATCATATTCTTAATGAGAACCTTGGAATATTGCTGCCGTTCGCTTATGTAGGGATTGTTATTGACATATTTTACAACTCCCCTCTGAATGGAGTCAAGCAGGATATATTGTTGCTGAATGCTATCCTTTTTTGATGACGTGTTGAAATCAAGGGTGATCCTGAATAGTTTACTTTTTACCTGGCCGGTCACTGCTCCATCCATATCCCAACCTGAGGCAATCAATACATTTTGAATTTCAATTTCCTTAATCCTGCTGCAACTCTTTTTTGAAATATTTAACTTTTTTTGTATCGCATAGTAATCATGTTGAGCGACTGAATATTTTATTGATTTTACCACCTCGAATATATCCACATCTGATAAACTGGTTTCGGCAATGAGATAGGCGCTAAAATACTTTTTTTTAGTCAGTCTATTTATAGAAATTCCAATGATCAATCCCAAAAAGATTGAAATAAATAGAATTTTGTAATGCTTTCTGAAAAATAAAATCGTTCTAATCAACAATTTAAACAAATCGATTTCATTTGAATTCATATTCGCTGGGGTTAAGGGTATTTCGTTCATAATTTTTCGATTAAGTTGATAAAGGATATTTTAACCAGATGTTGGGAATGAATGATCCCTTTTCTATATATCGTCAATACGGTTATGAAGAATTTTCAATGTTTTACAATTTATTTTTTTTCGGTCGTGATCGGTAATCCAGCCCCATTTATTAAAATACTTTATCGCACTGGCAATATGTTTTATCAGAAGATTGATTTTTTTATACGACCCTTTCTTATACTGATGATAGACCACCGCATCTGGAAAGTAAATATTATCACTGATTGCACCAACTCTCCTGCATAAATCCACATCTTCAAGATACATAAAAAATTTCTCATCGAATACACCTGATTTCTCCAGTACTGACGTTCTGAGTACCATAAAACAACCTGAAAGACAGGGAACCCTCATGGTGCGGTTATACTTCGTAAACCGCAATTCATAAATATTATTCCTCTCGCTTTTCCACTTTTTTCCAGGAATAAACCTGCGAAAAATCAGATCGAAGGGTGTGGGAAGCAGTTTACACAAGTACTGCAATTGTCCATTTGGAAAAAGAATTTTGGGCATCAGCATTCCTATATTTTCATTTTCATCCATGAACCCTGCAATTGTCTCAATTACGTCTTTTTCAAAATAGATATCAGGGTTCATAACCACATGATATTTAGCTCCTTCATCCATTGATCGTTTTATGGCTGAATTATGGCCTGCGCCATATCCGGGATTCTCAGGATTGAAAACATATCGGACCTTCGGGAAAGATTCTATTTCCTTTTGTAATGAATTGCCAGGAGAATGATCAATCAAATAGATATGTCCCTTTCCGGAAAAACCACTGCAACTCACGAGTGCCTCCTTTAAAACAAGAGGGTCTTCCTTATATGTGACAATAGAAATATTTACGCTGCCGTTCTTCAAGTTTTTAGTCCTATTGATAATATACCTGATGAATTTTACGAATGGATATACCGTAAAATCCTATGACCAGAAATAGCATTTTTTGTAAAAATGTTTCCCCGATAAGTAAAAATAAAAATAAACTAAAAATTAAGATTCCAACAAATATTTTATCGGAAACTAAAAAAGAAAATCTGTAAAAACCATATAAAACTGCAATCATAAAAATAAAA
Source organism: uncultured Bacteroidales bacterium (assembly GCA_903945175.1). Taxonomy (GTDB): domain Bacteria; phylum Bacteroidota; class Bacteroidia; order Bacteroidales; family FEN-979; genus CAIVAT01. Next base: position 17,260 of record CAJAUM010000015.1, on the reverse strand, counting down.
CCATACATGGCTGCGTGATAGAAAATAGAATTTGTTGATCCTGTCCATTGTTCATTTATCTTACTGTCTTTTAACAATTCTTTTTTAACATCAAAATATGTATAACCATATCCAAGAACAGGACGGGTTAAAAACATCATCCACTCTAGTTCTACATCCTTTCCTCTCCGCTCGGTAGAGGAGTTTTTTGTTTTAACAATTTTTTCGTAAATCGTTTGATGAAAATAGGTTGAAGAGATAAGACCTACAATCAGTAATGTAGCAAACGGAAAAACGAAGATAAACCTGAATTTCTTAAAAAGTAAAATTGCAAAATTCAACATCAATGCAATATAACCTGTTGTTGAAAATGTAGTCAGGATTGCTATAACTAAAAATAAAAAAATTATTGACTGGTAAACAGAAAATCCCAATAGGATCTTTTTCTCCTGTCCGGGCTCATTATGCATGATGAGAAACAATAATGCTACATTTAAAAAAGCCTGATAAACGCCAGGTTCACTAAATATCGAATAATTTCTCAGTCTGATCGCATACAAGGGAGGATGATGGACATAGATCAAATAATTTACATAACTATCTGTCGAAAGTAAGGCAGGAATCCTGTTCATTAACCCGGGAAAAACCAGGAAAGAAAAATAAAACACTAAGGAAATGAACGATAAAACAAATATTTGTTTTATAAAGATTCGTTTAAATTTTTCAGCGGGGAAAATATTTACAAAAAGAATCGCATTGATAATTTTCAAAATAAATCCTAATTCAAAATTTATAGAACTTGCTGACAGGTTATTCATATTGAAAAAATAGGATAGCAGAATGATAAATATAAGGAATATCAGAATAAAAACACTGTTTTTTGATATCGTGACTTTCATTTTTGCTGTAATAATCTGAACAATGACAAGAAATGAAAATCCGCCAACAATAATAGATTCATTAACCCCAAACAGTATTGACCCGGAGGACAATATTAAATACAGAACCAGGATATTATTCCAAATCTTCTCCTTGAAATTTCTGACCTGATCTGTATTCATTTGAAAATAATGATTAAGAATTCCGGGTATGGCATGGCTCGCTTATAATATTTCACCTGGGTTTACTAAGTTCTTCATATGCATTTAAAATTTGCTCAATTATTCTGCCTGAATTGTGTCGTGCCATAGCATCTTTACGTGCTTTTCCTGCGATAAGCAAAGTTTTTTCTGTATTCATCAAAATATCACAAATCTTTTTTCCCAGGTAAAATGGATCATTATCATGAATAAGAAACCCATTCAGATTATCAGTAATGAGTGAAGAACATCCTCCAACATCAGAACACAAAACCGGCATCCCCAATAACATTGCCTCGCAAACACTGTTGGGACTGTTATCAATGTGTGAGAGATGTATAAACAGATGAGCCCGCATTAATTCTTCAACTATCTCTGTTGCATCCATTTTCCCTTTAAATACTACATTCGATTCCGCAAATCTGGTGTTTGCCTTTCTTTCGAACATCCTGATCACGGAATTACCTGGATTAGCACCGATAATGCGCCATTCAAATTTCAATTTTGAATATCTCCGTAGAATGTTTGCTGTCTTAAGGATATTATCCCATCCCTTGTATAGATCATCATTCAGGATCGAAACAAAGATAAATTGTCCGGCTAAACCGGGACTTAACCATTCATTGTCTGAAAATTCATTCCTGATCATTTCATCACAGTGGAATATTTTTGCATTTGGATTAAAAAATGACAGGTAGGATTTATCCCAATCTGTCCTGGAGAAAAAATGAATGTTGCTTGAAATAATTTCCAACTCTCTTTCTGCCTGTTTTTTTAAATATATGAACTTATGAAAAAAACCGTTTCCAAATAACAGGGACTTTAACGGGGTTGATAGGAATGTATCAAGAAGGTTTATTCCAGGGGGAAACCAGGACAGAAGTATCGGATTAATCAATCCTTGCATATGGATTATAACCGGGACTTCCGTTTGCCTGATTATATTGCCAAATCCACTCTCAGTTCCAAATACCTGGATGACATCGGGCTTAAAATCATCGATTATTTCAAGGTAAGCATTGTGGTCCTGATGCGTTAGTATATGAAATATTTTCCTATAGGCCATTTTAAAGACAAGGTTGCCATCCTGAATGTTATAATAGGTAACCCCCTTAATATTGATCTTTTCTTCGGTTCTTATTGTAGAGTGGAAACAAACAGCCAGTTCTATACTTGCATTTTCAGATAAAGCCTTTAATAATGTCGTTATCCATGTCCCTCCCTTATAATCAATTGTCCCAATCTCTTTAGGAAAAACCGGGATATGACTGAACCAAAGCACTTTCATTTATCAGGGATTGATGTAAATTAAATAAATCGAAATTCTATGTTATTGGTCTCCGGTCAGGCAGTCGATGAATTTATGCTTTGGATATAATGAAGAATTAATTTTCCGTCTGAATTTCCGCTCTTCATCATTGATTTTTTTTGCCCTGGCAAAATTGGCAAGATAGTCTTCTCGTCCATTTGAGATGAAAGCTGAAAAAAGCAATGATTTATCAATTCCTTCAAATGCAATTCGTGTCCCTATAACAGGAATGCCACAACACAGCGATTCAAGTACCTTTACTTTAACCCCTGCTCCGTGAAAAACAGGTGCAATTAAAGCATAGGATGAAGAAATATATGGATATGGATTATCCACAAATCCTACAATCTGAAATTGACTCAATCGGTCTAATTGCCTGATTTTGTCATCGCTCAGGCCACTTCCGATAATTTGAAAGTGCTCTTCGGTAAAAGGTAAAACATTCCGGATAAACCATGACAATCCTTCCCAGTTTTCGTTTCGGTTCCACGCTCCATAAAAGCAAAAACTTTCAGGCTTCGCGGGAATATCACTACTGAGTATTCTCTGGTCAATAAAAAAATCCACAACCTTGCTTTCTTTTTTATATATCGTAGATAATATTCTCTGATCTTTCCTGCTAAACACAAAAAGATGTTCGTTTTGTCCCAGTAAATATCTTTCCGTAAAAAATATCCATCGCAATTCACAGGATGACCAAAGGCTCCTTTTCCTTTTATACTTTTGAACAATTACATCATGTAACATCACATACACGTTGTCATTTTTATTGAACAGTTTTGTAAAAATCAGCAATTGGCTGAAATCAATATATATAAAGTCATAGTTTTTTTGCTTCCTTATGATGAATATAAATAAACGTATGGAAAACCTACAGGTGAAAAACGGATGCAGAAATGGTATTATGATTGCATGTAAAAATTTACGAAAACCGGATAAGCTAAGTTCTTTTGAACCATGAACCGATTTATGATCTTTATAGCTGAAATTTAAAACATCAACCCTGAATTTCTTCTGAAGGTCATTGACCAGGCGTAAAGAATAATTTTGACCAGCTGTTTTGGAATTCAGCGGGAATGCTGAAACAAACAGAATACTTTTCATCAGGAAGATTTGTTTTCAGCCTGCACCCACAATTTGTTTGATTCGCTTAATTGAATCGTGTTGATCGCCGTCATCCATCTCTGTTTTCTTGCCGTCCTGAATAACCATCCGAATAATCTGCCATAATGATTTGCAAAAAGGGATTCAAGTTCTTCAAATAATAACTTCAAATTTGAACTTGTACCGGATACGTTAAATTTTGCAACAGTTATATCCATATGTCTGAATCGCTTTTTCATCTCAACGATATTCAGAATCCAGTCCAGATCTGATATTAATTTGAACTTCAAAGAAAATTTAGTATAAAAAAGTTCTCTTCGGGCAAAGAAAGCCTGATGACATAATCCAAGTTTTAAGAAAATAATAATTTTATTCACAAAAACACTATTATACAGTGAATAGGTTCTGACAAATTGATCCTTTATCATTCCGCTTTCATCAAACCGAATGATATCGCCATAAAATAAATCTACATGTTTGAATTTTAAAATATGGTAATTCACCTTTTGCAACACGTCAGAAGAATAGAGTAGATCATCACTCCCCATAAAATAAAAAAAATCACCTTTTGCCAGGGATATCCCTTTGTTCATCGCATCATAAATACCATTGTCCTTTTCAGAGATTATCTTAAATTCTATAAAATCATTTTTTGCAAAATGGTTATTTACTAATTCGAGTGTATTATCTGCTGAACATCCATCAACAATGATTATTTCAAAGCCTTTGAAACTTTGATGAATTATTGAATCCAATGTTTTTATAATGGAATTTCGAGCATTATAAGTAGGTATGATTATGGAATAAATGATTTTCAAACTAATTTTAATAAAAATCTGTGTTTATTTTTTTCTGGCAAAAATCAAAATTTTTGTTCTTGGATTTAAATTAATCCTGCTTTTACTTAATCCGAAAAGATTTACTAAAAATGTAATAAACCGACCACCTGTTAAAGAAACATTCTTTAATCGGTTAGCTAAGAAATCCAATCGAAAAGTATGTCCATTGTACTTCACATCCATAACCTTGAAACCTTCCTGTTCAAGAAGTGTAGAAATAGTCTTTTTAGTAAAAAAATAGAGATGCTCATTGACGCGGCGAAAGTCTTCCAGGCGTTTCCCCAATAGCCGGGAAACAATGCTGTCGCAATCCATTGTAGACAAAACAAGTATACCCCCCGGTTTCAAAATTTGGTGAATTTTTTTTATTGCTTCAATGGGATGCTGGAAATGCTCAATCACATCCATCATTGCTGCGATATCATATACCTGATCATCGGGGAATTCCAAAATATCTCCAAGAAATACAGGAAATATGTACTTTGATCGAATCCGTTCAACTGCTGATGCGTTAAATTCAATACCGGAAACCTGACATCCTTCATCCTGGGCTACGTCCATAAAAAAACCCAATCCGCATCCGACATCAAGAAACAAGGGATTTACATCTTCACCATTTCTAAGTAGCTTTTTTGCTTTTAAAATAATCGGACTATACTCTTCTTGTTTTGTAAAGCGTTCAGCAAGATAATCATGATATCCATAGAGCGTTGCATCATTGCCCTCAAAAAACTCTGCATTCTTAAAATAGGATATGTCATAAACTTCTTTAAGCTGGCCTAACGTTGGTTGGGGATAAAGCCACATAAAATCGCATGAAGAACAACGCAAAATATTATGATCCGTTAATTTAAACTTTGTATAAATCTCAGTTTGCTTACAAAAGGGGCAGTATATATCCTCTTGACTGCTTCCAGTAATTTCAATTTTGGTTTTCTGTTCAAACATTGTAGAAAATATTTCAGTTCAATCTTTCCTTTCAAATACTGCGATGATTGACAGCCCCAGTGGGGGCGGCAGGTACTTTTCCAACTTGCTGAATATCGGAGAAAGTTTATCAAAATATATCGTTTGTCGAACAGGTAAGTGCTTTTTATTAAATAATTTAGTGTTTACAAACCAACCAAAAAAACCAAAAAAATTAAAATAATAACAGGTCAACAATGTCATATTTAAAGAGGCTTCCATCTGCTTGAAATCCCCCCGTGAATATCTTCGCCAATGACCATATACTTTATCTAGGTTACTATAAAGAATTTGCATAGCCGGAACAACAACAATCAATCGTCCGGATTTACATAAACAATCCGACAAATTCTTTAGTGCTTCTAAGGCTTCATTAACATGTTCAAGCACATTTAAAAGAACAATCGTATCGATCCTCTTCTCAGCCAGGGTCCTCTTCTGACTTTCAGAAATATTACACAAATCCAAAACTTGTGAAGAAACTTCGGGATGTTCAGCAAAACGACTGTTTAAATAGGACACATAGGAAGGATCTAAATCTGTCGCAAGCACAAGTTCGCGGCCAAGAAATTTCTTTATATAGGTCCCAATTCCTGAGCCAATGTCTAAAATTCTATTACCTAAAAAGGGGGAGATCAAAGAATAGATCCAGTCTTGATACTGGCTTGCTTCGGCTAAAAGTTGTAGATCCCTGTCGACATGGGAATTTTTCATTCCGGTATCGTTTCGTTTACCCATCATCAATTCAAGGTGATTTTACCCGTTGATATACAGATTTGTTGCTGAAGTTGCAATTCATTGTTTGATTCGTAAATCATAATATCATACCTAGAAATTGGATATAGATTTTGCTTTGGAATTGTTTGATTTGCTAAATTAACACAGCCTATTGTAAAACTATTTCCAAATTTCAGTCTTGCCAGGACCCATAAAGGATATTCATACGTATCATTTGAAATCAGTAATGCAATGTTTCTGTTTTTAATTGGTATTGAATCAAATAGAACTTTATATTTTTCATAAAGCTGAGGTCTGTTGATGAAATATCCCTGCAGCCGTGACAAATTAAATATCGATCGACGTTCCTGATTAAAAAATTGAAGTGAATCCTGCAGGCGGTAAAGACCAACCTTTTCAGAATTCGACAATGTTGGTTTTATCTTAAAACCTCCATCAATGCTATCGTAAAAAACAAGTACCCTCTTCCTTGACTGACCCGAAATATTAGCTTCCATCAAATCCGTATTAAGTAAGATGCTTTTGGGTTTTTTGATTATCTGGCGCATCAACCCGATCACGGAAAATAAAGGCTTACTTGGGTTAAAAAATACAGGAAGCATGGTAAATAGTAATAATGCTACTATAAGCATATCCATTAAAAAAGGTTTTTGTAAAACCATTTTGCTTATAACTGTACCGCTAACAATGGTTGATGCAAGGCCCAGCTGCAATAAATATCGGTTCGCCCAGGGCTGCCACTTAAATAAAAATGAATAAAGTAAAAAAGCCAGTATGATACATATGGAGAAAATCAATAATGTCCTGTGATTAGAAATTTTATTGAAGAGAAGCGTGATTCCGGCTAGAATGAAAAAAATGATATGTAAAGGGCTCCCGGTATAATCTTCATGAAATACAAACTTTACTTCGTATTTACTTAAGTTGGTTGATGATGAATATGGTGAAATCCCAAGTACCTGGTGAATTTTTTGCACAACAACGAGCAGAATAATATTGTTTGAATTAAGTGGAAGGACAAAATTATCTATAATGGTTTTCGTGCTGTTGGACATCATATTAATTAAACTCAAATTTTCATTCACTGCAGCACTTTGTATGCTTTCCGGACCTAATGCAGAATGAAAATATATTTGATTTCGTCTAACAAATGGGAATAGGATGATACCCGCAATCAAAATCACTATGCTGGCAATGATTAGGATTTTTTTAATGGGAAACATTTTAAAATATAAAAATATATACCAGATAGTAAAAGGAAGGGCAAACATCAGGGTGGTATATTTGGTAAGACCACCTAAGGATAACGAACAGGAAATAAAAAAAATAGTATTCCAAAATTGCAACTTTTTATGAATGGAGATATAAGCAAAATATATAAAGGAAAGAAAGAAAAAGCTTGCAACATAGTCATTTTGTGTGGTTGTTGATTGAAATACTCCCATTGGAATACTCAGGGCAAGCAACGCCGAGAAAAACTGACCCTTGTAGTTCAAGCCAAGCTCCTTAACTAACAGTGAAACAACTGCCATAGAACCCAGCATCGAGAACCATTGGACCAGATTGGCAAAATAATCACTCCCGCTTAATATTTGAAAATTGAGAATAACATACTCTGCAAGTGGAGTCAATGCAATTTGACGAAGGTTATTCGTCTGATAAGGATAGATGTTTTGATTTTGGATCCAATGTGCCACACGTGAAAGGTGATAGGTCATCGAATCATAATTATTTGGGGGAACTAATATTGATAAAAGAAACAATGGAAGAAGGATGAGAAGTACTGTCAGAATTAAATAAAGCCAGTATCTGTTATTGATGTTTTTGAAAATAAATTTAAACCTGCAAGAGTAAAGTATTTGCCGATAGGAAATTGTAACAACTACCAAAAGTGCTATCAACCAGCAAATTGATAATCCACTGATGTTTAGCGAGTTGGAGAATGAGAGTAATTCGGCAAACCCATGACACAGCAAAGCACCCATAATCAGTGTTTTTATCAGGCTCATCCTGATACCTGATACACTGCCAATGCCACTTTCTATAGCATCAGAATACAAATACAAAAATAAAATTATAAGTGTTAGGATAATAAGAATTACCAACATTTCTCTTCTTTGAACGATTCTATCAAATCACTGGTTTACCTTAATTCACTGGGATTGGAATTTTCATAATGCTATTTTTTTGGTTCTTCCTTAAACCCTGGTTCATTGGTTTCCAAAAGCATTACAGTGTCTTTTAAAAGCCTTTCGGATGAATATTTGTCAGCTAAAATATTGAAGTTTCGTTGAGCCAATTCATTCGTCTCAATGGGATTTCGGATAAACCAGATGATCTTTTCCGCCATATCCTGGCAATTCCCGGGTTCTGAAAGGTACTGACTGTAGTCGTTCCCCAAAACATTTACTATGCCCGGAATATTTGTGCCGGTAAATGGAACTTTTGCAAACATCGTTTCAATTAACACATTGGGCAACCCTTCCGATCTTGAACTTAAAACAGAGAGATCAACAGCATTTAAAATCTGATTTATATCATCTGTTGGACCCATAAATAGAATTTGAGATGTAATAGACAATTTAGCAGCCAATGAAACCAACGATTCATAAGTTGAACCTAATCTGCCTACTAAAAGCAATACTAAAGATCTATCATTTAGGGTGTCGCAAACAATTTTCCATGCTTTAAGAAGCGTATCATGATCCTTGTAGGGTGTTATATTGCTGATCATGCAACAAATCAGGGTTTCTTCCTCAATGTTAAGTGAACGTCTGATCTGGCTGCGTGGAGTTTTAACCGTTGTATTGATAAATCCGTTTTGGATTATTGCTATTTTTTCGGAAGGGATATTAAGGTGAAGTAAAAACTCCCGGGCATTCTTTGAATTTGCAATAAAATAATCTGCCCTGCTTAATGCTTTCCGCGTAATAAAGGATTGATTGAACCCTATTCCCTCATCCCGCTGATTCCAGATACATTTATTTTCTCGGATATATTTTGATAAAAAACAAGAATAGATATTCGGATAATATGTATATGGTAATAAATAATCGGGGGATATCTTTAATAAAAGCTGCCAATACTTAAAAATACGAAACCATGTGATCAGTAAATATTTTGATGAAATCGGTTTACAAAAATAAGTTTTTATGTTTTTCTCCGATAACCGGTCAGATGCAGCGCCCCTGAAGTCGTCAAACAGAACAAATTCAACCAGAAATATATTCTGCTTTATTATTTCCGAAGCCAGAATAATCGCCTGTTTTTCTGCTCCTCCCAGTTCTGCACTTGCCAGTATAAATAATACTTTCTTCAATATGTGGTTACAATTAAAACCGATATCCTATTATTAGTGTTCATCTTTCTTTATTAAAGAGAGAGACTATCAGCTCTTTTTTATTGGGGAATGACCGAATGTAGGTAAATCGGTCTTTATTCTTTTCGAAATATTCTGCTATCGTTGATATCTTTTTTGCAGGGATGCCTGCGATTATACTATTCTTATCAAAGTATCCTTTGACAACCGATCCTGCCGCAACAATACAATTATCTGAAATTGTCGTATTGGGAAGAATAATTGAATTTAAACCTATAAAGACGTTATTCCCGATTTTAATGGCGCCAAAAAGATCGATATCACTGTACTTCTCCCTGAAGACCCAGACGCCCCCGTCGTGGGTGATGAACTGAACCCCGTTGGTTATTGTTACATGATCTCCGATCTCAATTAAATAGGGTTCGGTCGAAAAATTTGTAGAATAAAACCGGCAATTATTTCCTGTCTTTACACCCATTTTGCGGGCTTTCCTTATATTATAATTGCAGGCAATGTGATCGGTATCGTGAATAAGAAAATTCGATCCAGACAGAATGGAATAAATCAACAATTTTATAATGCGGATTATCATGAACGTATATTCGTTTGTATGAAGATAAACCTTGATGCGGGAAAATAAATTTGTGAAAAAAAAGAGTGAACCTATTTATCAATAACTGATATTTTTCAGATACACTCTCGCTTTCTCTTTCAAAAAGAGAATTTCACTGGTTTTAAAAGTTATCAGGAGCACGAAATAGAACAAGAGACCAACGGTTCCTCCAATCATAATTTTCATCAGGTTGTTGCTGAATAATTGAATTAAAAACCACATTGTTAACCCAGAGACTAATGCACAGATTATTATCTTTAATGAGGAGAATGTTAAAATATTTGCCTGTGATCCCCTAGTCTTGCGGATTATTACAATGACATGCCAGCTGAACGACAAGGTAAAGTAAATCAGATATCCAAGCGCGATTCCATAAACACCTAGAGCGTCTGATAGAAATCTTGTGTAAAAAATGTAGGCAACTGCTTCAACAATCCCGATAACAGAAAGTAATTTAGTAAGCTTAAGGGCATACAGAGACTTGCCTGTAATGGCGCCCAACGAACTGGCAATTAACGACAAAATATAAATTTGCAGCAATTTAGAAACTTCGATCGAATCATGGTGGGTAAATGCTCCCCTTTCAAATGCAAAACTAATAATTGGAAGACTTAAAACTATTCCCAGCGTAATAATAGGCGCAAGCAACAACCACATGCTGTTCAATCCTGTTGAAACAGTTTGCTTAAAGAGTCGGACATTATTATTGGAAAGCGCTTCGGAGAGATAAGGAAAAATAACAGTCGAAAGGCCAATGGTCAGCAATGTAGATATAAACATTGTAATTTTAAAAGCATAATTTAAATGTGAAATACTTCCTGTCATCAGGTCGGAAGCAAAAAACCTCTCGATGATCGGCGTTATCCGAATGAATATATTGGAAACCAGCAGAGGAAAAATCAGGTGGAGAAATTCAACAACTCCCGGATGCTTATAACTAAATTGAATTTTAAATTTACCAAGGATTAATATCCTGCAAAGTAAAATTGTTTGAACAATAACACTGAGCATTGTGATAGAAGCCAAAACAAAATAATCAAAATGATTTTTAAAAATAACAATCAGGATCAATTGAAAGATTGCCCCGATTACCGGGACTATGGACGACCAGATAAAGAATTTATTTGCCTGGTGCCATGAAATCAGTAAAAATTGGAAACTTGTGAAAAACACTGTCGGCCAGAGAATCAGTGAGATCCGGTAGGCTATTGATTTTCCTTCAGGTGTTAAGCCTGGAACGGTCATTTCAATAATGGAATATGAAAAGATCATTCCCAGAACAGTTAAAGCAAAGCAAAAAAACAAATTGATGCTTACAATGCCATTCACAACTTCCCGGCCATCTTCAATGCTTTTCGAATTGTAGGTAATAAAAATAGGAATAAATACTGCCGCAAGACTCGATGTAATTATGGCTGTAAGATATTGGGGCATTGTTGCACCAGCCAGATAGGCATCCATTTGCTGCCCGGCCCCAAAACTTGCAGCAATGAAAATTTGAATAACAAATGCAACGATCTGACTTAAAAAAGCAAAGAATGTTACTACAAGCGTTGATCTGAGCATTTACACCTGAATATTTTTGCTGCTGTTTGCTTCTTTCAATAATTTAACAGTTTCTTCAATCTCACTCAGAGCTCCGGTAAATGTAAATCCAAGATCAATGAATTTTTTGTTCTCGACATGATAGGAAAGCTGATTCATGATTTTGGATTCAACAAATTCTATTTTTGTATCGGGAACATATTTTTTAATTTCATTTATTATATCATTTACCGAAATATTTAACGAAACAACATTGTAAATCTGATTAAAAAATGTGTTTTGCTCAATAATAAAAAACAGTGCCCTCACAGCATCGCTGAGTGACAGGTAGGGACGCTTTTGATGTAAGGCGGTTTTCCATACCGTTATTGGCTGATCCATAACAGCCTGCCAGATAAATTTGTTTATTGCCGTGTGAAACCTCATGCCCACAGAGGTGCCAAAGATGGTTCCAAACCTGCAGATGGTAAATTTAAACCCTGTTTCCCGGGTAGCTAAATCAACCAGAAAATTTTCTGCCATTAATTTAGTTTTAGCATAGGGACTCTGGGGATTTAACTGGTCCAATGAACAATCTTCATTGACAATTTCCTCCTGTGTTCCATAAACACTCGTGGTTGAAAGAAAGATCATTTTTACATTGGCTTTTGCACAGGCCTGAGCGACCCTCCGGGTTCCTTCAAAATTCACCTTCATTACCAGTTCCTCATGCTCAAAACTGTTCGCAGCATCCGTCATCGCTGCCAGGTGAAGTACCACATCTATATCCTTTAAAATTTCCTCAAAGTCAAATGTAAGAATATCCCCTTCGATGAATTTAAAATGAGTATTCGCAGGTAAATTAAAAAGGGAGGGATAACGCAAGGTTGAAAAATTGTCAATCAGTACAATTTTATTTATCCGGTTGTTGCTATTCATCGCGTGGATGAACCTCGATCCGATATGACCAAGCGGACCGGTGATCAGTAAATTAATAGATTCCTTCATGGCATTTGGAGTTAAATTTTATTAAAAGCGGATATCAATTTTTTAAAATTACTTTCAAGTGAAAATGTTGAACGAACTGTATCCAGCCCATTCTTACCTATGGTTTCCCTCAGTTGTTTATCAACAATCAATCGTTCCAGTTTTTGCATCCATTCCTCTTCATTTTCAGCTAAAAAACCATTGTACCCGTCCTGGATGAAATCGTTCGATTCACCTATGGCTGAAGAAATGACGGGAACACCGCCGCACATGTAGACCGACGCTTTTAAAACACCACGTACTTTTGATGCTTCAATATCCTGTAACGGAAATAACCCGATATCCATGTTCAGAATTTCTTCGGCCATTTCCTTTTGATTGTAGGTACCCCTGGTTGAATAATCGATATAATAATAATCAGGGAAAATATTGTCCGTTCTTCCAACACCGACCAGCCGGAGATGTATGTTGTCGAATTTAATAAACAGATCATGCAGCACCTTCCAAATGATACTGTTGTTAAACAATGTTGTCGGACTCCCGATCCAGCCAATTATAATTTTCTCCTTACCGGTTTTTTTATTCTTTCTTAGTTTATCGAAAATTTCAAGCTGGGGATAATCAGGAATTACAAAGCAGTTACTGTTATATTTCTTAATATATTCAACCATATATTTGTTATCGGTTGTAATGACATCAACCATCGATAATATCTCATTAAACTTATAGTTTGACCTGTAAAGCCAGACGGAATCACCAAAATCAAATACAATTCGTTTGTTCTTTGTTACTTTTAAAGTGTGCAACAGATTATAATCCCAGACTTTTGAGGTATAAACCAAATCAAATTTATCCGAAAGGAAAATGATATACTGGTGAATTATTTTTACATAGATACGATTCAATCTTACTGCAACGGATCCTATCCATGCAGGATTTAAAAACTTTAAGACCCAGGGTGGTTTTACAGACAGCTGGAGCAGGTATAGTGAGTTCCTGCTGACATATTTACATTTATATCCATTTTCACGGAATAACTTTTCGTAAATCAATCCTCTCGTAATTCCACTGGGCGCTCTTCCCGCTTCCAAAATAATTAAAACCTTCAGCATATGATCAGCCCTTTTTACAGGTAGTAGCCTGAGTGTTTATTATAAAAATCTTTTGTTTTTTCCAATCCTTCATCCAGGTTGTATTCTGGAGCCCACGAAATTGTTTTTTTAATTTTTTCGTTGCTGAGTATTGCATCACCTATTTCGGTTGCCTTCCTCTCTTTCGGCCAATCAATAAACTTTAGCGAACCCCTCTGAAAAACATTTATAATTTTCAGTGCTATTCCTGCTACTGAAACATGTTCATCTCCTACTGCGAAAAACACCTCTCCTTTTGTTTTATCGTTCAAAGCTGCCATGATCAAGGCCGATACCGCATCATCTATATAGATGAAATTTCGCAGTTGATCACCCTTCCCATAAATGGTAATCTGTTTATCCTGCAGTGCCAATCCGATAAAATAATTGTTGAATGTGAAATCCGCACTTTTTATGCACGCTCTTGGTCCATATACATTTGAAAGCCTCAGCACCGTGATATCCATATCAAACGCTTTGCTGTATATAATGGCAAACTTTTCAGAAACGCTTTTATTGGCCGAATAAATATCCGTCGGAAATTCAGGATGTTCCTCATTGGCGGGACTATAACGCAGACTACCCAGTTGAGTGCTGGTACCGACATGGACGTATTTAATGGCTGGATTAAATCTTTTTGCCGCTTCAAGTAAGGTTAACTGTCCCTTGCTGTTTACATCGGAATCGATCAGCGGCTCTCTCATCGACAAAGGATGAGAAGTAGATGCAGCACAGTTAAAAATTATATCCTTCTGATAAATGATGTTACTCACCTCCTTGAAGTCAAGAATATCGGCAAAAACCAGGTTTATCCTGTCTTTAATTGAGACAATATTGAATAAATTTCCGCCTGAATTTGGAGCAAGCGAGTCAATAATTGTAACATTTGCCTCTGATTCAAGACATTTTATGGCCAAATTGCTGCCAATGAATCCTAATCCTCCGGTTATTAAAATATTTTTACCTTTTAAACCCGGGAAGCTGAGCGATTTATTCATATTTGCTGATTGGAGGATATTATTTGTTCAGTATGTTTCTGATCCCTTTACAGATAAAGGTGATCTGCTCGTCTGTTAATCCATAGGAACAGGCAAGGGTGATCCCTCGGTTGGAAATATCATATGCGTTCCCGTTTGTTTCAGCTGATCCGCTGTTGTAATGTTTATAGGCCGGCAGGTATGACAATGGATAAAAGAAGGGCCGTGAAGGGATATTTAATTCTGCCAGTTTTTTTATGGCCTCAGGTTTGGTCATATTGTGCGATTTCCCAAAAATCAGGGAGGTGGCCCAAACTCCGTTAAACACCTCATCCGTTTCCATATTAAAGGTTAAATCGTCAATATCGGCGAGTTGTTCCTTATATGCATGAAAAAGTGCTCTTTTCCGGGCAATTAATTCTTCGATACGCAAAAACTGTGCATAGCCCAATGACGCGAGTAAGTTGGTCGGCATATATTTTGGCGTAGCTTCAAGCGTATAATAGGGAATCGTGTTTGAACGCCCATGGTCACGCAAAAATTTGGCCCGCTCAAATACTTTATCATCATCAATCAACAACATGCCCCCTTCGCCGGTGGTCAGTGTTTTTGTCCTGTGAAACGAATGAACACCGGCAATACCAAATTTCCCGGCTCTGATTCCCTTATATTTCGAACCCAAAGCTTCAGCTGCATCCTCAATCAGGTAAAGATTGTGTTTTTCAGCCAACTTTGTTAACCCATCCATGTCCGGCATGTTTCCAAATAAATCAACCGCGATGATCGCCCTGGTTTTGGCTGTGATCTTTTTTTCCACCGAGTCAAGATTCAGGCACCAGTCCTCATGGTTGATGTCTGCAAACACAGGGATCGCCTTCTGGTAGGTCACAGGTGCTGCGGTAGCTGTCCATGTACACTCAGGCACGATCACTTCATCGCCCTCTTTTATTCCTAGGCTTAGGAGTATGAGATGAATCGCGTGTGTACAGCATGGGGTCATCAGCGCATATTTTCTGTTGTGCCACAGCGCAAATTCCTTTTCAAATCTTTCTACATATTCATAATTATTCCAGCCATTCAGCATCATGTCAGAAACTGTATTGCGTTCTGCCTCGGTAATCCAGGGTCCGGCCATTAAAATAGGTTCCATATCACTTTAATATTTTAGATAAAACTTAATAGGTAAATCATATTTTCCTGATAATTTTTGCGGGAACACCATAAACCAAGGTATTCACCGGCACATCCTTGGTAACAAGGGACCCGGCGCCAACAATGGAATCATGGCCAATCCGTATCCGGGGCAATACGGTTGCTCCGGCACAAATCCACGTATTGATTTCCGCATGGATATTTCCGCATAATATTGAACCAGGGGCAATTTCAACTCCGTCTTCCAACGTGCATTCATGGTCAACACTCACTTTTGTATTGATGATGCACTGCCTGCCGATTTTTACTTCCGGCTGAATAATGGCTCCGGCCATTATTTGTGCTCCTTCATCTATAACAACATTTTCAGCTATCCAGGCGGTGTGATGAATGATGGTTGTTGGTTTTAATCCTGCATTCGACAACTTTTCATGTAATTTTAACCTGACCCTGCCATGGGGATTGCCAATTGTGACACAAAATCCAATATTTTCAATGTTTTCCTGATTGCCAATCCACTCCTGGAATCCTTTCCAGCTGAAATAAAGGGGAATATCAGGAAATGGAGGAATCAGGTTCGGCGTATCGTCAAACACGGCCACCACCTTTGAACCGTAATATTCGATGATTGGTCGAACGACCTTTGCCTGCCCGGTTCCGCCCCAAAGGATTATAAAAGGCGGTAAGTGATTGTTTAAAAATTCATTCAGCATTTTTTCTGAACAATAAATTAATCGCCTTGTGAAGTCTGTAATTTTCAGGAAAATTATCTTGATTATACTCCCGCCCCAGTGCATTTTTAAAAATCAAGGAATACCCATTTTTATTCAAAATTGCTTCAATTTCAAAAACATTTAAAAACCAGTATGCAATCTTTGTACCTCCCAAATTTCTCTGGCATGTTGCATAAGTAGGAATTTCTCCTGCAGATAATTTTACAAAAAGTATATATTCTGGCTGGTATTGACATAACTTATCAATAAGTGCAGAATAATTTTCAATATATTGTAAAGAACTCGAAAGGTAGACCAGATTAAATTTTATTTGTTGTGAAGGAAGTTCGGTTAAAAAATGAATTTTAGAATTGGGAAAAAGCTGACGCCCGAGAGCCACAACGGCGCTGTTTTCCACAATATAATAATGAATTGCATCTGCATTCGGTGCACATGATAACAGGTGAATAAAACTAATCCCCATTCCTCCCCCAAAATCTAAAATATTTACAGGATTCCTGTCAGAAGAAATTATTGATGCTATTAAAGGTAGATATGCATTTTCATCAGAAACAATATTAGCTATAAACCGTTTGTTTTGAGAAGCCAATAAAATATTATTTGTGACTTCATAGGTTTCATTTGCCAGAAAATTTTCCTGATACCCTTTGCCAGTTATCGGAACGTCATTAAATTTGGTTCATCACAATAATCCGTACCTGTTTTCATGAAGGGCATAAATTTTCAAACCAAAATATTCCATGTCTCTATACCCATACGCTTTACGTTTAAGGACCTTTATCTTGTTGTTGAACCCTTCTAAAGGCCCGG
>CAJAUM010000014.1 GCA_903945175.1 uncultured Bacteroidales bacterium | reverse complement strand
TACTGGCCAGAATCAACGGTCTGTCCATTAGCGTTTATTGTTATTAGGTTGAAAATGTCAAACAAAATCAGCGGCAGGAGATCAATCGAATCAGTTTTGCGGCTATGCAAGAATATTTTTCACCAGTTTATATTGCAGTTCCCATTCCTTCAGGAAATCGCTATAATCGTAACAAGATTCAACTTGCGAATCCTGCTTGTTAATTCTACCTTCCCCTGCTAACCGAAAGCAGCCATAGCCATACACAAAGCAATCCCGACCCGGCAAAGCCCAGCACATTCACCCAGATTGGCAATGACCATCCTGAAATTAACACTGATGTTCCAGTAATTATCCGCAACAAGTGCAGAATAGTAACGATGCCGAAAATGGATCCCGCCACACGCAATCCAAGAATCTTTGAGTTTATTGACATGATTCGATGAAATAGGGGTCCAAAGCTAATTTCTTTTTCGCAAAACTTTGTGATATTAATTGAATTTTTCGGGCGATTGGTGTGTACTTTTGTGTGTACCTAAAGAAAAAACCACCTACAAAAACTGTTGTAAGTGGTTGATTTTCAAGTCGGGGTAGCAAGATTCGAACTTGCGACCTCCTGCTCCCAAAGCAGGCGCGATAACCGTGCTACGCTATACCCCGAAAAATTAACTCGAAATTTAAAATTAGCTGAACGAGCGGCAAAGGTAACAATAATTCATTAGCAACATGGAAATCTGCATGGTTATTTCACTTGAAAGTTTCAAACCGTACCAGGACAAGCAAAAGATTAGATTTTTTCTTAGTTTTTTCAAATAAACATTCTCTCAGGGCATGTACTGCAGCATGATCCTAGCCACTTCCGCGGGCCGTTCCATCATCACATAGTGTTTTGTGCCGCTGATTATCAACATGTTACTAATTTTAAACTGTTTGACCAGGATGTTCGCATTCGATTTAAAAAGGGCTTTGGTGTTTTCACCCGTGATACACACACATTTTTCCTGGATGTCGAGGTCAGAATTTCGGAAATCTCCCTGCCTGGTTCTTCTGTAAAGCAACTGAAGGTAATGACCCGATATCTTGTGATCATTCCCCTCCAGTCCTTTGAATATCAGCTCATTGATGGCCTTGTCCGGCCCGATTAACCGGGCACTGACCAGCGAAAAAAGAAAGCGGTTCCGGGCAATGTTTTTCAGAATATATGGGCCCAATCCCGGAATCAGCAAGGGCAGGAGAACTTTTGGGAAACTCAGCGAGGGTTCGATCAATATCATATACCGGACACGGTGAGGATATCTGTGATACATATCGATCGCGATTGCAGCGCCCAGGCAGAAACCTACCAGCGTGCATTGTTCGATTCCCAGGTGATCCATCAACCCTTGGATGATTAAGGAAAAATCATCGAACTGAAGGCCCTCCACAAACTCAGAATGTCCAAATCCCGGCAGATCAATGCTGACCACACGGGCGCTGTTAACCAGGTACTTCACATTCAGCCTCCTGAAAGCGTAAGATGATGCATTCCATTCGTGAATAAAAAACATGGCATCGCCCGATCCCTGGTCATCATAATAAATGTGGCGATCCCTGTACTGAAAAAAAGGCATCCTTTACTTTAGATTGGTGCGGGTGAGAAGAGGGTATAAAGATATTCAAAAAAAAATTAGATTTTAAGGAAAAATGTTATACTTTTGAGTTGTTAAAAATAACTTATTACCTAAAATAAATTACAATGAAAAAACTGTTTCCTTTATTTATCATGGTCATGGCCTTGGTATTTGCACAGTCGTGTAAGAAAGACAGCTCGTCAGATAACAATACACTGGCAGGCGATCCCTCCCCGATGGGTTCGGTAGGCACAACGGTAAGTTCCAGTTCTGCATCCATTTCGGGCGTCAGTGATCTTCAGGGTTCGGTTGTCTCTGTGTCTGATGGGGTCTCCTCCTATTCAGGTACCGGGATCATAACAAATTCGGCGATCAAGAACATCATTGCCAATCTTCCGGGAATCACCATCAAGGGAGATACTGTTACTGCTACAGGCTATCAGATCAAGCAGACCACCGAAGGGATTGAGAGTTTCATTGGGACCGGTCCCGGGGTGGTTGTAAAATACGCCTCCAATGTGGGCGACACCTATGAAGTGGGTTCGACAGGCAGGGTGCGCACCGTGGTGAATAAATCAACGGATGATGACTATTCCTATGGGTTCATGCTGATCAAAGTGATCCAGGTGGAGGAACCAACCCCGGCTTTGAAAAGTGTGGGTGTAACTAAGATAACCTATACTGCAAACCATAAATTCGGATTGGTAGGCGTCAAGTATGATTTCACTGACGGATCATCCATCAACCTCCCCATTTACTGTTCAACCCAGAACGGGAAATAGGTCTGACCCGGATGAGCCGACTAAATCGGCGCAAGGTGGTCAGATGCGCCTTGTAAATTGAAAAGCCGGATGCTTTTTATTTTTTGGTTGCCACCGCTCACATGCACAATTCCATAGGATGGATTTGGATAAATACGGGTCGTGTTTTCAGGTTGAATTTCTTCCGATATCCCCACCGATTTACAATTTGCAATCATTTGCGGTAAGATTTGCAACAAATCGCCCTGGACAAAATTCATATCCCATACATGATAATTGGGTGACTTTTTAGGCAGGGGAGAAACGCTCAGGTCGCCTCCCTTCATTATGATCGGTGAAATTGAGAATTGTTTCATTCTGATTTCACATTATTTTGTCAAAATGCCAGATTGGACATCCTTCTCATTTTTTTCATAATTTCCTGATAATGATTGAAGTCAAGTGGGGTGAAGACCGGCAAAGTGAAGCCCAGAAGATGTATCAGGCCCGAATTGAAAAAGCCGGAGGAATATACCTGATCATCCACAAATTCGAAGAGTTCTACGAGTGGTACATGGCGAGGGGTAAAACACAAATTCAAAAAAAGATTTCCCGACCCTGAGGATTACAAATATGATAGATGGGAAGCGCCAACGGCAGTTTTAACAAAGAAAATTTTAGCCGATCAATATGTCAAAAAAGATCACAAATATTTTTTTCATCTTCTTTTCCTAATTTTGAAAAGAGTTTCAATTTCTAAGGACATTATTAACTGATAGTAAAATTCTAATTTTCGGCAGTAAAGTGATGTTATTGCCGTTTTATAGTTTCAAATATGCCATACCAAAGATCATATGAGACCCTTGAAGGTAAAACCCCGAAGGATCCCCTATTTTATGAAATGGGGAGTTCTGTCCTGAAAAACAAACTGGGGATAACAGATCCGGTTATCCATCCTTGGATTTAAATAAATTTAGAAAAGATAATTACCCTCAATACATAGAAGCATTGAATAACGGAGATGAAAAGGATTATTCTGGAATGATCGAAATTATTGGGCAATTGTTGCCAGCTTCTTGAGAGCTTCCTTTTTGATATGTGCTTCTGTTTTTTTATCAAACCTTATCCCTTCGATCTTCGCAGAAGCAATTGCATTGCTGAAAATCGTATCGAAAGATGGTTTATTAACAGGCCTGGTTTTCATAATGCAAATATAGCAAATATTTTTCAGCCATCGCCTGCAATTTCATTCCAATACTCATTTTTCACCTGGCTCCGCCTTCAAAATTTCAGCTTTTCGGGTTCAGCAAGTGATCCTGGTAAGCTATCCTTCTGCCAGCAAAATCCAACTCCATTTTCGTGAAATAAACAATTTTTTGTACATTTGGAGTAAAGATTCACCTTATGATAATCGAAAAAACTAAAGATCAGATACTCATTAAGATATCCCCTAAAGTTGACACCTTTGGTTTTCAGCGAATTATGAATCATTTGGAATATCTGGAAATAACCTCAAAGAGCAAGGCCAAACAATCGGATGCTGATAAACTTGCTAATGAGCTTAATCAAGCCTGGTGGGATAAGAATAAGAACAGCTTCATACAATGAGAATCATTGTTGATGCCAATATCATTTTCAGTGCTATCCTGAATACCGATGGCAAAATTGGGGATGTCCTGCTCAAGTAGTCTTTATCTCTCTTCACATTGGGGGTATTCTTTGGGCTGAATTAACCAACCAACAGGGTATTATATCAAAGATAGTAAGTGGGAAAAGTAAAACGCCTTAGCTAAACCTGAAACATTTCATTTATCGATTCCCCGTTTCCGAACCCGGTTCCCAGGTCATTATCAAAGACCAACTCACTGTTTCAGCCGGTGGATTGTACCTCGATGGGATTTACGGAAACGTAAGATTGGGTTGGTTGTTGAAATAATCATCAGCAAACCGGAAATCTCCGGAAACAATTTACAGGAATAAATCCGGGTTTATTATCTTTGACCTTTGAAAGTATTCAGGGCCATGACAAAAGAAACAGCAATAAAACTATTCGAATCAAAACACGTTCGTGTTTTTTGGGATGATAAAAATGAAAAATGGTTTTTCTCAGTCATTGACATTATTGAAATCCTGACTGAGAGCAAGAATTCACGAAGGTACTGGAGTGATCTGAAAATAAAATTAAAGCAGGAAGGAAGTCAATTGTACGAGAAAATCGTACAGTTGAAAATGAAAGCTTCCGATGGAAAAATGAGAGATACAGATGCTGCAGATACCGAACAACTTTTAAGATTAATACAATCAATCCCTTCTCCGAAAGCAGAGCCTTTTAAATTATGGCTGGCAAAAGTTGGCTATGAACGTATAGAAGAAACTGAAGACCCCGAAATAGCTTTTGACAGAGCCATGGAAACATACTTAAAAAAGGGGTACTCAACAAATTGGATCAATCAACGGTTAAAAAGCATTGAGGTACGAAAAGAATTAACCGACGAATGGGAAACAAGAGGAGTTAAGAAAGGGCAGGAATATGCAATTTGTAACAACTCACCCCCTACAAATGTAGGGCATTAATTTGGGAAAGAGAATGCAACGGATTCAGATTATTTTTAATCGCAGTGTCAATTATCGATCGCAGGATTGCAAAAGTTTCGGCACCAGTGAAAGACTTGAAC
>CAJAUM010000013.1 GCA_903945175.1 uncultured Bacteroidales bacterium | reverse complement strand
GCGACACGCTCAGTTCAACTGCACAACAGGGCAACCAGTGGTACTACTCCCCCACACAGGGCGGAAGCGGCAGCGCAATCCCGGGAGCCACCGATACCATCTACCTTGCCACCCTCACAGGCTGGTACTGGTCGCAGGTTACCCTCAACAGCTGCGGTTCCGATACTTCCAACCATCTCTACGTGCTCATCACCGGCATGGAAGAGATCGGCGGAGCTCAGTTTAACCTCTATCCCGTGCCGAACGAGGGCCGCTTCACCCTCTCCATCACCTCCCCTGTTCCGAACACATTCGATGAATATATCTTTAACACGCTCGGACAGTTGATCTTCGAAAGAAAGGATGTCAGGGTATCTGGACGATCGGAACAGCAGATCGACCTCAGGCCTACTCCTCCGGGAGTCTACACCGTGCTCATCACCACCAACGGGCAAAAGATCGTCCGAAGGATCATCATTAAAGAGTAAAACAAAAGCGGAAAAATCAATTTCTCATATTCATTCCAGACATTCCGGTCATTGTTGGCCGCGAATGTCTGGGTTTTTATGACAAAGAGTCCCTGTCCCAGAGTGTACACGGCTGTATCAGGTCTGTAACGAGAAACGCGAAGCCCCCCTGGAAGAAACTGGCTGATAAATAATTTCTTCGCTATAAAACAGAATCAATAAAGCGGGTGGAGTGATGAAACGATGGCGGAATGCACCTTTAACAATAAAACGTTCCCGGTTTTAGATTTCAGAATCCGTTAAAAAAAGGCCGACTATTTGTTGCGGATTTTATTTACCACGGCACAACCGAGTTTAAAGGCATTCATAAACACGATATTTTAAAACTATCCAAAGACCAGGAAAGTTTATACCACACCGAAAACATCTCGAAAATTCATCCTGAATATTACGTTATAAAGGTCAACCAGTTCAATGATGTAGCCAAAGACACATTGGATGAGTGGATTTATTTTTTTAAGAAAGGTGAGATAAAAGGCAAAGCTGAAGGCAAAATGGAAATAGCTAAAAATCTCCTTCATGCCGGGGTTGACATTGATGTTATCATCAAATCAACAGGGCTTTCCAACGAAGAAATTCAGAAATTGAGTTAGATGTCCTACTGTTTTTTTACTTTACGGCAGGAAAACCTCGGTAAGATCAACTTTCAGATCACCATTGAAGATATTTACCGGGATTGTATCATCATTGGCATAGAGGCCTTTAAATTGAAATTTCCCGTTTTCATCTAAAACAAACACGTTTACAGTTTCATCGTTGGGTCCCACAATCCAGTATTCGCGAACGCCATGTTGCTGATAAATTTCAAATTTATCTTTTAAATCACGCTTGGAGTTTTTTGGCGAAATAATCTCGATAATCAGGTCCGGCACTCCCAAACAACCCCGGTCATCTAATTTGGAAAGGTCGCAAACAATGTATAAATCGGGTTGCAGAACGGTAAAAATCTGCTTATCGCTTTTTGAAGATTTGTTTTTTGGAAAACGTACATCCGAAGGTGCATGGTAAAGTTTACATTTTTTATGAATTAAAAAAGCGCCTAATAATACGGTCAAATTAACCGATAATTCCTGATGCCTTCTCGATGGCGCCGGTTTCATCAATTTAATGAATCCGTCGAATAATTCACGCCTCACATCATCCATCCAGGTAAGATAGTCGGCGTAAGTATAACGTTTGTCAAGGTCCAGATTCAAGGTATTCATGATTTTCAATTTGCACACATTTGCCAATCCTTCATCAAATAATGCCGGCCCCAAAGCCGACCATCCTGTGGCTTATGTCTATGCCCTGATTCATACCAAACCCTGGTTCGACGGGTTTTTCCAGAAGAATTAAAACACCCTGTTGGTCTCTTGGTTACAACCTTCCTGCCACCGCATTCCAGTCAATGAGTTTCCAGAAATCGGCAATGTAATCGGGGCGGACGTTTTGTTTATCCAGGTAGTAGGCATGTTCCCATACATCGCAGGTGAGCAGGGGTGTGGCGCCATTTTTCAGCGGGTTTCCGGCATTGCTTTCCTGAACGATTGCAAGACCTCCATCCTCCTTTTTAATGAGCCAGGCCCAGCCGGAGCCAAACAGCGTTGCTGCTGCCGCGGAAAATTTTTCCTTGAACTCTCCAAAGGATCCAAAGGATTTCACCAGGGCATCAGCCAACGGGCCGGTAGGCTCACCGCCTCCCTGGGGTTTCAGGCAATTCCAGTAAAAGGTGTGATTCCAAACCTGGGCGCCGTTGTTGAAAATACCACCTCCGGCCTTGCGTACGATTTCGTCGAGCGAAACATGCTCAAATTCGGTGCCGACGATCAGCTTATTCAGATTATTTACATAGGCCTGGTGATGCTTCCCATAATGAAATTCAATGGTCCGTTTCGAAATATAGGGTTCCAGTGCATCCTGGCCATAAGGCAATTTGGGCAATTCGTGTGTCATAAAAGTAATTTTTAAGGTTAATACTCAATACATTCTCAAATCTTCAAATTTTCACATCTTCACATCTTCACATCCTCAAATCCTCAAATTATCTTTTCATCATCTCAACTGCTTTTAAAAATCCGGGGTCAATGGTATTTAGTATCGGATAAAAGCCGTCGTTATCCAACAGGTTGCGACCGATGTATGCCTTCAGCATGGTTTTGATGTATCTGTCTGATTTTGACAGATCCCTCCCCTGCCGTTTCACCCCCTTGTTACCGGCCTCCCGGATAAATTCATTGTAGAGGGTTTCTGATATGTTAAAACCAGCGTCAAACTTGTCCACATCTTTGAACCGCATCAACTGGTTCCGGTTCCTGTCAGTATAATCAAAAGCAAACTGATATACCAATCCTTTGTTGATGCATTGATTATAATACTGCAGGGATGAATCTTTTTCTAGAGGAACATAGATATCGGGCATGATGCCACCCCCGCCATAAACGATCTTGCCTTTGGGCGTTTTGTATTTGAGTGAATCGGGAAACTTAATGGAATCGGGATGTTCAAGCTCGCCGGTCATATACCGGTGGTAATAGTCGCCGTTGTACACATCCAACCCATCTTTGTACGATTTCTGGATGCATCTTCCAGTCGGGGTATAATACCTCGCCACAGTGAGGCGGAGGGCACTGCCATCCTTGAAATCGAGCTGTTCCTGAACCAACCCTTTGCCAAAGGATCGCCTTCCCATAATGGTGCCACGGTCATGATCCTGAATTGCACCCGCCACAATTTCAGAGGCAGAGGCCGATCCTTCATCGATCAGGATGAGGAGATCGCCCTTCTCAAACAAACCATCTCCCGATGCATTTGCCACCTCCCGCTCATGATGCATCCCCTCCGTATACACGATCAGCTCCCCGTCGCCAATGAATTCATCCGCAACTTCAATGGCTGTTTTCATCACACCTCCGCCATTTCCGCGAAGGTCGAGGATCAGTTTGGTCATGCCATCTTTCAGCAATGTTTCAAGGGCCTGGTGTACCTCATTATGGGTACTGGTCGAAAAACTACTCAGCCGGATGTATCCAATTTCCGGTTCCGGCATATAGGCGATGTCCATGCTATAGGTAGGAATCACATCCCGGGTGATGGTGAAATCGAGCAACCCTGTCACGCTTCTTCTGAAGATGGTCACCGCTACTTCGGTTCCTTTCGGACCTTTGAGTTTGCGCATAACATCGTTGGTACTGATCTTGATGCCGGCGATATTTTTCCCATCCACCTTCACAATGCGGTCTCCTGCACGGATGCCCAACTTTTCAGATGGCCCTCCCGAAACGGGATTAATGACGGTGACCGTATCATTTTCCATGCGAAACTGAACCCCAATCCCTTCAAAACTTCCAAGTAACGGATCGTTGGCCTCATGGAACTCCTCTGCAGAGATATAGGTCGAATGCGGGTCAAGTTTTTCAAGCATGCCGGTAATGGCCTTCTCCTCGATCACTTTTTGACTGAGTGTATCTACGTAATTTCTTTCAACATAATTGATTACCTCCTTAAGCTTATCACCTTTTGATTGAAAAAGGCGCAATGCTCCGGTACGGTTTTCAAGGAACAGGCCAAGGAGAATTCCACCAACAAGGATCAGGGCAAACCAGATTGGCAGATAGGGGTTGAACTTTTTTTCCATGACGCAAATATATGTATTTTTGTGGTCAAATAGCTCCATTATGCCGCTCATCCGATCACTGATGCTCCTTCTCCTGCTCTTTAACTGCACCGGGGACCTATGCTCACAGATCCCTGAAACACCCTTTAAAAACAGCCATTTCGATGTGGTTGATTCCGTAAAATTACATTACCGTATATGGAATGAAGATTTACCTCATCCCAAAGGGAAGGTGATCCTGATCCATGGTTTTTGCGGATCAACATTCTGCTGGCGGTACAACATTGATTCCCTGACAGCTTCAAAGTACAAAGTGATTGCCATTGATCTCCCCGGTTTTGGCTACAGTGAACGCGATGCAAAACTGAACCAGTCGCAAAGCAACCGGGGAAGGCTGATCTGGGAACTTCTGACAAAAATCGACGGAGAGGATACCGCAAAGTGGAATATCGTTGGTCATTCGATGGGCGGCGGAACTGCAGAAGCCCTGGCGCTGATGAATCCCGGGCGGACAAAAAGTCTGACCATCCTGAATGGGATGATATTTCTCAAGAATAACAATGTGAACATGCGCATTGTAGGGTTGGCGAACCATCCGGTCTACAAAAAAATACTTATCTCCTATACCAAGAACCAATACCTCTCATTCAACAATTTCAGACGTGAGCTGAAGAGCACCTACGGATTTCTCCCCGATACAACTACGACCATGGGTTATTATGAACCCTTGCAGATACCAGGTACTGCTGAAACCATCGTCAACCTGCTGGCCAATTCTCATGAGATTCAGGATCTTGATGCTGCCGGCTTAGCCCAGCTCCCTGTGCTCGTCATCTGGGGAAAAAAAGACCGGACAATCCGGCTTCGTAACGGTAAAAAGCTCAAAAGAGCGGTTCCATCCATTGACCTTCAAGTGATCCCCGACGCCCGGCATATGCCCATGGAGACCCATCCGGCGATTGTCAATGCCATGCTTATCGATTTTCTGAACAAAAACAACCCGTGAATCGCGATACTGCCGGAGTTCAACTTTTCTTGAAATGCCCCCGATACGTAAATGTCACTGCTTCCTTCTGGTTCCTGCAATTTCCCTGATCCTGTTTTTAGCATAATCGCGGTAGGATACCAATTGCGGAAGGAGAGGTTTTGATTCCGTCTGCTGCGGCGCATTTTTCAGGAATTCCCTGTACCATGGCAATCCTTCATAAGGCTTGCGAAGGTGATAATCAAACTGATAGGCAATCTTAAAGCGCAGCGTATTGTTCTCCGGATCGGCTTCCAGTGCTTTCTGAAGCAACACAATGGAAGTATCAGGATGGCCATTGGAAGTATTTGCATCGGCAAGCTCCAAATAGAGCGATGAGAGGAATTTTGCGGGTGGCAACAACAATTTCAATGTCCGGTTAAGATAAACAAGGCCCGTGTCAACGGCCAGCGACCGGTACGCCGAAACTCCATAGTAGAAGCAGACCTCTGCATCGCTGGTATCCCTGAGGAAAGCAAGCCTGAAACAGGGGGAGGCTGAATCGTACTTTTCTTGTTTATAATAGGACAATCCCAAATACTTCATGGTGAATTTTGAGGAGTCGCCAAGACTCGTGCATTTCCGCAATTGTTTTGCCGATGACTTGAAATCGATCAGCAGGTAATTACAATAACCGCTTTGTTTCAATATAGAGATATTGGCAGAATCCTGCTGCAGGAATACTTGGGTAACGTAAAGCGCCATGGCCAGTTCATCTTCCCGGATGTAAACATTGACGAGTTTACCCGTCACATAAGGATCGTATGGGGTGATTCGCAAGGCGCGCCTGTAAAACCTGATTGCCGAGTCTGACCGCTTCAGCTCGTTGTAGCAATTGCCCATTTGCCTGGCCACGAAGAATGAGGAGGAGTCGGACAAATAAAGGGGTACAAGTGCCTTCAATGCCTGCCGGTAATCCTCTTCCGAATAATAAAGGTTGGCCAGTTGAAGACTGAAGTAACGATTATCGGGAACCAGGCTGGAAATTTTACGGCAGATGGCTATGGCCTTGTCAGGATTCCCCAATTGCCGGTAAACATGCATCAATTCATTCAGCACCTTTATATTTGTACTATCCTGTTTTAAAAATTGTTCAGCCAGGTTGACGGCCTGGCTGAACTGGCATGCTTCCATTAACGATTTTACTTTTTCAGCAGCATCCTGTTCTTGTGCCCCGGAATACCCAGCGAGAAAAAGAATCAGGTTGATAAGGATCAGCAGACGAAGGCCCATTTGGCGTTATTTTTTGGTTTCCTCCTTTTTATGCGAGTCCAGGGCAAATTTGATCGGCAGATTGAACTGAACGGCAACTGGTTTTCCTTTTTCTTCTCCGGGATTCCATTTCGGCATCATTTTAACAACCCTTATTGCCTCTTCATCACAGCCGGAGCCAATGCCACGAAGGACTTTTACATTTGTTACTGCACCGTCATTCTCGATCACAAAAGTTACATATACGGTACCAGTCACACCTTTCTTTAAAGCTTCTGCAGGGTATTTGATGTTTTCAATCAGAAACTTCCGATAACCATCCTGACCCCCCGGATAGGAGGGTTGTTTCTCTACCACTGTATACACATCTTTCCCGGCTACAACCGGAGCAACGAATTTGATCTGTGATTCCTTTTTGGGCTTGTCCTGGATCACCGGGTTGTCCAAAACAAATGTCGGAGTAATTGCAGGACTTTCGGGAACAGTTATATCCATCGAATTACTGAATGGACTGGCGGTCAGTATGAAAAATAGGATCAGGAGCACGGGAAGGGCGAAAAGCACTTTGCTTCTTGCCCATGTTTTTGATTTCGATTTAGTCATCATGGCTATACGTTTTTTAAGTAATGAAACATTAAAATTGTTGGTCAGGTCATTCACCTGAATGCCCATGGTCTCATTCAGGATCATTTGCTGGTATATGGAACGACTGATCCCGTTCTGCAGAACGCCCTCATCAGCCAGGTATTCATGGATGCTCTTCATTTCACGGCTGGTCATCCATATCAATGGATTAAACCATTGAAGGATGGTGGCCAGTTCGATCAGCAATAAATCAGCGGTGTGGTGTTGCCGTATATGCACCTGCTCATGTTCCAGGATGGTCTCCAGGCTGCCGGCGGGTATCGCGGCCTCATTGATGTAGATCAGGTTAAAAAAGGAGAAGGGGGAATAGCCCCGATCGACAACCACCAGCCGCTGTTGGTGGAGTACTTTTACCCCGAAACGCCGCGTGATCCGGTGAAGCTGGAACAGCTGCAAACCCAGTCGGAGAAGAAAGATGGCGGCACCTGTCAGATAAACCACAAAAGCCAATTCGATCCACTGAAGATGTGCAAGCGCTGTTTGTTCAACTTTCTCAGGGGTGATCAGCACAGGTTCCAAAAAGACCACCAGTGAAGCGGATGGATCCGATGGGGCCCAGTGCAGAGGCAGTAAAGGAATCAGCAGCGAAAAAATCACCATGGCCAGCAGGTAAAAGCGATTCATCTGAAAAAAAGTATCCCTCTTCAGGAAAAACCAATAGATGAGGTACAATACCGTAATGCAGCACGTCGACTTCAGCAGGTATAATAACAATGTATTCATAGCCCATCCTCCTTCTGTTTTCTGATCTCTTCATGAATGGTCCGTTGTATCTCTTCAAGTTCCCTGACGGTAAGCTTCTCCTCTGTGGCGAAAAACGATGCCAGCGATTTGTACGAATTGCCAAAATAATTGGTCATAAATCCCCTGAAGGAGGATTTTGCATAATCCTTTTTGCTGATCAAAGGGAAGTACTCATGCGTGCGGCCATAGGCCTTGTGGCTTACAAATCCCTTCTGCTCCAGGATACGTACGATGGTCGATACCGTGTTATAGGCCGGCTTTGGATCGGGAAACCTGGTAAGCACGTCGTGGACCATCCCCTTTTCAATATTCCACAGGATCTGCATCACCTCCTCCTCGGCACGGGTGAGTGTGAATGGGGGTTTAATGTTGTTACTGGTTGACATGTGAAAGTGTGTTATATTATGAATGACCAATGACCAATGACCAAATACCAATAAAAGATCCAGAAGACAAATATACAACTAATTTCTTAGTTTGTCAACTAAATCTTTAATTTTATAAAGATGATTATGGGTATTATACCGGATAAAATCGGGATTTCATCGAAATCACTCGTTCACATGCGGGCAATCAAACGGCACCCCGATCTTTTCACCCTCTTTGATGAGGTCATCAACGATGGGTTTTATCAGGGGAACACCATGAATTTCGTTGAATGCGGCATATTCGAACTCTTTTTCACCGGCAACATGGATTTCGTCGCGTCCCACGGCAAGTGGTGATTGTTTCAGCAGGGAAATCATGTCGTCCATGTTCTTTTTGAAATCAATGATGGGTCGGAAGGCTGCGATATTGATGGCCATAAAGAAATGTGAGACCCCTGTAGGCTCAGGCTTTCCTGGTCCTCCAACCTGGGTCAGATAATTGCCTCCTGACAATACAGAGCACAGAATTTCAACCAAAACCGCCAATCCATATCCTTTATATCCTGCGGTGATATCCATTCCCCCAAGAGGCAGCAGCGCGCCGTGTCCGCCAGGTTTTATGAGCGAGGGATCATTGGTGGGCAATCCCTGCTCATCGATCCCCCATCCGATCGGGATGTGTTCATGTTTTTTCTCATAAACCTGGATCTTGCCATAGGCCACTGCACTGGTGGCCATATCGAGCAGGTAGGGGTATACCTTATCGGAGGGTGCCGCCATGGCAATCGGATTGGTTCCGAGAACGGCTGTCCTGCCAAAGGTAGGCGCAACCAGGGGCTGGGAATTGGTCAGTGAAATACCGATCATATCCTCTTTCAAAGCCATCATGGCATAATACCCTGCAATGCCGTAATGGTTGCTGTTGCGCACTGTTATGGCAGCAATGGCTGAGTTTTTTGCCTTTTCAATGGTCAACTTCATCGCCTTGTGCGAAACCACCTGCCCGCACCCGTTGCCCCCATCAATAAGTGCCGTGGATGGCGTTTCACTGATAATCTTAAACGGAGTGAGGGGATCTATCCAGCCCTTGCTGATACGGTTCCCGTAATAGGAACCGAGGCGGTGCAACCCGTGTGATTCTACTCCGCGGATGTCGGCGCAAATAAGGACATCCCCGACAATCTTAGCATCCTCTGCAGATACACCCAGTTTACTCATATATCGTACCACGAAGTCCATCAGGTCTTCGTGTCTAAATCTCAAAATGGTTTCCATGGTTTATGTATCATTTTTGGACCTTCACACTGTCGACCAGGTATCTTGTATCACCTTGCCAGGGCAGTCTTCCGTTTTTTTCTTTGTAGTGCAAAACCACCATAAATCCTTCCAATTGAAGAATCTGTTGCGCCACTGCTTTGTCTTCAACCGAAAAAAAGAATTTTTCCGATGCCAGCGACACATCCTGATTGCTCTTGATACTGCTCAGGATCAATTCACCTTCGTAGGTTTTGAAGATGGTACCCTTATAAGAGAATTTCTGTAACATCCCGGCACGGTAACCCTCTCCATAGGTATAAACGTATTTCCAATAGATAAAAACAGTCAGAACAACAACCAGCAGGGCAACGGTCCAATATAAAAACTTCTTCATGGCTTGCAGTTTAAATGATCCTGCAAACTTAACAGAACTTTGGAAAATATCAAGGGGTTGGGATCTTTCCCTAACATTTTTTCATAAAAATGGCTGATTGACAGGAATTTTTTCGAACTTCGTACTCTTCAAACCATATCCCTATGATTTCCAAATCTACAAATCTGATTGCGCTTTTCGAGGCGGCCATACGCGACAACTGGGACCTTACCGCTTTATCTGACTACGGCGGAGAGTCTTTTACTTACAAAGAAATTGGCGCACGAATCGTAAACGTTCATTCGCTTTTCAAGGCAGCCGGTATTCAAAAAGGGGATCATATCGCGCTTTTAGGCAAAAATTCAGCCCATTGGTGCATGATTTATCTGGCTACCGTAACGTATGGGGCGGTGATCGTTCCCATTCTTCCCGATTTTAAAGCGGCCGATGTCCATTACATTGTCACCCATTCCGACTCGGTCATCCTGTTCGTAGAAGATACGATTTTTAAAGATCTCGATCCGGAAGCCATGTTGCAGGTTAGCCATATCGTGAAGATCCAGGATGATTCCATCCTCTTTTCCCGCAATCCAACCCCGTCTAAATTTGTGGGCATCCAGCTTCCTGCATCAGGGATTACTCCTGACATGCTCAGCTTTCCCTCATCCCAGGCTGATGACATTGCTGTAATCAGTTATACTTCAGGAACAACAGGATATTCCAAAGGAGTGGTGCTGCAACACAAGAGCCTCCTTGGCAACATTCTTTATGCCCATCGGAACATGCCCTTAAATCCAAGGGATAAAATACTCTCCTTTCTGCCATTGGCCCATACCTACGGATGTGCATTTGAGTTTCTCTTTCCATTCAGCCTGGGGTGTGACATTACATTTCTCACCAAAACCCCTTCGCCCAAGATCATCATGCAGGCCTTCCAGGAGATCCGCCCTGCCCTGATTCTCTCGGTTCCCCTGGTGATTGAAAAGATTTTTAAATCACAGATCATCCCTGCGCTGCGCAAGCCGGCCATCAAAATACTGATCAACATTCCTGTTATCAATAAACTGATTTACAAGAAGATAAAAGATAAAATGGTTGCTGTTTTTGGTGGGAATTTCCGTGAATTGGTGATCGGGGGTGCCCCATTCAATGCGCAAGCGGAACATTTCTTCAAAAAAATGAACTTCCCGTTTACGGTAGGGTATGGCATGACTGAATGTGGTCCACTGATATCCTATGCATCGTGGAACACGACCCAGCTGGGTGCCTCAGGCCGGGCGGTTGATGAACTTGAAGTCCGCATCGACTCTGATAATCCATCCCATGTGTCGGGTGAAATCCTGATGCGTGGGAACCATGTGATGCTGGGGTATTACAAGAATGAAGAGGCCACAAAGGCGGTATTAGACGCATCGGGCTGGCTTCATTCCGGTGATCTCGGCGTCATGGACCGCCACGGAAATATTTATATCAAAGGACGGAGCAAAAGCATGATTCTTGGTCCCTCCGGGAAGAACATCTATCCCGAGGAGATCGAAGCCGTGCTGAACAACCGTTTTATGGTAATGGAATCACTGGTCATTGATCGGGATCACAAACTCGTGGCCCTGATCTATCCCGATTTTGATGCCCTTGAAAAAGCAGGAGCCACCCGCGAACAGATACCAGGAATATTCAAGGGATATATCCATGACCTGAATCACCACATGCCAAAATATATGCGCATTGCCGATTTTGAGATTGCTCCGGCGGAATTTGAAAAAACACCCAAAAGAAGCATAAAACGCTTTCTATATCAGTAAATTAATTACTTTAATACCAACTCCGCATGAAAAAGACCTTGCTGCGTTATACATTGACGCTGATTATGATGTTCAGCATCTCTTCATGGATCATTGGACAAGAATATGATCTCCGTAAAATGCCGCCCCTTGATCCGAACGTGAAGACCGGCGTACTTGAAAACGGGATGCATTATTTCATCCGTGTGAATAAAATGCCCGAAAAACGCGGGGAATTCTACATCGCCCATAATGTAGGAGCGATCCTTGAGGATGACAATCAGAACGGACTGGCGCATTTCACGGAACATATGGCGTTTAACGGAACCGATAATTTTCCAAAGAAAGGGATTCTCGATTATCTTGCTACGATCGGCGTGAAATTTGGCACCAATGTCAATGCCTCTACCGGACTTGAGCGTACGGTGTATAATCTTTCGAATGTACCCTTTCTCCGCGAAGGAATCGTTGATACCGCTTTGATGATCCTCCACGACTGGTCGGGATATATATCCTTTTTACCCGGAGAGATTGACCTGGAACGAGGCGTTATACGTGAGGAGTGGCGTATGTATGGATCGGCAGGCGAACGCATGGGCAACGAACTGGCCCCCGTGATTTACAAGGGTTCAAAGTATGCCCTCCGGAATGTAATCGGCGATACTGCGGTGATTAACCATTTTAAATATGAGACCATTAAAAACTTTTATAAAAAATGGTATCGGCCCGATTTACAGGCCATCGTCGTGGTCGGCGATTTTGATGAAACTATGATGGAGGCCAGGATTAAAAAAGTGTTCGGCGAAATTCCAAAGGTGCAAAATCCCACGCCCAAGGAAGAATACGAATTGCCGGATAACGCTGAGCCGCTGATTGGAACTGCTACCGACAAAGAGGCAACCTCCACGGTGGTCAGTGTGTACTATAAACACGACGCCACCAAGGACAGTGATAAGAACCTGGGATATATGCGCCGGCAGCTCATCCGTGGCCTTATCAACAGCATGTTCGGACAGCGCATGAGCGAACGGGCGAACAAGGAAAATCCGCCCTTCCTCTTTGCCCGCTGTTATTACGGACAATATACCCGTACCAAAGATGCATTTATTGGCATGGCCCAAGCGGCCAACAATGAGTCGATCAAAGCGCTTACCGCCCTGCTCACAGAGATGGAGCGGATGAACCGTTACGGGTTCACACCTCCTGAATTTGAACGGGCCAAGGCCGATATGATGCGCAACTATGAATCCCGCTACATGGAACGCGACAAAAGGAAGAACCGGGAGCTGGTTTCAGCCAATGTCTCCTATTTTCTTACCAACAATCCAAATCCCGGAATCGAATTTGAATATGCCTTCGCCCAATCAATGCTGCCGGGTTTATCCCTCGATGAAGTAAATATTGAAACCAGGAAGTATGTCAGAAACGACAACCAGGTGGTTACCATCACCGGACCGGATAAACCCGGGATTACCCTGCCTTCCGCAGCTGAAATTAAAACTGTACTGGATACATATAAAAGCGCGAAGATCGAACCTTATGTTGATGCCCTGGCGGGGAAAAATCTGATGGAACAGGATCCTAAACCAGGAAAAGTGGTAAAAATATCGGCCAATACAACCTTCGGAACCACGGAATGGGTCTTGTCGAACGGGATGCGCATAATTTTTAAACCTACCGAATTCAAAGAAGACGAGCTGATGATGCGCGGCTATTCTTCCGGAGGAACCTCGCTGCTGAAAGAGGATCTGATTCATTCCGCAGATCTGTTTAGCGATGCAGTTGCACAGATGGGTATCGCAGGTTTTTCAAGGACCGACCTGAATAAAATGATGGCTGGAAAACGGGCTTCTGTATCCCTTGGATTAACCGATGACCAGGATTTAATATCTGCCCGCACCTCTCCCAAAGACCTGGAAACAGCGCTTCAGCTTATCCATCTGTCCTTTACCAATCCACGGTGGGATGCCACGGATTATAAAACCTGGATGGAAAAGGTGAAATCAAATTATATCAACGCGGCTTCCGAGCCAAGAACAGCCATGAACGATACCATCGCGGTGATGATGAGCAACCATAACCCGCGGGCAGTGCCTTTATCGTATAAAGTACTGGATGAAGTGAGCCTGGAGAAGATTCAGACCATCTACCATGAACGCTTTGCCGATCCCGGGAATTTTACCCTCCTCTTTGTCGGTAAAATCAACCCTGAACAGACTCAGCCACTGTTTGAGAAATATCTGGCTTCACTGCCAACCGTTAACCGCACTGAAACGTTCAAAGATGATGGCGTCAGGCCTCCCAAAGGAAAGGTAGTAAATGATTTCAAACGTGAGAATAAAACACCCCGCACTTCGATATTCTACAATCTCAACGGCACATGCAATTACACAGCCGATGATAAATTGATGGGGGCCGCCATCCGGCATATGCTCGAACTTCGCTATGTGCAATCGATACGTGAAGATGAAGGGGGCGCCTATAGTGTGAGAACCTCCTACTCCCTGAATAACTATCCTGAATCAGGGTTTTTTCTCAACGTAAGTTTCGATACCGATCCGCTTAAAGCTGACAAGCTGGTTGGGATCGTTCAACGGGAAGTCACGAACCTGATTGACAACGGACCTTTGGAAACCGACCTGCAAAAGGCACAGGAATATTTCCTGAAACAACGTCCGGAGGATTTGAAGGAAAACACCTTCTGGAGCAGCCTCCTGTTTGATTACTATTTCACTGGAATGGATTATTTGAGCGGGTTTGAAAACAAGGTTAAGACCCTGAATGTGAAGTCGGTTCACGACTATGCCCGAAAGATTCTCTCCGGGAAAAATGAGGTGAAGGTGATCATGAGACCAATACCGTGACGCGTGACGCAAAAAACGTGACGCGTGACACGTGACATAAATTGCAGGGGTAATTCTTTTATAATCTCTTTAAATAAAATTCATATGGAAACAAAACGTTTTAAAAACTGGTGGTTCCTGGCGATCAACGGGCTGATTTTCGTCCTTTTTGGTCTGTTGCTGATGTTTTTCACCCAGGAAACCATTCTTACATTGGTTAAATATTTCGGTATTTTGCTTCTGGCCGGGGGGGTAATTCTTTTGATATTCGGGATCAATAACATCAGGAAAGACAAAGATGCAGCCATGATCCTCATGGAAGCCATCGCCAGCGGTGCGATTGGATTGGCACTTATCCTTTTCCCCCAGGCGACCCTGGCCCTCTTTTTACTCCTGATCGGAATCTGGGCCATCATCATTGGGATCATCCAACTCGTGATCATTGTAAACATCAAAGGGAACATCTCAAATAAAAACATACATCTTTTCAATGCCCTGCTAACCATCGGACTGGGAATTCTTTTGTTGTTCAATCCCTTCGGCTGGGCTGTTTTCATGGGCATCCTCATCGGCATTTTGGCCCTCTTGTTTGGCGTTCTTCTGCTCTATTTTGCGCTCATACTCCGGTCGCTGAAAAGTGAAGCGCCAACGGTCGTTTCAAACAAATAATATCCGTTTTTTCACTACCTTTGCAGAAATTTTGATGCAGAGGTATTTATGAAGGATTTGCATGGTGGAGTAACGAATTGTTTGCTGGTACAGACAAAATTTTCGGCTTACAGTTTCTGGAATTATCGTGAAGTTTGTGAAATGGTTGGGAAGAAATACCCGGCTGCTCCGCTCGGACTGCTTACCGTAGCGGCCCTGTTGCCGCAGCATTGGAATTTCAAGCTGATCGACGAAAATGTGGAACCCTTGTTGGATGAGCACCTCCAAAATGCCGACCTGGTATGTATTGGCGGCATGCTGCCCCAGCAGAACAGCATGCTTGATCTTATTACACGGGCACACAACCTGGGTTGCACGGTAGTCGTTGGCGGGCCGGATCCCACTTCACAACCTGACCTCTATAAAGATGCCGATTTCCTTGTGCTCGGTGAAGGAGAGATCACGATCCCCATGTTCCTCAATGACCTTCAAAAAGGGATCAGATCCGGGAAATATGTTTCTCCCGACAGGGCAAACATGCTGGAGGCCGTGGTTCCTCGCTACGACCTCATCCGCTTCACCGATTATATCATGATTGGCTTGCAATTTATAAGGGGATGCCCCTTCAATTGTGAATTTTGTGATGTTATCGAGCTGTACGGACGGATTCCGCGATACAAGACCAATGAACAGGTAATACTTGAATTACAGGCGCTTTACGATTTAGGCTATCGCGGACATATCGACATGGTGGATGATAACTTTATCGGAAATAAAAAAAAGGTAAAGGATCTGTTAAAAGAGATCATCACATGGACAAAAGCAAGAAAATATCCCTTCTTCTTTACCACTGAAGCCTCCGTTAATCTTGCAGATGACGACGAGTTGCTTCAACTGATGAGGGAGGCTGACTTCCGGTATGTTTTCCTGGGTATCGAAACACCCGACAACGATACACTGGCCCTGAACAAAAAAAATCAGAATGTTGATAAATCCATTGAAGATGCCGTAAAGAAACTTCTCTCCTATGGAATGGTCAGCAATGGTGGATATATTCTGGGTTTTGACAGCGACCGGCCGCAAATTGCCGATCAGATGATCAACTCCATTCAGGAATCAGGCATCTGCATGGCCATGATCGGATTGCTCTATGCACTGCCCAACACGCAGCTCACAAGGCGCCTTGCAGCGGAAGACCGTTTATTTCACTATCATTCCAAATCGGTGACGGATGACGACATTGATCAGATGACCAGTGGATTAAACTTTTTGACCGTCACTTCCCGCATTGAAATCCTGAAGAAATATGTAAAGATCATTGAAGCTATTTTTAAGCCATCGAACTACTATCAGCGGGTAATATACACGGGTTTGAAGGCAAACACAGCCTATAAACACAAGCCCGATTTCAAAACCTGGCTCATTTATATGCGTTCTTTCCTGAGGGTCTGTAAAAAGGCTGGATTTTCAAAAGCCACCGCCTATTATTACTGGAAGATGTTCTTTATGGTCATCTTCCGTAATCCCAAAGGCATTGAACCGGCCATTAATCTGGCTGCCATGTTTATCCACTTCCAGAAACAGAAAGAGTACATCGTTTCCGTCACCAACAAGATGATTGCTGGTATAGAACATATCGGGGAAGAGGCTTTCAACGAAAAAATGTTAGGCAAAATGTAACTTGCAGAAGGTTCCCCCTGCACCATTTCTTTACTCGTTGATGATGATCAGCTTCCTGATGACCTTGTGATTCCCAAATTGCAGGACCAGATGATAAATTCCATCGGGCGGATTCCCGAGATGGAGGATTCTTGTGATCTCCCCCTTAACGATAGTTTCAGGCAGAATACGGGACTCCTGCCCGAGGTTGTTTACCAACTTGATGGATAAGATTTCGTCAAGCCCCGTAAGGGTAAGGCTAACGGTAACTTCATCGTCGGCCGGGTTGGGGTAGAGTTTCAAACTATAATCGACTCCCTCTTCCATCCCAACAGGAAAAATATAGACTACATTAGAAGGAGCAGAAACACAACCATTTTGCGTGGTTATCACATAATACCTTCCGATCGCGGTAACAAGGTAAACCGGCTCTGTTGCCCCTGGAATTGGAACGTATTCATGGTACCACTGATTGCCTGTGAGCGCGCTTGACAATAAGGTGTCAGGTGCATTCACGGTTACATGGGGCGTTTCCGGAACCGGATTTACCATCACAGGCAATAAGGGTGTATTGGGGCCATTCCCACACGAATTGATGCCAAATACTGAAACGTTCCCCGACTGAACGGTAGTCCCGAAATCCACTGTAATGATGTTGGTATTGGCTCCACTGGTTATATTGGCAAATACCGGAACGTTCCAAACATATCCTTCTGCATTGGGGATCGGTGCCACTGAATAGATTACGCCTGTTTGTGGTTTACATACAATCGTATCACCCGATATGGGCCCATGGGGATCGGGCAGCGCTTTGACTGTAACATTCATGGTGGCAGGCACGGTAGTACACCCGGCCGGGCTGGTGTAAGCCACGCCAACAGACTGGTTTCCGGCAGCAGACCAGTTAATTTGTACGGAGTTTGTACCATGACCCCCGACGATAATTCCTCCGGAAGTCACAGTCCATAAATAATTCTGCATTCCCTGCTCGGTGCTGTAGGTGTAATTTCCGGAATTCGCACAAACAAAATTAGATCCCGTAATGGTGGCAATGGCGAGTGGATTCACGGTAACTGGTAAGACGGTAGAATTGACTGCAGAACAACCATACACATTGGTGTAATTAACCGAAACCTGCTGAAGTCCGAGTGCATTCCAGGTAACCGTAATGACATTGGTGGCTGAGCCGGAAGTGATCGTACCTCCGGGACTTATCGTCCAGGAATAGTTTGTCATACCATCTTCAGTCGTGTAGGTAACTCCGGTTGAGCCCTGGCATACCGATGTATTTCCTGTAATGACCGGAACAGGCAGCGCTGATATCATCACGTTTTTCTCAGTAGCCGCCGCCGCGGTACATCCTGTGGGTGACGTATAATTTACTGATACCGTTTTTTGTCCTGGTGTTGTCCATTGAACCACTATACTGTTGGTGGCTCCTCCCGAAAGTATGGTTCCTCCGGATGAAATTGTCCATTGATAGCCTGTCATGCCACCTTCCGTCACGTGGGTTGTATTTTCGGTGATGCATGCAAACTCACTTCCGCTGATGGTCGGCACCGGTAAAGGATTAACCGTAATGCTTTTAGATGTTGGGGTTCCCGCAGTACACCCGCTCGGAGTCGTATAATTAACTGTCAGGGTTTGTGCCCCCTGCTCGATCCACGTTACATGGATGCTATAGCTCCCCTGCCCTGATGTAATTGTACCGCCGGAGGAGATGGTCCAAAGATAACCTGACATACTCCCTTCCGTCGAATAAACAAGCCCTGTCGTACCCACGCACGAGCTTCCGTTACCGATGATACTTGGAACCGGAGTCGGAGATACCACCACGGCTTGTGATGTAGGCGTTGCGGCGGCACATCCGATGGCATTCGTATAATTAACAGATACCGTTTGGTTGCCAGCCAAATTCCATGTCACTATGATCGTATTGGTTCCGCTGCCTGCAGTAATCGTACCACCTGAGGAGACATTCCAGATATAATTGGTCATCCCGGAGGCAGTTGAATATTCGACTCCTGTCGTGCCGGAACAGGAAGTTAGGGGCCCTGAAATCACAGGAACAGGGAGTGGATAAACCGTGATGGTCTTTGTTGCCGGTTGAGGTGCAGAACAGTTATTCGTATTGGTATAGTTAACCGAAACTGTCCCGGAACCTGCCACGTTCCACTTGACGGAAATAGTGTTGGTGAACTCCCCGGAGGTGATGATCCCCCCGGCGCTGACTGTCCACTGATAAAGTGCCTGCCCTGCTTCGGTTGTAAAGGTGATTGTACCACCCAAACATGTTGAATTGGACCCCGAAATCGTGGGTGTCGGCGAGATATTTACCGCCACGTTCTTAATGGTTGGAGTCAATGTCGGACAGCCGGAGGCATTGATATAACTTACGGTGATGGTATGAAAACCAATGGTATTCCAGTTTACTACAATGGTGTTGGTATTGATCCCCGAAATAACCGTCCCTCCGGAAGAAAGCGTCCATTGGTAGTTGGTCATGCCTGGCTCGGTAGAATAGGTCGTCGTGGCCCCATTACAAACACTGACAGGCCCATTTATCACAGGGGTCGGTGTCGGCCAGACAGTAATTGTTTTTGATGTGGCAATGTTGGCCCGGCATCCAGAAGCATTGGTATAATTCACCGTGACGATTTGTGTACCTGACGACAACCAGTTTACCGTAATGACATTTGTTCCAAGGCCTCCGGTAATGATCCCGCCGGAGGTAATCGTCCATACATAATCTGCCATCCCTGATTCAGTGAAATAGATTATTCCACTGCTGGCCGGGCATATTGCTTCTGTCCCGGTTATGGATGGTGCGGGTGCAGGTTTGACCGTAACGGTGGTTGAACCCACTTGCGGAATTCCTCCAACAACAATGGTAAGGTTATAGGTATTGGTCTGCATGGTGGCAGGATTTGCAGGATATCCTGTATTTCCAACAGTTATGACAGGGTTTTGCAGATTTGAGGTAAATCCAAATGGGCCCGTCCATGCGTAACTTACTGCCGTACCACAGCCGGTCACTGTTCCTCCATCACAACTGAGCTGGATGGGCGATCCATAACAAATAACGGGGGTGGATGAGGATTGGGTGAATGCCGTAAATGGCAGTACACAGATTGAACATGCCAAAACCAAAAGCTTCAGCAAGTCGATTACTTTAAATTCTCCAGAAACGTTCATGTGCTAATAATTTATTATTCATGGCCACACGGATATTACATTTATCTGTATCTGTTTACCATCACGTTTCTCACCACATTGCTGTCGGCAGTACGCAAAATGATTGTATAGACACCGCTTGGGAGCGTGCGCAGATCGACCTGCTCAACCCTGTTTCTGCTTAGGGCCATTGTTTTTGCACCGTAAACTCTCACACCCAGACTGTTATATATTTCAAGTTTGCAGGATAACTCCTGATCACTGCTGAATGAGATGTTGAAAAGTCCGTCGTTTGGAACAGGATAGATATCAAAGGTTGGGGGATTTTTATCGTTCACTCCCACCCCTCCGGTTAAAAATGTGAGACCGGCTCCGTTTGATGTTCCTGCTGCACTTGTTGCCCTGATCCGGTAATGATACAAGGTGTTGGGCGTGAGGCCTGAGAGATCTGCAGAAACCGATGTAGTTGAAGTCCCTGTAACCGTGGGAGGATTCCCGGGCACTGTTTGACCATAGAAAACAGAGGTGCCA
Source organism: uncultured Bacteroidales bacterium (assembly GCA_903945175.1). GTDB lineage: Bacteria > Bacteroidota > Bacteroidia > Bacteroidales > FEN-979 > CAIVAT01. Next base: position 22,244 of record CAJAUM010000013.1, on the reverse strand, counting down.
TAATCAAAGATCACATCAGCGGAAAAGTTATTTGCATTGACCGTGCCATTGATGACGGCCGTACTGGAGGTGAAATCTGATGCAGGTAGCGTCACTACGGTAGGCGCCACACCACTCTGGTTGGTGAGTGTGATGAGAATGGAACCCGAAACCGTGGTGTCCTGCACGGATGTGGCAACCCCATAAACAGTACCATTTGAAATTCCGGTCACAAGCCCGTTGGCGTCAATACTTGCGCCCCCTGTTCCCTGGACGATGCTCCATGTAACGGCCTGATTGGCCGTTGAAGGGTATACTGTGGCAACAAGCTGCAGTGTCCCCTGGTCTGTGGTTATCTGGGCAGGGACACCTCCCTGGGTGGCTACGGCCACGCCCGTGAGCCCGCCTATTGAAATCCCCTGCGCATATCCATTGTAATTACTCCCTCTTTTCTCGGTCCATGTACCGGCACACTTGTTCGGACCCACCGGGGTAAATCCGTAACGCATTTTACCGTTTCCGCCCGTCGCTGTGGTTGAACTTATCTCTACCTGGTTGCCCGGCCACACGAAATTCCCGGTTTCATCAAGCCTGGTGGCATAAATTTTATAATTGGAGGTATAATACATGAACATGGGTGCGTCATTGACAAGGGCAAGAGCCCCGGCCTGTGTGTACATGTTGCTTCCGATCGGATAAACCACTTTGGCTGTGTTGGTAAACTGCCTGGCGCCCGTTGTTTTCAGGAATTTCTGAATGTAGATCCCGTATACGGTCTGATTCGGGTCACTGAAGGTACATACCGACCAAACATAGTTTGAACCAGGTGTAATATTGATGTTTGTGGTCATCTGGTAACTGTTGTTTGTACCGGTGGAGGTATTGAAATTCGAACCATTCATCCCCCAGGGTATGGTTCCGTCGGGGTTGATCCTCTGCAGGTAGGAGTTAAATCGGTTGCCGGTGGAGCTGTAATAGCCATAGTATGTGGTGTCGCCCTCCGCTGCAAGGGAATAATACCTGTAGGCAGCGGTGGTCTCGTTACAGATCTGCACGGGTGCATACAGCGCGGTTCCTGAATTATCGAACGCCTGGGCATAAAGGGATGTGTATACCCCGGATGCTGATTTCTGGAAAACTATGGAGAATTTTCCACCTGAAATTCCGATGAGCTGCCCGCGGGTGGTCCTTGTTGAACCAACCAGGACCGAAATCGGGGTTGTCCATGCCAGCGTTCCGCCGGTGGTGATCTTCTGAAGCTTAAGGGTGTTGCTGTTGGTCTCATTCCAGGCAATAATACATTCCCCGGTGCTTAAACTGGCCGGATAGGGCGCAAGGCCACCGCCCAGGACGAGGCCATCGGCCCCCCACAGCATGGCGCCGGTCTGTGAGACCTTATAGGTTACCGCCTGCATGTTTCCTGCCTCCCTTTCATCCTGCATCCCAATGATCAGGTTGTTTGAGGCGTCTAAACATATGTTGAATACATAGGTGGCTGAACCTGAAGTATGACTGTTGACAAGCACTCCATCGTTTCCAAGGAGTTTATAGCCATCGGCATCGATCAGCTGGGCCATCATGTTATAATTACTTCCAACCTGGGCATAAAAAGCAATCCAGGTTTTGCCATCGGTTGTGGCGGCCTGCTGCATATCTGCAACAGTAAGACTGGAAATCTGGATGTTAACAGCGGTGTTGGGGTTCCATTGGGCATGGATTGTTCCAGGTAAAAAGCTGAGAACAAAGAAGATGACGACTGTTGAAAAAACCCTGGAAATGACCGGGCTCACTTGTTTTGGTAACATTGTTTTCATGATGTGGTCTGTTATTATTTGGTTATTACAAGAAAGTAATTTTCTCCCTTGCTGTACAAGAAGGCATTGGACAACAAAGCTAACAAATTGTTTAATGCTTTATACTGAATTACCCCTTTAAACACTAGAAAATTTAACTAAATTATTCAAGATGCCCACAGAGATAAATTACAACCAATTATGGTCATGAACAGTGAGAAAACAGCTGTTTGTGTTGATATTTTCAACATGTGTATATTTTATATACACTCTACTTAAATCACTGTGAAACAGCGCGGTGAATGCGTTGTAATTTAAACATGTTGTATTATTCAACACCCCCGAATGTATATTTCCTCAACACCTTATCGTTTATTAAACTGATTTTCTGTGTATTACATTCATAATTGTTGTTTGGCATTATTGTTGAGTATCATGTTTTGTTATTAAAATAAAAGCAGGAAATCATGAAAACCAGGATCTTTTTACTTATCGGAATTTTACTGTTAAGTGTCAGTATCGCAAGCAGTAACGAAGCAGTAACCGGAACTAACCCCTCACAGGATGGGTCGATACAGGTGTACACCACGCCGGATTTATTTAATCTGACGACGAAGTGGGCCATCGAATACGGGAAGTTAAATCCAGCAATGAACATTCAGGTCATTCAATCTGAGGATAAGGATTTGCCGGGTTTGCTGGGCAGTGATGCAGGGATCGGCTTTATCTCTGATGGATCGTTTGCGGCCTCTGACAAACAGGTGAACTGGAACATGGTGATTGGCCGCGATGTGATCGTGCCGGTTATGAATGCCGAAAATCCGCTGGCCGATGAAATAGGCCGGAAAGGTATTACGGCCGAAGGGTTGGCCAGGATCTTCGGAAAACCCGAAAATCAAAACTGGGGCATGATCCTTGGCAACGCACAAACAAGTCCTGTTCATGCATATATGCTAAATGATGCATCAGTTCAAGCAGGGGTCTCCGCTTTTCTGAACATCAGTCAGCTTAAGACGGCGGGAATTCAGGAAGCGGGTGGTGCAGAGATGGTTGCTGCAATTCAAAAAGACCCGAATGCCCTGGGCTTTTGCAAATTGGTTGACATAATCGATCCCAAAAACCTACGTCTGGCCGAGCATATCAAACTGGTGCCCATCGATAGAAACGGGAACGGGAAAATTGATTACATGGAAAATATTTATGCTGATCTGGAATCTTTCTCCCGTGGAGTATGGATCGGGAAATATCCCCATACTTTATCCGGACATATCTACGCTGTTTCTTCTGCCAGGCCATCCAATGAACAGGAGGTGGCCTTTCTGAGATGGGCGCTCACCGATGGGCAGCAGTTCCTCGGCCAATACGGGTTCAGCGATCTCGTATACAATGAAAGACAAACACAATTGGATAAGCTGACCAATTCTGCAGTTATTATCGAACCGAAAACTGACTCCTTTGCCATTGCGAAGATGGTCCTTCTGATTTTTCTTGCTCTGGCTGTGGTTGGCATCATTGTAAGCGCCGTGGCACGTAACATCAGAAATAAAAGAGTGGCTGTTTCCAATACCCAGGCCGCCCTCTCCTCAGCCTTTGATGAAAATTCCGTAGTTGTTCCCAAGGGACTCTATTTTGACAAAACACATATCTGGGCCTTCATGGAAAAAGATGGCGCCGTGAAGGTTGGAATCGATGATTTCATGCAGCATATCACAGGTCCGCTGTCACGCGTGGGTTTAAAACCTGCCGGCGTGAAGATAAAAAAAGGTGATCCTTTGCTCACGATAATCCAGAATGGAAAACATCTGACGCTCTATTCCCCGGTTTCGGGCACCATCACCGCATCCAACCAGACCCTGATATCAAATTCATCCGCCATCAATTCTTCTCCTTACGCCGATGGTTGGATTTATTTGATTGAACCTGCAAACTGGATCAGGGAGATCCAGTTTTTATCCATGGCCGAACAATATAGAGCGTGGTTGAAGGATGAATTCACGCGGTTGAAAGATTTTTTTGCGACGGTCATTATGATACAAACACCGCAATATGCACACATTGCACTTCAGGATGGCGGTGCGCTGAAGGATAGTATCCTGACTGATCTCGGACCTGAAGTATGGGAGGATTTTCAAACAAAATTCATTGATACCGCAAGATAATCATGCGTTCAACTCTCAAAGTTATAACACACTAAATTATTCCGTTATGGGCTTAAACCGAAGAGGCTTTTTCAAGCTGCTGGGTGTTACAGGAATAACACTTGCCGTCGGAAAGGATGCTGTTGCCGCACCCAGGGGCAAAAACAACGATGTGGAATTTTATGGGATCTTGTATGATGCGGCCCGCTGCAAGGGCTGCAGGGGCTGCGAATTTGACTGTGCCGACGCGCATGGGTTGCCGGAACCGTTACCCACAAAAGAAATTCAGGCAAATCGCAAGACCAGCGACACCTGCAACACCGTGATAAATTCCTACAAAACTTCTAAAGGGGAAGTTTTTAGCAAACGGCAATGCATGCATTGCAATGAACCCGCCTGTGTGGCGGCATGCCTTACGCAGGCCATGCACAAGACCACGATGGGACCAGTGACCTGGGATGGCAATAAATGCATGGGATGCCGTTATTGCATGGTCTCATGCCCGTTCGACAGTCCGAAGTTTGAATATCACAGCGTAAATCCGAAAATTCAAAAATGCGACATGTGTTTTGAACGGCTTAAAACCGGTGAGCCTCCTGCCTGTGCCTATAACTGCCCCAATGAAGCCCTGCTGTACGGGAAACGCAGGGATCTTCTCAATGAAGCCCACCGGAGAATTTCTGAAAAGCCTGATTTGTACATCGATCAAATCTATGGTGAACATGCCGCCGGCGGAACCGGATGGCTCTACCTCTCTCCTGTTCCCTTTGAAGAGCTGGGGATGAACAACAACCTGCAACAGGCATCCTATCCCGCCCTCACAACGGGATTCCTCTATGCCGTGCCCTCCATATTTGTTCTTGTGCCGGCGTTCCTGCTGGGAATTTACCAGTCCACAAAAAACAACCACCTTAACGAGGAGAACAAAGATGAGCAATAACAACCAAATAACTCTGGATCGTGATGGCAAGACCATCTGGCGTTTCCTGGTAAGCGAGTTGAAACCAAAAGGTAAATTCCTTACCCCTTTTAACATTATTTCCATCCCGATTATGCTTTTGGGGCTGATATTGATCGTGATCCGCTTTTGGAAAGGACTCGGCTCCATCACAAACCTGACGCAGGACATTCCCTGGGGTTTATGGATCGGTTTTGATGTGGTGACCGGCGTCGCCTTTGCAGGGGGCGCCTATGTCCTCACCTTTATGGTCTATATTTTGAACCAGCGAAAGTATCATTCCATCGTCAGGGTAACCGTATTAAACGGCTTCCTCGCCTATGTGTTTTATGCAGGGGCATTGCTTTTGGACCTGGGAAGGCCATGGAATGTCATCAATCCGATCATCGGAAATAGTTTTGGAACCAGTTCCGTTCTGTTCCTTGTGGCGTGGCATTTCCTGCTCTATATGATCGCCGAACTGATTGAATTTTCGCCGGCTGTGGCAGAGTGGCTGGGCGCAAAAAGAGCCCGGAAAATCCTTTCAAGCATGACCATCGCCGCCGTAATATTCGGTATTACCCTCTCTACCCTCCACCAGTCGGGGCTGGGTGCACTTTACCTCATGGCCAAGGACAAAATACACCCTTTGTGGTATTCCGAATTTATTCCGATCATGTTTTTTGTGTCGAGTATCTTCGCCGGACTTTCCATGGTCATCTTTGAAGGATCCATCAGCCACAAAGTATTCTCCAGCCAGATCAGTGAAAAAAATCACCATTCACAAAAAAACATCGTCATCGGATTATCAAAAATTTGTGCCGGGGCCATGTTTGCTTACTTTTTTCTTCAGATGCTGGTTTTTATTCACGGACAAAACTGGGATCTGCTCAACACCCCGATGGGCTACTGGTGGCTCCTCGAGATGCTGGGGTTTGTACTTTTGCCGATGATCCTCTTCTTTTACAGTTACCGGAGCCAAAACATCACGATGATCAAAGTTGCTTCCGTCATCACCATGCTTGGGATTATTCTGAACAGGCTGAATGTGACTGTCATCGGTTTCCGGTGGGATATGGCCATACGGTATGTTCCTACCTGGATGGAGCTGGTGGTTACCCTGGCCGTTATATTTACAGAGATATGGATATTCAGGTGGGTCATAACCCGTATGCCTGTTTTACGCGACTCCCCATCCTGGGCACATGATAATAAATAAATTAACCAGCACGCACCGGGAAAGGTGTTTGCATAAAAACAAAAAAAATGGACGGATTTAGCTATTCTGATATTTTCGCAACCAAAGGGTTGGAGTACCTGATCATCATTGCTTTTCTGGTTTTGCTGATCCCCTTCTGGATCATGTTGAACAAACAGGTAAAGATGACCAGGCAGCTTAAAAACGCACTGGGTATTCTATCTGCAAACATTTTAAGAATACCTCAGGGACTGTTCTATTCAAAAAATCACACCTGGATGCACCTGGAAAAATCGGGAGCCGCCAAGGTGGGGCTCGATGATCTGCTGCTGCATATCACCGGTGAGGTGAAGTTCAGCCACCTGAAAAACCCGGGTGATATGATCAATAAGGGAGATTTACTGACCGAAATCGATCAGAACGGGAAACTACTCGCCATCTTTTCGCCTGTTTCGGGAAAAATCGTTGAGACTAACCCGATTCTTCATGAACATCCCGGCACCCTGAACGAGGACCCCTATGGCAAAGGGTGGATTTATAAAATTAAACCCTCAAACTGGATTGCGGAGGCAAAATCCTGCTATCTGGCTGAAGAGGCAACCATCTGGTCGGAAAGGGAGCTGCTGCGGTTCAAAGATTTCCTGGCCGTGACCATGAAAAACAACTCCCCTGAAGCTTCCATGGTGATACTGCAGGATGGAGGCGAATTATGTGATCATTCGCTTTCAGCCTTGCCGGATGAGACCTGGAAGGACTTTCAGAAAGAATTTTTGAACCTTTACCGGTTGCCAACACCCGACAGATGATGACGAAACTTGATGAAAGTCATGATTGGGTTTTTGCCAAAGATTATTTTAAAACTGGTGTCAGCACACCAGTTTTTTTTTGTACTTTGCCATGAATAATAACCTGTTGGTTATGAAAGAGTAAAACAATATTCCAAACTTTGTGTTATGTTTTTCTTTACCAAACACACAAACAATACAGGAAACAGGATTTTTAAAAAGTATGTCAAATTCCGCTCCTCCATTTACGGAAGGGTTGTTTTTATAATCACTGTATTGTCTGTTTTTCTTTTTGTGTCATTCAGCATCATTTTCAGATCAGTCAATGAGGATTACCTGAACACCATGATTCGCCAGAGCGGAACCAATGTCGGTTCAATCGTTGAGGGCGCTTTATATTATTCGATGCTCGAAAACGACAAAAAATCACTGCAATACACCCTTGATGTCATCAATACCTTGCCTGGTATCGATGAAGTGAACATGTACGACAGCGAGGACAACCTCGTTTATTCGACCATTTCAATTGATACGAACAGCCACAGCGACCCCAACTGTCTCAAATGCCACACCAACATCAAATCAATGTTTCCTGCCAATGGCAAATCTTACAAAATCATCGATGTAAACAGTGATTGTGAGATGAACCAGAACGATAACCGCAGCAGGCATCTGCTGATCAAATCCCCCATTCTGAATGAAAAATCATGTTACACCAGCTCATGTCATGCCCACAAGGCAACCGACATCCTGCTGGGATCGCTTGTGATTAAGATTCCCCTGGAAAATCTGGATGCCGCAGTGACAAAATCGTCAACCGAGTTTTTCCTCCTTGCTATTTTTTCTACCTTACTTCTCGCGGGGGTTTTAATATTTTTCACCCGCCGAAAGATTAAGGATCCCTTGAACGCTTTGGTAAAAGTGAGTATTGCGGTTGCCAACGGGGATAAAAGTACCCGGGTTGAAATAAAACCCAATCAATTGGATGACATGCGGATGGTTTCCGAGGCCTTCAATGCCATGCTTGATAATTTGCAGACTGCCACCAATGAGCTGGAAAACTGGTCGCAGCAGCTTGAGTACAAGGTCCAGAAAAAATCGGAAGAACTTGGAGCGGCCCAGAATGAACTGATGCATGTAGAGCGTTTGGCGTCACTTGGAAAATTATCCTCCTCCGTTGCACATGAGATTAACAACCCCTTATCGGGCATTCTCATCTACACCAAGCTTTTGCATAAGCAGATGAGCAACCCCGAATTGTATACATCCAAACGGGATTCGATGCTCAAACATCTGAAACTGATTGAAAATGAAACAAAACGGTGCGGTGATATTGTAAAGGGGCTGCTCGATTTTTCAAGGAAGGATCAGGATGATTTTGAGCCAAAACATCTGCATGAAATTTTGCAGGAAACGTATGATTTAATGACCCATCCCATTAAAATTGCCAATATTAATTTTCTCATCGATTTGAATGCCCATTCCGATTTAATTTATTGCAGTCCGAACCAGATTAAACAGGCTTGTGTCGCCATGCTGGTAAATGCATCCGAAGCGGCGACTGAAAACGGAGAGATTACGATCAGGACCAAAAATCCCAATGAGGATACCGTCAACTTTGAAATTACAGATAACGGATTGGGAATTGCCCCTGAAGATATCCCCCATATTTTTGAGCCCTTCTTTTCCACAAAACAGGATGCCAGCGGCATTGGACTGGGATTGGCCATTGTACACGGGATTGTGCAAAACCACAAAGGGAAAATACAGGTAAAATCTGAACTGGGACATGGAACCATTTTATCTGTAACCATTCCATTGGTAAAAAATTAAAAGAGCATAGCTATGGCGAAGAAGATCTCGATACTGATTGTTGACGATGAAGAATCTGTCAGGGATTCGCTGTTAAACTGGTTCATTGAAGACGGATTTCGCGTGGAGTGCGCCGAAAACGCAAAGAAAGCGCTGACCATGCTTGAATCGGACCAGTTCGACATCATCCTTGCCGATATCAAAATGCCGGGAATGGATGGATTGGAAATGCTTAAACGGATAAAATCACTCAAAAGAGATTCAATTGTAATCATGATGACCGCCTTTGCTACGGTGGATACTGCAGTGAAAGCCTTGAAGGACGGTGCGTTTGATTATGTCACCAAACCCTTTGATCCCGACGATTTAACCCATTTGATCAGGAATGCCACGAAGCAAATTTCTTTGGCAGATGAAAATGAATCATTGAAGAAAAAGGTGATCTCACTGGAGAACGTAGAGGACCTGATCGGGAACAGTGAGGCGATGAAAAATGTGCTCAGGGAGGTTGAGAGCGTCGCACAAACCAACTCCTCTGTGATTATAACAGGCGAGAGCGGCACCGGCAAAGAGCTTGTTGCAAGGGCCATTCATTCCAACTCTCCGCGTAAATTTTTTCCGTTCGTCAGCGTCCATTGCGGCGCATTGACTGAGAGCCTGCTTGAAAGTGAATTGTTCGGCCACGAAAAAGGAGCCTTTACGGGAGCCATGTACAATCGCAAAGGCCGCTTTGAAATGGCCGACAGCGGGTCGATCTTCCTGGATGAAATTGCCACCATTTCGACTAAAATGCAGGTGGAGCTGCTGCGGGTGCTGGAATCGAAAACCTTTATCCGGGTAGGCGGGAACAAAGAGATCAGTTCCGACTTCAGGGTGATCTGCGCTACAAACAAGGATTTGAAAAGCATGGTCGAAAAGGGAACCTTCAGGGAGGATCTCTTTTACAGGCTGAATGTAGTGAACATTCACATTCCTCCATTGAGGGAGCGCATCGAGGATATTCCCCTGCTGGTCGATTATTTTATCAATAAATATTGCACCTCGATGAACAGAGCTCCTGTGGCCATTGATCAATCTGCGTTGAAGCGACTGCAGGAGTTCAACTTTCCGGGGAACATCCGTGAACTGGAAAACATGATTGAACGCGCCATTGTTGTCGGGAATGGCAAAAAAATAGGACTGAAAGACCTTCCCCTCGAAAAAACCATGGTGAACCCTGCAGCCGAAAGTCTCGATGATTTTGAAAAATCCTTCATTCAGCAAATCCTGGATAAGTACGGCTGGAACATCTCCCGGGCAGCCAAGGCCTTGAAGGTTGACAGGGTAACGCTGTATCACAAGATCAAAAAATACGATTTAAAACCTGCAGATCAATAAGAATGCCTGATGAATCTGCAAAACATCACCCTGGTCTCCTTTGGATACTTCGAGAAAGATTTTCTTGAGAAGATCGCCGAGGCAGTGAAAAACGAATTTCGCTGCCCGGTTTCAATCAAAGAGGGCCATATCGATCTGAGCGACTTTTATGATCCCGCCCGGCGACAATACAACGGGAACACCTTGCTGAAGCAGGTTGACTCGTTATCCTTTCCGGGTTCCGCAAAGACCCTGGGGTTATTCAATGTGGATCTTTTCATACCGATTCTTACCTTTATCTTCGGACAGGCCTTTTTAGGCGGGCAGACTGCCATTGCCTCGCTTCACCGGTTCAGCAATGAACATTATGGCATGATCAGCGATGACCGGTTTTTATTGGATCGTTCAAGGAAAGAGGTGATCCATGAGCTGGGTCACACCCTTGGATTAATTCACTGCCATACCCCCACCTGCGTCATGCGGTCAAGCACCTACGTGGAGGATATCGATCAAAAAGATCAGCATCTTTGCTCCAATTGCCGGGCCAACCTGGAACTGTAAAAGAAAAGTACTGATTATTGTGAAATCAGTACTTTTCTTAACATCACGCCCTCCGCACTGCGCAATACTACCGTATAGATTCCTACCGGGATGGGCCGCAGGTCAATCTGTTGTTTAAATTGGCCCTGCACCCTGATTTTCCTCTTTTCATAGATCATCTGTCCGATCTTGTTGAATATCTGCATATCAAATGTTTGCAGATCATGGGATGTGATTTCCGTCGAAAAATGTGACCATCGTAATCCTTTACAATTCCACCTCCGCCAAGCCCATGGACCTCGCCACCAGGCTGATCAATATGTACGATTGACCACCAAAATTCACCTTAATATTTGCGGTTGACCAGCAATATTCACCTTAATATTTGTGGTTGACCATAAATATTTGTACTTTTGTGCCGCTTATACCACCCATCATGGAAATCAATCGTTTGATTAAAACCCAATTGATTGCTGATTTGAGTAACCTTGGAAAAGTTGTTATGCTCTACGGACCACGGCAGGCAGGGAAAACAACATTGTCAAAGCAGGTTATTCAGGAGATGGACCTCAAAACGCTGATGGTCAATGCGGATCAGTCAAAATATCTCGAAGTTTTATCAAGCCGCGATCTGGGCAAGCTCCGCTCACTGGTGGCAGGTTATGAATTGTTGTTTATTGATGAGGGGCAGCGAATTCCTGAAATAGGCATCAACCTGAAAATTCTTCATGATGAATTGCCCGAATTAAAAATCCTGGTAACAGGTTCCTCTTCCTTCCTGCTTTCGGGCCGGGTGTCGGAATCGCTGGCCGGGCGGAAAAAAATTTATACCCTGTTGCCTGTGTCCATGCAGGAACTTGGAGGAATCAACAATGCTTTTGAACTGAATGATCAGCTTGAAGATCGGTTAATCTTCGGATCCTATCCCGAAGTTATCAATATCGTGAACTCTTCTGCCAGGGAAGAATATCTTCACGACATATCGTCTTCATTTATTTTTAAAGATATTCTGGAACTGGAGATGATTAAATACCCGCTGAAGATCAGGGATCTGTTAAGATTACTGGCATATCAGACAGGATCGCAGGTTTCCATTCATGAACTTGGCAACAAACTGGGGTTGAATCGTGACACGGTAGAGCGATATCTTTTTCTGCTTGAGCAATCGTTTGTGATATTCAAACTACCTGCGTTTAGTCATAACCCGCGCAAAGAGATCAGCAAGTCGCAGAAGTACTATTTTTACGATACGGGTATCCGCAATATCTTGATCGGCAACATGAAACCCCTTAGCGAACGAAACGACACCGGCGCTTTATGGGAAAATTTCATCATTGCTGAACGACGTAAATATTTACTTTACAATCAAAAAAATGCCAATGGCTATTTTTGGCGAACCTATGCCGGAACCGAAATTGATTATGTGGAGGAGCGAATGACCGATTTTTTTGCCTATGAAATCAAATCAGGCAGGTCGAAAAAAAGAATTCCTGTCAGTTGGAGTGAAGGATATGGTTCAAATTATCAAATTATCAACAGGGAAAATTACCTGGATTTTATTTTGTAAATTAAAACCTCGCCGCAAGCGTGGAATGCAGTCACGCTGTTCTACTCCCGGTAATACCCGATCAGGTTGTTGGTTGAGCTGTCGTGGCGCAACAGTTTTTCCTTCTCCAGCAATTCAGGAATGATCTTCATGGCCAATACCTTTCCCAGCTCCACCCCCATCTGATCGAATGGATTGACGCCCCATATCACGCCCTGGGTATATACCATCTGTTCGTACAGTGCGATCAGCTTACCCAGGTTTCCGGGGGTCAGTTTTTCCATGAAGAGGGTGGTCGACGGGCGGTTCCCTTCGAAAACCTTATGCGGAGCAAGGTTATCAGGAACCCCTTCGGCCTTCACCTCTTCGGCTGTTTTTCCGAAGGCCAGGGCCTCTCCCTGCGCAATCATGTTGGCCATCAGGTAATCCTGGTGAAGCGGAAGCGGGTTCAGCGAGGTTTTAAACCCAATGAAATCACAGGGGATGAGGGAGGTGCCCTGGTGGATCAGCTGGTAAAACGAATGTTGCCCGTTGGTTCCGGGCTCTCCCCAGTAAACGGCTCCGGTGGCGTACCCGACCAACTCCCCATCGAGGGTGACATGCTTGCCGTTGCTTTCCATGGTGAGCTGTTGCAGGTAGGCCGGGAAACGTTTGAGATAATTATCATACGGCAGTACCGCCTGGGTTTGCGCCCCGAAGAAATCGATGTACCAGATCCCCAGCAGCCCCATGATCACCGGGATGTTCCTTTCAAATGGCGCATTCCGGAAATGTTCATCCATCTGGTGAAATCCGTCGAGCATTTCATAAAAATGGCCGGGACCGATGGCAATCATGGTCGACAACCCGATGGCCGAATCCATGGAATACCTTCCTCCTACCCAATCCCAGAAACCAAACATGTTGTGGGTATCGATACCGAAGTTACCAACCTCTTTTGCATTGGTCGAAACAGCCACAAAATGGCTGGCCACCGCTTTGGGATTCACCAGCTTGTCCAGCAGCCATTTCCGCGCTGTGCGGGCATTGGTCATGGTTTCGATGGTGGTGAAGGTCTTGGAGGAAACGATGAACAGGGTCTCCTCGGGCGACAAATCACGAACCGCCTCCGCGAAATCACTGCCATCGATGTTGGATACAAACCGGAAGGTGAGGTTCCGCCGGGCATAAAACTTAAGCGCCTCATAGGCCATCACCGGGCCCAGGTCGGATCCGCCAATGCCAATGTTCACAATGTTCCTGATGGGCTTGCCGGTATATCCCTTCCATTCTCCACTGCGGATATTCCCTGCAAACGAGGCCATGCGCTCAAGCACCGCATGCACTTCGGGAACCACGTTCACGCCGTCGACCAGGACAACCGATCCCCTGGGGGCCCGTAACGCAGTGTGGAGTACAGCCCTGTTCTCGGTCGTGTTGATCTTTTCACCTGAAAACATCGAGGCGATCTTATCGGCCAGTCCGCGTTCCCGCGCAAGCTGGAACAACAGTTCCAAGGTTTTATCATTGATCCGGTGTTTCGAATAGTCAAAATAGATCCCCAGATCCTCCACGCGCAGCCGCGTTCCCCTGGTTTTATCCTCATTGAACAATGAGCGGATCGGCGTGTTTTTGATTTCCTGAAAATGGCTCTCCAGCGATTTCCAGCCACTGCTCTTGGTTAATTCGGTTGTCATAGGTGTGTTTTTTTACCATACGCCCTGCATGGGGCAAGGGGTTAACATATATTTAGTCATTTCTTCATGGCCGCTCCCTGTCAAGCAACCAGATCATTTCGCCGTTTTCGGGTTTCACGCGGGCGGCCGGCAGCCGGTCCCATCCTTCCAAACGATTGATGATCTGGGCTACCCTGGGAGCCTTGGCTTCACCCGGGGCAACCATGACGACCACCTTCGCGTGGTTGATGATCATCCCGGTGGCCGTAATTCTTTTTTGCCGGGTCTCCGGATGTTCCGATGGTTCAAACAATGCATCGCTCTTGAATAAATCGATATTGGCAGGAAAAATAGAGGCCGTATGACCATCTTCGCCCATGCCAAGCATCACCAGGTCAGCCTGTGGAAAACCCTGGTTCGGATGAACATGCCGCTTGAACAACTGGCTGTATCGTACAGCCTCTTCCACCGGGTTGGCCTCTCCCCTGATCCTGAATATATTGAAGGAGGGTATCGGAATATGATCGAGCAGGTTCTCGCGGGCCATTTTATAGTTGCTCTCATCGTCATCGGGTCCCACACATCGCTCATCACCCCAGAAAATCTTCACCCTGTCCCAGTCTATCACATCCCTGAAGTTCGCTGCAATTTTCCTGAAAACCAGCTTTGGGGTGTTCCCGCCGGACAACATCCATATAAAAGACCTGTTTTCCGGTGTTCCTAAGATATTAAACACCAACAGCGAGGCGAAATATTCCGCCAGGTCATCAACTGAATCCAATAATTTAATTACACGCTTCCTGTTCACAATTCACAATATATTCCGTCGTCAGACAGGTTTTTACACGGATAACGCCAGGTAATCTCTTTATCTTGAATCAGGTCATCGGCTTCACGCGGTCCCCATGACCCTGCAGGATACCCATGGAGGGGCACCTCATGTTCGTTTTTCCAGGCCTCAATCACAGGCGTCAGAAACTTCCAGGCCACAAGCACCTCTTCGGTTCGGGGAAAAAGGGTTGCATCTCCTTTGATCGAATCATAGATGAGCCGTTCGTAAGCCGATGGGATGCGCTGATTTGACAAATCGCTGTAATGAAAATCCATGTTTACATTCTGCACCTCAAACCCTGCTCCCGGGGTCTTCATTCCGAATTTTAATAAAATCCCCTCATCAGGCTGAATTCGTATGACCAGTTGATTTCCTGCCTGATGGAGCCTGTTTCCCGAGAAGAGAAAATGGGGGGTCGGTTTGAAATGGATCACCACCTCTGTAACACGGGTAGGCAGCCTTTTCCCTGTACGAATATAAAATGGCACCCCGCCCCAGCGCCAGTTGTCAATGTAAAACTTAAGGGCGGCAAACGTTTCGGTCAGGGAGCCGGCTCCAACCCCCTCCTCCTCGCGGTAACCCGGAATCGCTTTTCCTTTGATGGATGATGACACGTATTGCCCGCGGATGGCGACCTGTGCAACCTCTTCCCTGTTGATGGGCCGGAGCGACTGCAATACCTTCAGGATTTCGTTTCGAATGGCCGCAGGCTCCAATGAGGAGGGTGGTTCCATGGCTGTGAGCGCCGCCACCTGTAACAGATGGTTCTGCAGCATGTCGCGCAGCGCCCCCGAACTGTCGTAGTAACCCCCGCGCTTCTCCACGCCGAGACTCTCGGCCGAGGTTATTTCGATATGATGGATATAATTCCGGTTCCACAGGGGTTCGAACATTCCGTTTGAAAACCTTGTCACCAGAAGATTCTGAACGGTCTCTTTCCCGATATAGTGATCAATTCTGAAGAGCTGCTCCTCATGCCAGTCGGTAAGCAGGGTGTTCTTGAGCGTTAACGCCGATTCCAGATCGTACCCGAATGGTTTTTCAATGATCAGCCTCTTCCAGCCATTTTCCTGCTTATGGAGGCCAACTGCCGCCAGGTGACGGGGAATTATGCCATAGAGGCTCGGTGGCGTCGAAAGGTAAAAAACCATGTTCCCGCCAATCTGCAACTGATCAATGGCTTGCTTAAGGGCAACATAGGTCGAAACATCATCAAACTGAATCGGTGTATAATAGAGCCGTTGGATGAATGCATCAATTTCGGAAGCATCATCGATTTCTTTAAATTCAAGGATGGCCGATTTCATCGCCTCCCTAAACCCTTCAGTTGAAATGGCCGATCGGGATACCCCCAGCAGGGCAAAATTTGGGGGCAACAGCTTCTGAACAAAGAGGGAATACAACGCCGGAACCAGCTTCCGCTTGGTCAGGTCGCCGGACGCCCCAAAAATTACATAAATAATACCCTCTTCATTGGTCATTGGTCATTGGTCATTGGTCATTGGTCTTTATCGCATGTCCTCCAAACTGATTCCGCAACGCCGCCAGCATTTTCATGGCATACGACTCCTCCTGTCGTGACTGGAATCGCGTGAAAAGAGAGGCCGTAATGACATGGGCAGGCACATCAAAATCGATGGCCGTTTGCACGGTCCAGCGTCCTTCGCCGCTATCCTGCACATAACCCTTCAACTGTTCAAGCTTCGGATCCTTCTTCAGGGCAGCAACAGCCAGCTCCAGCAGCCATGAACGAACCACGCTGCCGTATTGCCAGGCATCGGCAATTTTGGCCAGGTCGAGGTCATAAGGCGCCTTCTCAAGGATTTCGAAACCTTCGGCATAGGCCTGCATCATGCCATATTCAATTCCATTGTGAACCATCTTCACCATGTGGCCGGTCCCAGAAGCTCCGCAATAGACCGATCCATGTTCGGGCGCCAGAGATTTGAACAGCGGCGCAGCATATTCCGCAGCCTCCCTGTTGCCGCCATACATGAGGCAATAGCCGTTCTGGAGCCCCCACACACCGCCGCTGGTGCCACAATCGAGGTAATGAACGCCATGCGATTCTGCCCTTTGGGCACGCACCTGCGTATCCCTCCAGTAGGAGTTCCCTCCATCGATGATGATATCCTCTTTATTCAACAGCGTTAAAAGCAGGTCAAGGTTGTCATCCACCGGTTTGCCGGCCGGCACCATGAGCCACACCACCTTGCGCCCCGGAAGTTTTTCGGTCAACTCCTTTACCGAAGCCGATGCGATGGCTCCCTTTTTGGCGATCTCCGCTACCGTGGCAGCCGTCCTGTTCCACACCACCATTTCATGACCATCATTTAGCAGTCGCTGGACCATATTGAAGCCCATTTTTCCAAGTCCGATGAAGCCTATTTTCATTTGAGATCTCTTTTGATTTACAGAGATACAAAGTTAGACTTTTTCAAATGTTTCCCGGGCAAAGAAAATTAAAGAAAAAACGGCCATCCTGATCTTTATTTTCTATAGATTTGCCATACATGAACCCCATTCAACTTAAAATCCATACCATGAAAAGAAAACTTATGTTCACGCTGTCAATCTCCTTGCTGCTTTTCGGTCTGGTCAACTGTAAAAAAACCAACGAAATCACCTGCAATCTCAGCGCTTCTTCCACCCAGCCCCCGGTAGAGATGGACATCCTCTATACGGCATCGCAAACAGGGGATGGCACCATCTCCTCATTGAGTTATGTAACCATTTCAGGAACGGTGACTGTGCAGAATCCCACCCTGCCGTGGTCCGTCACTGTACCTGTGCTTACCACCACCAAGGTAGCCATTTCGGCCAGCGGCAATGTAAAGAACGGCAGCCTCAAAATCACCTATGATGGCAGCACCGGCAGCGCAACCATTCGTGGGAGTGATTTTTGTGAGCAGCAGACCAATTAAGGGGATCAGGCCGGATGACAAAATTATATATACCTTTTTTAGCCATAATAATAGCGTTCTCTCTGGCCAATGGATCATGCAAGTTTAAGGGAAACAAGCACCCCGTCAAAATCCCTGACGATCTGCGCGGCGCTTTTAACCAGCAGAGCAATATGCCGTTCGATAGCAACCTGGTCTATTCATTTTACCGGTCATTTCCGGAACTGAATACCTACCAGGGGGAGGTTTTGGAGGTTTACCGCCAGCACAAGTACACCCATATCTGGTTTGATGCCCACGGGGTGGTGGAATTCGGTCATACCCTTTTCAGCAAGTCAAAAGAGATGATAACGGAGGGCATCTCTTCGAAGTTCCCTTACCAGGAAAAGATGGATGGTGTTTTCGAAAATTACAGGGAAAATACCCTCACCCCGACGGAAACCGAGTTGATGCTGACCAATCTTTATCTGTTCTATACTGAAAAAGTTTATAAAGGTCTCGCCGATACCACCACCACAACCATGGGCTGGCTGCTGCCCCGCAAGCAGATCTCCTACAGCACCCTGCTGGATTCGCTTATGTCAGATCCTGATTTGCTCACCCGCGACGACAGTGCATTGTTCGTTCAATATTACAAACTGCGGGATGTTTTGAAGCGTTACAGGGAAATTGAGCAAAAGGGTGGCTGGAACATCATTGACATCGACCCGAAGGTTAAGGCTTATAAGCCTGGTGATACGGCTAAAGCAATACGGCAGATCAGAGAACGCCTGTTCCTTACCGGCGATCTGAAAGAGAACAACAAAAGCAACGCCTACGACCCGGAGCTGGTTGAAGCAGTAAAAAAGTATCAGCGGCGTAACGGTAAAAACCAGGGTGAAAAAATATTGCAGCTCCATATTCAGGAGATGAATGCCCCCATTGGGGACCTCATCAAAAAAATCGTGGTAAACATGGAACGGTGCCGGTGGATTTCACCCGAATTTGCCAGGGCGAAAGCCTATATCGTAGTCAACATTCCCTCCTTTAAACTGAACCTGATCCGCAACGGGAAAAGCGAGCTCGAATCCCCTGTGATTGTAGGAAAGTATGTGACCAAGACGGTTATTTTCAGTGGGATGCTGAGCTATATTGTATTCAGCCCCTATTGGAATTTGCCGCAGAGTATCATCAACAAAGAGGTGAAACCGGGGATGGCAAAGAATAAGAATTATCTCGAAGCGCACAACATGGAATGGAACAATGGCCAGGTGCGCCAGAAACCGGGCAAGAACAACTCCCTGGGACTCGTCAAATTCATTTTTCCGAACTCCAATGACATCTATATGCACGATACGCCTGTAAAAAGCCTGTTTGCAAGGGAAAGCAGGGCCTTCAGCCATGGCTGTATCCGGGTCGGGAAGCCGCGTGACCTGGCCATCGCCCTCCTGGAGGACGACCCCAACTGGACCCCGCAAAAAATAGATGCAGCCATGCATGCCGGGAAGGAAAACACCTATGTTTTAAAGAATAAAATACCGGTCTATATTGGTTACTTAACCGCCTGGGTGAATCAGCAGGGCGAGATCAACTTTTACGATGATATCTATGAAAATGATGAACGGCTTGCCCGGCTGCTCATCGGGGACTAAATGATCAGGTAGCAGGCAAAGACTTTTGTTTTTTATAGATTTGCTTATCTTTGCAATTATGGTGAAGTTTTATTTGTTTTTCATGCTTCTTTTTGTTCCATTCATGAACAAGGCGGGATCCGACAACCCGGTTCCGGCCAGGGAAGAGCAGCGTGACCTTTACACGATGCTGAACTTATCGGAGAAGGGGCTTTCCAGTGATGTGTTTCAACTCGCCCTGAAGGGCCAAAGGAAACTTGAGACGGATGGGAAACTCCGGAATTCCGGAATCCTCACCATTGTCGATTTTTCACAGTCAAGTAAAAACAAGCGGCTTTATGTGATCGACCTGCTAAACAAAGCCATTTTATTCAACACCTATGTAGCCCACGGAAGAAATACCGGCGATGAATATGCCACCCATTTCTCCAATGTTTCAGGCTCCAATAAAAGCAGTCTTGGTTTTTATATCACCAAAGAGGAGATATTGGGTTCCAGCGTAGGATTATCGCTGGTACTGGATGGCGTTGAACGGGGATACAATGACAATGCATTGAAACGGGAGATCATCATGCATGGAGCGGACTATGCCACCGAAAATTTCATCAGGAAAACCGGCCGGCTCGGCAGAAGCTTCGGCTGCCCCTCCCTGCCTCCTGATCTGATTAAACCTGTTGTTGATATCATCAAGGAGGGCACCTGTTTATTTATCTATCAGCAGGATGCCTATTACATAAGCCACTCGGATCTTCTGAATACCAATTAAATTTCCAACATGATAAAACTACACGGATATGCCGAATGAAACCCCAGCCGATCCATTTATGCCTGTTTCCAGTGAAGGAAAGAAGAGTCAGTCAGATCTGACTCCCGATGTCTCTTCACCGGAAATGGACACCTTTGATCGCAAACGGACAGAAGATGAGCTCAGGAAGCTTTCACAGGCTGTCGAACAAAGCCCGGTCAGCATTGTAGTTACCAACCTTGAAGGAAACATTGAATACGCCAATCCAAAAGCATGTGAAACGACCGGATACGCCCTTGAAGAGCTGGTTGGTCAAAATCCCAGGGTCCTGAAATCAGGAGAGACCATTGCCAACGAATATGCATTGCTCTGGTCAGCGATAACCTCCGGGCAACAATGGAAAGGGTTATTCCACAATAAAAGGAAAAATGGGGAGCTGTACTGGGAATCCGCAACCATTGGCCCGATCAGGGATTCATTGGGGAACATCACACATTATCTTGCTGTTAAGGAAGATATCACCGACCTCAGGCGCGCGCAGGAGGAGATCATTCAAAAAAACGAAGATCTTACTAAGCTGAATGCCGAAAAAGATAAATTTTTCTCCATCATTGCCCATGACCTGAGGAGTCCGTTTAATTCGTTCCTTAACCTATCGAAAATGATGTCGGAAGAGTTGGAGGATATGAGCCAGAGTGAGATTCAAATTATCGCAACAACCATGAGCAAATCTGCCATAAAGCTGTTCGACTTGCTCGAGAACCTGCTTGAATGGTCGCGCATGCAAAGAGGATTGATCAATTTCGAACCTTCAGCCATGGAGCTGAAAGTAAAAATTGAGAAATCCATTCATGCGCTGATTGACTTAGCCCATGCAAAACAGATCACCATCCATGTTGATATCCCGGAGGATCTTAAAATTCATGCCGATGAAATGATGCTGGAATCAACCATGCGCAACCTGGTGTCAAACGCCATTAAATTCACCCCAAAGGGAGGCCGGGTGACTGTTAAGGCGTGGCTTGCGGACAATCAATCGGTTATGGTCACAGTAACAGACACGGGGATCGGGATGAGCCGGCAAATTCTTCAGAAGCTGTTCCGTATCGATGAGAATGCAAGCCGCAAAGGCACGGAGGGAGAATCAAGCAGCGGACTTGGACTGCTTCTCTGCAAAGACTTTATCGAAAAACATGGCGGCAGAATATGGGTAGAAAGCGAAGTAAATAAAGGAAGTACCTTTCATTTCACGTTGCCAGGCAGCGCAACCAACAGTAAATAAAATCTCAAGAAAGGAAATTTATGACTAATTTTCTCCTGCCTTATAAATATAAATGGATCGGGATGGGACTGGTTATTCTTGGCATAACAGGGTTGATTTTCTATCTGTGGTTTGACTTCAGGCTGATCCTTCCGGTATTTGCTGTTTACGCCTCCTTTCTTGAAACCAGGATGTTCACGACCTTCCGGACCAATATTGCAGATGAGCTGATCATGTTATCCCTCCTTGCCGGGTTCCTCCTCCTGGTCTTTTCAAAAGAGAAAACCGAATGTGAAATCCTGGATCAGATCCGCTCCAGAGCATTTTTAAACGCACTGCTGGCCAATGCCGGATTGCTTATTTTTTCTATCCTTTTCATTTATGGGAATGGATTCCTGACCATACTGCTGCTGAACCTCTTCTCCATCTTCATCTTTTACCTGATCTTTTTTTATGTTATGAAACGCAAGGAAATTAATTCACAGGTATGAACCAAAATAGATATACTTTGCTCATGATCGGATTTGGCTTTCTTATCGCCATACCTGTTCATGCTCAATTTGTTACGATTGCAAGGAAAATTAAGAGTATGCGAACCAGTCAGGCGGATGTCGCTTCAGTCATCCTGGAGGCCAAAACATTTCGCGTTTACAAGGCCGTTTCTGCAGTTCATTCTGCCAACGCTCCGAAACAGCCAACTGACATGGCCGTCGAAGCCATTGTTACGGTATGCCATAAAGCCGGTATAAAATGTACGCTTGACAAACCCTCGCCCTAACTTCCAGCATATGAAAAAACAAATGTTACTTTTTGCAGCAGGATGTGTTGCCACTTTGACCTCCTTCGCCCAGTTCACCTTTGTAGACATGTCTGATCTGCACATTTCGAACATCCCTTTCCAGAACAGCGACACCAACGCGCAATACTTCCGCAGCGCCATCAGGGAGTTTGCAAGCCTGAGCCCCAAACCCGCCTTTGTCGTGGTGAGCGGCGATGTTTCCAATGTGGGCAATGAGCCCCCCGACGGCATGTATCCTACCATAACCAGGTACCTGTTTCCACCCACCCTCACCAACCCGGGCATTGGCGACTATTTTATCGATTCGGCCCGAACGATACCCATCTATTTCACCCCCGGCAACCACGAATACTGG
>CAJAUM010000012.1 GCA_903945175.1 uncultured Bacteroidales bacterium | reverse complement strand
CAATATCGGGATGAAGCTCAACTACAATTACCGGTTTACCTTTAAGGACGAAACGAAGAGCCTTGGGATAGGCGTGGGAATCTCGATGTTAAGCAAATCGATAGATTATGGTCAGCTCACGGTTGAACAAGCGGAGGACCCGCTGCTCAAGACCAAGCAGAAGGAATCGGGGATCATCATACCGGATATCGATTTTGGTATCCAGTACCAGCAGATCAGGAAGATGTATGTGGGGCTTTCAGCCACAAACCTTTTGGAATCTTCGACTGATATTGGCAATGTGAAATACGGGCAAAAGCGGAATTTCTATCTCACCGGCGGATATTATATCAACCTGGCAGCCCAGCGCGGCAAACCCCTGTATCTCATCCCGTCGGTATTGGTCAAATCGGACTTTCTGAATGTTCAGTTCGACATCAATGCCCGGGTTGAATACAACAACCTGTTCTGGGCTGGCTTATCCTGGCGTTACCAGGACGCCGTGGCTGTGATGGCAGGCGTTAACCTGAAGGGATTTAGAATCGGGGCCTCCTACGACTATACGATCGGCAATTTGTCGAAAGTATCCAATGGAAGCGTCGAACTCTTTCTTGGATATTGTTACACCATCAGGCCCAAAGTGATTGTGAAGAGCTTGTTTAATACCAGGTATTTGTAAATCGGACTTCAATGTAAAACATGATCTCATGAAAAAGTTTTACCTGTTTTTGTTTTTATTCTTTGGCCTGACAAGCGTCTTCGCCCAAACCTCGATCACTCTGACGTTCATCGGTAGAGATTCATTAACCCAGAACATCATTTCATTTGATAGTATTTATATTCTCAATCTTACAGAAAACTGCGATACAACGATATCAGACTCTGTCCCAACCATTATCGTAAATGCTTTATGGCCTGTCGGCATGAACGAATATAAAGTTAGCCAACCCCGGGATTTTCTTTTGCACCAAAATTATCCAAATCCTTTTCAGGGATCCACAACTGTCAATCTTTACAGAAACTACAGTGGGATGCTGCATCTTATTTTATTCGATGACAAGGGAATAAAAGTGGCGGAATTTCAGCATGAATTTGAAAAAGGTTTTCATTCTTTTGCCGTTTTATCATCAGGAAACAAAGCATTGATTTTAAATGTGCTTGATGAAAAGAATAATCGATCAATTAAAATTATCAGTTCCGGACGAGTTAATGAACCATACACAATTCAATACCTTGGGCAAATTGGAAAAATCGAAGAAACGGGGTTTAAAAATGCGTACAGTTCAAATTTTATTTTTTATCTTGGCAATCAAATGCAGTATACAGCTTATGCGCATGGGTATAACGAAAAAACGATAACAGATAGTCCGTCAGTAGATACAACCTATTACTTTAACATGCCCATGATTTCTACTCCAGTTGTAACAACCGTCTCCATCACGGATATCACGCAAACCACAGCAACAAGCGGGGGTGATGTCACATCAGAGGGCGGTGCTCCAGTTACCGTAAGAGGGGTATGCTGGAATACTTACCCGAATCCAACTACTTCGAATGCATATTCAGTAAACGGATCTGGAACTGGCACTTTCATCAGCTTTTTGACAAATTTGTCCCCAAATACAGCGTATTATGTCAGAGCCTATGCGACAAACATGGAAGGTACAGGATACGGTAATGAAATAAGTTTCACCAGTGGCCAGGGGGCACCTGTCGTTACAACAACCACCGTGACTAATATATCGGACTCCTCTGCCACTAGCGGAGGTAACGTGATTTCTGACGGAGGATCTGCAGTTTCAGCCAGGGGTGTTTGTTGGAGCACCTCTCCAAATCCGACAACCGATTCAAGTCATACTGTGGATGGCACTGGGTCTGGCACGTTTTTCAGCAACATTACTGGTCTTACACCAGATACTCAATACTTTTTAAGGGCTTATGCCGTGAATGGCATAGGCACATCATATGGTAATGAGTTAACCTTTACTACCCTGCCTCTATTGAGTTGCGGAGAGGTTGTTTCATATGAAGGAAAAAACTACAATACAATTCTAATCAATAATCAATGCTGGTTTAAAGAAAACCTGAATGTGGGAGTTAAAATTTCAGGAAGTCTAAATCAAGGTGACAATGGAATAAAAGAGAAATACTGTTATGATGATTTGGAATCAAAATGTGATACATTTGGTGGTCTTTATCAATGGGATGAGACGATGCAATATACTACGGTTATGGGGTCTCAGGGACTTTGTCCGAATGGTTGGCATATTCCGGCAGATGCAGAATGGTCACCCCTTGTTTATTATTTGGGTGGAGAAAATGTTGCCGGGGGTAAGATGAAAGAGGCGGGAACTGTACATTGGGCTCCACCTAATACAGGGGCCACCAACAGCAGTGGCTTTACGGCGCTTCCGAGTGGAGTCAATTGGTTTCCTTATCAATTCTATCAACTTCCTTATAGCACCTCGTTTTGGGCCTCATCTGAGCATAATTATTCATTCAAATATGGCAGGAGCCTTCATTCTTCATTGGAACAGGTAATTAAATGTGACAGTCTTAAAACATACGGTTTTGCACTTCGTTGTATAAAAAATGGTAGTAATAGCCTTCCGTGGATTTCTACAGCCGATGCATCAAATATCACTCAGACTTCCGTGCTTTGTGGTGGTAATGTTATTTATGAAGGTTGGTCTGCAGTCACCTTAAGAGGTGTATGCTGGAGCACCAGTCCATATCCTACCACTTCATCAAATCATACTATTGACGGAGGTGGGGCTGGAATGTTTGTAAGCAATATTACTGGTCTTGCTCCTCAAACAACGTATTATTTGAGATCGTACGCTGTTAATAATATGGGAACATCCTATGGCAATGAGGTGAGCTTTACAACCTGTTCTACCGGGTTTTGCATTGGCCAAAGTTACGGGGGAGGAATAATTTTTTATATTGATGGCACAGGACAGCACGGGTTAATTTCCGCAACCACAGACCAAAGCACCAATGCGACATGGGGGTGTGAAGGAACCTATATCAATGGGACCTCAACAGCCATTGGCACAGGACAAGCTAATACTACTAGGATTATTAATGGATGCAGTTCGGCAGGCATAGCGGCCCGTATTTGCAATGATCTCGTTTTGAATGGTTTTAGCGACTGGTTTTTACCGTCGAGAGATGAACTGTCCCAAATGTTTCTTAACAAAAATGTTATAGGTGGTTTTACTGATGAAGAATACTGGAGCTCATCCCAGGTTTCTTATTTACAATCATTTAGTATAAATTTTAACGTAGGCAATTATTCAGCCCCTCATAAGCTGGATCCTTTATATGTTCGAGCTATTCGGGCTTTCTAATTTTGACCGCATGTGTAAATTTATGAAAGCTTTCTTCCTGACTATTTTCGTAGAATTGCTTCTTTTTTCTTCCGTTTCATGGGCCCAGGTGAGGGAATTCAAGTTGCCACTCACCGACAAATATCCTGTTGTAAAGGATTTGGCGTTGAGTTTCGATGGAAACAGCTTCATCTACCTATTAAAGATGGATAGCCTTTGGAAAATGTTGGAAGCAGAGCGGGATGCGCAGGGAAACTGGTCCACCCCCACGATGATGGATTCCATCAACGGCTTAATGAAAACAGGTATTGAGATTGAAGGCATCTCCATCAGCAACGATGAAAACAGATTGTATTTCGGTGCAAATTTACCCGGTGGGGTCGGCGGATATGATATCTATTACACGAAAAGAAAGGGAGGGGTATGGAGTAAGCCAATCAATGTGGGAGCGCCCATCAATACGGCAGGAGATGAAACAGCTCCAAGTATTTCGGTGGATAATCACACGCTGTTTTTTGCCAGAAAAAATGCGAAGCAGAATCCAAAACTGCCCTTTGTTTGCAAGTCGATATTCATTGCTGACCGTGACCTGAATGGAAACTGGCAGGAACCGGTTCAAATGCCGAAGCCATTTAATCTGGGGTGTGAAGATGCGCCCAAAATGGCGGCTGATAACAATACCCTTGTATTTTCCTCGGTACGCGAAGAGGGGATGGGCGCATTTGATTTATATTTTACCAAGAGACTGGCCAAGGATATGTGGCTTTTGCCGATAAAGATCGATACGGCCAATACGGAATTGAATGATGTGGCAGGCGCCATCTCATCGAAGGATAGCCTGCTCTATTATACGGTCAACAATCAAAATCATTCATTTCAAAACAGGTATGTTTATAAAAGCGCCTGTTTCGTGGCGCCGCTTCTTCCTGCCTTTCGCCCTGACCCAACGATCATGCTGCAGGGGGTGATCAGCGACTTGAATACCGCGAAGCCCATGGGTGCCAGGATTGTACTCTCCGATCCCTTTACCTCTGAAATCATCTCTGAATTTGAAAACAATGACCAAACCGGCAAGTACAATTTGTCGTTGCCTGCAAACCGGGAGTATCGATTGGATTATTATAAGGAAAACTATTCGCATTACTTTTTTAATCTCAGTACTAAGGATAAAATTGACAAAAACATCCTTACCAAAGATGTAAAACTTTATTCAACCATTAACCTTATTTTCAATGTGTTCGATAAGGATCGGTTTGAGCCGCTGGCAGGGAAGATCACGGTGCTCGATGTAACTGCCAATATTGAAATACAACCCACCATCAACCTGTTAAAGCCCGGCAGATATAACGTCAACCTGCCCATTGGAAAAAAATATAAGATCAGCCTGGAAAAAGAGAATTTTGAATCCTTTGGCATTGAGGTTGACCTGGCGGGGGTAATTCAATTTGACGAATTTGAGCGCGATGTTGCGTTGGCGCCGGTATTGCAAAATTTTGAAATAGATGTAGCCGACCGGCTTACTTCTGAGAACATCGATGCACAGATTGAAATTACCGATTTGGAAAACAACGAGACCTTCATCGTGTCTGATCTGAAAAATTCAGATGGATCTGTCGGAAGTGTTTCGATGAACGAAAAGGGAAAGTACACCGTAAAACTCAGGCAGGGCGGCCGTTACACAGTGAACGTGAAAAATCCCAAAGGTTACTTTTACTACAGCACCAAGGTCGATCTGAGCTCTGAGAATGACACCAGGAAGCTGGATGTAAAACTTGATCCTATTTTGGCGCATACCCAACTCGAACTTAAAAATATAACCTTCGAATCAAACTCTGCCGATTTAAACAGCAGCTCGTTTGAAGAACTCGACCGGGGGGTGAAATTATTGACCGATAATCCAAATATTAAAATTGAAATCGCGGCCCATACCGATAATGTTGGTTCACCCGAGTATAACATCAAACTTTCGGATAAACGTGCGCAATCGGTGATCAACTATTATATTGATAAGGGCATATTCCCGCAACGACTGGTGGCTAAGGGATATGGACTCACCAAGCCGGTTGCGCTGAACGACACGGAGGAGAACAGGGCTAAAAACCGCAGGGTTGAATTGAAAATTCTTGACATCAAAAATGAATAGGATCTGTATTTATCTTGTGAAAATTACCAAACCATGATTAAGCAAATTCTTCTGGTTATATTGATTCTGATTGTTGGTTTCGGTGATTTACCTGCGCAAAAGCTCAATTATAAAAAAGAGGTTTTTCCCCTGTTGCCTTCCCTGAATGATATGGATGCATTCCAACTGTTATCAGAATATCAAAGGCAGGATCCGAAAAGTGCGAATGTCTATTATCAGCTTGGAAAAATTATGCAAAAATGGGCCGAACAAACGGATCCGTTAACGGATATCCAGGATGTTAAATATTTTATCTACAATGCCCGGGTCTATTATGGAATTGCCAAACCATTCATCGACGAAAAAGAGGTTAACAAACACGATCAATACTATGCCGGTATTCCGAAGCGGACTGCCACAGAGGAGGTTGAGCTGAGCGACGTACAGGCTGATATGGACGACAGGCTTGGTAAACTCAATATGTTGGAGCAAAATGTGCTTCTCATAAACAGGTATTTCAATACGAGCGTTGATTTTTATAATAAATCCATTAAGTCGTTCATGGATATAAACCGCAAATACAATAAGATCAAAGATATTTATCTTCTTGCCGACTCGGGTCTTATCAAAACTGCAAAAGAGCTGAATGGCTACTTCGATTCTACCCTCTTTTACTTCCAAAAATATAAAACTGCCATCACCGCTTTTCCCATTCAGTCGTATAAGCAGCAGGTTACGCTCAAAACGATCGTAACATACCGCCTGGATGGCTTGACAACCACCAATTTTCTGAAGGACAGCATTCTCTTGTGGGATTATGGCACCTGGGTTCAGGATTTGTTTAAGGTACTCAATGCCGATGTGAAGGATATTCGTGAAAGAATTATTATCGCGGATAACAGCTTAAATCAATCCATCGATTATCTGAGTATGACCAAAGAGTTTCACGATTCATTGCAATACTACAGGTACCCCAAAGATCTCGTATTCAAGATAGGAAAGTTCGATCATAAGTCGATCATTCCTATGATTTTTGCCTACAAACAGAAGAAAATAGAATTTCTTGCAAAAACGCATTATCTCATCAACAATATTGCCGATACCCTTCATCATTCGCCCCTCCTGAAACGAGCGAAATATTATCATATAATTTTGGAAGAAAAGATCAGGACAGACAGTTTAAATGGGATCATTTACAAGAATATCACCCCTGAAAATGTTCAAAAATACAGGGATTTGTTTTTCGGAAAATATACCTCGCCTGAATATTTTAAATTACAGATCGAAAAGGACAGTAAGGAAAATTCGACCCAGCTTGACCATTGTTTTGCCCATTACAAAAAATTCATGATCGATGATTGCAATGCCTTTGACAAGGGCAAATCATTGCTTTACAATGGAGCCCCGGTACAGGTTTCTGTCAACCCCGTCGATTTTGCCACGACGCCGTCCAAACAATACATCACCACGGAGGTAAAGATGGATAATACAGGTAATTATTATCTGACGGGATATGTTAAACCGAAGGATCAGGGCCCCTGTCGCGCGTTTATTGCCAAGACCATCAAAAATGAAAAGATAGAGTGGTTAAAAATGTACAGTATTTCCGTAGATACGACCGGTAATTTCGATCATACAGGTTTGCTCCTTTTTATCACGGAAAATGGTTGTTTTGCCATGATCAATTCAAGTATGGAGGGCGGTAAAATGATCAATACGCTGGTTCGGTTAAATTCGAAAAGTGATGAATTGCTCAATGTCAAACTCGAATCTGATTTGGTTCCCCGGTCAATTTACTATGATGAAATCAATGAAAAACTGTTTCTTACCTTTAAAGGAATAAAATTCAATCCGCTGGTTCCCGATATTTTAAGGGCCAGTGTATATTGCATCGATGCACGGGCATCGCAGCTTTGGAGACAAGATTTGAAATTCGATGGCAATTTTGTTGAGATGATCAAAATGGACCGAAATTATCTGCTCTTCTGCAATTATGCGGAATATATCAATGCAAAGGGTGAAATTTTTAACAGCAATGGCAAAACCAGATTGGGCATGAACGCCTTATGCATTCTTTTCAATGACAAGGGTGAAATTGTAAAAAGTCAGAACTATTCAAACTACGCCTCTTTTTATGCAATAAAAGCGTTGAAAATCAGCAGTGAATGCATTAACCTGATTGGTCTGAAAGGGGATAATCTGGGCAATCAAAATCTTATGTTGAACCAGGTCGGAAATTTATATTATTCCTTAATCAATGCAAAGGGTGAATGTTATTATTCAAATTTATTAAAGCGGGAATAATTTAATTTAGAACATCTTCAGTATGAAAAGATTACTCATTGCATATGTGTTTCTTTTTTGTGTTCAGATTGGAGGTTTTGGCCAGGATTTGCAAAGCGAATGGCTCACACTCATCAATCAGGGCAAAGAAAAATATGCGGTGGGTAATTTCAGGCAGTCGTACGATCTGTTTTATCAGGCATCGCAGTTAATTCCGACCGATACCACGGCCTTTGTTTACATGCTCGATTGTGCCTACAAAACGCAACGCGCCAAGGATGTGTACACCATATCTGACAATCTGAAATTGTTGGAATACAGTCAGCCAAAGGTTTACGAAATTTTAATCGCCACGGCGCGTGAATTTGAAGGCGATGATCAGAAAGCATTGAATTATGTTGCCGAAGCAAAGGAAAAATATCCCTACAATCAAGCCATTTTATTTGAGGAGATCAGGGTCTATTACAAGAAAAATGATCTGATCACCGCAAAAGCGAAACTTCAGGACTATTTAACCCTTTTTCCTGCATCTTCCAAGGCCTATCGATTGCTTCACTACATCCGTGTTGAAAAGGATAAAAACTATCCGGAGGCGATGAATATCCTTATGCAAGCCCAGACCAATTTGCCCGACAGCATCTATTACAAAGAGCAGGAGGCCAATTTATACCTGATGATGCACGATACGGTGATGGCGGAGAATAAATATCGCACATTGATTGAAATCAATCCCGGGGATCCCAATACCTATTACAATTTGGCCCTGGTATATTTTAACCGGGGGGAGACGGAACGGGCCATTGCACTTTGCCGGAAAGCGCTGGAAATTAATCCCAGCTACCTCAATGCACTCTACAATCTCGGGGTATTTTATTTGAATACCGGGTTACAATACAATGCGGCGCTGAGTGATATGACCGTAGATCAATACATTTTGCAGGGGCAGGAATTTGAACGGAACACCCGTACCTATTTTGAAGAGGCGAAGCCCTTTTTTGAGCAGGCGATCGTATTAAATCCGGATGAATTGGAGGCGTATGCATGTTTAAATACGATCAATGTTTTGCTTGAAAACCTTAAAATCAATATTGCTGAAACCCAAAATGTCACGTTAGCGGAAGATCAATCCAGCATCGATTCTGCCGGGAACCAGGTACAGATTGCTCCGGATCCCCCTCCTGCCGGCGAGAATACGTTTCATCCGCAACTGGTTATCAACGACCTTTTTTTTGATTACAATGGCAATCCCTCCCTGAAAAAGGGGAGTACCGGTTTCATTCGGTTTAAGGTTGAGAACATCGGGCAGATGGAAGCCAGAGATTTGGAAATTATTGTAATGCAGCCGGTGGTTATCCCCGATTTATTTTATGAATCAAAATGGAAGATCGGGGCCATTCCGGCCGGGAAAGATTCCTCTTTCTCCATTCCGGTTACCTATTCAACCAACAATGTAAACACGCTTGGCATACGAAAGGTGGAAAATGCGGCGAACAAACTCCGCCTGTTTGTGAAGGAGCCCAACGGATACAATGCTGACCTGGTTGAGTTCCCGTTGTTGTTGGGCAATGCCGGCGACGAATTGTCGGATGTTTCGGAAACGGAAGATCTGGTCGATTTCAGCCCTGAACCCATCAGCAGGAATATCCTGATGATCATCGGAATTGACAACTACGAGCAGTGGGATACACTTAAAAACGCCGTGAAAGATGCCCATGATGTTAAAAATATCTTTATCTCCAAATACCGGTTCGATAACGATTTGGTTTATGAATTATACGACCGCGACGCAAAGCATGAGAATATCAGAAATGAATTGATAAAAATTAAAAAGGAGATTACTCCTGATGACAATCTGGTGATCTATTATGCCGGACACGGTTTTTACGATGCTGAGATGGATGAAGGTTCGTGGATCCCGGTCAATGCGCGGAAGGGGGAGGTAACGGATTACATTCCAAATACGACCATCATAAAATATATTGCATCGATTGATTCACGACATACGTTTTTGATTGCCGATGCGTGCTATTCAGGTTCGATTTTCGGGTCGACCAACAAATTTGAGTTTGAGCCAAACAATGACAAAAAGCGATCGCGTTGGGGACTCTCATCGGGGGGGATGGAGACCGTTTCGGATGGAAGTGGAAGAAACAGCCCCTTTGCAAGCGCCCTGATTCAATGTTTGACCTTAAATACGCGGGAATATTTGCCTGTTTCGGAGTTGATTTCTTTCGTGAAATTCAACGTTAAAAACAATACCCAAATTTTTCAGACCCCCAGTGGCCGTAATTTCTCAATCAAGGGCAATGAAGGAGGCGAGTTTTTAATTTATCACAAATGATTGAAATGGCATGAAAACATGGTTGCTTTTAATTTTGTTTTGCAGTCAAATGGCCTCTCAGGGTCAGATATTTTACATTACCCCGGCCGGTGACACTGTTCAAAAGAGCAACGGACCATCTCAGTCCCGCGGTTTTAAATTAATAGAGCCTGAAATTGGCGATTTGAAACAATACTTTGGCGAGGGAAGTTTTGCCATCATCGGCGACACCTTGCAATTGAAGCTGAACCGGGAAACGTACCCTTTAAACAACAATAAATTCATTGTTTTTTACTACAAGATTAATGGCAAACAATATTCGAAAAAAGTGGCCTTTGATAAGCAAAAGCTCCTCATTCAAAAAAGCAAACTTATAGAGAACCCGGCAGATAGTGTAAACAGAGACGGGATAAAGAACCTCTATGTTTATCAATTCGAGCGATCAACAAAGAAAGCGATTTTGATTACCAGGGTCAATCTTACCTTCCATTCCAAAGAAAAAATAGCGAAAGAATTTACGCTGGTTCAGCAATACGCCAAAAAAGAGTCGATTCCGGTCGACGACATGAAAAAATATCTGCACACCTATTTTACCGACTTGTACGGTGAAACCGACGAAGCAGCCTTAAACCGAAACATCACCGAATTCCTTTCCAAATAGTAACATCCGTAACGCATACGACCTTTCACTCCATTACCCTGTCACCCTGTCACCCTGTCACGTCTAATAAAACACCGGGCAATCAAGCGGCTCATATCCCCCGCGCGACCTTCCCGGGGATGAATAGCCGCCTCTTCCGCCGCCAAAGATCGTGATTTTGCTGAATTCCAGAACCAGACTTATTTCATGGGCGCCGCCGGTACCCAGCATGGCGCCTGACATCGGAAGGTCGTAGCTGTACATGAATTTAATGCTCATATCTTCAGCAAACATATACCGGTAACCTGCCAGCAGGGCCACGGAGTTGGATGTTGATCCGCCAAAGGTTCCCTTATACCATGCGCCGATGTAAATGTTATACTTGATCAGGTTGAGTCCTGCCTGGATGTTGCTTAATTTGTTCTGGTTGATGAAGATGATTCCCGGATTGATCTTCAGGGCTTCATCCATCCCCCGGGAGTACAAACTGGCTGATCCGGTTCCCGCAGCGGTAATGACCAATTCGGCATGACCCACCCATTTTCTTGGCAGCGGAGAGGAGGAGGTTGAGAGAAATGACTCATCGGGCTGAAACAGATGATCAGCCGCAAACCCGGCCGTTCCATTGATGTTACCTGAGGATGTTGAAAATTGAACCAACCCGCCCACGGCAAAATCAGGAAAGGTACGCTTGTTGGCATCGGGCCTCGTAAACCCCGAAACATAGATCAGTCCGTACTTTGGATCCAACTGATCTGTTACAACAAACTCATCCCAGTTGATGGTCTTCTGTCTGATACTGGCCTTGATCCCGATCTGCGCGACGATGAGGGAGGTAATGGGTATTCTTACCCCCACAGATAAAGCGGCTTCGAGATTGCTGATGAATCCAACCCCTTCGTTATCGGAGTTGATCATGAGTCCGATGCCGCCAGCCCCGGGAAGATTCCGGTCGCCAATATCTGCGGAAAAATAATAGGCCCGGTAGTCAACCGGTAAATTGGGCCATTGGTCGCGGAAGTTGAACCGCGCCCGAAGTCCTGTGCCAATCCCGGTAAAGGCGGGGTTGTAGTATAACGGAACGCTGAAGTATTGCGTAAAAAGGGGATCCTGGGCAATGGTCCGCATCTGCAGGCCAATGATCATCAGTGCCAGGATTATCGTATGTTTAAATATGTTTTTCATAGTCTTCCTTTTTACAGTTAACGTACCAGAGTTACTGTTCCCATGGTCCCGGTCGAGCCCTTGCCCATATCGGTTCCCTCCCAAACCTTGCCATCCTTAAATACGGCAGAGATTTTCCATATGTAGGTGTCCTGCTGCATGAGATTGCCATTTACCGTGCCATCCCATCCTTCAACCGGGCTTCCCTGGGCATCGAGTTTATTCGACTCCCATAACAGGTGCCCTGCCATATCATATACCGTTACATGATACTGGCTCAGGTTCATCCCAACGGGTTTGAAGTATCGCACATCCAGGATCATGCTGGTTGGAGAGAAGAGGTTCGGAACATAGAGGTTATGGAACAAAAATTCATACGTCAGAAAGGTGGTATCGGTACATAAGTTCTGGTTCTCGCACACGAGTTCGATGAGATAACTTCCGTCGTCTTTATAGATTACAATGGGATTCTCATCCGTAGAGGTGACGCCGTTTCCGAAATTCCAGATGTAGGAGGTTGCATCAAGCGACCCATTTTGCATTCTTACCTTCCCGGTTACGCCATCCACATTCTCCACGATGGAGAAGCTGCTTAACGGGGAGGCAAGGACCTTGACAGGGTGGGTTACCGTATCCCAGCATCCGAATTTATCTTCAACTTTAAAATATACCACATAGGAGCCAGTGCTATTGTATATATAGTCGGGTTCCTGTTGTGTTGAAGAATCGGTCGGGTTGCTTGGGTCTCCAAACCGCCAGAGCCATTTGTAGGTAGTGGTGTCGCCCGGAATTGTTTGATCGGAGAAATAGGTTTTATCTCTCGTACAGGCAAGGGTACTGGTAAAGTTGGCATCGGGCGGCAGATAGACGCGCACATCCTTTTTCAGGGTATCATAGCAGCCTATTCTGTTCCCAACTACCAGCATCGAATGGAAATAGCCGGATGTTGGATAGAGGTGCTTTGTATTGAGTGCCGTGCTTGTATCTTTCGGCGCCGAAACAGGATCTCCGAATTTCCAGTAATTGGAGATGATCGTAGCCCCGTTGCTGTCGGACAGGTTGATAAAACGGGTGGTATCGCCTGAACAAACCGCGCTGATGCTGTAATTTGCCGTTGGGCCGATCTTTACGGTAATCGTCCGCCGCAAGGTATCGGAGAGGGTGGTCGCTCCTGTGGAGGATGACACCGCCAGCGTAACCGTATAGTCGCCCGGGAGCGGATACTGGTGTTTCAGCATATCGGTGGTGTAAACGGTATAGGTTGTGTCGGAGCCATCGCCGAAATCCCAGTACCAGCGCTTAATCAGGTTGCGCGGGCCGGAGGTGTCGACCAGGGTGATGGGCAGGTTGCTGCAATTGAGCGCATTCTTTTCGTAGAAATGTGCAGCAATGCAAGCCACCGTGACCTTTTTTGTGATCTCACGCTGGCAACCATTGGCATTGTAAACCGTCAGGTTGACATCGAATATTCCGAAGCCATGGAATTTATGTACGACGGTGTCGGAAATCGGAGGCCGTTTGATGATGATATCCCCGTCACCAAAGATCCACCTGAGAGAATCAATGGCCGCCCCGTTTCCACTGGACTGGTGCGTGAAGGTTACGATGGTGTCGCAATAGGGGATGTCGCCGTAGGTGAAGGAAGGAATGGGCAGCGGATTAACCACCACCTGTTTGTACACGCTGTCGACGCAGTTGTTTGAATTGTAGGCCCGCAGTTTGGCCGTGTAGGTTCCGGGGTTCAGGTAGGTATGCGAAGGAGCGTACAGGGTAGAATAGTTGTTGGTTCCACTGGCCGGTTCTCCAAAATCCCAGCGCAAATCGTGCAAGGTATCATTCGGTGCAAGGTTGACTGCCGAAAATTGGGTGGTGTTGCCGATACAAACCGTCGTCGCCGTTATGTTAAACAGGAATCCCGGAAGAACATAAACATCCTGGACCACGGTGTCGCTGCAGCCATTGGCATCCGTAACGATGAGGGTGACCGGATAGGTTGTGTTGGTCACATCGAAGGTATAGGTTGGATTGGGCGCAGTGGAATAGAATCCAGGTTCAAACAGCCAGTACCATCCCACAATCGGAGCGCCGGAGGTGGTGGAGTGGTCGGAAAATGACACACGCCCTGCCGGACAATAGGCGCTGTAGGCGGCGAAACTTGCCACCGGCCGCATCAGGATCGGAACAGGCATCGTGATGTGTGAAGAACAGCCCTGGGAGTTTGTTACCGTCAATGTGACAGTGTATGTGCCGCCGGTGGCAAACACATGCGTTGGATTCTGCAAGGTGGATGTCGCGCCGTCACTGAAGTCCCATAACCAAGCATTGATAAATCCGGTGGCAGTAGTGGATTGATCAGTGAACTGGGTAGTTGACATCATGCATGATCCGGTTTGGGTGAACATGGCAGTCGGTCCTGGTTTAACTAACACCTGGCCCACTGTATCATCCTGGCAATTCAGGGAGTTGAAGATGGTCAGGCTCACGGTATAGATCCCTGCCGCGCTGTACAGATGTTTTGGATTCTGTAAGGTGGAGGTGGTTCCATCGCCAAAATCCCACAATCGGGCGGATATTGTACCGGAATTGGGGACAGACAGATCAGTAAATTGTGTGCTGTCTCCCTTGCATACTGTATCAGCTGAATAATGGGCATTGGGTTTGTTGTTTATCGACACCGTTTTGAGGATGGTATCAAAGCAGTTGTTTATGTTGCCAACCCGCAGTAAAACCTGGTAGCTGCCTCCCGATTGATAGGTATGCGATGGATTTTTCAGGGTCGACTGATTGGCGGCGCCCGAGGTCGGATCGCCGAAATCCCAAAGCCAGCTTGTAATTTGTCCGCCGCCACTGGCTTGTGAAAGATCCTGGAAGGCCACCGGCGCTGTTTGGCAGCGATCGGCCGCAAAGCTGAAGTTGGCCAGCGGAGCAGCGCCCACAGGAACCTGGTGTGTAACTGAATTGCTGCAGCTGTCGCTGGTTTTCACGGTAAGACTCACATTGTAATTCCCCCCGTTTGCATAGATATGAGAAACATTCTGCGGTCCCGGGAAATAGATGGTGGTATCGGTACCATCCCCGAAAGTCCAGGTCCATTTAATGATATACCCCTGCAGCGTGTAGCTCAGGTCGTTGAATGCAACCGGCGATCCGGAGCAGTTGGCGTTGGCGTAGGAGAATGCAGAGACGGGCGCCTGATTTACGCGTATCTGTTTTTGAACGGTTTGTTTACATCCGCTCAAATTGGTTACGGTGAGGGTTACCACGAAAACTCCGGGTGTTGCATAGAGGTGCTGCGGATCCTTCAGGTGTGAATGGGGGGTTCCATCCCCAAAATCCCAATCCCATGCCACGATGGTGGTACTTGGCGCCGAAAGGTCATAAAAGTGGGTGATGCTGCCAAAGCAGGTCGTATCTGCCCGGAAATCTGCCAGTGGTTTATTGCTGATTGTCAATGTTTTGATAATCGTATCGCGGCACGATCCGGTGTTTACCACAATAAGGCGCACATCAAAGCTGCCTGCTGCGGTAAAGGCGTGAATCGGATTTTGCAGGGATGAAACGTTCGAAGTTCCCGATGTGGGATCGCCGAAATTCCAATTCCACGATGAGATGGGTCCGCCACCAGCCAGTTGTGAAATATCGGTGAAGTTCACCGTTTCCTCATTACACAAGGTGACCGGATAGATGAAATTGGCCATCGGTGATGCGGCGCTGATGATGATCTGTTCCGTATAGTGACTGCAACTGTCGGAGTTGACGATGGTCAACCTGACGGTATGCTGGGTTGCAGCGCCCTGGAAGATATGGGAAACATTCGGACTGTTGGGATAGGTGACGGTTTGGGTGGTTCCGTCGCCGAAATCCCAGATCCAGCGTACGATCCAGCCATGCGGAGTGGTCGACTGGTTAGTATAGTAAACCGGAGCCCCGGTGCACAGGGGTGCATTCGTGGCAAAGGCGGCTTGTGGCAAGGTATAAACCGTAACGATCATGGTGGTATCGTGCACGCATTGGTTTGAGTTTCTCACCTGCAGGGTCACATGGTATTGGCCCGGATTCAGGTAGACATGGGTTGGATTTTGCAGGTTTGAATGAGGCGTTCCGTCACCGAAGTTCCAGTCCCAGCTAAAGATACTGGAGGCATTGGGGATGGAGTTATCTGTGAAAGTCACCGGCGATGCCGAGCAGGTTACCGTACTCGAGAAGGTGGCGACAGGGGCGAGGAACACATTGACCTGCTTGCTTGCCGAGCTGGCACAGTTGTTCGAGTTGGTCACCGTCAGGGTTACAGAATGGGTGCCGGATGTGGCAAAGAGGTGCGTTGGATCCTGAAGGGTGGAGCTGTTGCTGATTCCCGAAGCCGGATCTCCGAAATCCCAAAGCCACTGTGTAATGGTTGCTCCGCCGTTGGTTTGGCTCATATCGGTAAATTGAACCGGCGTGCCTTTGCATTGGGTGGCTGAATTTCCAAAACTTGCCAAAGGAGCGTAGTTAACTGTAACAGGATGGCTATTGCTAATCGAACAGCTATCTGAGGTTTTCACAGTCAGGGTCACATTGTAAACCCCTCCTGTTGCATAGGTATGGGGTACCAGATTGCTTGACGGATTGGTAATGGTGGTATCTTTTCCATCTCCGAACTGCCATGTCCACCTGACGATAAATCCATGATTTGTCTGAGACTGATCGGCAAAAATCACAGGGGCATTGGCGCAATTCTGGCTGGCGATGGTGAATTCGGCCACAGGTTGCGGCAGCACGACCACAGTTTTTGTATATGCATTGATACATCCGTTGCTGTTATGCACGGTAAGTGTCACCTGGTAGGATCCCGATCCTGCATAGAGGTGTGTAACGGAGGGTGGGTTGGGGTAGTTGACAATGGTTTGTGTGCCATCTCCGAAATTCCATTCCCACCTCAATATGGAGGCAGCATTGGGGGTAGAAAGGTCTGTAAACGATGTGAATGAACCCGAGCAGGCCGTATCGGCTGTGAAGTTCGCAACGGGGGCGATGGCAATGGCCACTGCCTGGATCAGGGTATCGGTACAATTCGCATCGTTGGTTACGGTTAAGGTAACCGAATAGGTTCCGGCTGCCGTAAAGATATGGGAGGGGTTTGTGAGGGTTGAAAAATTGTTCACGCCCGATCCCGGATCTCCGAAATTCCAATTCCATGTTACAATGTCAGAGCCGCCGATGGCCTGTGAAAGATCGGTAAATGTAATATCCACTCCCTGACACAGCATGGCAGAATAGGTGAAGTTGGCTGCAGGTTTTGGTATGCTTACAATCAGATGCTCCTTATAGGATGTACAACCGTCATTGGTGGTAACGGTAAGTCTTACGGTATGCTGCATGGCATTTCCTGCAAAGAGATGGGTTACGTTGGGGGAGGCAGGGTAGAGGATGGTCTGACTTGTTCCGTCTCCAAAATCCCATACCCAGCGGTTGATCAGGCCATGGGGTGTCGTAGATATATCGGTATAGGAAACCGGTGATCCGAAGCAATTCGGGGCGGTGGAGGAGAATTCGGCGCCGGGGCCCTGGATCACTTCAATCGCCAGGGTAGTATCATGAATACATTGGTTTGAGTTGGTCACCAGCAGTGAAACATAATAGATTCCCGGATTGTTGTAAAGATGGGTCGGGTTTTGTAACGTGGAATGAACGGAGCCATCTCCAAAATCCCAATTCCAACCCGTGATGCCCGTTGCATTGGCCACCGACAGGTCGGTGAAGGTGGTAACGAGGCCCAGGCAGGCTGCGTCGGCGTTGAAATTCGCTACCGGCAGGGAATTCACAGTAATTAATGTGGACTTCGTGCTGGTGCAGTTGCTCACATTCGTCACGGTCAGTGTCACTGAATGGGTTCCGGATGTTGCAAAACTGTGTGATGGGTTCGCGAGCGTGGAGGTGTTGTTGGTTCCCGAAGCAGGATCGTCAAAATTCCACAGCCAGGAGTTGATCGGACCTGCGCCGTTGGTTTGGCTGACGTCGGTAAACTGCACGGGTGTTGCGCGGCATGGATTATCAGTGAAGGTGTAGTTGGCGACGGGGCCTGCGGTCACCGTCACATAATGGCTGATACTTGCGGTACAACCATCGGTGGTTTGAACGGTCAGGATGGCGGTGTATACGCCCGATGCAGCGTAGGTATGGGTTACATTGGGAGAGGCCGGATAGAGGATCACAACAGGAGCGCTTCCGTCACCGAAGTTCCAGCTCCACTGGTTGATATAGCCCTGGCTCGCGGTGGACTGGTCGGTAAACTGCACGGACGATCCGGCGCAATTTGTCGGACTTGTGGTAAATGCCGCAGTGGGCAGGGGAATAACCTGCACCGTTTTGGTGATGGCATGCACGCACCCGTTGCTGTTGGTCACGGTGAGGATCACCGAGTGGGAACCTGCCAAGGCAAAGGTATGCGTTGGATTTTGTGTTGTTGCATGAACCGAACCATCTCCAAAATCCCAATCCCAGGTTGCAATGGATGTTGCATTGGGGATAGAGGTATCGGTGAAGGTTGTCGCCGTTCCAAGGCAAGGTGCGGTGGCGGTGAAATTGGCCACGGGCAGCGCTACAATGACGACAGATTTGCTTACCGCATTGGTACATCCGTTGATATTGGTAATGGTCAACGTGACCGAATAGGTTCCGGCCGCTGTAAAAATATGCGATGGATTTGGTTGCGTTGAGGTGTTGTTTGCTCCTGAGGTCGGATCATTAAAATTCCACAGCCAGGAAGAGATGGCGCCTGCGCCGTTGGTCTGGCTGTTGTCAGTAAACTGCACAGTGCTCCCGAAGCATGTGTTTTGTGTGAAACTGTAATTGGCTACCGGGCCTGCCGTAACCGATACGGAATGGGTCACACTGTTTGAACAGCCATCGGTGGTTTGAACAGTCAGCGTCGCAAGATAGACTCCCGCAGTAGGATAGGTATGGGTTACATTGGGAGATGCAGGATAACTGATCACGACCGGGGCGCTTCCGTCGCCGAAGTCCCAACTCCATTGATTGATATAGCCCTGGGTTGTGGTGGACTGATCGGTAAACTGAACTGCTGATCCTGCGCAATTGCCCGTATTGGTAGTAAATGCGGCAACAGGCAGCGCTATGACCTGCACCGTTTTGGTAATGGTATTTACGCATCCGTTGCTGTTGGTGATGGTCAGGATCACGGAATGTGCGCCTGACTGCGTGAAGGTATGCGTTGGGTTTTGTATTGTGGCATGAGCAGAACCATCGCCAAAGTCCCAATCCCAGGTTGCAATGGTGGCGGGCGCCGGAGCCGATGATGCATCCGTAAATACGGTTGCGGTTCCCAAACAGGGGGTGGTGGCGGTGAAGTCTACAACAGGAAGTGCATCAATGACAACAGACTGGCTTGTGGTATTTGTACAGTTGTTGATGTTGGTCACGGTTAACTGCACGGTATGGGGGCCCGCTGTGACAAAGGTGTGTGCAGGATGCTGCAGTGTTGATGTATTATTTGTTCCGGATGCAGGATCCCCGAAGTTCCATAACCAGGTGGTGATGGCTCCGCCTCCGTT
>CAJAUM010000011.1 GCA_903945175.1 uncultured Bacteroidales bacterium | reverse complement strand
TAACGAATTAACAAGTTGCTAACAAAAGAAAAAGAACCAAAAAGAAAAAAAACACATGTGCTTACGCACATGTACTGGTTAAAACAACAATAATATCCTTAAGTTCTTTTTAATACTGTCCAGCAGACAGGGACCATTTCTTACTTTACAACCAAGAAAATAGAAAATAGAAAATAAAATTGGTATTTATTTGTTATTTCTATTATTGATCTGATAATAATGTGAATTTACCTATAGAAAAATTCATTTTTTCTTTTATTTCCGCACATCTAACAAATTAGATTTTTATTTACAGTATTGAGCTATTAACTCCTTTGCCTTTTTATAACCAAACTCATCAGCTTTGCAAAAGGCTACGCATGCACTGTCTTTCTGGTAAAACATAAGCATTGACCATCCTTTGCCTACATATGCCTCGGCGTATTTTGGCTTAAGTTTGATGACATATTCAAAATCGAATAATGCTCCCTTATAGTCTTCAGAACCAAGTTTGCTCCATCCTCTGAATAAATATGCCTCCGTATCCTGCGGATTAATCTCAATGGACTTATTAAAGTCGGCAATTGCTCCTTGGTTGTCTTTCAGGTTACTTTTTGACATTCCTCTGCCGAAATATGCTTTTGCATATTTCGAGTTAAGCTTAATGGCGTAACCGTAGTCATCGGATGCTCCTTGGAAATCTAATAGATAAAATTTTGCTAATCCTCTATTGTAATATGTAACAGCATAATTCTCATTGATTTCGATGGATTTATTAAAGTCGCTAACTGCGCCATTATAGTCGTGTAGGTAATATTTTGATAGTCCTCTGTTGTTAAAAGCTATATCCATCTTTGGGTTGATATTAATAGCCTTATCAAAATCGGTAATTGCTCCTTTGTAATTTTGTAGATTATATTTAGTCATTCCCATATTATTATATTCCTCATCCGTTGGGCTACATCCAGCGAATGCTGTCAACAAAATAACTAAGAAATAGAATGATTTTTTCATAATTCTTGTGTTTGAAATTCTCGGTTATTGCAATATTTGACTGATAAGAAATAACCTGTCTTCTGTCTATCGAAATAAAAAAAAACTAATCTTCCCTAACTTCTGTCATAAAAGGGCTACTTATATCCCCGTTGCGTAGCTTTAACAGATACTGTTTGTCACCTCCTGAAACTGGAAATCCGAATCATGGATGAGATCAGCCACTTCCTTATCTTCATCATCATTGAACCCATAGGTCAGAATAAAGGAGCCGAATGAAGGATGGATGGCGTCTGGGTACAAAACTCGTCCTTGTTTTGTCACAAATTTCGTTAATTTCCATAAGTTTCTGAATTGAAATTTTCCAGGGTGTGTAAAACAACTGTCTAAAAGTTCGTTGATCCTTTCCATGTTTCTTTAACAAAAATACTGTTTGTTTTCATATCTCCGGTCAGATAATCTTCATGCTGTTGATGAATATTCCATACCATATTGTAAAGACATTCAATTTTCGGGTAAGGTTGCGTTGGTTTAAAAAAACAATAATAAGGGCTCTATTGTCGAGTGTTTCACAATTAAACCTATCTTTATCGTTTCATTACCTGTTATCTGTAAAACGCATAATTTGCTGGTTAATATGAAAAAAAGAACCAAAATCCGGATTTATCCACTATTCATTGATGCAACCAACTCAGAATGAAATTATTAACTCGGCAGATTAGTTGAATTTTAAAAAATAAACTTTATGATAGTCCCCAGGCAAACAAGAATTTTTATTCCCCCAAATCCACCATATACGACTAACATTTTCGAGACAACTTTCGGTAAAGTAATCAAACCCCTGATTGAAAACACTCCCCCTGAAATTAAAATAGAATGGTATTTTTTTTCAAGATATGGCGGGAGTGTAAGTAATTCTGCTTCTGAGAACTGCGATATAACATTAATTCCTTCTAACTTTCAGTGGTGGCCATGTCATTATCATAGTATTAGATTCCGATATTGTATTGAGGATACCACGGTTAATGATTTTGAGGTTTTACTCAGAGCCATCGTTGCTCAAGAAGGTTGTGCAATTTCTGATTGTAGGAATTATGATTTAATTTCCGATGTCGGTTCTGGTAGACATATTGGTGGGGCTATAACGCATGAAAGACAAGAAAAACGAGCACAATTAGCTGTTGAATTATATCATTCAACCTCAAAGCTTGTACTTGATGCTATTGAAGGGCCTGATGTTAATGGAAGTTTTCAAATGGAAATCAATAATGATCCACAGGCAGAATTAAATTCATCATTCCATGTATTTCATCATTTGTTCTGTAATATAACAGAAGTGCCGTTACAAGTATTGTTTAATCCGAATAATGATATTGGGTCAAGTATCTTTCCGCCACCACAGCCTATTGTTACTGCAAAAAAAATAAGATTCTAAATTTCATTTACATGATGATCTTTTCATCAAAAAATATCCATTTGTTGAAAAGGTGAGTGCTTAGTC
This sequence comes from uncultured Bacteroidales bacterium, assembly GCA_903945175.1. Classification (GTDB taxonomy): domain Bacteria; phylum Bacteroidota; class Bacteroidia; order Bacteroidales; family FEN-979; genus CAIVAT01. The sequence goes on along the minus strand of CAJAUM010000011.1, from coordinate 11,174 downwards.
TTGATTTTTTTGCAAGTCTCATGTCCCTTCTTATAGGATTCTCACCTCGATGATCTGATCTTCATTTCTCCGGTTTTGGTCTCGTGGAGGACGTTATGTCTATTACTGATGGGACTGACGTGAGTTTGATGTTCGGAAAAATGTTGGTTAACAATGTAGTGTCGAATTTTTTTTAAGAAATAATTGCCAATATCGACACCCTCCTAACAACTTCAAATAATCAACCCCTATATTCTTTTGAGTTCCTTCCATTTCTCGGAGCATCCTAAATTAGAAAATTTCGGGTTAAAGAATTGATCCGGTTCATGGAATTATTGCCGATCATTGGTTGCATGATGAAGGAGTTTGAAAAGGATATTTTCAAAAAGCCAAAAAGGCATATCCGGAAACAGAGCTTGCAGAATGAAAAAATTCGCTACTGAAATGAAGTTTAGTCTGTAAAATTAGTAATAGCATGGGCAAGGTCTCATTTGATTAATATGAGAATATTTATCCAATATATTTGACTTACCACCTGATTTTTCATTACTTTCACGAGTTATTTTTTGGTTAATGACCATTTAGTGTATTTATCCACTACTTTTTGATCGGATTTGCCTAATTTAACCCTAATCAAGATTTTAAAAAAGATTCAAATTCCCTAATATGAAATCGTGGAAAATATTTGTACTTATAGTTTCAATAATAGGTATAACTCTGGGGCTTGTCATGTTTGTAGGTCATGTAATAGTAAATCCAAATACTTTTGATTCAACGTCATATGAGCACATTGTTGTTTCATTATTATGGATTGCAATTTCCGTTCTACCATTAAGAGTATTATTCAAATCTAATCATCCTATTGAAGCAAAATATCTTGGAATTTGGTTCCCGGAATTTGAAAGAATAAATAGGGGTGTTTTACGAATTTTTATAATCATTTCACTGATAATTATACTTCCAGTTTACCTTGTTCCTATTGGTTATATATTTGGTTTAGTTGATTTTGGATTATATCTATCAGTCACGAGAATTATCTTAGCCCTATATATATTTATTATACTTTCATTTCGAGCAATATTATGGATTATTTCAGGATTTAATCGAAAAAATACAATTGTATATGACCAATATAGTGATCCTATTGGAAATGACATATTTATTAAATATGCGCTATTCAGTATTGTTGTTTTCTACTTCTTACTATTCCGCTGGCTATACTATTGCAATAGTCAATATGAAAAATGGTCTTTTTATACAAACGGGATAATAAATGAAAGTAATATTAATAGTATAATATTTATTTCAATAGAATGGGCCATTTTACTTGGGATTGTTTTTAAATTATTGATAACATATTATTTATCTAAAATTAAGTTAGAAAATTTTCCTTCCTCAATATTTGCATATGAATCTTATTTTGGATTTAACTATTTTCAAAAGTTAATAATAAAATATTCGGCTCTCAGTATAAAAACAGAGAGAGTGTTTTCTATATTTTGGCCTAAGGCATTTGACCATGCTAATCGAGGAATTATGAGGTTATTAATTTCATTAAATTTAGGATTAATTTTCATTTTCTTGTTCATGAACATTTCACTATTTCTCGTACTTCCTACGAACAGATTGGCAATATCATACGAAATACCCGGTGATATTGTGATTCTGAATGGAATGCTTATTCTATCAATTGTACTCCTTCTTTTTTTCTCATCAATTATTTTTTGGGTAAAAGAAGGTTTTTGAAATGATGAAGATATTATCAACATATAAATTGAAATAATATTCAAATTTTCTATCTGCAGTTCGGTGACCAATATAAAGCCCTGGTATTATGTGGCTCAGTTTGTCCAGAATTATCACTAAGTTCAAAACCATGAAAAAATTAGCCCAATTTTTAACAGTCATTGTTTTTCTAGTTTCAATTTCTGCTTTTTCGCAGAAAAAACTGAATTATGCACCAAAACTGATTGATAATCCGGAAGAGGTTCTGGAAGAAGTTATTCAGAATGACCCAAAACTAGGTAAGAAGGTCGGCGAGGTTCATATCACAAAATTCAGATTATCTATCACAAAAACATCATTTGCCTTTCAATCAGCCACGTCATATAAAAAAGTAACGGTACAAAGTGTTCTTTTAAAGGACATAACAAAACTCCAGATAATCCACGAAAATAAGGAACTTTATATCCTGGAGGTTTACGATTCAAGGAGGAGTAAGAAACAGTTTATCATTTATTCACACAATTTAGAAAATTGTCAAAGAGCCTGCGATGCCCTTTATACACTTCAACAAAGAGCGCAAGCAACTGATACAAAGCAGTAATTGTTAAGATTCTCATTCGTGGATATTATCATAGTTCGCAGTATATATGTCAACTTAATAGACCACTTCAGACCAGCGTAACCTGAGCACCACAATAAATCTATGTTCAGTAGGCAGGTTTACTTTATAAGGGGGTTATATATTAGAATGATCAATCAATAAAAAAAATAAATCGAATATCTTTTCGATATGGAAAAAGATTTTCATATTTATGCCAACTTTAGTCAAAGACTATTAGCATTTTTAATAGATTTTCTGGTATTGTTTGTAGCTACGAGCATTGTTTGGTTAATTTTCCAATTACCAATTCCTGATCGCCATACAGATTTATTTGGTGCTTTAGTCCTGTTTGCGAATCCGTTTGGTTCTATTTTTAGTTGGCTTTACTACGCTATCATGGAGAGCAGTAAGCTCCAAGGAACGTTTGGAAAAATGGCAATTGGGATCAAGGTAGTAAATATGAATGGTGAAAGAATCTCATTTATGAACGCTACTGGAAGGTTCTTTGGAAAATTTATTTCATCCTTACTTTTATGTTTCGGGTATTTCATGATTATTTTTACCAAAAAACACCAGGCCTTACATGATATTATGGCGTCAACTTTTTTGATCAAAAAGACTAAAACGAATGTCGAACACAATAGTGTTTCAAGGTCCATTTCTGAATATAGCCCACTAAAAGATGATGGATTGCTCGATTTTATGAAAGACCATGCCAAAGTAAAAGAGTCATTTCCCCCCGGAGTATTCAATAATGCTGAATTTGAAAAAAATCATAAGATTTTAGAAGAAAATGAGGTAAATCCCAAAATTGACTTCCAGAAGCTTCAAGAAATTAACCAAGATTTTTCCATTGAGTCGCTTGCGAAAGAAAATGTTAACGATAACCAGGAAGAAGTTGGAAGTTTTAAAAATGAACTGACTTTTAAACAAAAGAAGATCCTCCTCGATGAACTTAAAACTACTGGTGTCCTTTCTGAATCAGAATTTAATGAGAAGCTTAATGCAATTGTAGATGCAGAAATAAACCTACATAAAAAACTTGAAAATAAACAGGTTGAAGAACTTATTGATAAGAAAGTCGCACCCATTTTAGAGAAACTTCATGAATTATATAAAGCTGGTATTCTAACTTTGGCTGAACTATCTGCTAAAAAAGAACAGGTATATGCAGAGAGTACAAAAATCATATACGATGAAATGAGAACTATTCAAGTTGGTAGAATAGCGTCCAATGTTAAAAAGGGTAACATTGGATTAGATTATTATGCTTTTCTGTATAAGACAACAAATCATTTTCTTACAGGGAAAGCTTTTTATTATCATATACGATTTGCAGACGGGAAGTCTGGTGAATATGTTCATAATATTGGTTTGAATCATTTTTCAATAAAGCAGCATACTGGAATATCTACAACATATAATGATGAGTTAGAATGTATTAAGGTGCTTTATTCTATTCTTAATCATTGATTTGTAAAACCAGTATTTTCATGGTAAATTCTGGTTGATAAAAATATTCAAAAATCCTCAAATTCTATGTTCAATTCTCCGTAAACCATAGTATCTTAGCACAATAGAAGATCATTCGTTCTTTGACCAAATCGGTGCATAATTCGGTGCACCTGTTTAATTTGAATTTTTAAATTATTGATTATAAGCTATATGCGGATGGGGTTCGAATCCCCCCTTCTCCGCTGATATGCTTCTGTATCAATCTCAGTAATTCATCTTTGATAATGGGTTTTGCAATGTAATCGTTGCATCCCGAATCGATGGCCTTTTGACGATCACCTGAAAGTCCGAAGGCTGTTTGTGCAATGATAATTACATCCTTGTTAAACTGACGGATATGTCGGGTGGCTTCATATCCTCCCATTTCGGGCATCCTGATATCCATCAGAATCAAATTGAGGTCGGGATTATTTCGGCACACCTCAATGGCTTCAATTCCGGTTTTTACGTGCAAAATTTCGTGGTTGTCATGTTTGAGAATGGCGGTGATCAGGAAATTCGATGTGTAATCGTCTTCGGCAATGAGTATTTTCAGGGGTTTCATCTGAACAGTTAAATCTTCTGCTGAATCAACCTTTGAAATAGCGCTTTGTTCCTGTTTTTCTGTATTGTAAGGCATGGTGAAATAAAATATTGAGCCTTCTCCCTCCACACTTTCCACCCAAATCTTCCCACCGTGCTTTTCAATGAAGTCTTTGCAAAGGAGCAATCCCAAACCGCTGCTGGGTTCGTCTTCGGTGCCCCGGCGGCTGGTTTGAACATCGAGCCGGAATAAATCATCAACCATGGTGCTGTTCATTCCCATACCGGTATCCCTGATTGAGAATTCAACTGAATGGCCGGGCACAGACCTGGCCGAAAGGTGGACCTTTCCACCTTTATGGGTGAATTTCACGGCATTGGTAGCCAGGTTGCGGATGGTTGATGCCAGCAAATTCTGATCGGCAAACACTTCCAGATGGTCTGGGATTTCATAGCTGATCTCGATTTTTTTCTTGTTTGCAAAATCCATTACCGGGCGCATAGCCCTGGTAACCATGGGGATCAATAAGAACGACTCAGGCTCAAAGCTGGTAATGCCCCTTTGTAATCGTGACCACTCCAGCAGATTTTCAAGTAACAGGAGGAGGTTGGTCGCTGAATCTCTCATCCCCTCGGCCATCTTTTGAATCTCCTTCTGTGTCAAGCTGGGTAAATCTTCAACCATCAAATTGGTCAATCCTAAAAATCCATTAAATGGGCCGCGCAGATCGTGTGCAATGATGGATAAAAACTTGTCTTTCTCTAAATGGAGCTTTACGAGTTCCTGGTTGTTGAGTTCGAGTTTCTCTTCTGCCTGTTTGCGCGCCGTGATATCCGTTGCAACGCCAATGAGTGCAAGTGGTTTGCTGTTTTCATCACGAATCACCGAAGAGGAAATGTAAACAGGGAATTCGCTTCCATCCTTCCTGATATTCAAAAGTTCGCCCTGCCACCCCCCCGAAAGCGTTGCCGGAAGAATCCCTTGCACCAACTCAGGTGAATTGTTTTGTGAACGAATCATGCTGATGGGGCATCCCAGCAGTTCGTGTTCTTCATACTGGTATGTTTTCAGAAAGGCGCTATTGACAAAGATGATTTTATCTGTCATATCCGTAATGGTGACGCATTCAAGGATGCTGCGTGCCACATGTGTAAGCATGGAGATCGTTTGCTCCGCCTTTTTTCGCTCGGTGATGTCACGAAAAACACCAAAAGTTCCAGTGAATTGTGTGTCATCGAAACGGGGAGTTGCTGTTACCAGAATGACTTTTTTACCTCCATCTTTTAGCAATAGTTCGACTTCATACGTACTGCTTTTCCCTTGACTGCGTATATGGGTCTCGTTTTTTATTAATTCAATGTTTTCTTTGAGCAGAAAATCATTTAAAGAGCGTCCTATCAGTTCTCCTTTGCCAACTTCAAATATTTTTTCAGCTGATGGATTTGCAAAAACGAATATTTCTTTATCATTCAAAAAACCAATCCCCTCGCCCATGTTTTCAATCAAGGTGCGATTTTTTTCCTCACGCTCCTTTAACGCTTCATCCTGCAATGATTTCCGGTCGGAAATATCGCGGATTATAAACACCATGCCGGAATTTTTTCCCTCCGAATCTTTGATAAACGCTCCTTTGATTTCAATATTAAAAGTACTGCCATCAGCTCGAACTGCAGTGTATTCTTCTGCTCCCTGAAGGTTGCCTTGCAGCATGTGCGTGATGCCTGCCACTCCCCGTTCATAATCTTTTTTATCGATGAAATCCAATAATGGGCGATCTGAAAGAACCGCAGTATCTTCATATCCGAACATTTTCAAAGTCATGGGTGACGTAAATTTAATTCGTCCCTCCATATCGGAAATGGTAATAACGTCGGGTGACGCATTGAATATGGACCGGTATAGCGATTCACTATTGAACAGCGCTTCTTCTGCCTTCTGGTGCAGGATTCCGGTTTCGGATTTGTGAACGGTGTTATTCATACACTGCTGGTTAACCAGATTTTTTTCGTTCTTTCTCAAGTTTATCAATGCGCTCGACCAGTTCGGGCAGGTTGCGGAACAGTACGGTGGATCTCCTGAATTTTGATACCTCCAGTGCAGGAGTTCCAAGGTACATCTGCCCTGGCTTGGTTAGGCTTTTTGAAACCCCGGTTGCCCCGCCAAGGATCGTCCCGTCGGCAATGGTTATGTGACCGGTCATGGCAACATGGCCGCTGATCATACAGTTTTTACCTACTTTGGTTGATCCGGCGATTCCGGTACCGGCCGCAATGCAGGTATTCTCACCCACTTCGACATTGTGGCCGATGTGAATGAGGTTGTCGAGTTTTACCCCTTTTCGGATGATGGTCGATCCGAATGTAGCCCGGTCGACTGTGCAATTCGCGCCGATTTCCACATGGTCCTCCACGATCACATTCCCGATTTGGGGAACCTTGATATTCTCTCCATCCTGCTGGTTAAACCTGAATCCGTCACTTCCCAGTACTGCTCCTGCATGGATAATGCAGTTATTTCCGATTTTATTATCCGAATAGATTTTAACGCCGGCAAAAAGAATGGTGTTGTCACCAATGATGGTGTTGTCGCCGATAAACACCTGCGGATGAATTTTTACATTGTCGCCGATGGCCACATGCTCACCGATTACTGCAAATTCACCCACATACACATTCACGCCCAGTTTGGCTGATCCATCAATGGAGCTGAGTTTTGAGATCCCTTTCTTGTCATTTTTTATCTGATTGTAAACCTCCAGGAGTTTTGCAAAGGCAATGTCGGCATTGTCGACACGGATCAGCGTTGCTGCGACCGGATTTTCGGGGATGAAGGATTTATTCACAATGACGATGGATGCCCTGGTTTGATAAATATATGGGGTGTACAAAGGGTTCGAGAGAAAGGAGAGTGATCCGGGGACTCCCTCTTCAATTTTTGACAATTTGGTGATGGTTGCTTCAGGGTTCCCTTCGATGGTTCCATTGAGCATGCCGGCAATTTGTTGCGCGCTGAACTGCATAGGTTAAAAGTTATATAATTTACTTCTGCAAGTTAATGTTTTCAGAGAAAATGTGACATATAACGGAGAAATTAATCAAACACAACCTTGAGATCATCAACAAAAAAGGTGGATCCTTTCGGATTCCAGAAATATACATTTATAACTGGATCATGTCCCAACTTCTCAGGAAGAACGAAACAAAGATTGATTTGTTGCCATCTCTTTTTTTGTGTAAAGACCGGGGCCAAAGGCTGCGACTGCAATAAAATATTGATGTCTTTCTTATCGATGGAGCACACTGCAAGGGCTTCATTCATACCGGTTCCCGGATTTAAAGCCCAAAAAGTAACACGGATTTTTCGGGGAGGCCTGTCTCCAAATTCGCTTAAGGGCACGGTATAGATATCGGTATATTCTTTATCATGTGTGATCCTGGCAGCATACATTCCCGAAACAAACACAGAATCAGAAATCGTGCAGGGATAGGGCAAGGCCCTGTTCTCCATGTCATTTTCAAAAGAAGGGTTATTGTTACTCAAAGGGATGATGTGTGCCCGCTCCAATTGCTTTCCGAACTGCACCCAATCCCAGGTTGAGCCGAAAAAACACTGGTCAAATTTCAGCATCATCATGCCATTGTAATAACTGAAGCATACCAACAGGATGACGGCGGGTATTTTTACCAGGAGACTGCGGATCCGGAGGGAATCACGAAGAACATAACCAAACGGAATGGCAAAAATGGCGTAATATTCAACATAGGAACGTTGTCCGAAACTACAACCAAAGTACCATCTCACCCAGGAGGCGAAAATATAACTGATCAGAAAAAACAGGAACAAGGTCAATAACCCGTTGGGGATCCGCTTCACGATCATCCATATCATCCCCAGGATCATGATCAGGGCGATCGGCGTATAAAGGAACAGTCCGTTGAGCGTGGCGAACCAGATCTCCAGCAATTTCGGATGATTCCAGTTTGAAAAGGTTTCAGAATCATAGGTGTAGGCCAGGAAACCGCCCCTTGAATATTTCCAGTAGAACATCTGAGGGATAAACACAAGGAAGATAACAGCGCAAAATGAGATCAGGTACTTTGGCTTGAAAAAGATTCTGATTCTTTCGCCGACCCCGGCCAATGAAACTGCATCCCACAAAAAGAAAAGGATCAGCAACAGGGCATTTGTCGGCCGGATCAGGAGGATGAGGGCATAGGTCAAACTCATCCATAGGAAAGATCTGTAATCGCTTTTGTCTGTCAGGAATTTTTTCAACATCACCAGGAACACGCTGAAAAGGAAGAAGGAGTATACATGCGACATCAATGTGTTGTCGACCGTATAAAACAGGAGGTTGGTTCCGGTATAGATAAAAAAGAGGATCACATATTGCAGCGCGGATGTAAAATAAAAGGATAAAAACCGCTTGAGGAACCAAAGCCCAAGGATGAGATAGATCACCGCCGCCACATTGATTACTTTATGATATAACAGCCCAAATCCCCCTTCATCCGCGACATTCAGAATGGGAGACATCACATACGCCACAAGAAAAAAGGGCGAAACCAGGGCAGCTACCCCGTAGTTGTATTTGGTATTGATGGTATTGTTTTTCTGATCGATCACAAATCCGTACCCTGTTCTTTCATCGATCTTTTCCGGACAGTTTTTTGCATCGAAATGATAGATAAACAGGGCAGGAAGGTAGATGTAATAACCTGCACGATCAGCCCAGATCTCACTCCGGAAGTTGTATTGCCCTTTCCCATGGTGAATCTTGAATGTTAAAAACAGGCTGACCACAAGCAGTGTCAGGAAAAAGCCAATCTCCTTTTTATTCATCAAATTGATGTAAAATTATCAAGCTTCGGTTTGAAACAAAAGGTAATCGCGGATCAGCGGAATTTCTGAGGCAGGAATCCCGTTCTTTACCAGGTACTGTGCATCTTCATCAAAGGCATTCATCAGCTCATTCCGACCCGGAGCAGGCAGTGAAAGGCCTTGTTTGTAAAGGGAAAGCGCCTCCTTCCGTTCCCCGATACAGAGTTTAATATGCGCGGCATTCATCAGGTCGTAGGCTGAAGGATTCGATGATATCCCCAGAATCTGGGCATAGATTTCAACAGCCAGATCAGGCTTTCCAAGAACAAACTGGCAGTATGCAATGGGGCGCAATACTTTCAGGTTATCGGGCGTGAAAAAGCGAAGTTTTGAATACTGGTGAAGCGCTCCGTCATAATCCTTCAGGTTTAGATAACACTGGCCTACCTGCATATGAAGGTTGACATCTTCAGGCTGCAGGGCTGATGCATCTTTAAAATAGCCCAGGGCTTGTACATAATCCTTTAATTTAAGGCAGCACCAACCAAGTTTTTTCAGGATCCACTGACGGTCAGCATCAAAGAGCTCCGCCTTTTTATAATATTCTACTGCTTTTTTAAACCTCCCTGTTTTCTGGTAGCAATATCCAACCTTTTCGAAGTACTCACTGCGCGGGCTGGTCTTTGACATCAGCTCTTCATAAACCAAAATGGCATCTTGGTAGTGATCTTTTTCAAAATGGAAGGAGGCGATTTTCTCAGTAAAATTTCCAACGTCAAGGGGCGTTTTAAAAATGAAGAGGTCGGTAAAGCGCATGGGCATGTGAAAAACATCCTCAAACTCATGCCGCGACGGATACAATTTGCAGAACCGGTAAAGATCCTGGATGTATTGAATAAAAACAGCATTGGAGGTAAGCGATTGATCAAGCACCTGCTCCTCCGATGCCATCTCTTTCATTTGTGCAAATTCGGCTTCGAAATTTGTTACGATCATGGTTCGCTGCTGATCAGGAATTGCCCTGAAATTTATTGCAAACGAATATTTGTCGGAATTGCAGATATAAAAGGCCTTTTCCAGACTTTCAAGGAGGCGGATGTTGATCTCCTCTTTTTCTGAGAAGCTTTTATTGATCTCCGGATGATCGCGATGGAAGGGGACGAACCAATTGCTCATGGAATTGAAAAAGTCGAAACGCTTCAAAAGTTGGAAGGTGCTCATAAACACATCGCCGCCCTCCATCTGCATTTTTGAAAATTTTTCAATTTTTTCGAAAAGACCCGGCACTTCATTGATCATATCCTTCCATCCCGGATTCTTCCCCTCCAGTTCTTCTTCATCGGTGAGGTCTGTAAGCTGGAGTTTGTCCTCGATTTTGGGCATCATCTTTTTCATCTCAGGAAGTACCTCTTCCTCAAATTCCCGTGTGATTTTATCCGTCTCCCGGGCCATCAGCAATTGCATTAAAATCAGCTCGATCTCAGGCAGAAAAGTTTCGTCGGTACTGAATTTTTTTAATTTCTCGACCAGATCAGGGTAATATCCCAATCGTTTTTCATACACCAGCAAGCCCAGCACAAGACCGGTGAGTGCACGCTGGTATACCTGGTCTTGCCTCGGTTCAACGAATTCAATAAGCAGCAACAGCTTGTGCTGATCGAAATGGTTCAGGAGACTCAGAGTAAGCGCACTGACGATCAGACATTTTTCATGCCATTGCACCTGTTCCGACTGAATGATCCTCCTGATCAGGGCGAGGTTGTCCTGCGTCATTTTTTCGGTAAGCCAGATCAGTTTGAAAATATGGTCTGTCTGCCGGATGGGTATCGGCGTGGCAGAGATATGTCCATCACCATCAAGGTCGCTCTCTTCAATCAGTCTATTGACCTCCCGGTTAAAGAAGATCTCCTCTATTTTTCCTGAAACGGCCGAAGGGTCATCTCCGAATTCATAAAGCAGTGATACCTTTTCTGATTTTCTGGATGGAAGTTCCTGTGTCAGGAGGGTCTG
>CAJAUM010000010.1 GCA_903945175.1 uncultured Bacteroidales bacterium | reverse complement strand
TTGTTTATCAACTTTTAAAATAATAAATGTTAGTATGTGTAAGATTTCTAAAAGCCAAATTATTTTCAAAAATCAACCTGTTCATTACAACCAAATCCTGTTAATAACCCTTATTTTTTAATCACTGATTAGTTACAAAATTTTTAAAGGGGATGCCTATTTCCTCGTAAAAAGCGATGGGATAAATGATAACTGGAAACTTGTTAAATGCAAAATATCCTGATAAAAAACGGCACCCTGGTTGGTGCTGATGGATCACAAAAATATGACCTGGCGATCAGGGATGGAAAAATCATGGCCATCGGGATGCTGGAGGATCAGTCTTTTTCTGACTTCCGGGTTGTTGATGCCTCAGGAAAATATGTGATCCCGGGTGGATTCGACCCGCATGTTCATATGGCGCTGCCCACCCCGGCCGGACCTTCAAGCGATGATTTCAGGTCGGGAAGCCAGGCTGCGCTTGCCGGCGGTACCACCTTCATCATGGATTTTGTGACTCCGAAAAGGGGACAATCTTTGGTTGAAGCCTTGAAGATGCGCCGGGCGGAGGCTGCTGAAAGTCTTACCGGGTGGGGGTTGCATATGGGGATCAGCGAATGGAACCCGAAGATCGCGGCTGAGATCATTCCCTGTATCGAAAAACAGGGCATCCATTCATTTAAAGGTTACCTGGCCTATCGCGAATCCATCGGTATAGGGTATGATGACCTGGGTGAGCTCATGCAAATTGTGGGGCCGGCCGGAGGAGTGGTCATGGTACATTGTGAGGATGGCGAGATGATTGAACGGTATCAGCTGGAACTGCTGCGAACAGGAAAGACGCAGCCTTTTTACCATGCCTTATCGCGCCCGCAGGAGGCCGAAATCAAAGCCATCTCCAGGGTAATCGAATTGTCGGCCCAAACAGGTTGCAGGGTTTACATCGTCCATACGTCAACCGGCCGGGGTGCCGATTTGATCTCGGATGCGAAAAAGAACGGCATCCGTGTATACGGGGAAACCTGTCCCCACTACCTTTTGCTGGATGATAAAGTGTATGATGCTGCGGCAGAAGACTTCAGCGTGTTGCCATACACCATTTCGCCTCCCATCCGGCCCAAATCTGAACAGCAGCGACTTTGGAAGGGCTTGTCGGACGGCACCTTCGATGTAGTGGCCACCGACCATTGTCCTTTTAATCTTATCGGCCAGAAGGATCAAGGGTTGCGTGACTTCACGAAAATCCCCAGTGGCGCTGGCAGTATTGAGCATCGGTTGAGCCTGCTTTACACCTATGGTGTGATCACCGGAAAAATCACCATCAACCAGTTTGTAAATCTGGTTTCGACCCGACCCGCCGAAATCTTTGGCCTGGGCGACCGGAAAGGAAAACTCCTGCCGGGATATGATGCCGACATCGTGATCTGGGACCCGGCATACCACGGGACCATCTCAATGGCCAACCATGTGCAAAGATGTGATGTTGATATTTATGAAGGGTTTTCTGTCACCGGACGCGCCGAAACAGTGATCCTCAGCGGAAAAATTGTACAATGAAATTTTTTCCGTCACGCGTCACCTACAATACCCTGTTTCTTCCCCGCTGTTTGATATTCCCAAGTACCCTTTCCGGATCATCAAACCGGTTTGTGAGCATTATCGCTGCAATGATATAGGGTTTGAAACCAGCCTGTTTATAAAGCGGAATGCGGTAACGTTCAAAAACAGTTGCAGCCACTTCACCTTCCTTACATGAAACTCCTGAAATATCTGCCGGCAGGCAATGCATGTAAAGCGCTTTGCCCTCTTTTGTCAGTTTCATCTTTTCTTCGGTGCACTCCCAGTTCTTAAACCGGGCGTTGTTGGCAAGGCACTCTTTCTCTAATCCTTTTAACCCTTCGTGATCATTGTTCCGGAGCAGTCCTGTTCGCTGCTGCATCACATGAAAAGGGGCCCAGCTTTTGGGATAGACAATGTCGGCATCGCGGAAAGCATCCTCCATGGAATTCACCACGCGGAAACGCCCGCTGTGCTCAATGGCCTGCCTGCCGGCCAGATCAACCACTTCGGGGATAAGTCCGTATCCTTCAGGATAGGCCAGGTCAACCTGCATTCCAAACCTGGTCATCAACCCGATGATACCCTGGGGCACAGAGAGCGGTTTGCCGTAACTGGGAGAATAGGCCCAGGTCATGGCTATTTTCTTGCCCTTTAAATTCTCAAGAGAACCGAACACCGTTTTCAGATGGAGCAAATCGGCCATAGATTGGGTCGGATGATCAATGTCGCATTGCAGGTTGATGATGCCCGGGCGTTGCGGAAGTACGCCATCAGCGCATGCCTCATCCAGCGCAGCGCCCACTTCACGCATGTAGGCATTTCCGGCGCCCAGGAACATGTCGTCGCGGATCCCGATGATGTCGCTCAGAAAAGAGATCATTGCAGCGGTTTCCCGAACGGTTTCCCCATGCGCAATCTGTGATTTGCCTTCATCCAGATCCTGCACGGCAAGACCAAGGAGATTGGCCGCCGAGGCAAATGAAAAACGTGTACGGGTTGAGTTGTCGCGGAATTGCGAGATGGCCAGACCGGAATCGAAGCATCGTGGCGAGATGTTACGGTCGCGGAGCATCTTTAGCCCTTCAGCTATCGTGAGAATGGTCTCGAGGTCTTCCGAATTCTTTTCCCAGGTGAGCAGAAAGTCCTTGCCAAAAAGACCCCCATCGACCTCGCCCGGTCTTGTTATATATTCAGTGTTATCAGCATTCATGTCCTTTGTGTTTAGTTGTATGAAAAAGCATGCATTTAAAACCTGTACCCCGCCAATAGGTTAACCAGGAAAGTTTGATCGGTAAGTTGATTTTTAACATTCATCTCTGAAGTATAATCAACAAGTTTGTTGAAATTCCAGAGATAATCAAACACGGCCCCGGCTTTGAAACGGTTGATGACAAATTCAATTCCAACGCCAACCTGAGCGCCGTATGATAGCTTGTTTAATTGTCCGATATCTGCAAACTGACCGACAAGTTCGTATTTCTCGGAATAGGAGAGAAGATAATCCAACCTCGGGCCGGCCTGGATAAATGGTACGACCACCTTTCCAATCGGCAGTTTGGCTTTGAACAGGGTGTTGACAGAGATATAGTTGAATCTGCAATTAATCGTCGTTTCAGATGCAACCTCCGGGTCAGTGGCATCGATAACCGATATCGTCCCCGTTCCTCCCTTCTGAATAAAAGACAGCCCCGAATATAAATTGAAATAACGGAAATCAAGATATTCAAGTCCAAGGCTGACATTGGGTCCGATGACAGGTTCAGTGAACACTTGATCATGGGTCATTGAATTTGTCCAGTTGATCTTCGAAACGGAAGTCCCCGCCTGCAGCGTGAGCGTCTGGCTGAAACCAGGCATCATGATAAAACTTATACAAATGAATATAAAGAAATTTTTCATGACAGAATTTGTGTGAGTGAGCACATTTGGTGTAGCCGGAAAAAAGACACTTAGGATGTTATTCGGATAAATAATAGGCCAACGCAGCGTAAAAGGCAGAAGCCGCGACAAGGTCACTCACCGGCACCTTCTCGTTGGGAGCATGGGCCAGGATCTCATCTCCCGGGCCAAACCCGATACACGGAATTTTGTAATATCCGTTGATGGTAACGCCATTGGTCGAGAAGGTCCATTTATCGGTCAGCGGCTCTTTGTCAAAAAGTCCGGCAAAGGCCTCCTGGGCGCGGATCACCAGGTGATGATCCTCCTCGATTTTCCAGGTCGGATAGTACTTTTCCATGCCATATCGCAGACCTGTGTAGGCCCTCTCCTCATAATCCAGCACTTCAATTTCTGCATCCATTCCAGTCAAAAGTTCACGGATTTCAGCGACCGCCGATTCTTTGGTCTCGCCCCACGTAAGACGGCGGTCAAGGTGGATGCGGGCATAATCGGCCACAGCACATAATGAGGGACTGCCCGAAACAAATTCAGAGATGGTCACACTTCCCTTGCCAAGAAAATCATCGGATGTAAGCCGTTCGTTCAGCTTTTCAATTGCCAGAGATGCGCGCGAAGCCATGTAAATCGCATTCTTGCCACGCTCCGGAGCAGAACCGTGGGATGAAATTCCCCTGAATGTGACCGTGATCTCCATGCGGCCGCGCTGACCACGGTAGATGTTGAGGTTGGTGGGTTCCGTGATGACTACATAATCAGGGATGATCTTTTCCTCTTCAACCAGATATTTCCAGCACAGTCCGTCGCAATCTTCTTCAATAACGGTTCCTGTGAAATAAATGGTGAGATCGCGGTCGAATGCCATCTCCTTCAGAATGCGACCGGCCGTGACAAAAGCAGCCGGACCGCCTTTTTGATCCACCGTGCCCCGGCCATGTACGAAACCATCGCGAATCTCCCCTGAGAAGGGGTCGAAATCCCAGTTGGCCAGGTTACCGGTATCAACGGTGTCGATGTGGCCGTCAAAGGCAAGGATTTTCCTGCCATTTCCGATGCGGCCGATCACGTTTCCAAGGCCGTCGCACCGTACTTCATCGAAGCCTGCCTCCACCATCTGGCGCATCAACTCTTCGGCCATGGCCTTTTCGCCGGTGCTGAGCGATTTGATTTTAACGAGTTTCGAGAGGTTCGAGGCGGTATAGTCTGTATACGATTCCGCCAGGGATTTGATTTTCGCAAGTAGATTTTTCAAGAGAAAAAAGTTATCAGTTCATGAATCCGGTAAAATTACAAATCTTCTGCATCAGCAGCTCATCTCTCCCGCGTTTTTCTTGGCCGAAAGCAGATTATAGGCCCCTTTGATGACCACCTTCGCACTTTTGGCATCCAATCCCTTCGGAAGGATGATCTCCGTATAACCGCCGTCGGTAACCCCTTTCTGAACCTCAATCATCCGATATTCGGTGAACGGTTTGCCGCCCTCCGTTTTCGTTTTCTCGAACACGAAGATGTAATCCTTGTCGTCAAAACTCACAATGGCTTCCGAAGGAAGAGCAATCACGCTGCTGGAGGCAGCCTCAATGGTGGCATTCACATACATTCCGGGAAGTAAATTTTTACATACACCCTTCACGAGCGCATACACTTTATAGGATTTATCCGCATTGATGGTCCTGCCGGTCTGATAAATTACTGCATCATGCTGCTCCGTCTCATTGTTAATGAAGAAGCGAATTTTCTGACCGACGGATACCTTATCTGCATCCTTTTCAAAGAGGGTCAATTCAAGGTAAAGTTTGTCGCTGTTCACAATTTCAAACAAAATATCCGAAGATGCCACATACTTGCCTACATTGATATTTACCGCTTTTACATAACCCGATATCGGCGAAATCAATGAAACTGAACGGCTGATATCATCTTCATGTAAATTGGCCGGATCGATTCCAATCATGGCAAGCTTTTGCTCTAAGGCCTTCACTTCGGCTTTAAGACCCTTATAATCCGCAGTGACCTTTTGCAGATTCTGCTGTGAATACACATCCTCCTTAAACAACTCCGAATGACGCTTAAATTCAGCTTCGGCAAATTCAAGTTTGCTTTTGGCCTCCAGGTAGTTTTGCTGAATCTCAACGAATTGCTGGTTCTCAAGCACAGCCAGGGTTTGTCCTTTGGTTACAGCATGGCCAGGCATCAGGGTGACGCTTTTGACAAAACCGCCAAAGGGCATGCAAACGGTGGCAAGATTCTCGGGAGCCACCCCAACGGATCCATTTACCTTGAGGTTGCCACTGAGTGAACGCCATTCAATGGATCCAGTTTCAATACCCGCCATTTTGATCTGGTCATCTCTGAGCTCAACGATATCTATTGGTAAAACTTCAACCACAGCGGACTCCTCCTTGTTTTCTTTACCTCCCTTACATGAAAGAAGCATAGAGCAGCACATAATGAAGCTTGCAGCTGATATAAATTTTGACGTTTTCATAATATCCATGGATTAATAAATTTTTCCCGTGTTATATTCAATGTTGATGATAGTTTGGTTATAACTGTTGAGCGCATCAAGGTAATTCTGTTTGATATCAAGCGCCTTGTTCAGTGTGATTACATATTCGAGGTAATCCAATGCGCCGGCTTTATAACTTCGCGTAGCCTGATCAATGATGAGTTCCGATTCGGGGACGGCCTGTTGTTCATAATATTCCACACTGGAGGAATACTTGGAATATTCATCGAGCAACGATCTATAATTGCTCTTCAGCGATGCAGAATAATGGTCAGCGCTTGCCTGTGATGCCCGTTCCTGAAACCGGGCCGCTTTGGTTTTTGATACCGTGGGACCAAACCAGAGCGGTATGGCCATGCCGGCCTGGATACCGGTAAACCGATATCCTGCATCGAAGTTACGGAGCGTTCCATTGATTTCCTGTGTGCCGATCATGGTCTGGCTGAAATACCCTATGTTGAAATCGGGCGTGAGCCGGCTTCGTTCAAGGTGCCTGGTGATTTTGGCAATCTCCACCTGCTGTCGGATATATCCCAGGGTTGGATTCGAAGTCAAAGCAAGCGTGTCATTTAACAGAGTAAAACCAATCCGTCGTAACAGGGTATCAGCGGGCGCCACCGAAATGACCGTATTAAGTAAAGTCTGTAATTTCCTCCTGTAAATACCTTCATCAGCCAGGACTTGTCGCAGCTGGTTTTTGATCTCAAGACTTTGCGTGCGGGCCATAACCATCTCAAGCCGGTTGGTTTCACCGCTTCTCGCCCGCAGCTCGGCAGCCCTGAGAAAACCGGAGTACAAACTGTCCTGATATGCAAGCAGACGATGCCTTGAAAACAGGTATGCCAGCTGCCAATAGACCTGCTTGACCAGGGTGGCTATTTCGAGCCGGGTCCCCTTCAGCTGCCAGTCGGCGCTTTTGATGTTGGCATTTGACAACCTGTTTTGGTTGACATAAACTGAAGGAAATGCGAAGGCCTGAGAAATCGCGAAACTGTTATCGTTCTCATATGAATTAATTTGTCCGTACTGCCCTTCCACCACTGTTTTTGGGATATCCCATGAAGCGCCTTTCAATGATTTCTGTGCCTCAGCTGCATAGCCTGACGACCTGATGGAAAGGTTGCTGTCAAGCGCCAGTTGAATGGCTTCCTGCAAACTGACCCTCTTCTGCATTTGGGCAGAAACCTCAGGAATGAAAGATGGAAGTAAAAATACCATCAAAATCATGGCGAGGGATTTCATTTTTCTGCCGGCAGTTAACCTGGTGAGAAATCCTTTTGAGAAAAGGAGATAGAAAACAGGAAGCACAATCAACGTCAGCAGGGTGGCGCTGATCAGTCCTCCAATGACAACGGTCGCAAGGGGCTTCTGTACTTCGGCGCCGGCCGAGGTCGACAAAGCCATCGGCAGGAAGCCGAGGGATGCAACTGCAGCTGTCAGGATGATGGGGCGCAACCTGGTGTGCAACCCCTTCAGGATTCTTTCAGTAATATCGCTCATGCCCTCTTTTTCCAGGCGGTTAAATTCCGAAATCAATACAATCCCATTGAGGACCGCCACGCCGAAAAGTGCGATGAAGCCAACCCCTGCGGATATGGAAAAGTTCATGTCGCGCAAATAGAGTGCAAATACCCCGCCAATGGCCGACATGGGCACAGCAGTGAAGATGATCAAAGTCTGCTTGACCGAATGAAAAGCAAAATAGAGGAGGACAAAAATCAGCAACAAAGCAACGGGAACAGCAATGGCCAGCCTGTCACTTGCGGCTTCCAGGTTTTTAAACTGACCTCCGTAAGATATGGAATACCCTGTGGGGAGTTTTACTTGCTGGTCAACCCTGGCCATGACATCCTTTATCACACCTCCGATATCGCGGTTACGCACATTAAAGCCAACTGTAATCCGACGCTGGGTGTTTTCTCTTGAAACCTGCGCCGGACCTGATTTTATCGAAATATCTGCAACCTGGTCAAAGGGTAACTGCGTCCCGTTGGGCAGGGTCACCGTGAGATTTTTTACATCATTCAGACTTTGACGGAAATCTTTATCCAGGCGAACCACGAGTCCAAACCTCCTTTCATTGTCATACACAACCCCGGCCTGGCTGCCTGCAAAAGCGGCGCGCAACACGTGGTTTACATCACCAACAGAAAGTCCGTACTGGGCAAGCCGGTCGCGGTTGTAATCCACCTGGACCTGCGCCAGTCCTGTCACCTTCTCCACATTGATGTTTTCAACCCCCTCGATCTGCCGGATGATCTTTTCAATTTTCGCAGCCTGATCGGCTAAGGTGTTCAGGTCATCCCCAAAGATTTTTATGGCAATATCCTGTTTTGAACCCGTCATCAATTCATTGAAGCGCATTTGAATGGGCTGCTGGAACTCAAATTTGACCCCTGCCAGGGTCACCAGCTTTTCTTCCATTTTTTCGACCAGCTCCTCACGGCTCTTGGCCGAAGTCCACGCGTCCTTATCTTTCAGGGTGATGACATAGTCACCGGTTTCCATCGGGGTGGGGTCAGTTGGAATTTCCCCGGCACCGATCTTACACACGGCATGTTTGATCTCAGGAAAATTTTCAATCAAAATCTTATTGGCCTTTATCACCGTTTCAACGGTATGGGTCAATGACCCCCCCTGAAGCGTGATGACGCTGGAGGCCAGGTCTCCCTCCTCCAGCTGAGGAATAAACTCACTTCCAAGACGGTTGAAGATAAACAGGCTGAAGATAAAGATGGCCATGGCAGTCGCGGTAACGACCAATTTATGAGACAAAGCCCATCCAATAATCGGATCAAATGCCTTTTGAAGCCATCCCATGAAAAAATCAGAAAAATTCTTTTTGTGTGTTGTTTTTTTACTCAGGAACAATGCGGAGGCCATCGGGACCCAGGTTAGAGAGAGAATGCCGGCTCCCAGGATGGCAAATGCCACCACCTGGGCCATGGGCCTGAACATTTTTCCTTCAATTCCGATCAGGGCCATGATGGGAAGATAAACGATTAAAATAATAACCTGTCCGAAGGTGGCAGAACTCATCATCCTCTTGGCCGATTCGAAAACATTTTCATCCATCTGCGCCTGCGTTAATTTCACTGTACCCGGATGGTGGTGCTTGCTCATGAATATCCGATGCACCACACTTTCAACAATGATTACCGCGCCATCCACAATCAGTCCGAAGTCGATGGCACCCAGGCTCATCAAATTGCCTGAAACCCCAAAAAGGTTCATCAGCGAAATGGCAAAAAGCATGGAAAGCGGGATGACCGATGCAACAATCAACCCCGCTCTTACATTGCCCAACAATAAAACCAGGATGAAGATGACAATCAAAGCGCCTTCCACCAGATTCCTCGAAACTGTACCGATGGCGCGGCCAACCAGGTCGGACCGGTTAAGGAAGGGCTGGATGGTAACACCTTTGGGCAGCGATTTTTGGATGGTCTGAATGCGCATTTCCACATCATCGATCACTTGATGGGCATTGGCTCCCTTCAGCATCATCACCACACCCCCGACTGCTTCGGAAGTATCGACAACAAAAGCTCCGTAGCGTGTAGCGCTTCCATATTGCACAGTCGCTACATCCCTTATCAGCACGGGGATTCCTGAAGGATTTGAACGAACAACGATTTTTTCAATATCGTCCATCGATTTCACCAGTCCGATACCCCTGATAAAATAGGCAGTGGGTTTTTTGTCAATATAGGCGCTGCCTGTGTTTTCGTTATTCCGTTCCAGGGCCTGAAAAATATCAGTCAGGCTCAGATTCATCCCCCGGAGCCGCTCGGGATTTACAGCAATTTCATACTGTTTTACAAAGCCTCCATAGCTGTTAATGTCAGCGACACCCGGCGTGCCAAGCATTTCGCGACGAATTACCCAGTCTTGCAAGGTTCGCAGTTCCATTGGAGGGAACTTTTTCTCATAGCCCTTTTCCACGGCAAGGCGATATTGATAAATTTCGCCTAATCCGGTGCTGATGGGCGCCAGTTCAATCTTTGCAAGCCCGGTTGGAATTGCCTCTTCAGCCTCCTTTAAACGTTCGCCAAGCTGTTGTCGTGCCCAATAAATATCAACCCCATCTTTGAATACGACAGTTACAACCGAAAGGCCAAGCCGCGAAATAGAGCGCAGTTCAATGATTTCAGGAATATTGGCAACAGCTATTTCAATGGGTGCAGTGATGAAACTCTCCACCTCCTGCACTGCGAGCGATGGAGCCATAGAGATAACCTGCACCTGGTTATTGGTGATGTCGGGAATGGCATCGATGGGAAGGCGGGTAAGCGAATAGCTCCCCCAACCGATGAGTGCCAGCACAAACAGTCCGACAATGAATTTATTCCGAATGGAGAAATGAATGATACGTGATATCATACCGAAAATGAATTAAATGAATATACACAGGTCCGACCTCTTCAGTCAGACCATATGAAACAGGAAAATAAGGGAAGGAATTAACTTAATTTAGGCGGTTGCCAGAATGTCAGGGAAAAGGAGGAGATAAAAGTTGATGATTCCGGTACTAGCGATCGCCGGAATGAAATATCGGGCTGGCTGATGATTGTAACAGGTGAAATGGTAACCATGACATTACAGCAGGAGCAGACGCAGAAGGGGGAACAGGTATCAGCATGATCAGGCTGGGATATCGGGGCCTGATTTGATGTTTGCTCCGAAATCTTGCTGCAGATATGCAATGGATCATCCACGCATGGCACCGATACAAGGTATAGGATATAGATGCTGAGAATAAGGGAAAGGTATTTCATGGTTGGTTGATTCATCGCAATCATTTGCAAAAATACAATAAAAGATAATCTGATTGCATAGAATGATCATCCAGGCCTCAGCCTTTCTGCCGACATTAAAATTATTTCTCCGGTGGCGGGCAATGAAAAATCGGGTTCTTGTTCGTGACCTGCCACTGCGGAGATGGCATCCTTGATGGCCAGCCACACAGAGAGACCCAGCATGAAAGGTGGCTCTCCGACTGCCTTGCTCCGCAGGATGGTGCCGGGATTTGGTACATCTTTCAATAGTTCAACTCTGAAAACCTGCGGGATGTCATTGATCGTAGGGATTTTATAGGTGTCGGGCGAATGGGTGAGCAGATGACCCTCCTTGTCCCACTTGATCTCTTCGGTGGTGCACCACCCCACCCCCTGGATGAAGCCCCCTTCAACCTGTCCTTTGTCAATTCCTTCATTGATGGAATCTCCCACATCGTGGATAATATCGGTACGCAGCAAACGATGGGCGCCTGTGAGGGTGTCAATTTCCACCTCCGAAACAGCCATGCCATAAGCGAAATAGTGAAATGGATTTCCCCTCCCTGTATCGCGGTCAAAATAAATACCGGGAGTTTTATAAAACCCGGTTGCACTCAGACTTACCTGGTTCTGGCGTGCCATACCACAGATCTTTTTGAAAGAAATTTTACAGGAAGGCTGCTCCTGATCGTATATAAAATTATCACTGAACGTCATCTTCTCCGGATGAAAATTGCAACCCGGATGAAGCGCTGAAAGTTCCTTCACTGCCAGGGTACCGAGCCTTTCTTTCAGGATATCGATGGCCACCTTCACGGCCATGCCATTCAGGTCGCTTCCCGATGAAGCGGCAGTAGGAGAGGTGTTTGGCACCTTGGAGGTATTGGTTTCGTTCACCTTGATATATTCCGGAGAGATTCCCAGCTCAGCAGAGGCTATCCGGATGATCTTTGTATGCAAGCCTTGTCCCATCTCAGTTCCGCCATGGTTGACCAGCACCGTGCCATCAGTATAGATATTGACCAGCGCGCCGGCCTGGTTCATGAAGGCAGTAGTGAAAGATATCCCGAATTTCACGGGAGTGAGGGCAATCCCCTTTTTCATGAACGCATGTTCGTGGTTAAACCGGTTGATCTCCTGCCGGCGGAGATGGTAATCTGAGGTGTTGACCAGGTGGTCGAACATCTTGTAAAGATGGTTGTGTTCGACCTTTTGGCCATAGGGGGTCAGATCGTGTGCATCGGATCTGTAAAAGTTTTTGTGACGGATTTCGGCAGCATCTTTTTTCAGGAAACGGGCAATCCGGTCGATGGCATTTTCAATCACGGCCATTCCCTGGGGCCCGCCAAATCCGCGGAAGGCCGTATTGGATGGCAGATTGGTTTTCCACGCTTGTCCGGTGATGGAAACATGCGGCAAATAATAGGAATTGTCCGCATGAAGCATGGCCCGCTCAAGAATGGCACGCGAAAGGTCTGTTGCCGAACCTGCATCTGAATTCAATTCCACCTTGTATGCGAGGATCATTCCCTGATCATCAAACCCGATTTCATAGCGGGAAAGGAATCGGTGCCGCTTGCCGGTCATGATTTGATCGTCATCCCGAAAGAGATGTATTTTCACAGGGCATTTTGTTGTATTTGCAAGCAAAGCGGCCCAGGCAGCCACATGATTTCCCTGCGTCTCTTTTCCGCCGAATCCACCGCCGATGCGCTTTACGACCACCTCCACTTCGTTTTTCGGAATGCCAAGTACTTCGGCAACAATCGCCTGGGTTTCAGCCGGGTTCTGGCTCGAGGCATGCATGAATATTTCCCGGCCCTCTCCGGGGACAGCCAGGGCCGATTGCGTTTCGAGATACCAGTGCTCCTGGGCACCGGTGCATAGCTCACCTTTGAGAACATGCGGAGCGCTCTTCAATGCCGCCGCCGGATCTCCGCGCTCAATTTTCCTGACAGGAGAGAGCGGGTTATTTGCGGCCATGGCCGATTGAATATCCAGGATGGCGGGAAGTATTTCATAATCGATGGAGATGAGATTTTCAGCCTTCAGGGCGGCCTCTTCTGTTTCAGCAGCGATGAGGGCCATGGCCTGTCCGATAAATGTCACCTCCCTGTCGGCCAGACAGGGCTCGTCGTGAACCACCGGTCCCATTTGGTTTTCACCTGGAATATCTTTGGATGTGAGGATGCAATGGACGCCCGGTACTGTCAACGCCTCAGAAATGTCAATGTTCCTGATAACGGCATGGGCCTGCTTGCTGTATACAACTTTTCCAAGAAGCATTTTGCTGCCCACCTGGATGTCATCAATGAATACCGATTCTCCGGTCGTGTGTTTTTCAGCGCTTTCGTTGGGAATACCTCCTGCCGCCCTGTCGGGGTCTGCCGCCCTGTCGGGGTCTGCCGCACCGTTGGGGTGGGTCGTGGCCTCAAGGAAAAATTTCAGCAATAAATTTTTGGCGGCAGTATTCCTGTAGGCCGCATCAGCGCGGGCATCGGAGATGGGGTTGAACTCCCGGGCAAGTATTTGCATGGCCTCTGAGATGGTGTTGTGTGACCAGGCTTTTCCAGTCAAAAAAACCTCAGCTTTCAGTGCACGCCGGGGAGTAGGGGCCAATCCTCCGAACGCGAGCATGATTTCTTGTACAACTCCCTGATTTAACTGTAGCCGGAATGCTCCGCTCACAGTAGAAATGTCCATATCTTTTCTCCTGGAGACCTTGTAAGAAGAGACCACGGTCCCGGCATCATATTTTGGAATGATGATTTCAGTGATCACCTCATCCGCTTTCAGGTTCGTATGCCGATACCCGGTGATGAAGTCCTCAATATTTGATATCCGCTCAGCACCTTCTGACATGATCCTGATACGTGCTTGATACGCGATCAACAGTGGCAGCATATCGCCGATGGGCGAAGCGGAACCTACATTCCCCCCCAGCGTTGCGACGTTCCGTATCTGGAGTGAACCAAAAACCTTCAGCATAGTAAAAAGGGCCGGAATGCGGTCTGCAGCATAGGATTTGAGTTGTTCGAGGGTAATCCCGGCGCCGAACAGGTATTGAGTATCATCTTCCTTTCCATATCGCATTTCAGTAACGCCCGAAAGATCAATCATCATCGGAAGCAATTCCTTTTTCTTTGTCTGGCGCAAGGCTACATCGGTAGAACCATTTATCAATGCGGACGAAGGATGTTCCTTTTTAAGCCGGAGGGCCTCTGCAAGGGTGAATGGTTTAAAATAACACTGTTTCCCGGTTCTTAGTTCAATGGTCTCCTTTACTGAGATGATCTGGTTCAGCATCCCGATTATCCGGGGTTCATTTTTCGAAAAATGATCCAGCGATGTTTCATGGCCAACCCTTTCAGCCGCCTCAAGAATGGACTGATAGCCGGTACACCGGCACAGATTACCGGTTAAAGCATCCTCGATGATTCCGCGCGACGGATTCCGGTGGTTTTTAAAGAGGCCGAAAAGCGACATCACAACCCCGGGTGTACAATATCCGCACTGGCTTCCATTGGACTCCACCAGCATCTGCTGAACAGGATGCAAAATTTTGTTATTATTTTGAGAAACAGCCAGGTTCTCCACGGTGATGAGCTGTTTGCCATGGATCATCGGAAGAAAGAGCAGACAGGAATCGATGGTGTGGTACGCAAGGCTGCCATCTGGGTCAATTTCGGCAAGTACCACGGAACAGGCGCCGCAGTCTCCCTCGGCACAACCCTCTTTGACTCCCTTATGTCCATGAAGGGAGCGGAGATAGGTTAATACGGTGGTTGTCGGCTTAAAACCGGAAGATTCAGAAAATCCAACTTCCTCAATGCGATCATCGATGACAAACCGGATGGTTTTTTGCATAGGCTGTGGTTTTATCGCGAATTGGATAAGGCAGTGTTTCTGACATCAATCAGTTTAGCCAGGATGCTGATGGCTATCTCTGAAGGGGTGTCTGCATTGAATTTTAATCCGATGGGCATGTCAATTTCACTAAGTTCTTCCGGGGTAAGGATGTTCTCTTTCAGAAACCGGTTTTTTAGTAAATCCACCTTTCTGACGCTCCCGATCATGCCGAGGTAGGCATGCGGTTTGCGGGCAACCATGGCCAGAATCTCTTCATCTGAAATGTGTTTTGGCGTTACGATGACGATAAAGGTATTTTCATCAAAAACAGCCTCTTCGATCGCCTTGAAATAGTCTTTATTTATGAAATCGAATCCTTCAAACGCTTTACCCACGAATATTCCCTCCCGGGGATCAAAAAGTGTAACCGAAAACTCCAGTTCACGTGCAAACCGGGCCAGGGATGTTCCGATATGACCCGCTCCGAAGATAAAAAGTTTTTTTTGCGGATGCAGGGGTTCAATATACACTTCCATCTTCCCTCCGCAGTGCATGCCAAGGTCCTCGCCCAGGTTGAAGGAAACTTTAGCGGGCTGGCCTGTAGCAATCAGCTTCACGGCCATCCCGGCTACCTCCCTTTCCACGCTTCCGCCGCCAATGCTTCCATAAATTGACCCATCCGCAAACACCACCATCTTGGCCCCGGTCTTTCGTGGTGTCGATCCCTGGGTGTCGATCACAATGCATAATGCGGCTGGTTTTTGTCCATGGACAATCTCATCAATTTTTCCGAAAATCGGCTGCATACAATAATTCTGTTTAGATGATCATTCGCTTCGATGCGTGTAAAGTTACATTTTTATTTTATTTCTGCTGCCATCTAAGGAAGGCTTCGTATTCACCGGGTGTGTTTATGTTCCACAGAATCCGTTCATCGGAACAGGGAACTTCAATCTTTGTAAAACCCTTGAGAATTTCCCTGAAATCGGTTTGATGATCCTTCCTGCGGATGCAGTCAATCACCCTGGAGCCCAAAAGAGCCGGATGGCCTGCCCGCGCATTGTAAACGGGGACTACATAATTATCTTCCGCTGCAGCATGGGCCATTCGCCTGAGCAAATCCATCTCCAGATAAGGATTGTCGACATTGTGAATAAAACAAAACGAATCTTCCGGAATATGTTGAAGTCCAAGCTGGATGGAATATAACCGCCCCAGAACAACCTGATGATTGACTACGACCAGGTTTTTGTCCGTTTGAACCAGGGTTGCATCCAAATCACGGTTGATAACCAGGATCACCGGATCACATCCAAAGTCAGTATAAAAGGCAACCAGGTTTGTGGCAAAATTTAATCCGTTGCCAACGGGCAAAAGCGCTTTTTGTCTTCCCATGCGTCCGGAATTTCCAGCTGCCGGTACAACCGCGGAGAGGATCATTGGAATATGCTACAAGGTACGACCATGCCCCATGCGGTTTTGCTGTCCCGGATTCTGTTGCTGTTCAGATGGCCCTTGCTGCTGCTGGTTTTGTGTTTTCATATCCTCCAGAAACAGGAGGTACTGGTCATACTTTTTCTCATCATGAAGCAGGTGCTTTATTTTATCCTCCCTGGTTTTCATGAGAAATGTGAGCACTTTGGCATTGTTATCGGCCCGGTATTTCTGAACATCATCAATAAACTGGATGTAGGCGAAAACAACAGAATCTTTCTGCCCCTTGGTCATGTCGATCTTCTTGGCCAAACGATCGACGAAGATCTTCATTTGCTCTTCAACAGAGACCTCTTTTGGCCTGTTCTGCTGAGCCATGGCCCCCAAAGCATAAAAAAGGAGTAAGACAAAAAGTAAAATCTGTTTTTTCATAATGAACTGCGAAATTATTGTTTTCCTTTTGATAATTGCATGGCAGGATGTCATTTTTCAAAATGAACACATTTTATTAATTATTCGTATCTTTGCAATCATAAATTCAGCAGTATTGCCCCTTCTCCTGATTTTCGGGGCACTTTTCGTGTTAAAATCATATCATGGAAGAGACACCCAGGTTAACATTTCCCGCTTTTTTTGCAGCAACAGTAAGTCGTTTCGGACATCGCGATGCACTTTCGCTGGTAGGGCAAAAACCAGTAACGTATCAGGAAGCCCATGACCAGATTCTGGCCACCATGGCCTTTCTGGAAAAACTGGGAATTCAACCTGGCGACAAGGTAGCCATCCTGAGCACAAATCAGCCCAACTGGGGAATAACGTACTATGCAGTCACCTTCATGGGAGCTGTTGTCGTGCCGCTTTTACCGGAATTTCTTCCGATTGAAATCCTGGCCCTGCTTGAACATTCCGAAACCCGGGTTGTTTTTGCCTCTGAGGGATTGCTTCCCAAACTGGTGGGAATCACCACAGACTTCCTTGTGGAGGTTGTTAAAATTGAAAATTTTTCAGTGATCAGGTCATATGAAGACTGGCCTTTATATGACCCAAAAGCGAAACCGACTGGCCAATATGAGGTTGAAGAGGATGCAATGGCTGCCATTATTTACACCTCCGGCACAACAGGCACCCCAAAAGGAGTGATGCTCTCGCATAAAAACATCTGTTTTACAGCCATCAAAGGCCACGAAATCCAACCAATCAAAGAGACTGACCGCTTTCTCTCCATTCTTCCGCTTTCGCATACCTATGAAAACACCCTGGGGCTCATCCTCCCGATGTTCCGGGGCGCTTGTGTATATTACCTTGGAAAACCGCCCACACCGGCCCTTTTGCTTCCGGCTCTTCTTGCTGTAAAGCCGACAACGATGCTCACCGTGCCGATGATTATCGAAAAAATATTCCGGTCAAAGGTGTTGCCTGCATTCACCGAAAAAAAGGTACTGAACCTGTTGTATAAATTTCCACCCATTCGGAAGGTTTTACACCGGGTTGCCGGTAAAAAACTGATGGAGACCTTCGGAGGAGAGCTTGTCTTCTTTGGGGTCGGCGGAGCAAAATTGAATAAAACAGTAGAACGGTTTCTTATCGAAGCCCGATTTCCCTATGCCGTTGGCTATGGGTTGACTGAATGTGCCCCGCTCCTGGCAGGTTTCAACCCGCACAACGCCAGGTTGCAATCTACCGGCCCCGCTTGTATTGGTGTTGAATTGAAGATTGTCAAGGCTGACGACCGTTCAATCCTGGGTGAAATATGGGCGAAAGGTCCAAATATCATGAAGGGGTACTACAAAGAGCCTAAAATGACCAGTGAAATAATCACCCCCGATGGATGGCTTAAGACAGGAGACCTTGGCACGTTTGATTCCAAAAAGAACCTTTATATCAAGGGACGGGTTAAGAGTATGATTGTCAGGTCAAACGGTGAGAATGTATACCCCGAAGATATTGAGTCGGTGATCAATAACTTCCGGCATGTGGTTGAATCGCTCGTGATTGAGAAAAAGGGTAAACTTGTTGCCTTGGTGCATTTTAACCATGAAGAGATTGAGTTGCGTTATCAGTATCTCAAAAATGAAGTTTCCAATTATGTGGATGAAAAAACCGAAGAACTTCGGCAGGAACTTCAGGATTATGTGAATTCCAGAGTCAATAAATTTTCACAGGTACAGTTGATCGTCGCTCAACCCGACCCCTTTCAGAAAACAGCTACCCAGAAGATTAAACGCTTCATGTACACCTGAATGAAGTACCGGGCGTGACAAAGAAGACTGAAAAATTCGATGAACAAACGCTGGAGGTGCTTTTTCGAAGCCATTTCAAAGGTCTTTGTCTGTTTGCATTTGGGTTTGTAAAGGATGGGGAGACGGCTAAAGAAATTGTACAGGATGCTTTTGTCAATTTATGGGAGAAGCGGCTCACCATCGACCCCGGAAAACCTGTCAAAAGCTACCTCTCTACCACCGTTCGGAATAAATGTCTCAATTATCTCCGCGACCATAAAAAATTCAGCAATGACCTCCTGGAGCTTGAAAATCTTTCACATAACCTGGCGGATGATCAGGCGGATAAGCTTGTCGAATCTGATCTCCGTGAACAGATAAGCCATGCCATTGCCGAATTACCCGAAAAATGTCGTGAAATTTTCATTATGAGCCGGCATCAAAATATGAAATACCAGCAAATAGCCGACAAACTTCAAATCTCAGTCAAAACTGTTGAAACACAAATGTCAAAGGCACTGCAACACATGCGCATCCGCCTCGCCGAATATCTCCCGGTAATGTATTACCTTATCACCCTTTTTCCCTGTCACCTTTTTTTATTTTCAGCATCAGGGTAACGCCCATCTTATGTGTATTATCAATGGAAAACTGCAATGAAAACAAATGATACATATTATATTGACCTGATTGCCAGATATTTTTATGGAGAGGCAACCACTGAGGAAATTGGGCTTCTGGAGGCATGGGTCAAATCAGATCCGGTAAATGCTCGGCTGTTTTCTGAATATCAGAAAACCTGGAAAACAGTTGAAAATACAAGAATAGGAAATTCCATTGACCTTGATCATGAATGGAATACACTGGGATCAAAGCTGGGAATCAAGGAGCATGAACATAAATCAAAAATTCTTTACTACTCCCTTCGCATTGCGGCTATCTTCCTTTTTCTGCTGGTGCCTGCCTACTTCCTTTATCAACATTTTGACACCCCGGCTGAGCAGCAATTGGCCGCAGGGAACGAAATTATTGAGCGCACCTTGCCCGATGGAACCGTTGTCACCCTGAATACCGGAGCCACACTTACCTTCAATCCACGGTTCGATGGATCAATCCGCCGTGTTACCCTCACGGGCGAAGCTTGGTTTGAGGTGGCCCGTGATAAACGCAAACCATTTATCATCGCAGCTGAAAATGTAAGAATCCGGGTTATTGGCACCTCCTTTTTTGTGAATACCAAATCCTCCAATGATACCAAGGACATTATTCTCTCCAGCGGGATAGTCAGGGTCTATTATGAAAACAAGCCCCAAACGATGGCCTTGCTCTACCCGGGAGAAAAGGCAGAATTGTTAAGCAACGGCTATCAAGTCATCAGAACAACAAATGAAGATGTAAACTTCCTCTCCTGGAAAACGAAACACATGGTTTTTATCAATACCCCCCTGAAGGAGGTTGTCGCCTTGCTGACAAAGGTGTACCATTCAAAGATAAGTTTGTCGGACGCCCAGCTCAGCGATTGCCGGATTACCACTACCTTTGACGGACAATCACTCGAATCGGTATTGAATGTACTTAAAGCCACCCTTGATTTACAATCCCGCAATACCGGATCAGGATTTGAACTCTCCGGCAGTGTATGCAAACAAAGCCTGTAAATATCTGATGTTAAAGGCGCAACGCTTCACATCCCCACTGCTTGTTTCCCTCTTTTTTCTGATTTTTTTATCACCGGTTTTATCTCAGGATCTTCAGCGAAAAATCACCCTGAAAATGACCGATAAACCCATCTCAGAGGTGCTGAATGAGATCACCCGTCAGTCAGAGATCAATTTTTCATTTAATCCGCAGATCCTTCCGGTTGATAAACACATTTCTGTGCATTCAAGAAACAAATCCGTGGCAATTATTTTGGACGAAATACTGAAACCTCTTGGCATCGTTTACCAGAAGGTAGAGAACCACCTGGTGCTGAAACCGCAGATTCCATCCGAAAAAGAGGAAACTCAAATCAACCCGGAGTCATCTGGTCGATATACCCTCAGTGGATACCTGAGTGATAAGAATGCAGGGGAGATGCTGAT
The DNA here is from genome assembly GCA_903945175.1 of uncultured Bacteroidales bacterium. Lineage (GTDB taxonomy): Bacteria > Bacteroidota > Bacteroidia > Bacteroidales > FEN-979 > CAIVAT01. Next base: position 8,938 of record CAJAUM010000010.1, on the reverse strand, counting down.
AGGCGCCAATGTGTATGTGAAAGGTACAACCGTTGGCACCATGACCAATGGGTATGGATTTTATTCGCTTACACTCAGCAGCGCAGTGTATTCGGTGATTTTCTCCTACATGGGATACAGGGAGGCGGAACGCGAGGTTAATATGAATGAAAACATCCGGATGTCGATGGAAATGGAAGAGGAAAAAAGGGAGATCAAAGAGGTTGAGATCATTGCAGCCGACCGGGAATCAGATATCCGCAACGCTCAGATGAGCGAATTCCGTTTCTCTCAGAAAACACTTTCGCAATTGCCCGGATTCGGGGGAAATCTCGACATCATCAGGGCGCTTCAGGTTATTCCCGGAATCCAGACCTTTGGCGACGGATCATCGCTCTATTACGTAAGAGGCGGAAACAGCGACCAGAACCTGTTGCTGATCGATGAAGTACCTGTTTACAACCCATCTCATCTGTTTGGATTTTTTTCAGCTTTTGCCCCGGATGCCATCAACAATGTGCAGATTTATAAAGGAGATTTCCCTGCAAAATTCGGAGGTCGACTGTCGTCTGTCATTGATATCAAGGCAAAGGAGGGCAACATGAAACGGTTTGGCTTTTCAGGAAATCTGGGCCCCTATGCCTCCAACATCACGCTGGAAGGTCCAATCGTAAAGGAGCGGGGTTCGTTTTTTATCTCAGGAAGGGTTTCGACCCTCAACTGGCTGAATACCTTGCCTGCATTTGATAAAAGTTTTGATTTTCAGTTTTTTGACATCAATGCCAAGATAAATTTCCGGCTGAACGACAATAACCGTTTTTTCTTCACCTTTTATACCGGCATGGATATATTCAGCCGCTATCGTTCTGCTGAGGTCAACTCACAGGGAATCAGCTGGGACAACCTGGCCGGAACATTCCGCTGGAACCATGTTTTCACCAACCGGATTTTTTCAAATACGACAATAAATTATAGCCATTACAACTATACGTTGAACCTTCCGCAGGAAAAAAACGGCAACTGGAATTCAGCAATTTCAAACCTAACCCTGAAAACAGACTTTGCCTGGTATCTGAACCCACGAAATACCATCCGCTCAGGCCTGGAGGTCACATACCACTTTTCAAATCCGGGGAATGTCACCCTTGAAAACGGAGGTGCCTCCCCGAATATGCCTAAGGTGGCGGAATATCATTCAATGGAATATGTTTTTTATGCATCAAATGAACAAAAAATCGGAAAAAGGTTTTCTATTCGCTATGGGATCAGGCTCCCGTTATGGCAGGACATCGGCCCCACGGATGTTTATTATTTTGATGCCAATCACCAGGTGATCGATACCATTGGTTACGGAACCGGCGAGGTATATTCCACTGCATTCAGCCCGGAGCCGCGTCTGAATATCCAATATCAGATTAACGCGAAGTCCTCCGTAAAGGCAAGTTACAGCCGGACTACCCAGTTTCTGCAGTTGCTTTCGAATTCAACCAGCCCATTTACATCCCTTGAAGTGTGGGCCCCCAGCGGGCCAAATATCAACCCACAAACAGCCGACCAGGTTGCAGTAGGCTATTTCAGTGAACGGTTCCGGTCAAGGTTCACCTTCTCTGCCGAAGGTTATTATAAATGGTTCCACAATCGCCCCGATTATAGGGATCATGCCAATTTGCTTTTTAATACCTTGATCGAAGGAGAGTTGCGGTTTGGTAAAGCGTGGTCATACGGAGTTGAATTCATGCTAAGGAAGACCTCTGGAAAATTAACGGGATGGATTGGTTACACATGGTCCAGGGCGATGATCCAAACGCCCGGAATAAATAATGGAAATGTATACAGGGCCAATTATGATCGCCCAAATGATATCTGCATCAATATTTCATGGGATGATAAAAAACATTGGATTTTCACTGCAAACTGGATATACCTGACTGGTGGCGCCACCACGGTCCCCGTGGGTTTCTATTACAACAACGGGTCTTCCGTTCCAATTTATGGCGATAAAAACAACGACCGGTTACCTGATTATCACCGGCTGGATATTTCCGCCACCTATCTTTTCAACAAGCCGGGAAACCGATACCAGCACAGCCTGGCTGTGACGCTGTACAATGCGTATGGCAGGATGAACCCTTTTTCGGTCAATTTTAACAAGATAATGAATGATAACGGGGAATTTGTCGTGCCGTCCAACCTGAACGGTTCTTATGATCTTGTTCCGACTTCGATCTCTGTCGCTGGAATCATTCCTTCAATTAATTACCAATTCAAGTTCTGATGCGCAGGATATTGTTTCTCACCGGTTTGATCATGATCCTGCAGGGTTGCGTTAAAGAGGTATCCTGGAGCCTGAAAGACGAACTGCCGGAAAAACTTATTGTCGATGCCATCATCACCGATGAAGTGAAAATGCACAAGATCTTACTCACTTACGCCGTTTCTGAACTTAACCAGGACCCCAAACCTGTTACCGGGGCGAGTGTGATGATCAGTAATGAGGACTCGACCTGGCAGTTAGTCGAAACCCCGCTGAATTCAGGAGTTTACGGCACGCCGCCCTCATTTTTTGCACGGCTTAATAAGAATTACACCCTGTTGATCTCAGTGGGTAATAAGATTTATACCGGGAAAACAAGTATGATTAGTGGATCTGTTTTCAGTGAATTGAGATATACCCGGAATGAGGAGAATAACCTTTATTATGTTGATTGGGTTGCCAATGCCTTCGACGCTGAAAAAGCAGCGATGTGGGAATTGCTGATTGATTGGTCATTGGCGCCTGGATATGAATATCTTGATTCCGTGGAAACCCATGCGAGGATGCTTTTTTATACCTTGCCAACCCTGGATGTAAGTGAGGTGTTCGCCCCCCGGATGCAGTCAGTCTTTTTTCCGGCAGGAACCATCATCACTGAACGCAGGTATTCACTCACCCCGGAACATACTGAATTTATCCGTGAAATGCTTCTGGAGACGAATTGGGCCGGAGGATTGTTCACCATAGCGCCGGCTGATGTGGGAACAAACCTGTCTGATGGTGCTTATGGATTCTTTGGGGCTTGCGCCGTGACTGAGCTGTCGTTAATTGTTACCCCATTGGAGTAATGATAAAAAAAATAATTAAAAAGTTCAAAATAGTATCAGGGTATTCTTTCCTTCAAGTGTATTATCATCAGAATACCAAACTTAATCTATATTTTAAACTGCAAAACAATGAAAACGACAAACTTTCTCCGTCTCTCCATCCTGCTTCTTGCTATCATCGGGTTGTCCCTGACCGGATGTAAAAAAGACAAAAATTCAGATACCTCAGCTGATTATACTTCTCTTCAGCAACTCTCAACGGATGAAGAATCTGTTGAGTCCTCCATGGAAGAGTCTATGAATGAAGTAAATAACGTTCTTTCCGGCGGCAATTTAAAGTCGACCAACCAGCGGCCCTGCAATGCAACCATTGATTCAACTGCGGTTGTGAATGACACTATCACCATTTACATTACTTACAATGGGGTGAACTGCATGGGTAACAGATTCCGTTCTGGCAAGGTTGAAATAAGAAAGCATATAGGCACTCACTGGTTTCAGCAGGGCGCTACCGTCATAGTTAAGCATATCGATTTTAAAATCACGAAAATGAAAGATCAGAAAATGATTACCCTGAATGGTGTTAAAGTATTTCAAAATGTGACTGGGGGTCTGATCTGGCAACTTGGAACCGAATTTTATACCATCGTTTACAAAACATCGGGAAATGTAAACATTACATTTCCCGATGGGACTACCAAGACCTGGAATATCGCCCGTCAGAATACATTTGCGGGAAGTCTTCCGGATAACCTAAGCCTGACTTCCGACGGTTTCGGCGCAGCCGACGGATATGAAAATCTTGTTGCATGGGGGATCAACCGTCACGGTGAGAATTTTTATACCCAAATCATCCAGCCGGTGACCCGGTGCCAGAATTGCAGTTGGGATCCTTTGTCCGGAATTAAGAAACATTCCATTCCTGCCGATTCAAAAAGCGCTACCCTGACCTTTGGCTTCGACAGCAATAACCAGCCCGTGGAAAATGAATGCCCGACCAAATACAAAGTCGACTGGCAGAAAAAGAATAAATCTGGAACGATCTTTCTCTGGCTATAAATCTAAATTGAACTGCCAAAGCCGCTCCGGTCACCGGGGCGGCTTTTACTATATATGCATTAATCGTAACATCCAATATACCTGGAGATGACCATCCGCTGGATCTCGGAGGTCCCTTCGCCGATCTGGAGTAAACGCTGATCCCGGTAAAAACGTTCGATATCATAATCTTTCATCAGGCCATAACCACCGTGGATCTGAACGGCCTCATCGGCCACCTCCCGGGCAATTTCAGAACAGTAAAGTTTAGCCATCGCAGCCTCTTTCGCATAGGGTTGGTCGTTCGATTTAAGCCATGCCCCTTTGTAAAGCAGATTCCGGGCAAGTTCAATCTTGGTGGCCATGTCGGCCAGTTTGAACGCATTGATCTGGAACTGGGCAATCGGTTTGCCGAATTGTTTGCGCACTTTGGCATAGGCCATGGCCATTTCAAAGGCTCCCTGGGCCAATCCAAGTCCCATGGCGCCAATTGCAAGACGTCCGCTGTCAAGGGTGCTCAGCATGATGCGTGATCCTTCGCCCCGCTTGCCCAGGAGATTCGAAAAGGGAACCTTGCATTCATCAAAGAAGAGCTGGGAGGTGTCAGAGGCTCGCCACATCATCTTCCCATGCATAGGTACACGTTGGAATCCGGGCGTATCGGCATCAACCAGGATGGTCGAAAACTCTTTTTGTCCGCTGGTCTCTCCCGAAACCACCTGTACCGTAGCCCCCTTGTTAATGGAGGAGGCCCCGTTGGTGATGAAAATTTTCGAACCGGTTATGATCCAATGGTCATCCTCAAGTCTGGCGGTGGTCTTGGTTGCCCTTGAATCGCTCCCGGCATCCGGCTCCGTCAGTCCAAAAGCCCAGAGTGCATCTCCGGTTGATAGCATCGGGAGATATCTCTTCTTCTGCTCCGCGGTTCCATAATTAAGGATGGGGCCGATTCCCAAAGAAATATGGGCAGCAAGCGTAGCAGCCTGCGAACTGTCAATTCTTGCCAACTCTTCTACGGCAATCACATAGGCCAGGGTATCCAGATCGAGTCCCCCGAATTCCTGCGGGGTGCGCAATCCAAAGAAGCCAAGTTCTCCCATTCGTTTGGTCAGCGGGATCGAAAACTCTCCTTTTTCATCCAGCTCACGCGCAACTGGTTTGATTTCGCGCTCAGCAAAATCCCTGACGGATTTGCGAATCATGTGGTGTTCTTCAGTCAGATACATATTAGTATATTTTAAGATAATTTTTCAAATTCATTGGTCATTGGTCATTGGTCATTGGTCATTGGTCATTGGTCATTCGTCATTGGTCATTCGTCACTCATTTAAATATCTCCCTCGCTACCATGTAAGCCTCCTCCAGTGCCCCTTTATCAACGCTTCCCAGCGCCTTCTTCTCCTCTGCGAATGCAATAAGGTTCTCGGTATCAAGGTTCCCGAGCATCTCCTTCCCGGCCATCGGACAGCCTCCCCGTCCGTTGATCACTCCGTCGAAACGCCTGCACCCAGCATCGTATGCCGCCTGCACCTTCGCGTGCCAGCCCTGGTTTGACGTATGCAGATGCAGCCCGAACTCCACCTCCGGGAACATCGGGATCAACGTGGAGTAAACCCCAGCGATCTGCGCTGCATCCAACTCCATCGATACATTCGACAAGGAGATTATCCGGGCTCCTGCCTGATAAAGTTTACCAACCCAGTCAACCAGGAGGTCAATACTCCAGAGCTCACCGTATGGATTTCCGAAGGCCATGGATATATAGATCACAGCCTGTTTGCCATGCTTTTGGCACAGCGTGTTTACGACCTCTGCAGTCTCCAGCGATTGCCCTACCGTCGAGTTGACGTTCAGCTTCAGGAACGTGGGAGAAAAGGAAAAAGGGTAGGAGAGGTGGGTGATTTCATCTGCGTTGGCAACCATTTCTGCACCCCGGGCATTTATGGCCAGGAACATTATATTTGTAGATATTCCGCTTAGGTCAATTTTTTTCAAAACATCAAGTGAATCGGCCATCTGAGGTATGACCCTGGGGGAGGCCAGGCTTCCGATTTCCACCGTATCAAACCCAACTCTGAGGAGATGGTCGATATATCGAACCTTTTCCTCCGTGGGAATCATGCGTGGAAATCCCTGCATCCCTTCGCGCGGCGATTCAATGATCTTCATCATTCCTTGCCGCTCAGCTTTTTTGGAATCCGGCCATTCCTGATCGACTCAGAACGAAGGCGACGCCCTGTGATCCGCTCAACCATTGAGCCGATCTCCAGCACCTTGTCAACATCCAGCTGGGTATCGATGCCCATCTCGTCCATCATCACCACCATATCCTCGGTGGAGACAAGACCCACAAGATTCGGATCTTTGTAATAGTAACTTCCGGTTCCGGCTACCGGCACGCCACTGACAAAATTGGCGGGCTGACCGCCGATTCCGCCCATGGTCGATTCGTAATTGACCATCCCGGCCTGGAGGGCGGCAAGCACATTGGCCAGCCCCCATCCGCGCGTAGTGTGAAAGTGGACGATCTGCTTCTCAACCCTTACCCCGGAATCGAGGAGCATCGAATAATACCTGTAAACCCGGTCGGGAGAGGCGGAACCATCATGGTCGGCATGCTCTACATCGTTAACGCCTATGTCGAGCCAACGCTTGGTGAAATCAATCGCCTTCTCCATCTTCGTCGGCCCTTCAATCGGACAACCCCAGATGGTGCTCACGGTGCCATTTACTTTTAATCCAGCTTCTTTGGCCATTGGTATATATTTTTCAGCCATCTTCCAGTATTCCTCCAGGCTGAGGCCTGAATTTTTTCTGTGATGCGATTCACTGGTCGATACCATCAGCAGGATACGGTCGGGTCCCCAACCCGCTTTTCTGGCCTGAATGGCCCGTTCAATGGCCTTTTCCCGAATGGTGATTGCGGTTATGGATACATTTTTACGCAAGGTTGCTATCAGTTTGCTGGCGTTGAGCCGTTTTAATACTTCATCGGCATCTTTGAACTGCGGCATCCCCGTAGGATTTCCGAGATTGGTCACCTCGATATGCCTGAATCCTGCCAGGATGAGCTGTTCAGCCAGCCACACCTTGGCATCAGTGGGAATAAATATCTCTTCATGCTGGAATCCATCCCTCACGGTAATGTCTCCAATGGTTACTTTTTTAGGATAATTCATAAACAGCGATTAAGGATTGGTCATTGGTCATTGGTCATTGGTCATTGGTCATTGGTCATTCGTCATTCGTAATTGGTCTCGAATTCAATAAGTACCGTTGTGCTCTCCACCCTCTCGTTTACCGATACATGAACGGCCTTCACCACCGCATCACGGGGCGAAACGATCAGGTTTTCCATCTTCATCGCTTCGATGATCAGCAGCACATCCCCTTTCTTCACTGCATCTCCCTCCTGTACATGGACCCTGATTACCTTTCCCGGCATGGGTGAACTGACATGGTTGCTGTCGTGTCCGGCCGTTTCATAAACTGATGCAGTTACCGATTCTGCAAGAATATCATGGCGGTTCAACCTGAAAATATGACCGCCTGTGCTTAAGAAAGCGTGGTTATCATGGCCTTCTGAAACCCATGCAAAATAATGATGATGATCGATGGTGAAATCAATGCGGTTGACTGAAATATTCAGAAGCGAAGCGTGATATTCTTTTCCAAGGATATCAAAAATATACTGTTTGTCAGAATAACCGGGAATGTTCACGGCCTGCTCCTCCTCCTCAAACTGAAGCCTGACACACATCTGGTGCCTCCAATATCCAACAATCTCCCACAGATTTGGTTTTTCGCCGCATCCCGGAAAGCGCTTCAGATCGCGTTTCATGGTGTACATCAGGTATCCGATCATGGGAACATGGCAGGGAAAGGCATTTTTCTCATTTCTGATGACCTCGGTCAGGGCAGCAGTTTGCTCATCGCAGAATTTCGTGGTGATCGAATTCGAGATAAAGGCTTCGCTTTGAATCAGTTTGATCAGATAGGCGATGTTGGTGCTGATCCCATGAATCACGTAATCACCGAGGGCCTGGAGCATAGCATGGGTTGCTTCATGCCTGTCCCTGCCGCAAACTACAAGTTTACAGATCATGGGGTCGAAGGAGCTTTTAATCTCAGTCTGAGCTGTTATCCCTGTGTCAATCCGGATTCCCGGAACTTCGGGCTCCTTGTAAAATGTCATCCGGCCTGGTGAGGGCTGAAAATTATTGGCAGGATCCTCGGCGTAAATGCGGCATTCGATTGCATGGCCGTGCTGATGGATATCTTCCTGCTTCAGCCTTAGTTTATTCCCGGCTGCCGCAAGGATTTGCTCCTCAACAAGATCGACCCCTGTTACCATCTCCGTTACAGGATGTTCCACCTGGATGCGGGTGTTCATCTCGAGGAAATAAAAATTGAGGTCATGATCCACCAGGAATTCGATGGTGCCTGCATTGTTGTAAGCGATGGCCTTGCCGATGGCCACTGCGGCATTCCCCATTTTTTCACGCACCTCAGGGGTAAGGGTAGGGGAAGGAGATTCTTCAATAATCTTTTGATAACGGCGCTGGATAGAGCATTCGCGTTCGTAAAGGTGAATTACATTTCCAAAGTTGTCGCCCAGAATCTGAACTTCGATGTGCCGGGGCTCCTCAATGAATTTCTCAATGTACACCGTTTCATCGCTGAAATAGGCCAATGCCTGCCGGCTGGTGGCTTCAATCGCTTCGGCCAGCTCACTTTCTTTATAAACGATCCGCATCCCTTTTCCACCTCCGCCGGCTGCCGCCTTGAGCAAAACAGGGAAGCCAATCTGGTGGGCCCTCTCCGCAAGCTTCTCTTTTGT
>CAJAUM010000009.1 GCA_903945175.1 uncultured Bacteroidales bacterium | reverse complement strand
AATTCGAACAATGGCCTTATCTGGACTGGTGAGATTTCCATTTCCGATCCGGAATATATTGATGAAGTGTCCCTTAAGGTGGCTTCACAAATCTATGCTGACTGGCAGAAGAACGGGTTGCTTAAGATGGCGGCAAAATAGGTCATGAAACCGGAGACCCTGCTGGCCAACATCGTTCATTGCTGTGATATTCCCGCAGGAGCCTCCATTCCGCTGAACAATCCGCATGCAGTATCTGTCAGTCTGCCAACGATGGCCGATGTGATCGGGTATGAGGAGAATGATCCTGTTGTTCTTTCCTCGATGCAGTCGGGCTATCCCAGGTTTTTCATGAATAAACTGGTGGAAAAGTTGTGTTTTCACCTGCGAGAAAAACATGATGTTCCTGATGCGATTGACCTGTTGCCACTGATGTCGCACCGGGCGCTTGAAATTGCGAATGAACGATTTGGGGCCTCCTTCAATTTTATTGAAAAACAGGGAAGCATTTTTATACTGATTGCAAAGGAGAGTCTCCAGCGCCAGGCCGTGATCGATTTTATACGGCACTCGGGAATCCTGCTCTCCTCAAGGATGGCTGAGGATATTTTGCTTTCCCTGGGACTGATCGCTCAACTGTTTCATGAAACCTTATTTGAAGCGTGTGACGCGGCCGGCGCCATCAAAACAACCCTGGGAAAGGCTTATAGGGTGGAACATCCTGAACAGGTGATGCTTTGCAGCTGCGGCATGAACGCAGTCTATGCCGTTTTTGAAGCGATGATCCGGCTGAACCGTGGTACTGAAAAACAGACCATCCTGCAGGCCGGGTGGCTGTACATTGACACGCTCGAGATCATCCGGAAATTCGGAAGGAGCTCTGTTTTGCTGGCTTCGGTGACGGATATGACCAAACTGGAGGAGAAGATAATCAGCGGGCATGAGACCATCGGCGCAGTTTTCACCGAGATCCCCAACAATCCGTTAATCGAATGCGTTGACCTTCCCAGGTTGTATGATCTCTGTAAAAGGTACGACATCCCCCTGGTCGTTGATTCGACCATTGGAACGCCGTATAACATGAACATCCTGCCCTATTGCGATGTTGCGATCGAGAGCCTTACCAAATTTGCCTGCGGGAAGGGCGATGTGCTGATGGGTGCCGTGATCCTGAATGACAAAAGCAGCCTTGCCGGAGAGCTGAAAGAACTGATCTCCCCAAACATTGTTCAGCCCTATTCACGCGATACCTCAAGGCTTGCACAAAACATTCAGGGTTATGCGCATCGGGTGGAGGTTGTCGCGGTAAACACCGCGAAAATCATCTCCTACCTTGAAAAATCCCCAGCCGTAAAGCAGGTTTATTCCGTTTTACATCCGCATTCCCATCAAAATTTCCTGAAAATCTGCAAACATCCGGATGCGCTGCCAGGACTGATCTCTGTAGTGTTCAACAAACCGCTTGTTCATTTTTATGACAAGCTGAACCTGCCCAAGGGGCCGAGTCTTGGTACCGAATTCACCCTGGCCATGCCCTATGCCTACCTGGCACATTATAATCTTGTCAAAACAAAAGCAGGAAGGGAAGAGCTTTTAGAGATGGGGCTGGATCCCGAGCTGCTCAGGCTTTCGATCGGGACAGAACCTGCGGAGGAGATCATCGGGGTATTCAGGGCTGCGGGCATCTGAAAAAAATATTTTAAATCTCGGCCAGGAAAACATTCCGTTTTGAAAGAGCAGATTTTATGCGCTTCAGATTTTCTAACGTGATCAGGCCGGTAACATACTTGTATTTTTCAGAATTATAGCGCTCCCTGATCTCATCGAACCAGAAAATATTCAGGTCACTTTCATTTTCATACCGGAGATAGATCGGGACTGCGGCCTGGTTGCCGAAGACCAGGCCGTTTTTCCGCGCCATCTTTTTGTATTCATACCGGTAGTTGTATCCGCGGGCTGTGATGTCGGAAAGTACGGCCGATCCGGTGGGATAGGCCCCTGCGCCCTTTCCGAACATGAATTGCTTGTCGTAAAAGGCCCCTTTGATCACCACCCCGTTGAACTCCTCTTCCACATTGTAAATATATTTGTCGGGAGAAACCATTCTTGGCATGACGTAGAGCGACAAACTGTTGTCGGGGTTCTTTTTGACCTGCGCCACCAGCTTGATCTTCCGTCCCTTTTCGCGGGCAAACTGCATGTCCTGGCTGTTGATGTTCGATATCCCGAAGTTGAAGACCTCTTCGGGTGAAACATACACGCCAAAGGCGTGGACGGTGATGATCACCAGTTTGTAAAGGGCATCCAGTCCGTCGACATCAAAAACGGGATCACTCTCCGCAAATCCGAGCTCCTGGGCCTGGCGCAGTGCGGTAGCATAATCGAGTCCCTGGTTGAACATTTTCGACAGGATGTAATTGGATGAACCGTTGAGGATCCCGGTGACGCTTTGCAGCAGGTCGTTGTCGTAGTATTCCTCCAGGTTGCGGATTACCGGGATACTTCCGCAGGCAGAGGCATCGTAGAGCATGCCGACCCCGAGTTTACGCTGAAGGCTGATGAATTCGGGGAGGTGGGCTGCGAGCATTTTTTTATTGCCCGACACCACGCTTTTTCCCTTCTCCAGCGCCGATTTCACGATGAGATACGCCGCTTCGGCATCATCGATGAGTTCGACCACCAGGTTTATCTTTTCATCCCCGAGAATATCTTCGGGATCGAAGGTGAATATTTCGGGAGGCAGCGGACGCTCCTTGGTTTTGTTTTTAATGCAAATCTTCGAGATCACGGCATGGGTGTCGGGGCTTTGTTTCAGAACTTCGTAAAGTCCGTTTCCTACTACGCCAAAGCCGAAAAGTCCAATGTTAAGCTGCTGATCCATTTTCACCTGTTTTATAGAATGTTTGAATGATGCTGGTCAGTTGGGCGTCCTCGATCAGGAATCCGTCGTGGCCATAATCCGAATTGATCTCGGCGTACCGGCTGCCGGGAACATGCTTTACGATGATCTTCAGATCATCCGGAGGAAACAAGATGTCGGAGGAGATGCCCACGGCCAGGGTTTTTGACCTTATGACACCGAGTGCCTTTGCGATGCTTTCCCTATGCCGGGCAACATTGTGTGTATCCATGGCACGTGCGATCACATGATAGGAGTAGGCATTGTAACGCTTCACCAGCTTTTCACCCTGGTATTCCTGGTAGGAGGAGGCTTTGAACCCGCCTGTTTTATTGATGTCGGTTTCCTGCTGGGTGCGGTTATAGGTTTGAAGGTTGCGGTAGCTCAGCAAGGCAATGGACCGGGCTGCTTTGAGTCCCGCGAGTCCCCCGTCGGGAGACTGGCTGAAGAAGGAGGGGTCGGCTTCGATGGCCATCCGCTGTGACTGGTTGAAGGCAATGGCCCAGGGCGATATCACGGCATTGGTGGCCAGCAGGACCAGGTTTTCAACAAGGTGTGGCTGGCTGATGGCCCATTCCATCGCCTGGTGTGCCCCGATCGAGCCCCCGATCAGCGTGTGAATAGAAGAAATGCCGAGGTGGTGCCTGAGCAATTCGTGGGCTGCGGCCATGTCGCGGATGGTAATCTCCGGAAAATCACGATACCAGGCGGTTCCGGTTCCGGGATTGACGGACAGCGGGCCGGTAGTCCCGTAACACGAGCCGAGCATGTTGGCGCAAACGATAAAATGGTGATCCGGATCGAACAGTTTCCCGGGTCCAACCAGGCCAGGCCACCATTCCATCGGGTCGGAATTGGCCGTAAGGGCATGGCATATCCAGATGACATTGTCCTTCGATGCATTCAGCCGGCCATGGGTATGGTATCCGATGGTCAGATCGGGGAGGACAGGGCCCAGTTCGAGCGGAAAGGGTTTTCCGGTGGTGAAAGTTTTCAAAAGGGGAAAGATGCAATGTTTTTGGGGAGGCAAAGATAAAAAAAATAATTAAAATCAGCGGACCGCTGAAAAACGCTGGAGTCCCGTCATGGGAATCACCTTCGCGGAACTTTTTGAATGGCCTTCAAGATAGACCTTGCCGATGGTGCCCCGGAGGTTGTAGTTCATGGACATCGATTCGGCATAGGCGCCGCAGGAATAGATTTTTAGCAGATCACCCCGGAAGGTATAGGGGAGGATTATATCTTTGCCAAAGCAATCACTGCTTTCACAGATCGGACCTACGACATCGTACATTTCAGCGCCATCGATGGTGGTGATATTTTCGATCAGGTGGATTGCCCCATACAGGGCTGGGCGGATCAGTTCGGTCATACCAGCATCCACAATGACATGCCTCTTTCCGGCTCCCTTTTTCACATAAAGCACGCGGGTGACCAGGGCGCCGCACTGACCGGTAAGGCTGCGGCCCAACTCAAAATGACGGCTGATTTCACCGGGCAGATCCAGTTTGTCATGAAACAGTTTGAAGAAGCCCTCAAAATCGGGAATGGGATTATTGACGGGATCAAGGTAATCAATGCCCAGTCCGCCGCCCAGGTTGATCATGGTCGCCCCGTGACCGCTGATATCGAAATCGTGCCAGATCCTGTTTGCAGCCTGGCAAAGGGCTTCAAAGGGCTGCTGGGATGAGATTTGGGAGCCGATGTGAAAATGAAGTCCCAGGAAATTGAGCCATGGTTGATTTTTACACCGAACCAGCGCCTCCTGTAAACGGGCGACCGCGATTCCGAATTTATTCACTTTAAGCCCGGTGGTGATGTGGGGATGGGTCATCGCGGGGAGATCCGGATTTACCCGGAGCACAACGGGCGCTTTGACCTGAAGCCTGGCAGCAATCATGCCGACCACCTCCAGCTCTTCCACCGATTCAATGTTCAGGCACAGAATTCCGCTAAGGAGGGCCTCTTCGATCTCCAGGTCGCTCTTCCCGACCCCGGCAAAGACGATGGTTGAAGGTTCGAAACCCCCGGCCAGCGCATACTGCACTTCATTGAGGCTTACGCAATCAACCCCGAAGCCTGCCTCCCGGATCCCGGAAAGTATGCGGGGATCATAATTGGCTTTCAGGGCATAATGAATATGGAACCCGTACCGGGATGATCCGGAGGATGCCAGGGCCAAGGTGTTGTCCAGCAAACCAAGATCATATTGATAATAGGGTGTCGGGATGACAGGTATATTACGAATAGGCATATTCGGGGAGATTGGAAAGTTGGAAAAGACCTGAATTCAGTTTGTTCAGGGCCTGTTTTTTATCCTGGCGCGCCACCAGCAGGCTGATGTTGTTCTGACTTCCGCCATAGGAGATCATCCGGATGGGGATGCTTTGTAACGAATGGAGGATGCGGGCCACGTGGCCGTATTTATCGATCAGAAAATCGCCGACCACGCAGATAATGGTCTGATCCCGGTCTATCTCAACCGTTCCAAGTTTCATCAGTTCCCTGACGATTTCATCGAGGCGGGTGTTGTTGTCGATGGTGAGTGAAACCGAAACCTCCGAGGTGGTGATCATGTCGATCGGGGTTTGGAAATCCTCAAAAACCTTGAACAGGCTCACCAGGAACCCGTAGGTGTTCAGCATCCTGCCCGATTTGATGCGGATGGCTGTAATGCGATCTTTGGCGGCAATGGCGGTGATGTCGTTACGTGTACCACCTTCGAGGATGAGTGTCCCATTGTTGTCGGGATGCATCGTGTTGCGGAGCCAGATCGGAATGTTGAATTGCTGAGCGGGCCAGACACAGGCAGGATGAAGGATTTTAGCCCCGAAATAGGCCAGCTCAGCGGCCTCATCGAATGAGAGCTGACGGACGGCAAAGGTCTCTTCAACCTCACGTGGATCGTTGTTCTGCATCCCGTCGATGTCGGTCCAGATTTCGATCATCTTCGCTTTTAAAGCTGCACCAATGAGCGTGGCCGAGTAGTCACTTCCGCCCCGTTTCAGGTTGTCGATCTCTCCCCGGTGATTCCGGCAGACAAAACCCTGGGTGATGTACAACCCATGATCCGCAGGGTTGATATTTGGCATCAACAGTTCAGTGATGGCTTGCAAATCCGCTTCTCCCAGGTTGTTCAGACGCATGAAATCGGGTGCATTCAGCAATTTTGCCCGAATGCCGATCGAAAGCAGGTATTCCGTGAAAATAACCGAAGTGATCATCTCTCCCTGAACGATGGTCCAGTTTGCGGTCTCATCTGAGATGCCAGTATGAAGATGAAACGAAATATTGCTGAAGGTTGTCTCAAAGAAGGCTACCATTGATTCAAGGGTTGCTTGCTCATGAAAAAGTTCAAAGGCCGTATGCTCAAATTCACTTCTGATCACTTGCAGAATTTCATCTCCTTTTATCCGGTCCCCATTGCGAAAACATTTTATACACGCAATCAATTTATCGGTGACACCGGCCATGGCTGATAAGGTCACGATGCACGATTCTTTTCTCTGAACCAATAAGGAAACATCCCGTATGCGCTGTGCTGTCCCCATGGATGTACCACCAAATTTCAATACGATCATATGCCAAACTTTTATCGGGTGCAAAGGAACGGCGAATCTTCCTCCATTCATTAAAAATTCAAAATATGTACTAAATATCATATTTTTGTATAAATTTTAACAATATGACCATTGCAGAATCGGTAGACCAGTACCTTCGTCAATCTCCATTTTTGGAGGAGGCATTGGCAGATGACCTTGTCAATGTCTCCTCTCTGGCCAGGAAAATAAAGCCCATCATCGAGTCCCAGCTTCAGAAGCCGGTCAAGGAGGGAGCCATCATTGTTGCCATCAACCGGCGGGAACCCAATTATTATTACAAGGTGAATCTCGGGATTAAAGGGTTTTTGCACAATCTGGGGGACATTACCGTGCGCTCCGATTTACGCGATTACACCTATGCCAACTCCGATAGCCTGCCTGATTCCGAGCGTAGGCTGATCGGGGAGACAAGCAAGCAGAAGGAGAATTTTGTGACGGTTTCGAGGGGTATTTATGAAACCACGATCATTGTGAGCAACGCGATGGAAAGCCTCGTTGAGGAAAGTTTCCGGCAGGAGAAGCTGATCTCGGAGAAGACGGGCCTGAGTTCAATTACGATCCGGCTTCCGAAGAACAATACCGAGATCTCAGGGATCTACTATTTCATTCTCAAGAAGATTGCCTGGGCAGGGATTAATATTGTGGAGATTATTTCGACCACCAATGAATTTACCCTGGTGGTTTCAGAACAGCTGGTTCATCAGGCCTTAGGGATCCTGATCGATCTGAAAAAAGTCTAAAATCCTGGTCCCGTTGCCTGGGTTCAAATCCCGCCTCCAGGATGGCCTGCCGGATGCCGGATGCATCGAATTTATGGTTTGCACCGGCAACGCTAACCACATTTTCTTCGATCATGATGCTCCCGAAGTCGTTGGCACCTGCATGAAGGCATAGCTGCGCCGTCTCTTTCCCAATGGTAAGCCACGATGCCTGGATGTTGGGAATGTTGGGCAGCATGATCCGGCTGATGGCGATCATGCGGATGTACTCTTCTGGTGTAACCTTGTTAAAAACTCCTGATTTTTCTTTCAACACCGTGCGGTCATCCTGAAACGGCCAGGGAATGAAGGAGAGAAATCCCTTGTGACCTGATGGTTTTTCTGCTTGAACCGTGCGGATAGCGACAAGATGTTCCAACCGCTCATCCAGGGTTTCAATGTGTCCGAACATCATGGTGGCCGAGGTGGTCAGGTTCATCTGGTGGGCTGCCCGCATCACGTCGAGCCATTCGCGGGTGGTACATTTCACAGGTGAAAGTATGTCGCGGACCCTGTCGACCAGGATTTCAGCACCCGCTCCGGGCAGGCTGTCGAGTCCCGCGGCAACCAAGCGTTCCAGGACGGTTTTGAAGGAGATCTTTTCTTTTTTGGCAAGATAGGCGATTTCAGGTGGTCCCAGTGCGTGGAGGCGGACATCGGGAAAATGATCTTTCAGTTCTGCAAAGAGATTTTCGTAAAAGTCGATGCTCAGTTTGGGGTGCAATCCTCCCTGCAACAATAGCTGGTTTCCTCCCAGCTTCTTCATCTCCACGATTTTGGTACAATATTCGGGGATGGTGGTAATGTAAGCATCGGGGCTATGGCCTGTGCGGTAGAAATTACAAAATTTACATCCCGAGATGCACACATTGGTGATGTTGACATTGCGGTCGATGATCCAGGTTACCCATGCGTCGGGATGAAGTTTCTTTCGTAACGCATGGCCCACCAGCATCAGTTCGGCCAGCGGCAGATTCTCAAACAGGAGCCGCCCCTCTTCCACCGTCAGGAATTCAGATTGTAAGGCTTTATATATCAGGTTTTCAGTATGCATATTTCAGGGGTCTCCGCCAAGATTTAAAATTCAGGCCACAAAATTTTCCTACTTTTGCACCTGTAATCCGCCTCAAAATTAGTTAAAATCATGATCCCATCCATCGTCCTGACCAGTAAAGAACAAGAACTCCGGCACCTTATTGTTGTCATATCTAAGCTCACAAAGCTGCCAGCCGGCCTCTTCAGCAGTGCAGAAAAAACGTATATCAAGGAACAAATAGAGACCCTGAAGCAGGAGGTGGTTTCATTTAACCGGCTGGGATACTGGGTTTACCTGTTTTTTATCAAAGATGAGAAAGATCAGCCGAAGCGGCTGGAAAGCTGCCGCAAGGCCGGTGATAAAGTGGCAGGGCTTCTGAATGGCCAAAAGGCTATTAAGGCCACCATTTACGATGCCGAGGGGAAGAGCAAGGAAGTACTGGCCTTTGCCGAGGGCATGGCGCTCGGATCGTACCAGTTCCTGAAATATAAATCGGAAAAGGAAACCGAAAACACCCTTAAAGAGATAGAAATATACTCCAAAGCACTCGAAGAACCTGATAATAAGGATACAAGTCACGTGTCACGCGTCACGCATCACGATTTTCGCGTCACGGAGCTAAACATCCTTCTCGACGCGGTTGCCCGTTGCCGCGACCTGATCAATGAGCCCAACTCCTATCTTACGGCCACCGTTTTTTCAGAGGAGGTTGAACAGATGGCCAAGGAATCAGGCGCCCATGCGGAGGTGCTTACTAAACAAAAGATTGCAGCCCTTAAGATGGGCGGACTGCTTGGCGTAAACCAGGGAAGTCACGAGCCGCCCACCTTTACGGTGATGGAATGGAACCCGGCCGGCGCCAAAAACAAGAAGCCCATCGTGTTGGTAGGAAAAGGGGTGGTGTACGATTCGGGTGGCATGAACCTGAAACCCGGTAATTCCATGCTGAACATGAAAGATGACATGTCGGGGGCTGCGGCTGTTGCGGCAGCGGTTTATGCCATCGCGAAGGCAAAACTACCGGTTCATGTGGTGGGGCTCATGCCCGCCACCGATAACCGGCCGGGGATGAAGGCCCTGGTGCCGGGCGATATCATTACCATGCACAATGGCATGACGGTAGAGGTGGTCGACACCGATGCGGAGGGGCGACTTATTCTGGCCGATGCATTGAGTTATGCAAAGAGGTACGACCCATCTCTGGTGATCGACCTGGCCACCCTGACCGGGTCGGCTGTAAGGGCCATAGGCAAGTTCGCCGCTGCGGCCATGCAGTCAAACGCTTCGGGGGAGCTGGAAAAGCTTAAAAGGTCAGGAGATGAAGTGTGTGAGAGGCTGGCCGAATTTCCGATGTGGGATGAATATGGCGAGCAGATCAAGTCGGAACTGGCCGACCTGAAGAACCTCGGAGGAGCGGAGGCCGGACTGATCACGGCTGCGAAATTCCTCGAAAAGTTCACGGATTACCCCTATATCCATCTCGACATTGCCGGTCCGGCGTTTATCGATAAGCGTGATTCGTACCGAGGCCTGGGAGGAACGGGATATGGGGTGAGGCTTTTGTTTGAGTTTTTTAAAAAGGTGACAAGGTAACAAGGTAACAGGGTAACAGGGTAACAGGGTAACAAGGTAACAGGGTAACAGGGTGACAGGGTGACAGGGCAATAAAAATCTTCAATCGTCAATCGTAAATCGTGATATCTTTGCAGCCTAAGACAGACGTATGGAACAACCAGTTGAAAAAGAAAAACGGGTTCGCGTGGGGATCACCCATGGCGATGTGAATGGCATCAGTTATGAGATCATTATAAAAACCCTGCTGGATCAGCGGCTGGCGGAAATGTACACCATTGTGGTATATGGCTCCTCGAAGGTTGCATCCTATCACAGAAAAGCATTGAACATCAATGATTTTAATTTCAACCTGGTCAAGAAGGCCGATCAGGCTCATCCGCGCCGTCCAAACATTGTCAACATCCATGATGAAGAGATAAAGATTGACCTCGGAAAATCGACCGCTATTGCCGGGGAGCTGTCATTTCTTTCGCTGGAGGCTGCATCCGAAGATTTGCTTAAAGGGAACATCGATGTAGTTGTTACAGCGCCCATCAATAAGAAAAATATACAGTCGCCCGGGTTTTCCTTTCCGGGGCAAACCGAGTATTTTGCAAAGAAATTCAATGCCGAAAATTCACTCATGCTGATGATCAACAATGTTTTGCGCATCGGGGTGGTGACCGGGCATATTCCAATAAGCAAGGTGAAGGAGGCACTCACCGTTGATTTGATTCTGAATAAGATCCAGGCGATGAACCACACGCTGATGCGTGATTTCGGCATTGTGAAGCCACGGATCGCTGTGCTGGCGCTCAATCCGCATGCCGGAGATGACGGATTGCTGGGTGAGGAGGAAAAGACGGTAATACAGCCGGCCATCGAAAAAGCTTACAATCAGAACATTCTTGCCTTCGGGCCTTACCCGGCCGATGGTTTTTTCGGAGTTGCCAGCTTTAAAAATTTTGATGGCATACTGGCCATGTACCATGACCAGGGAATGGTGCCATTCAAACTGATGTCATTCAATGAGGGGGTGAATTTCACGGCAGGTCTTCCAATCATCCGCACCGCGCCTGCCCATGGTACGGCATACGAACTGGCCGGAAAAAACGAAGCTTCTCCCGAAGCATTCCGGAATGCCCTCTACCTGGCCGGCGACATCTTCATGAAGCGACAGGAATACGATGAGCTTCATGCCAATCAATTGCATTCAGCGGGCTCACAACCCGATAACAACCGTTCATGACAGAACCGGTCTACACGGTCTCAACAATTGCAGAGATATGTCACGGGACGGTGCATTCCACCGCCGGTGGAGATGCTGTAATTGGCTCCGAAGCGCTCCGCTTCACACTGATTCGCGAACTGCTTATCGACAGCCGCCGGCTGATCCATCCCGACCACTGCCTCTTTGTCGCCCTTGTTTCCGAGCGAAATGACGGACATAAATACATCGCCGAACTGTATGGGAAGGGGGTACGGGGGTTTATGGTGTCGGAACTTCCAAAGGAAATTACGAATTACGAATTACCAGTGACCAATGACCAATTTCCTGGCGCCGTCTTTGTTTTGGTCGAAGATACTTTGGTCGCATTGCAGCAACTGGGAGCCTTTCATCGCAGGCAGTTCGATATTCCGGTGATTGGCATTACCGGCAGCAACGGGAAAACGATCGTGAAGGAGTGGCTGTTTCAACTGCTCAATGCCGATTACAAGATCATCCGCAGTCCGAAAAGTTACAATTCGCAGATCGGGGTGCCACTTTCGGTATGGAAGATGCGCCCGGAACATGACCTGGCTATTTTTGAAGCCGGCATTTCGCTGCCCGGGGAGATGGAGCTTATTGAACCAGTGATCCGTCCCACAATCGGCATCTTTACCAATGTCGGACATGCCCATGACGAGCATTTTGCGAACCAGCGACAAAAGGTGGAGGAAAAACTCAGGCTTTTTAAACATGCAAAGATTCTGGTTTATGGGATGGATTATTCGCTGATCACGGAGTGCCTGCAAGCTGATGATGCCTATAAAGACTTGAAAACCTTTACCTGGAGCCGGAATCCGGAGGCTGGCTTTGAAGGTGCTTCCATTTTTCCGAGCCGTGATCAGGAGGCCGATTTACAGGTAGTCTCTGTGGAAAAAGAGAATGGAAAAACAAATATCAGGGCTGTTTTTGAAAAGGAAATCATCGATATCACCATTCCGTTCACCGACGAGGCCTCCATTGAAAACGCCATTCACTGCCTTGCCACGGAAATAGTTCTGAGTTCGACTTCATTGGTCATTGGTCATTGGTCATTGGTCATTGGTCACGCCACCCGTTTTTCCTCCCTGGCCCGGATCGCCATGCGCCTTGAGATGAAGGAGGCCATCAACCATTGTTCCCTGATCAACGACAGTTATAATTCCGACATCAATTCACTCAGCATCGCCCTCGATTTTCTGAATCAGCAAAACCAGCAGCAAAAGAAAACCATCATCTTGTCCGATATCCTTCAAACCGGCCGTGACAAGGGTGAATTGTACCTTGAAATATCATCCATGTTAGCTTCGCGCAGCATCACCCGGATCATCGGCATTGGACGCGACATGGTGAAGCATGCTGACAAATTTCAAATGCAGAAGGTCTTTTTTGCGACTACAGATGAATTTTTGCTGCACTTCCCTGTCTCTTCATTTCAGAATGAAGCGATCCTGCTGAAGGGCGCCAGGATGTTTGAATTTGAAAAGATCAGCCAGCTATTGCAGCAGAAGGCCCATGAAACGGTTATGGAGATCAACCTCGATGCCCTGATCCACAACCTCAACTATTTCCGTTCGGGACTACGGCCTGGGACGAAAACCATGGCCATGGTAAAGGCCTTCTCTTACGGCAGCGGGAGTTTCGAAATCGCCAACGTGCTGCAGTATCACCGGGTTGATTACCTGGCGGTGGCCTATGCCGATGAAGGGGTGGAGCTTCGTAAAGCCGGCATTCATCTTCCCATCATGGTGATGAGTCCCGAAGAACAGAGCCTCGATACGCTGTTGAAATACAACCTGGAGCCCGAAATTTACAACCTGCACATCCTCAATCTGCTTGAAGAGTCCATTGCACGAAACCAGACTTCCATCCAGCAGGAGGTGCGCATTCACATCAAGGTGGATACCGGCATGCACCGGCTCGGTTTTGTTGAACCGGAGCTTGAATTGCTGACCACACGCCTGATACAGAATCCTGACCTGCGTGTTCAGTCGGTATTTTCTCATTTGGCTGCCAGTGAGGATCCGACAGAAGATAATTTTACACGAAGCCAGATCGCCCGGTTTGTTTCGATGAGCGAACGGATCACCGGGGTACTGGAGTATCCGGTTTTGCGACATGTTCTCAATTCGGCCGGCATCCAGCGGTTTCCCGAATCGCAGTTTGACATGGTTCGCCTTGGCATCGGCCTGTATGGCGTAGATTGCAACCCCGCGGAACAAATGAGGTTAAGGAATGTGAGTACGCTGAAATCGGTGATCACTCAGATCAAACACATCCCGGCGGGCGAAACGGTTGGCTATAATCGCATGGGCAAGGCGGAGAAAGATATGGTGATTGCCATTGTGCCGGTGGGATATGCCGACGGACTGAACCGCCGTTTGGGCAATGGCTGCGGGAAACTGTACCTCCATGGCAAAGCGGCCCCCATCATCGGGAACATATGCATGGATCTGACGATGATCGACATAACCGACTTTTACGACTCCGGCGAGCGTCACGCGTCACGCGTCACGCATCACGAAGAGGATGGTCACGCGTCACGCGTCACGCATCACGAAGAGGATGGTCACGCGTCACGCGTCACGCATCACGAGGGAGACGAGGTGATCATATTTAGCGACCAGCATCCCGTGACGGAGCTGGCAGAGGCGATCGGCACCATCCCCTATGAGGTGCTGACGGGGATTTCGAGGCGGGTCAAGCGCATCTATTACTACGAATAGTCTTTTCCTGAATAAATTCTTTTATTTTTGCTTTCTGATCCGGTATTTATGGAATCCCGAAAACTAAGTATTTTAATTCCCGCATACAACGAAGCGGCAACCATTCATCATATCCTTGACAAGGTACTTGCCGTTGAGCTCATTGAAGATGTTCAAAAAGAGATTATTATCATTAATGATTTCAGCACTGACCATACTTCCGATGTGGTTGAAAATTATATCTCCAGCCACTCCCAAGCTGATATCAGGCTCATCACCCAGCCGGCGAACCAGGGCAAAGGCGCGGCGCTGCATCGCGGGATTGAAGAGGCCACCGGCGATTTTATCATCATCCAGGATGCCGACCTTGAATATGACCCTGATGAATTCAACGTGCTGCTGAAGCCCATCCTGAACGGGTTCGCCGATGTCGTTTACGGCTCGCGTTTCATGGGTGGAAAGCCGCATCGCATCCTCTTCTTCTGGCATTCCATCGGGAATAAACTGCTTACTTTCCTATCCAACATGTTTACCAACCTGAACATGACCGACATGGAGACCTGTTACAAACTTTTCAGGGCTGAATACCTGAAAAAGATCCACTTCAAAGAAAAACGGTTTGGCTTTGAACCCGAGGTTACCCTGAAGATTGCCCGTTTTCCCAAAATCAGGATCTACGAGGTGGGTATTTCATATTATGGCCGCACCTACGAAGAGGGGAAAAAGATCAGGCTGAAAGATGCCTTCCGCGCGGTTTGGTGCCTGATAAAATATAATGTTTGGGACAGGAAATACCTTAAATGATTTGAGGATTTGAGGATTTGAGGATGAGAGGATGTTTACAGTTATATTAAATTTTTCTTCCAATGTTTGAAAATGGCCTTTCCCGGAGAACTCTATTGGCGGGATTCGCGGCTGTTTTTCTGCTCGGGGTTTTCATTCTGGTGAATTTGTATCTCTCATACCAGGATTTGCATAAAATATCTGATCCATCTGAAATAATCGAACGCGAGAAACTGCCCGCAGATCTTGAAGGAGATGGGAGGCGCCTGGCTTTTCATGATTTCGAATCGGGAAATGCCACTGATACGGCATCTCACCTGTCAACCAGGGGGCATACCGGAAAACAATCGCTGAAAATGAATTCAAGGGTTGTCTTTTCTCCCGGACTATGGATCAGGTTCAAAGATCTCAACCCCGGTGATTCCTGCTGGATACGGGCCACAGGGTATGTGTGGTTTTCCGGTTCGCCCTCCGATGTAAAATGCTGCCTGGTGGCCACCTGCAATCACCAGGGGGTCAATTTCAAATATATGTTTGTGGCGCTGGAGAAAGAGAAGCTACAGCCGAACCGCTGGAACAGGATCAGCATCGATTACCATGTTCCGCCGGCACCCGACCCTGAAGATGTTGTTCAGGCCTATTTTTGGTATCGCGGGAATGGGGAGTTGCTGGTGGACGATGTGGAGGTCACGCTGTTTAAACCAAAAAAAAGATCATAACAGGCCGACGAAGTTGATATAATTGTTTACAGGTTATGGGGGATAACAGGAAATTTGAACGCTGGTTTTTTTACCTGCTTTTTTGCGGATCGCTGGCGCTTACCTGGTTTTTTCATAAGGATTCGGCCCGTTTTTCAGATCACAACGAACTTTGGTCCGACCGGGCCGGGTACTACATCTATCTGCCGGCCACCTTTTATTACCATTTCGACACCCGGAAAATACCGGCCGACCTTGATGTGCTGACCGGCGGAGGCTTCAGCATCGATACCCTGAACAACAAGATCGACACAAAGTATACCTATGGCGTGGCCCTGATGGCCTCCCCGTTCTTTCTGGCTTCAAGCCTTGTTTCACGCATGGCCGGCTATGACAGCGAAAACGGATTCTCCATCCTGTTCATGCGCATGATGAGCCTGGCGGCAGTCATTTACCTGCTCCTTGGACTGTGGTTTCTGAAAAAATTCCTGGATTCCTATTTCCAGCCGGCAGTCACCTATTTCGTTATCACCCTGATTTTCCTGGGAACGAATCTGTTTTACTATTCCCTCATCGACGGGATGATGTCGCATGTCTATTCCTTTTTCCTGTTCGCCCTCTTTCTTTTCGCATTGAAGAGGTTGCAACGTTCCGGCTCCCGGCGCTGGTTTATCCTGATCTGCATCACCTTTTCAATGGCTGTGCTGATCCGACCCACGAATATCATTTTGGGGCTGCTTTTTTTTACCTGGGATGCTGAAAGCCTTGCTGAATGGACGAAACGGATTAAGCAGTTCCTGAAACCATCCTATTTCCTGAGTTTCCTGGCTATTCTATTTCTCTTTTTCCTGCCCCAACTGATTTACTGGAAGTACCTCTCCGGGAACTGGCTCCATTTCTCATACCGCGATGAGGGATTCACCAACTGGCCTCATCCACGGGTGGCTGAAGTGCTCCTTTCCCCTGTAAACGGGTTGTTCATCTATTCGCCGCTTGTCCTGTTCTTTTTAGCAGGAATTCTGCTGATGCTGGTCCGGAGGAGGCAGAATGGCTGGATGATTGCCCTCCTCTTCATGGTGGTTACCCTGATTTGCGCCTCCTGGAAAATGTGGTATTTCGGATGCAGCTACGGCCAGCGATCCTACATCGAATATTTCACCCTCTTTGCGGTTCCCTTCGGCTATCTTGTGACCGAAGTATTCAATGCCCGGAGGTTCTGGCTCAGCACAACCCTGCTCTTTTTAATGTTTTTGTTCACCTATGTAAACCTTCGCATTACCTTGTCATTGTACCGGTTCGAGCGATGTTATTTTGGCTCCACGTGGGATTGGGATCATTACCTCCGTTCCCTCGGACGGGCTGGTATCATCCCGCCGGTTCACCCACTTCAATCGTATGAAAATGATTTCGAGAACCTGGCACGCTGTCCGGTTTTTAAACCCGCTGTCATTTTTACGCGTTCGGGTCAGTATAGTATTGATGCCAGGGAAAAAGGGGGAGATACACCCCTGTATTCAACCACACTGGGAGAATTCGGATATCCCTACCCGAAGATGATGGAGGTGGAGGTATGGGGTCTGAAACCCGGCAGCCGGCCAACAGGGGCCTCGCTGCGCTACACATTGAACCGTGGACCCGTAGTGCTCTTCAGCGACAGCCAGCCGATGGACAGCCTGGTGAAAAATTCACTGACATGGTCGAAGGTAAGCAAGAGCTTCATCATCCCCGATGTAACTGATTCCTCGCTGCAGATCAGCCTGTTTGTTGACAACCCACGCCGGGCGCCGTTGTTCATCGATGATCTCAGGATCACATATCGTTATCATTGGAATAGCACCCCCTTTTCCGGACAATCCAACAAATGATGAACATGGAACTGAGCCGGATTATCCAGACCCAATTTTCGAATCCGCAACTTGCCTGGATCATCTGTGCATTTATTTTCGGACTTACGAGCATCATCCTGTTTTTGAGGGGGAAACAGGGATACAGCCTGCTGTTCCTGTTTCTGGCCGGACTGATTCTGCGCCTGGTCATGGCTACACTCGATCCATTTTTATGGAGCTGGGATGAACAGTACCATGCCCTTGTGGCTAAAAATATGCTGGTAAACCCATTCAAGCCGATGCTGATCAGCAATCCATTGCTGGATTATGATTTCCGGAACTGGCAGGAGAACCACATCTGGCTTCACAAGCAACCCCTGTTCCTCTGGCAGATCGCCCTTTTCTTCAAACTTTTCGGAGTTAGTGAATTTGTGTTGCGGCTACCCACGGTGATCATGATGTCGCTGATGATCCTGCTGATTTACCGGATCGGGAAACTGACCACCACCCGTGCCATT
>CAJAUM010000008.1 GCA_903945175.1 uncultured Bacteroidales bacterium | reverse complement strand
TTTAGAAAAAAAACAGAAAAACAACCCTGAAATTGTTAACAACCCTTGAATTTACGAAACAGGGGGTAAATAAGTACAGGAAATTTAATTGTTATCATAAAAGCAAAAGATTTTAATGAAAGGGGTTTCGGCCGGTATCCGATACCAATTCCAGGCAACGACACGACCGTTGTCGGTCTTTATTTAGGGGTTGACTTCAACGGGCATGCAACCGCCTGTGTAAATATTCTTTCCAGAATCGAACTTCAGATGAATGAACTGTCAATTCTGCTGAAGGAAAATACGGATGTAGATGCAGCAAATGGAATGATGAGACTGAAACATTAGCAATCGTACACCTCTCGAAAGTCCTGAAAACAAAATGAATGGATAAAACGCTCACTTTGACCAGCCTTCGCCTGAACAGCCTGGCCATATCAAGTGTAGATTGTCAATAAGTTAGAGTGTCAACCAAAACCGGCGAAAGGGTGTCTGAGGAATTGTTTTGTCCATCATAGCAGCTTGCTGAACTTTATGTAAATGAAAAGATTCTTGGGGCTGCAAGTATGGATGATGCATATCATATTGCAATTGCTACTGTTAATCGAATTGATGTTCTTCTTGGTTGGAATTTTAAGCATATTGTCAATTGGGACAAAATAAGATTGTTTAATGCCATCAACATGAAACTTGGCTACCCTCCCATTGAAATACGAAGCCCTAAAGAATTATTGAAATATGAAGACTGACACAGAAATTCAGAAAAAATTTGATTCCTTTTATCTTTTAGAAAAATTAAGGAACAAATTGCCAGGGAGCTGGCAGGTAAATCTTTCATAGAACAAAAAGAGTTTATTCAAAAAGTTCTTTCAGGTGAGATAAAGCTCAATATTTCAATTTAATCACCACTAAGCGGTAGATTATCAGATCCATTTAGAAACAAGAGTTGCAACGGTTAAATTGACTGTACTAAAAGAAAAAGGCGACATCTCTGCCGCCTTGTCCAGTAAAGCTCCCCCTGCTGTTTAAAGTTGCAACAGGCTGACCTTCTTTCAAAATACATAAAAGTCACAATCAGAATATTCGGAGGGTTTGGATAAAGGCGTATTGGAAAAGATTTTTCAACGGGTATACCGGTGGGAATAAAAAGCTAAATGTTGATTTCATAAAGAAAGGTTTTACTATAAGTTTTGTACATTTGAGAGGAAATTGTTATAAACTGACAGTTCATTGCACGCCCCATAGACAAGCATGACGATCTCATTTAATTGACTTTTATCGTATTTGAAATCCCTGGCAATAATAATAAAACCAAAACCTATGATAGTCAACAAAACTCCGGCCTGGCTGCTTCTCTTCCCGGCGATACTGGCAATTTGTTTTTTTTCCCGCGATTGCGCTCTTGCCAGCAGCCAAAAATCATCGAAGCATGAACATGAAAAAATCACGCAGCGTCTTATTGTTATAGTCGATCACAACCCGGAAACAAAACGTCTTCTGGTAAAGTCGATAGAACAGGCGAAGAAGGTTAATCCTGATCTTTCAACCAATCCGGCCCAGACACTGGACCAATATTATGATTTTATAGATTGGGCTTCAAAGGCCATGCCCTGGACGTTGCTGCCGAAACTTCCCTATTCGCTGCTTTATGAGCGGATGGACCAGGGTCTTGCTTATTTTTATTTTATCAACGATCAGCCCCTCGATGAACTGAATGGCAAAGGGTATTATCGCAATGCTATTCAATATCACGAACCATACCAGACCTGGCTTTTAAATTTTGTAAAGGACTGGGGCATATTCCTCAGCACAAAGGATTCATGGAACGATGAATATTACAGAATGGCCGTTGGTGACGAGAAGTTCGGTCTCGGAAAAGGCTGGTATGAAGCTCCTTCAAACTGGAAATCGTTCAACGATTTCTTCTCAAGGAGGCTTTCATCTCCAGGTATGCGCCCGGTAGCTGCTCCCGGCGATCCGTCGGTTGTTTCATCCCCTTGCGATTCAAAGCCTTTTGGCGTATGGATGATCGACAAAAACTCGAAAATCGAAGGCGGAAAAGGAGTCCAGGTCAAATCAAAGTCTTTTGAGTCCGTCTCATCGCTTCTCGGTCCGGAAAGCGCCTATAAAAATGCTTTCGCCGGTGGAACAATGACGTTTGAATATCTTGACGAATACGATTATCACCGCAGTCATTTCCCGGTAAGCGGAACAATTCGGGAGGCAAGGATCATTAAAGGCAGCGCTTCATCAGGAGGAGTCATCACATGGGATGTAAAATCAAAAAGTTATGTTTTCGATCCAGGCGATCCGGGCTGGCAAAGCCTTGAGACAAGAGGCTGCATTATCGTTGAGACCGAAAATGGGGGTCTTG
This sequence comes from uncultured Bacteroidales bacterium, assembly GCA_903945175.1. Taxonomy (GTDB): domain Bacteria; phylum Bacteroidota; class Bacteroidia; order Bacteroidales; family FEN-979; genus CAIVAT01. The sequence goes on along the minus strand of CAJAUM010000008.1, from coordinate 68,436 downwards.
TCTGTTTGATTCCTGTCGGCATGTCCCAGATGGCCTCAGTCGTTTTCGAAGACAATGTAAAAGCCGGCAACAAAATTAAAAAGGGCGACAAACTCTGCTTTTACCTTTTCGGAGGTTCTGGCTTCGTAATGCTGTTCCAGAAAGAAGCCGGATTCAGACTGACGGCACCTGCCAATGGGGATGGCTTTTACAAGCACATTCTGACAGGAGAAGAGTATGGCAGGATCAAAACCGGAAAATAGACAATCACAGACAATATGAAAGCAGCAATTTTTTATTTTGCCTCGGTCACAATGGTGGTTTTATTGCTGACATTCAGTTCGGGATGTAGAAAACACAGTGTTGACTCAGGCTTAGCCCACCGAGAAATCTGTTGCTAAACGTATGTCTTTAGATACTGTTTAATATATGAATAACGAGCAATTTAGTTGCTCGTTTACAGGGGCTCCCCTTTCTGCTCAAAGTTGCAACTATACGACTTCCTTTCTACATATTTAAAGCGTTCATTTTCTGAATATTCAGTTTAATATACGAGAGGGGATCACTGCTTTGTTGTAAAAAAGGCCAATTTATTGGAGGTTATGCACATCAAATGAGTTACACGCTGTTGTCAATTGTTTTTATCAATAAAGTCAAATGACAGTCGAATCATTAACCTGATAGATAGTTGATAAATAGTTCACTAAAAGTATATTTGTCAAATATATATGTTATTTTTGTCAAATGTTTGCAGATTTATATTCAAATGACTGAACCAAGATTTGTACACTATGACCTGTCTTTGGTCGAACCCTCATTTGGTTCACCATTGACGGATTTGATCATTGAGCTTGATCACCTTCGCAGGAAGCGTCTTGGTGGTTCAACCCATCCAAAGGTGTTCTTTCAATTAAAGCACATCTTCCATACCCTTGAGAGCATTGGTTCTGCCCGAATTGAAGGTAACAATACGACCATTGCAGAGTTTATTGAAACCAAACTGATCGAAGCCAAGAGCGTTCCCTCTGGTATCATGGAAATCCAGAATATTGAAAAGGCAATGTCATTTATTGAGGACACGGTAAAGGATTATCCAATCAACAGAGCGTTTATAAGCGAGTTGCATAAAATGATCGTTGATGGTCTCTCCCCGGACGAAGAAGGTGATGCCGCAGCAGGAGCGTATCGCAAACACAATGTAAAAATTGCGAAGTCTGATCATGTACCGCCAGACTGGATAAGGGTGGAAGATTACATGAATGAACTGATCGAATTCATAAACCATGATGATAGTCCCAAGTATGATTTACTCAAGGTGGCAATCGCACATCACCGTTTTGTCTGGATACATCCTTTCGGCAATGGAAACGGAAGAACGGTTCGGCTTTTTACCTATGCAATGATGATCAGGCTGGGTTTTAATGTCAGCAAAGGCAGAATTCTGAACCCCACTGCTGTGTTTTGCAGCAACAGGACCACTTACTACCAGAAATTATCTGAGGCGGATGCTGGTACAGGTAGTGAAATCTTATCCTGGTGTGAATATGTATTAGAGGGCTTGAAGGAGGAGATAGAAAAGATCGATAAACTTCTGGATTATGATTTTCTGAAACAGGAAATCCTTTTACCTGCAATTACACATTCTATTGAAAGGAAGTACATCACGGTTATTGAAGCCGGGATCTTGAAACGCGCTGTTGAGAAACCTCTTATCCAGGCTTCGGATATCAAAGATCTATTTGTCGGTCAGGATAATGCGATCATTTCCCGCCAAATTAAGAAACTGATCGAGAAGAAGATGCTTGCACCTGAAAAAGAAGGTGCAAGGAAATACATGATCAGTTTTAACAATAACTTTCTTCTCCGTGGAATTATTAATTCGCTTGGAGAGAAGGGATTTTTGCCATTTAATGACTGATTCATATAAGGCTTAGGCCAGATTCTCAATTGAACGCGCCAGTCAAATTGATTACCCATCCACCGATTTGAAGTGCCCTTTGATAAAGATACAACCACTGAATCCCTTAATACTAAAAGAAAAAGCCGACATTTCTGCCGGCTTGTCCAGTGAGGCTCCCCTTTCTGCTCAAAGTTGCAACTCGGGCATTACTTATTCAAAAAAGCGAGGATGGTAGTAATATAAACTTCAGGCTGCTCCCTGGCAATTGAATGCCCTGCACCAGGAACTATCACTAGTGTATGATTGGCGAAAAGGTCAAGATACTCCGTCATATATCCCCATTTGATTCCATCACACTGGCCCCTCATGATAAGTGCAGGAATAGTACAATTCCGCAATTTTGGCCTGATGTCATTTGTATAAGTAAAGCTTTGAACAGTTTTTACCATCGAATAGAAACCCGATCTGTTTTCCGCAGCATTTATTCTGGATGGATCACATAGCGTAGATTTGCTCATTTCATGGTCAAGCATGGTCTCGAATTCATCCATTTCTTTGTCTGGCGCCAACTTCCAGTTGAATGCTTTTGCGCACATTTCAACCACCTTTGCCCTATAATTATATACTTTTTCGCGACCTTGTTTATTGGTAAATGGAGGACTTAAAAGACTTAAGCTATCCGGTGCTTTGATCTTTGCAAGCGATGAATTCACGGGTAACAAATATCCTGGGCCTGTAAAAACGACCTTTTCTACTTTGCCTGGATGATCCGCTATAAACTCTGCAGCTAAAATTGCACCCCACGATTGACCAATTAAAATTACCTTTCCAACACCTATACCTTCGACTATTTCCTCCAGGTCTTTTTTATGCCTTTCAACGGTATACGCTTCAATGTTTTTTAACCTGTCAGAATATCCACAACCGATCTGGTCGTAAAGAAAAACATCATATCCTGCCACTGCCAGATTTGAAAGTGTTCGGATATTCTCGTCGTAAACTGGGCCACCCGGGCCTCCCTGCAGGAATATAACGGGATAGGGCATCTTTTCACCTTTAGCCTGAATATGTATGTAGGCTATCCTTGAACCTGTTTTCAAGGTCCAGAACTGTGTCCCTTCTCTATCTCTGAATACCGGGACTTTATAAGACTTTGGTAAGAAAATGATGAGAATGACGAATCCAGCAATTACCAGTACTGCCAACTTGTAAAACGGGGAAATCCACTTTCGCATATGGTCTTTTTATGACCCTTTAATGAAATAAAGAAACTCTGAGAAGATAACAATATTGTCAAAGTTAGAACAATATGAATGGCTCTGGTTGACAAGTGCCAAGTCCGAAATGTAAAATGAAATGTCTAAAACGAAAAGTGCAAAGTGTAAATTACACTTTGCACCTTGCACTTTAGACTTGATCTGCTCCCCCTGCTAGACTTGAACTAGCGACCCTCTGATTAACAGTCAGATGCTCTAACCAACTGAGCTAAGGAGGAATTTGGGGTGCAAAATTAATCAATCTTTATTAAAAACCAATAGTTTGGAAAAACTTTTACCCTAAAAAATTGGATGGTTCAATAATCTGTCATACTATTGTGTAACCTTTCTCGGTAATAACAGGTATAAGCAAGAGAAGTACACCTGTTGCATTCGTTAGTACATCATATATGATCCGATTTTTAAGATATTTTACCGTCATCCTGCTGATATCTGCATCCTTCTCCTCCCACGCTCAAACTCAGGGAACGCTGGGCCGGCGCTTTTTCAGCAACTGGTCAATCGGGGTTTCTGGAGGTCCCAATATCTTTTTCGGCGATTTGAAGGTCAACAGCTTCTGGCCCGTCAGCACCAACAACAACGAATGGAGATATGCCGGAACTTTTTCTCTTACCAGGCAAATCAGTTATGTGTTTGCAATTCGCGCCCAGGTGATGTATGGCGGAATTTCGGGAACCAAAAGAACGTATAACAGCGGAGCCCCCTGTAACCTCTATTTTGACGGAACCCTCATGGAATACAACCTGAATACCACCATCAACTTCAGCAACCTGTTTTCAACCTACAAATCCAATCGAAAATTCTTTGTTTATGGTACAGTGGGGATCGGCTATACCAGTTGGGATACCCAAAGAAAAAATCTGATCACCGATGAAATTGATACCACCGGCATTGGGCCCTACGCCAAATCGGCCATTGTTGTTATCGGCGGAATAGGAGCCTACTACTCCTTCGGAGAGAAGGTGAACCTTGGAATTGAATGGACCATGCATGGCGTGAATTCCGATTATGTTGACGGAACAAGGGCCGGATTTCAATACGATGCCTACTCCATGGCCGCGATAACCGTCACCTACAATTTCAACCGGCGAAACCCGGCCAAACTGCAACCTGCCAATGTAGGGAAAAACCTGGGCCCTGTGCCTGTTAAACCTGAACCCCCGGTCAAACCTGTAGTGAAAACACAAACAGCTGGCCTCTCGCCGGGAAAACTTCCTGAACTTCCTACCCCGCTCGGCTTTCCGGTTCGTGATACGGTGAAGGAATCCCTCCCCGAACTGCCGGTTGTCGATACCCTGATCTTTTCACAAGAGGAGACTGATACCAGCAGTTTGCTTAACGATGAATCCGGACCTTCTCAGCCGGGATTATCTTACCGGGTACAGGTGTTTGCCTTTAAATCGAACCTCTATACCTCTGCTGACATCAAGGCCAAATATAAGTTGAAACAGCCGGTATACAAGGAGTTTTCTGAAGGATGGTACCGGTATACGACAGGTTCTTTCACAACCCTCGGGGCCGCAAATGCGCTCATGAACCAGTTGCGCAAGCAGGGGATAAAAACGGCCTTCGTAGCACGCTATAACGATGACGCCAGGGTAACCTCCAAAGGCACACCCTGACCTGTATCCCTATTGTTCCTTTTCTACGATCTGCATGGCGATTTTAATCCCGTCTGCCGCACTGGAAACAATCCCCCCGGCATAACCACTGCCCTCTCCCGCAACAAAAAGATTCTCAAATCCTGAACATACTCCGTTGTTTTCGCGCAATACCTGGATAGGAGCGGAAGTTTTGCTCTCAAGCCCTAACAGTATTCCCTTCCCATACCCCTTCAGGCGCTGGTCAAAATCTTTCAGCCCCGCACGCAGGGCGTTGGTCACCACCGGGGGCAGCATATTCCACAATGGGGCGGGTTTGAGCCCAAGCGGATAGCTTGTTTCTGGTATTTCCCGGGGTTCTGTGCCGGCAATGAAATCGCTGATCGTACAGAACGGGGCCTGATAGTCATTTGAAAAAGCGAAGAAGGAACGTTCCAGTTCTTCAAGCCAGTCGAGCGCCTCAAGGGGAGTAACCTGCCGGCCGGCCAACTGATCGGGATGAATGGCTGCTACACAACCTGCATTGGCGAACCTGCCGTTGCGACGGTAATTGCTCATGCCGTTCACAATGTTGATATCCCGGTAAGTGGCTGCCGGCACCACCATCCCGCCAGGACACATGCAGAATGAATATACGGTATGTTTCCCGTCACCATCGGAGGTGAGGCGGTATTCGGCTGCCTTCACACCCGGAAGCCTTTCAATGCCCCATTGGGCTTTGTTAATCAACTCCTGCCGGTGTTCGGCCCTCGTTCCGATGGCAAAATTCTTTGTCCGGAAGGGAACTCCCCTGCCGATCAGCATACGATAGGTTTCATAAGCTGAATGGCCGGGGGCCACAATAAAATAGTCGGCTTGAATGCGCTCTTCGCCGGCAACAGCCTCCTTCACCCTGCCCTTCTCGATCTCCAGATTGGTGAGGGTGGTTTCAAACCGGATCTCTCCGCCCAGCGCCCGGTACTGCTCCCTGAGGCGCTTTACCACCCCGCGCAGGTTGTCACTTCCCACATGTGGATAAGCCATGTAGCGGATCTCGGCAGGCGCACCGGCATCAATGTAACTGGAGATAAAAAAATCGCGCTCCCTGGATATGTGTTTTGAACGCGAAGTCAGCTTCCCGTCCGAAAAGGTTCCTGCGCCTCCCTCACCAAAGGAATAGTTGGCTAAAGGGTTGAATTGACCTGTTTTTTCGAATTGTGCGATGCCCAGGGCCCGCCTCTCCACCTCTGTACCCCGTTCGAGTAAAATGGTATCAAACCCTGCCTTCTGTAAGACCAGGGCTGCAAAAAACCCGGCAGGACCACTGCCGGTGATTACGACCCGCTGGTCTCTTTTTTTGTAGGGGATATCCAAAGTGCCCTTCGGCTCGGGATCTTTCCCACGCAGCGCCGAAGAATGCACCCCAATACGTAATAGCCAATGAATGTGGCTCTTCTTGCGGGCATCGAGGCTTTTACTTTCGATCTGCCAGGTAAATTCAGCCATCCGGAGCTCCTTTGCTATCCGCTGCTTGAGTTCGGCATCCGAATAGCCTGTCGACACTTTGATTTCAATGATCTTAAATCCCATGGTTTCAGTAAAATAATTAACCGGTTTGGCTCCGCAAATTTAGTTTAAAATTTTTCATACCTTTTTACGTTATCTCTGAGCCTAAAATACAAGTATGCTTAATCGTTTACTGCTATTCTGCTTCCTGGCCCTTCTCCAGATCCATGGATTCACTCAGTCAGAGTTCAATTTCAGGCAATCGGCTGTGAACATGCTCAGGAAAGGGAATTACATCGAAGCGCTGAAATACCTGAACCTGGTGATTCAAAAGGAGCCTTCAAGCCCTGAACTCTATTTTCTGCGCGGATACGCCAAATACGGACTGGATGATTTTATGGGAGCAGAGCAGGACTATTCTGTATCGATTGAATTGTCGCCCTATCTGGCGGATGTATTTACAAACCGGGCCATCGTGCGCAGCCAGTTGCAGAATTTCAAGGGGGCCATGGAGGATTTTGAGAAAGCCATGGAGATGGATGGGAATAACGGGGAGATCTGGGCTCATCGTGCCCGGACAAACCTGTACCTGAAAAAGCATTACTCCTGCATTGTCGATTGCAACAAGGCAATCCTGTTGAAATGCCAGGGCGAAAATGTCTACATCCTCAAAGCAAGCGCAGAACAGGAGATTAAGCGCTATACCGAAGCCATTGAAGATTTGGATATGGCCAGGAAAATAAACCCCGAAAACGGGTATATTTTTTCACAGCGGGGACTGGTATGGATTGAGTTGAACCAGGTCGATTCAGCCATCATCGATTTCAGCCGTGCCATTGCCATGGATTCGGCCAACACCTTTGCCCTGTTCAACCGGGCGCTGGCCAGGCTTAAAAGTTCAGACCGGGTTGCTGCACTGAAAGACCTGAACAGGGTGATCACTCTTTCACCTTACAATTCCTACGCCTATTACAACCGCGCCATCGTTTTGATCGGACTGAATGAAAAGCGGGGAGCGATCCACGACTTTAACATCGTCAGTAAACTTGATCCGAAGAACATTATCAGCTATTATTACCGCAGTAAGCTGAAATCAGACCTTAAAGATTACCAGGGTGCACTGGAGGATCTCAACAAGACCATCGAACTGCTTCCCGATTACACCGATGCTTGGTATGACCGGTACGAAGTCAAACTCAAACTAAAGGACCAGAAGGGAGCCATGGCTGATTACAAGCGGGCTATGGAGCTGGCTGATAAAAACCATTACAACCCCGACAGCCTGAAGGCCGAAAGGAAAGATTACCTGAAAAGCCTGGTCAAGCTCAGCGGCGATTTCGAAGAGATGAACACCCTGAACAGTAAACTGCAAAACCAGACGGTCGATATTCAATTGAAGCCCCCTTATAACATCCTGTTGTGGAAAACCGATTTCGAAAAGGTCAGGCTTTATGATGTTTACAAAAAGGATCATTATTTTACCAATATCCTCACCTTCACAAACCAGCCGGGACTCATCGGCGATTCGCTTCTCCGGGCCGCAGCCGTGCAACAGACAAGGCTTATTGATTCTCTGGGACCCAACCCGGATTCCTATTTTAAACGGGCCATCTCCTTTGCCTTGCTTCGGAATTATACCCCTGCCCTGGAGGATTTCACGGAAACCCTGGCATCCGATTCATGTTATGCGGCCGCCTGGTTCAGCAGGGCCAATGCGCGGTATGAACTGATCCAGCTCATCAATATGCAGGACGATTATCAGCATGAGATCACCATTGGCAGGTTGGGGCAAAAGCCCCAGGCCCAACCCCTGTCGGCTTCGCTTGAACATACCTATGAAGCGGTAATCCGGGATTATGACTCAGCGCTGAAACTCGACCCCGGTTTTTGGCTGGCCTGGTACAACCGGGGGTTTGTGAACAGCCGCATGGGCAATTATCGGGAGTCTGTTGACGATTTTTCGAAAGCAATCTCCCTTCAAAACGATTTTGCCGAAGCGTATTATAACCGCGGATTGATAAGTATTCTGCTGAACGACAACCACAACGGCTGCAAAGACCTGAGCCGCGCCGGAGAACTGGGGATCCCCGATGCCTATAAAGTAATGAAGCGGTATTGCTATAAATAACTACGCCTTTCCCTGATGATGACGCAATTTTGAGTGCAGTTCAAATTATTTGCGGATGATCACCTTCCTGTTGATTACACCGGATGCGGTTTTAATTCTGAGGAGGTAAAACCCATCATTGAATGGTGCGGTATGGATGGTGCATTCAGGAACTGGTTCGGGCAACGTTATATTCAGGATCTCCCTGCCTTCAATCGTATTCATCTGGTATCCAGAAATACAGGCCTTCCTGCCATCGGAATGAATAATCAGTCTTTCTGATACGGGGTTGGGATATATTGTAATCCCGTCGGGAGCTTCCGTTTCACCAATCCCAAGCGGATTCCTTGCAACGCCTATTTTGATCTGGTATGTCCCGGTTTCCCCGGTATATTCAGGAGAGAGATGGAACAGAACAGCCCCTCCATTGTTCATCACGATGTTGTTGGGGATGGTGTCGTCAAATACGGCCGACCAGTTCTTCCCGTCGGTTGTGTATGACCAGATCCCGTCAAGGGTATAGCCATGTGACGGATCACTCCGTTCATCGAAGAGAATACCGGATACCACATAGGTAAATCCCTCCGGCAGGGTGATTTCATAATAATCATAATCCAGACCGTTGTGACAATTTGCTCCGTTGGTCATGATGACCGCAGGATTTGTTTCGAAACTGACCGGAAGCACTGTAGCAATCTCCGGCGAGTCGTTTGATTCATACTGGTCAGCCAGGAGCGGGACCGCCAGGACCCATATTTTGACAGGATTTCTGTACACACGCGATCCGACCAGTTCCCATTCCGTGGCTCCTTCGGGCAGATACTGCAGTGCCAGCAGGTAGGTGCCGGGATTCACATCCAGGCTTTGCGTGTTGAAGGTAAGTCCGTTCGTATGTTCCTGAGATGGAAGGGTAAAATTTGTTTTTTCTTCGATAACACCTACAGAGTCTCCGTCAACATCGAACAGTGAAAGGGAAAGTGTGCCGTGCAGTTCAGCGGGTCCGTTGTTTTTTATTTCAAGCTGAATGTTGAGCGGATTGCCCTGTAAAATGATTACGCCGCCACCGATATTCATGTTTGCATACATCTCAATATCATTCTGATTGACGATTTTGATCCGCTTCTCGCTCAGGTATGCATTGGTGTCGATCACATCCTTCCAGTTGCTGTCGCCCGTGCTGTAATTGATTCCGACATAATAGGTTCCGGGCAGCATGGCCGGAATGCTTTTATTGGTAAAGGTGATCCCCGAAGGGAATTCGGCTCCTGGTTGAAGGGTGACCCCTTTTATAACCTGGACATAACCGATAAAGATGTCGTTGGTATCAAATACAGCAGCACTGATGTCACCGTTGAACACCACCGGGTCGTTGTTGATGATGTTGGTATGAAATGAGATCGTGTCTTTGTAGCTGATTGTGTCTGATTTAAAGGTGATGGGGGCACTCATGTAAAGCCGGTAAAACTTATTCCCGCTGCTTTTTGTATTTTCGGGTTTGACTCCCAGGAGGGCGTGCTGCCCCGAATTATAGGCGCCTGTTCCTCCTCCGATACCACCCGAGCCCGGGTTGAGGTTATCGATCCGAAATTCTCCGTCCGACTTTCCTCCCCATCCCCAGTTGATATGAAAAAAATCGCCCATAATGTTGGTAGCGTACCCGTCGAGTACAAAACAGTGGCCTCCGTCGCCGTCTAATCCTCCATAAATGATTGGCCTTTTTTCATCCAATTCTTTCTTGAGCATGGTAGTCCATACAATATCGTTGAAATTCTCCTTCTGAGCCCCCTGCAGGGTGCTTTCATATCCAAAATAGGTTTTAAGGGCATATTCGGTGCAATGAATGCGAGGCAGGCTTCGGGCTGTGATGATTTCGGCAGTACTGCCTCCAGCCGATGCTATATTATAATTCATTTCAACGCTGACCCCGCACTGATACATCAATTCTGCAACGGCCCTGTTTTGTGCCACCAGCTTATTTGGCATTGATTTCCAATCGTATTTGGTACCTGAGAAATTGGCCGCCAGTTTCCCGTATGACTGGGTTATATAGGCATGACGGTTGATTCCTGAAAAAGGCCAGTTGTGGTACTTCATGACCATCGCCATGGCCGTTGCAACACATCCCGTCACCGTCCACTCCCCGGTAAAAAGATTTCTCGGGCAAAATGTATTATAAAAATAGGGCCCCTGGTCCCATTTCGTTGTCATCAGGGGACTTACTCCCAGGTGTGACCCCGGAATCCGGGCAGACGGATTGCTTTTTGAAAGTGCGGCCCATTCCGACCTTATTTGCGGAGTGGCCTCAAGCCCTGCGGTTATCGCAAAGCTGATCTGATTTCCATAATTCTCCAGCCAGCCGGCAAGGTTGGCCGGCATGTTATCGGCCACAAAAGCTCCTTCTGATGAACTGGCCAGAACCGGATGGACCACGTCATCGCCCGAAACAATGACATAACCCTCCGAGCCATTGACGTTATAAACATAAAACAGGGGCGCCGGCGAGGCATTGGATTTTGTAGTGGCTTTTCCCTCAGGATTATAGCACATTTTCAGGAGGGCCGTCTTTCCAGGCCTGGAAAATGCGGGAGTTGAAGCAATGTAATTGGCCGCAACAATACGGGCATCCTTTTCCTTAACCGTTTTTCCTTGTGAATAACCAAAAAACAAGAAAACCGTCAGTAGTGTAAATACCTGTTTTTTCATATGCATGCGTTTTAGCAGATCCAAAATCTGTATAAATCTACAATTAATTTCTGAAAATCGGGATTGTTCCATCAACCTCTGCAGGCCGGAGTCCCAAGATTTTTGAAATCAACGGATAGAGATCAATGTTATTGAAGCCCTCCGACCGATATCCCTGCTTGAAAGCCGGACCTGCGGCATAAAAAATGGCACGCATGTTCATGTTGTCCGGATCGTATCCGTGCGCGCCTTTTGACTTCGGATAGCCAGAATCCCGTATAAGTGTCCAGGCGCTGTCGGCCAGCATGACAAAATCGAGTCTCCTCGGATTCTTGCCGTAATGAAATTTTTCCGGCACCATGGCCGATTTCCACACCTGTACATGGGGTGTTTTCAGCAGTGCCTGATAGGCCTCATCCATCTTCCCTGATTTGGCCTTGAAAAGTAAAACGGGTGAGGATCCCTCAATGCGGTCGAATAGCCCGGGATCAAGGTAATCAGTCAATAGAATTGCCTTGTCCTCAGGCGTGGTCTGCATTCCATGGTCGGCCGTGACAATCAGGTTGATTTCAGGAAAGTAGGACAGTGTTTTAAGCTTTTGGATAAAACCGGACAATTTCCGATCCAGATCCTGCAATACTGGTTTTATCTCTTCACTTTCGGGCCCCAGGTTGTGACCCGATGCATCAGGTTCATGATAATAAAAGAGAATAAGGTGCGGGCGTTGATTTTCAGGAAGTGAAAGCCAGGTCAGTACCGTATCCACCCGGTCTGAAAAAGATGTTTTTTCCTGGTATTTCTTCCAGAAGGAGGGTTGGATTCCCTTTACCGGCGCCTCAGATCCCACCCAGAAAAATGATGCAGTCCGGATTCCTTGCTTCTCGGCGGTGACCCAAATGGGTTCTCCGCCATAAAATGAGGAATCCTCAACAGCTTTGCGGTTACCGATACTATATCGTTTGCCGAGGACGGGATCGTAAAAATTGTTGGCCACAATTCCGTGATGATCGGGATATAATCCGGTTGCCATGGTATAATGGTTGGGAAAGGTGACCGATGGAAAAGCGGGTTTCAGAAAGGCTGCCTTAACACCAACTGTTGCAAGACTGTCGAAGGTCTTCAACCCTGCCTTCTCCGGATAATCCCAACGGAATCCATCAAAAGAGATCATGATTACATAGGGTTTCTGCTGGGCCCAGACATCGTGGACCGGGATCAATCCCAGACAAATAAGAAGCAGGGCAAATCTGAAATAGTGAAGGTTTGGCTTGAGCATCAGGATATGGTTGAAAGGGTAAAAAAAACCGTAGCCGGGTGTCCGACTACGGTTCGAAATGATGAAAAACGGATTAATTGTTCTTGGAAGATCCAAAGATATAGCGGATCCCGATCTGCATTCTCCAGCGGGAAGCAGGATCTGTAACGCTACTGACCTGGTCCTGGCTTGTGGTTCCACGGTATGTGTATGAAGGAACACCGGCATCCACCTTCTCAATGTTGACCAGTTTGTAAGAGTCGTTGGTCACGAAGCGGTGAACTCCCCATTCTTTGTTCAGAAGGTTCAGTACGTTGAAGATATCCAAAGTAACCTGGAGGGTGTGACGTGAATTTCCGACGTTAATGTAAAAATCCTGAAGCACGCGCAAATCGAGGTAACTCTCAAAAGGCAGGCGGGCGCTATTTCTTGCGGCATATCCGCCACGGCTGTTTTTCAGGTAACTATTCCCATTGATATACGAATCGAGATCTGTCCACTGCTGATCAGCAGTTTTAACTACATTGCCGTTCTTATCTTTCCAGTCAACAAGATTGATCTCACTGCGGTCTTTCGGAATCCAGATCAGTGCATAATCGTTTCCATCTTCTCCGTTGATGGCCCTTGAATTGGAGTAGACGAACGAATAGGGTTTTCCTGAAACACCATCATAGAATACACTCAGGCCGGTTGCAAAATATTTGGCATACTCTTTCTTATATCCCACGAATGCCATGAGCCGGTGACCCATGTCGAAATTTGACCTGGAGAGATCAAGGTGATTGCGTCCATTCACGTTGGCAACATAACGCCATTGGGATGAATTCTGGGATGAAAGTGCATCGTTGAGTGATTTCGTCTCCCCGTAGCTGTAAGCGATGGATCCCTGGAACCCCTTGCTGTAAGGTTTGGTAAACTGAACGGTGAAGTTCCAGCTGTTACCTTTATTGGTGTTGTCAGCCACCATGATGTAAGAGAAGTTCTTTACGTTGGTCGAGGTCCCGTAGATGAAACGGTTATCCGGACCGCCTTTCAGCTGGCCAGTCGCAGGTGAAACATTGTAGTTGTAATAGATGATATTATTCAGGTTCTTGGTATAGATGAATTCGGCTGTTCCTACGATACCCCAGAATAATTTTTTATCAATGCCGATGTTTGCGCGGACAACCTGCGGGTATTTGAAATTTTCGGTGAAGATGTTGATCTCGCCTTGAGGAATAGGATCAGATCCACCGTAGAAAGAGCTGTATGTCGGCTGGTTGTTCCAGGCGGGATCGAAAATGATGTTTTTATCTTCCGGTTTGGTGTGGCGGTAAGAGATGCCTCCAACAGTCATCCCGTTGTTTGTATACGCACCACCTGGCCATACCAGCGGAAGACGGCTTGTGAACATCCCAACACCGCCGCGGATCTGCAATGTTTTATCTTTCAGCACATCCCAGTTGAATCCAATGCGTGGATCGAACATGAACTGTATCTTGGGCATCTGGCCTGAGCGGGCATTTTTCAGATCGTAGTTGCTGCCGCTCACAGGATCATACTTTGCTTGCAGCTTTGGAACCACGGAATCGTTGAAGTTCGTTGCTTCGCGTGGCTTTGTTGGCCACATCGGCATGTTGAGGCGCACTCCGAAGGTCAGCTTGAAGTTGTCGGCCACCCACCATTCATCCTGGGCATACAACCCAAGGTTGATGGAGCTGAACTTTGCAGCAGCATTGGATCCATCACCCGTAACATCATCAACCAAAGAATAACTGTGATCGAACTGATAAGCTGATACGGGATTTGCGGTAAATGTCGACATGAAATCATCCATCGAATTATACGTGTATTGACCGTAATTCTGGCGGATGAAAAGGTTGTATGCATAGGCGTACTCAAAATTGGCCCCAACGGTGATGGTATGGGCACCTTTATAAATGCTGAAGTTATTCGTAACACTAAAGATGTTCTGATTAAGCTGGTTGGCTGTTGAGAAAGCCTCTGAGCCCAGATAGATCGTTCCTGCTCCATCCTTGATCACCAGGGTCGGGAAATTGCTTCCCAATGGATTGCGGTCATCGCGAACGGATGTGAAACCCATGATCAGGTCGTTGGAAAATTTATCCCAGTTGCTCTTTAATTCAAGTGCGGTTGAATTGGTTGTACTTGGAAAATATTCGCCGTAATTGGAGAAGTTCAGTGTCTGATTGCTTGACGTGTATGGGGATGTGGCCGTGCTTTTGGTGTAGCTGTGACGGAGCATCAGTTTGTGTACTTTGTTGATGTTCCAGTCCAAACGGGCAAAGACCTTGTCGCTTGTCAGTTTTTTCGTGGTGCTCTGGTAACTTCCCGCATCATAACCAAATTTACTGAGCAGGGTGGAGGCCAGCGTATCGAGTGCGCCTGGTTTTGAATCTCCCTGATAATTTGCAATGTTATAGGGTTGATCAATGGCGTAGCGTGATAATTCAGCATTGAAAAAGAAAAATAATTTATTCTTGATGATGGGTCCGCCAAAACTAAGTCCGAAAAGGTTATTCTGGAAACTGTTCAGCTTGGTGCGGGCACTTTCGGGATCTGCGAGGGTTTTCACTGATTCATAAGGCGTTTTGCCGGCGAGTGATTGGTTCTGGAGGAAGTAGTAAGCTGTGCCTTCGAAGTTGTTCTTCCCTCTTTTGGTCACGGCATTGATAGAAGCTCCGTTGAAACCATCCTGACGCACATCAAAGGGAGCAAGCTGAACCTGGAACTGATCGATGATGTCCATGGAGAACGGGGTGGCGCCGGTCTGGCCGCCGTTTGTTCCTGAGGAGGAGAGGCCATAAACATCATTGTTAACCGCACCATCGATAAAAATAGAGTTGTAGCGGTTATTGGAACCTACGATTGACATTCCGCCGCCAGTGAGCTGGATCTGCGGGGTGGTACGTACGTAATCGGGCAGTGAACGGGAAAGGGTCGGCATCTGGTCGATGGCCTGGCTCGAAATAACCGTTTCAGCACCCGTGCGGTTGCCGTCGATAATGTTATTGCGGTTGGCAACAACCTCCACACCGGCCAATGTTGTTGATTTCTCACTCAGCTTGGCATCCACACTCTGAGTTTGTCCCAATGTCAGATAGAGGTTGTCAGAAGAAAATGCCTCAAAGCCCATATATGTTATGGTAAGCTTGTAAGGTCCGCCGGGATTCATATTCGGTAGCCGGTAATAACCCTTGTTGTCGGTTACTGTGCCATATTGCGTCCCAGTGGCAGTTTCAACTACCATTACGCTAGCACCTGGCAGTGATTCGCCCTTTTCATCAGTGACCTTTCCGTTAATCCCTGAAGTAGTGGTCCCTTGTCCAAATGACAACAGGGATGCAATGGTGAAAACAGATATCACCATCAATAGTTTGTAAAATTTTTTCATGCACATTTTGTTAAGGTTAGTTTAAAAGTGGTGCGAAAATAAACCTAATGCCCCAGCGGAGTGTTAACGAAATGTTAAATCATTCTGAAAAATGGCGCCTATGCGCCAAATATCGTGATCGGGAGGTGTACGATGCTAATGTTTCAGTCTGATCATTCCATTTGTTGCATCGAAATCTGTATTATCCTTCAGCAGAGATGACAGTTCATTCATTTGAAGTTCGATTCTTGAAAGAATATTTACACAGGCTGTTGCATGCCCGTTGAAGTCAACCCCTAAATAAAGACCGACAACGATGGTGTCGTTGCCTGGAATTGGTATCGGATACCGGCCGAAACCCCTTTCATTAAATTCTTTTGCTTTTATTATAACAATTAAATTTCCTTTCTCCTCAAGCAACTCTCCACTAAAGGAGAGGCTGTCTTCTGTGGTAATATTCACTCTCAGTTTGCTGTTGAAACCAAACCCAATTGTCCAATTCTCACGTTTAAGGACCGGAATGTTATTTTCCCATACCTGGTAGTAGCTGTTCCACTGACCTGTGAGATAATTTTTGCTGAAAATCATCCGCCAGATGAAGTCGGTGCCCTTGATTATGTAAGTAAAGAAATAACCAAGCAAAAATCCGGCCAGGGCCCGTACTATCCAGTTAGGTTCCTGTTGAAATATCTCTGTCATATGTAGAATTTATAAAAGTTGTAAGTGATGCTTTTTGTTATGACACCTAAAATACCACCTTGCGCCCCTTCTTCTTCAGTAGCTTTGTTGTAAATTTAATTTTGTAGCAAACTTAATCCATTTTGTAAGCTTCCACGCACTTCGACCATTTAAAATTAGCATTAAAAAATGAACATGATTTTTGGGAATTTCTGCAAATAAATGTACAAACGAACCAGGAAAATCAATTAGGATTCCCTTGAATCCTGAATTATATTTGTCCAGAAATCAAAGACCTTACAACTTGAAAGCAAGAACCAGAATCTGGATTTCCCCATTGGTAATAACGGGCGTGGTTTTGATACTTGCCAGCAGTTGTAAAAAAAAAGACGACAGCAACATCCCCTCCCCGGCAGGTATTACCGTAACTGACATAGATGGTAATGTTTATCACACGGTTACGATAGGAACGCAGATCTGGATAGCCGAAAACCTTAAAACGACAAAATACCGCAATGGCGATCCCATTCCCAATGTTCCTGATAGCGCACAATGGAATAATTTAACCACTGGAGCATACTGTTGGGTCAGCAACGATATGGCCAACAGGGAAACGTATGGCGCATTGTATAATTATTATGCCATAGAAGATAACCGCAACATTGCTCCCGATGGTTACCATGTACCAACGGATGAAGAATGGACTGTACTAATAGAATATTTGGGGGGTGATAGCATTGCTGGTTCAAAAATGAAGGAACCCGGAACGAAACATTGGTACTGGCCAAATGATGACGCCACCAACAGCAGCGGATTTACCGCACTACCTGCTGGTTGGTTTCACTATAGTCCACAATATTCCGGCCCTCGGATTTATGCCCACTTCTGGTCGTCTACACCTGTAGATTCGCTCACTGCATGGTACAGGACACTCTCGTACAGTTGGACAGGTGTTTATAGAAGTTGGCTTTGGAAAATTGATGGATTGTCCGTTCGATGCATTAAAAACTGAGAACGCCCATCCAAGCGCAAAACCGCCAATGTCAATTTGCATAATTTTATACTGATTGGTTTTATTTAGATTTTCGGTCGTATAACCCAATATCAAATTATCAGAAGTGGCACAATAATGACACAAAAAAAGGACTTAATTGTCTGATATTAAGTCCTTTGAAATTTATAATAATGAAAATATGTGGGACGTGAGGGATTCGAACCCACGACCTCATGCGTGTGAAGCATGCGCTCTGAACCGACTGAGCTAACGTCCCATTGGTCTGACAACAAATGTAATAAAAAACAGGAACCTCTTTATAGGTATTTTTCGACTGTCTCCAACAAAAGTTTCCGGTCGAGAGGCTTGGTTAGATGGTCGATGAATCCCGCCTTCATGATCTGATCGTGATCCTGCGGCATGGCAAAAGCCGTTTCCGCTATAAATGGCCGGGTTTTGTAAATACCCCACCGCTCAATGACAGCAGCTTTTAAAGTAATTCCCGACCAGGGAAAAGGCAGGCTGATATCAAAAACGAAAAGATCAACCTCTTTATTTGCTTTCATCATTTCATCAATAATGAACAGGGCCTCTTCGCCATCACGGGCAAGGAAAACATTGCATACGTTTCGAAGCCAGATATTCAAAATGCTGACAGTCGCCGCATCATCTTCAACAATCAGAATGTTTCGGGTGTTTATGTTAGTGGATGGATTCATCGCTTAATTTTATCCTACTGGCCGCCTCCGCTTGATTTTGCACCTGTATGCCTCCTCCGATCTGCTCGAAAAACCTGTCCCCGAACGCTTCCTGATTCTTAAGAACCTTGTTCTCCAGCGATTTTAGATACGAGGCCAGTCTAATACTGATCAGGGCTTGCTTGAGATCAAACGGCTTGATCAGGAATGCATATGGTTTTGTCTTAAATGCCTTTTCAAAAATTTCAACCTGACTCATGCCAGTTAGAAAAACCAAGGCAATGTCGTAGAGGTGCGTAATAATTTCCGCAGCTTCAATGCCATTCATTTTCCCGGCCAGGGAAATGTCCATCAGAATAATGGCTGGAAGATCCTCTTTATTCTGAATCCCAGCAAGATACTGAAGCCCATCTTCTGCCTTTCTGAACATAGCAGTAACCTCATAATTATATGGAGAGATTTGCCGCTTTAAATCATTGGCTAAGAGAAACTCATCCTCAAATATTACAACTTTTTCAGGGGACATCTAATGTTATCAGGCTGCTAATATAATCAATTAACCGTATAATTGACCTATCAATTCCAATAATTCTTTTTGTAAGCGGATCAATTCCCCCGGGATAAGCCGGAATAGTAGGTTCGAAGTGTCTCTGTTTGTGCCGCTGAAAGGCCCTCGGGATCAATTCCTGTTGATTTACACAAGAAGTATATTTTTGCTGATTTTGCAAGAATATCAAGGATGTCAAACGCTTCAGCGAGATTTGCGCCCACCGCAATACACCCGTGTTTTTCCCATATGATCGCCTTGTGCCTCCCCAATTCCTGAAGGGTTGCACGTGCGATGGTCTCGGTTCCGGGTATGGTGTAAGGAATAAAGCCAATACCTTCCGGAACAAAAAGCATTGTTTCGGGGTGCATGCTCCAAAACAATGAGTTTATGGCCTCTTCAGTTTTGAATGCCGGGAGTTGGGTAAGGGCAATCAATTCGGTGACATGCGCATGCAAAACCACCTTGGCTGTCGATTTCTGCTGAATCAGCAGTTGCTGGATTCCCAGGTGGGTTGCCAACTCGGAGGTTGGTTTTACAGAACCTTCGTCTTGGTTTCCTGCAATGAGATGATAGTCAGACCCGGATTCTCCGACATATACGAAGCAGACATATCCCATAGGATTATCCGCCATTTCCCGCATCCGGGTGCCTGTTCCGCTGATAAGGAAGAGTGCTCGGGCCAGGTCGGGGTATTTCCCTGAAAGGGGAATAACGGGATTTGAAGAGAGGGAGTCCCGTTCCGTATCACTGAACATCCCGGTAACATTGATGGAAAAATTACCTGCACTCCCTTCAGCCCAGCCTTTTTCCCAAAGATATTGCGCAATCCCGGCCATCTCATTCAGCATCTTTGAAATTTCAACTTTCTGGAAAAGACCATTGGTGAAATTCATTTGGGGATCCCTGTTTCTGGTCATATTCGTTTGCTTTTGAAAAATTGTTTCAGAAGTTGGCTGCACTCTTCAGCCAAAATGTTCGCTGTTGTTTCGGTTTTTGGGTGGAGCAATGGTTGGCTGATCTGACGGAAACCCCGTTTTTCATCGGATGCGCCATATATAACAGAACCCAATTGTGTCCAGAAGGCGGCTCCGGCACACATTACACAGGGCTCCAGCGTGACATACAGGATACATTCATCAAGATATTTTCCACCCAGATACCCGCAGGCAGCAGTAAACGCCTGCATTTCGGCATGGGCTGTCACATCACGCAGTGTTTCGGTGAGATTGTGGGCACGCGCAATAATCGTACGGTTACATACAATCACCGCTCCCACCGGCACCTCATGCCGTTCATAGGCCTTTTGCGCCTCCTTCAGGGCCTCATTCATGTAAAATTCATGCGTGAAGATCGGGTAGCTTTTAGAAACCATGATGGATTAAAAAATTTATTGCTTTTGGGGAGTCGTCACGGGTATAAGGAATCAGATTCTCCAGGTCGGTCAGTTCATAGGCATCACGCAAATGGTATGGGCCGATGCGGGTACGGCATAGTGCCGTAAGATGCGCCCCGCAATTTAAAAATTCACCAAAATCACGGGCCAAAGACCTGATATAGGTGCCTTTGCTGCAAACAACACGAAAATCGATATCAGGCAAATCAATCCGGGTTAATTCAAAAGCCGATATGGTGACCTTCCTTGCCTTTATTTCCACACCGATATCCTGCCGGGCGGATTTATACGCTCGCTTCCCGTCAACTTTTATGGCGGAGAACTGTGGGGGCACCTGGTCGAAAGTTGTGACAAAATGCGTTGCCGCATCCTGAATCATGGCACTCCCTGTCAGGATGGTAATGGGGTAGGTTTTATCTATCGCAGTTTCCAGGTCGAAAGATGGCGTGGTTGCACCCAATCGGATGGTGCCTGTATACTCTTTTTCCAGGCCCTGGAATTCATCGATGCGTTTGGTAAATTTCCCGGTGCATAAAATCAGCAATCCTGTTGCAAGCGGATCGAGGGTTCCGGCATGTCCTGTCTTTATTTTCCGGAGTCCCGTGCGCTGCCGGATGATGGAACGCATTTTTCCCACTACATCAAATGAGGTCCATGTAAGGGGTTTGTTGATTAAGATGACCTCTCCCGACTCAAAATGGAATTCCATCACAGAATAGTTAAACTTCTTCCGGAAAGCAGGAGAATGATGATTGCAAGACCGACAGCAATACGGTAATAACCAAACCATTTGAACCCATATCGGGTAAGGAAGGCAATGAATGATTTGATGGCGATGATAGCCACGATGAAGGAGACTGCATTGCCGATTAGGAGCAGGTTGATGTTCTCGGCGGAGATCATCTTGTAGTTTCCGGCCAGTTTGAGTACCGACGCTGCGAACATGGTGGGTACTGCGAGAAAAAAAGAGAATTCAGCAGCAGACTTACGGCTGAGTTTCTGGCTCATCCCGCCTACGATGGTAGCTGCTGAACGGCTCACACCGGGAATGACAGATATGATCTGAAAAAAACCAATGATCAGCGCCTTCTTGTAGGTCAGCTTCGTGTTTTCATTTTCTGGGCGGTCAAACCAACGGTCGACAAAGATCAGAAGGATCCCGCCAAGCAGCAGGGCTACAGCTACAGTCATCACACTTTCGAGCATGGAGTCAATCTGTTTCTCAAGCAGATATGCAATAACCAGGGGAAGACAGGCCACAAACAATTTGAAATAGAAATCCCATGACTGAAAAAAGCGCTTCCAATACAGCACAATCACAGAGAGGATGGCCCCAAACTGGATATTTACAGTAAAGGCTTTAACGAAATCTGTACTCTGAACCCCCAGGATGCTCTGCGTAATGATCATATGCCCAGTTGAAGAAACCGGAAGAAATTCAGTTACTCCCTCTACAATGGCAATGATAATAACCTGGAAAATAGTCATTAATCCTTCGGTCTTTTCATGATAGCAAAAATCTCAATCACATACCCGGCAAGGATGAGAATCGGGGCCAGGGTAATCCGGCGGAAACTGAAAACTTCGGGGTTAAATTGTGTGGGATCTGCCGAACCGCCGCCAATCATAAGTAAAAAACCTACAACAATAAAAGCAAGCCCGATAAGCATCAGGCGGTAATTTTCTTTCCCAAAGGCAAATTCACCGATGTTTGCAGTTTTTCCTGTCAGTTCTTCACTTTTTGTAGCTTTGGCGGTAGCCTGGGATTTTATGTGGATCTGTTTCTTTTCCATGATTTAAAACGAATTAATTCGCAAAATTACAGAAAATTTAAGAATATCAGGTATATAATAAATCTGTCCGGATGCGCAGATACTTACGAACAGCGAAATAGGTTGAAATCCATGAGATAAATGAACCCAGTAAAAAGAGAAAAATAACAAGGGCAATCAACATGACCGGATCTTGAAGTTCGAGCAGTTCGGGAATCTGATCAAGGGCAAAATAGGTCAGCAGCATGAGCATGAGCAGCGCAATGAAGGCGCTTATACAGCCATGCAGGATGCTCCGTAAAAGAAGCGGTTTGCGTATAAATCCCTCTGTAGCTCCAACCAGTTGCATGCTCCGGATGATGAAGCGCTTGGCATACACCGACAACCTGATGGTGTTATTGATAAGGACAATGGCGATGAAAAGCAAAATTCCGCTGAAAGCCACAAGGATCAGGCTGATTTTTTCAAGATTTCTGTTGATCGCATCCACCAGTGATTTCTGGTAATAGACCTCCTTGACCTCCGGAATGGCCAGCAACCGTTTTTCGATGCGGTTGAGTGAATCAACTGTGGCATAGGGAGCAAGAATACGCAAATCAATGCTGGGAAGTAAAGGATTGTACCCCAGGAATCCGATAAAATCTTCACCCAGCTCATCCTGCAGTTTTTCGGCAGCCCGGGCTCGTGGAATATATTCACTCGACTTAACAAAATATTGTCCGTCGAGGTTTTTCTTCAGTTCAAGAATCCCCGATTCCTTTACCCCTTCACGGATCATGATGGAAAAGCCAATATTTTCCTTTACATAATCCGACAGTTTTCTGGCGTGAAGGAGGATCATGCCCAGCAAGCCCATAAGAAAGAGCACCAATGTAATGCTTATGATGGTGGTAAATTGTGATGTCGCAATCCTGCGCTGGTAATAACTCTCTTCCTGTTGGATCATGGTGTGAAAATACGAGCTAAAATTACTCAAATTTTCCTACTTCTTCTGTTTTTTCTCCCTCTTCTGTTTTTCGGCCACCTTCTGTTTTTCCTCTTTAATCATCTCTTTTTGCGCCTTGGAATTAAAACCCATGGTGGATTTTAACCCACTCAGTACACTTTTCCATAAAAAATTGATGATGCCTTTCTCTTTATCCCTTTGGAATTGGATTACTCCGGTTTTCATCTTTCCCGATTTGGTGGGGTTGTCGTTGTTAACGATCAGATCGTTCGCTGCAAAATTGATGATTCCGGTTTTGATTTTGGTCCATGTAGTTTGCTTTTTATCCATCACTTCTACAGAAAGATCGTTGTAGTAGAAAAGAAGCTTCCCTTTTGCCACATCATCATTGGCACTGACCATGGGTACCAATAACTTTTTAAGTTTGCCACTCACCACCTTTGCAGGAAGCAGATTTGAAAGCATGGGGTTGATTTCAACCAGGTCGATGGGACCCATCATGGCAGAAAAGGTGAACGAATTCCGTTTGTCGCCAAAATTAAAACGGACTGTGGCATCAAGTTTTCCCTTGCCCATCACATAGGCCGTTCCCTTTAATTCTGAGACCAGTCCCGCGTTCAGCAACACCGAATCGTTGGTAAGCCCTGTGAATGTGGCATTCATCTTATCCAAAAACATGGTACCCGGTTTCTCCCCTACCTGCTCCGAATAGGTAGCCTTGCCGCTCTTAAGAAATACCGTGTCTATCCGGAGATAGGTTTTCAGCATCCGGATCCCATCCTGTGGCATGGGCGGTTTAAACCCGGGCTTGCGGGCAATGCGTTTGTCGCGATAGTCTTCGAGGGTTAAAGTATCAATTTCAAGTGCCCCTGCCTTTATTTTTCCTTCAAATAGTAGTTTCCGTAGGTCCATCCTCCTAAGGATCAACTTATTGATTTGAATGTCCATCCAATCGGTCTGATATCCCAGCTTCCTGGTGTAATCATGTTTGTTGTACAGAGGCTCCAGGTGAAAATCCTTTATGTATGCCTCCTTTGATCCGGTAGAAAGTCCAATCTCATTAAACGATAGTTTATTCATGCCATTTTTCATCGGCATGCTGTAGGCTCCAAGCGTTATCCTGATATCGTCGGCATTGAAAAGCCTGCGCTGTCCCTGGTGGGCTGAGTCGACGAGGATATTACTGATGAGAATATGGCACACGGGAAAAGAATTCCGTGTGATGGAATCATGGCTGAGATCAATAAATTCAACTTTTGCACTTTCAATAATGAATTCCTTAACCCCGATGGAGGTCAGTCCTTTGGGTAATGGAATCGACATCATTTTAACCTGATGTTTCTCATCATCTTTTTTATATGGCAAACTCATACGATAAACGGTGACATCGGGACCCGTAAATCGTATGGTGTTCACACTGATCTTCCGCTTCATCAGTGCATCCATGATCTTGAAATCCCTTATGAGAAATTTTTTGATGTTTAAACGAAGTAACAAGGGCGACAGGGTGTCGGTTTGTGAATGTGCGCGGTAAAATGCCGTGTCGGGCAGCAGCGAAAACTGGTCCACGGTGAGATTCCCGGCAAGAATATTCAGGTATATATTCCCTATTTCGACTTTATACATTCCCTTGCTTTCCCGACTGACAGACTCAACCAGGTACTTGCGAATTACCTTTGCATAGTGGAAATATCCAATCGTAAAAAGGATCCCTGCCACAAGGATAAGAACAACCAAGGTCCAAATGAAGATTTTGCGAATCGTTTTTAGTATCATCGGTGGTTATGTTTTCTTTGTTTTTTGATTTCCTTCTGCGTTTTCGTGTTTATACCTACACTTGATTTGATCCCGCTTAGCACGCTTTTCCAAAGAAAATTAAAAAACCCTTTGGATACATCGCGCTCAAAATAAATAATTCCCTCTTTCATTTTTCCATCCTCATTTGGATTGTTATTGGCCAAAAAAATGTTAACCACCTCTGTTAGAAGCAATTGTTCAAACCGGCCCCATGTTCCTGACCCTGCTGCGTCAAGCCGGATGGCAAGATTATGATACCTGAAATGCATAATTCCGCTGGCCCTGGCGCTGTCACCTTTTATATGAAAGATTTCGGTCGATTTGGATGTTCCGCGTTGGATTGATACAGGCAATAGTTTTGAAAGCATTGGGTTAATGGATGTTAGATCAAGCTGTCCGATAGCAGCATGCACTGAAAAAGAATCGGCCCGCGGGGCGGTCTGAAAATGAAACCAGGCCTCCGTTGGTGTAATTCCCATAAGCCTGGTGGAACCATGAAGATCAAGGCCGTGACCAATAGGTTCACCAGATGCTTTCAGGGTGTTGAATCCCGTCAGGGTGGCATTCATCCGGTCAAAAAAGATTCTGCCGGGTTCGTCACCTGATTGTTCCTCATACGTAGCCATCCCATTTTCCAGCGTAATGGTATCGAGACTTGCCGGGAATTTAATGCGGGCAACCATCTGACCCGGCAGTAACGGACGTCGCCAGCTTGGAAAAGGCAGGCGCTTATCGCGGAATGATTCAAAATTCAATCCTGCCAGGGTCACGCTACGGGCATGCAATTCCTGGCTGCTGATGAGTTTCCGGAAATCAATCTGTGAAATCTTTATTCCAGGAACCGTTAAAACAATCCTGTCAGCCTGATAGCCCAGCTTTTTGGAAAAATCCACCCTGCTGAAATTCGGAATGACCGAAGCTGAATCAATGAATGCACTGGCCTTCCCTGTCGAAAAGCCAAACTTGCCAAGGGTATAGGTATACATACTGTCTTTTGAGGCCCAGGAAAAGCCGGGTGCTGAAAACGAAATATCATCGGCATTGAACAATGGCACAGAGGAGGGATTTGACCGGGTCATTGAATCAACCCGGAAACGGGTCACCTCAAGCATCATGTTTTTCTGGGAGTAGGATCGCGTGGAATCCAGCCAGTGTTGAATCAGCGTGGCATTGGCATTCATGATAGAAACCTTGCGAACTGCAACTGTCTTCATAAACGTAGGAAATTCAATGATTCCATTATCTTCGTACTTCCCTCGTTTTACTTCATACTTCCCTTCATCTTGCTTTATCTCCAGGTGCAGCGTTGGATGATCCACATTCAAACCCTCAAGCAGCCATTCATTATCGAAAATGGCCCGGTCGAAATAAAAACCTTTGAACTGGATTTCGGGAATGGTGATGGTTGCCTGTGTTTTTGGTCCATTCATTGTATTCCACGGTTTTAAGGGAGTGACCTTGATCCCCTGTATGGTGATGTTGGCCGGATAGGAATGAACCTCAAGGCTACGGGCCTCAAGGGCGTAGGCGCTATCGGCAATAACGGCTCTCAGAGGAATTACCTTTAGCTGAAGTGAATCAAATTTGATTAATCCGTCATGAATGCCTTCGTCGGGAATGTGAACCGCAGCATTTACCAACGCAAAATCAATGTCTTTGAGGGAAAAGAAGGAGGCCCTGTGATCCCCTTCTCTGTTATAAGCAAAAGAGCCCTTACGTACAATGCAATGTCCGATTTCAAAGGTGTGCATGAAAGTAGTGGTTTTCAGGAGCTGTGTCTCCTCCGTGGATCCTGCGGATTGCTTTTTGCCGGATGTTTTCAATGAGAGCAAGGGCCTGTCAAAGACAATCTGGTTTGCCTTTAATATTTTATCAAGGAATAATTTTTTATGATTTAATCCGGTGAGGTGAAGCTTGTGAAGTGAAAATTCAAAGCTGAGGATTTGCCGCTTTTTCGCTGGGGAAATAAATCGCATGGGGCTGGCTGTTTCAAAGATATTGATATTATCAGCCTCAATCAGCGAATCTTTCGTATTAATCATAACCCTGTCGGCCTGGAGGTACTTTAGGCTGTCGGGCGATATAACAGAAACTGCATTCAAATCAAGATTAAAATCGCGGCTGTAAAAGTATCCCTGCTGATTCATTCTTTGAACCGAATCAATGAGAAACTGGTGCATTGCCAGATTAAAGCTGCTGGTGGCAAGCGGCATCTCCTTGTCGTTTTGTTGCACTGAATATCGCATAAACCCTTGTGTGATACTGATCTCATTTCCCTTTACAACCCAGAGATACTTTTTTAACAAGTTATAAACCACCTCTTCATTTTCTGCTTCAAAAAAATCCTTTGGTTTTTTGAACCGGGAATCAGGATTTTTCGGAGGACGGAAGCGCGTGTACCTGATCTCCGGTTCATTGATCATAAGTTTATCAAAATCAAGTATACGCCTGTTGAAAACCTTTTTCAGGTCTATCCTCGTAAATGTAAGTTGCGGTAATTGAATGAACATGGTATTGCGTCTGTTGACCAATTGTTGTAAATTTTTTTCCCTGTTGGGAAAAATGGTGGCTTGTTTCACTTCAATCAACGATTTTCGTGTAGAAAAGTTGATGGAGGATGCGTGGATATAATGGATTCCGTCACGCAAAATCAACGAAAATCTCTCAAGCGTCAGCTCAATGGCCCGGGCATAGAAAATTCTCGATCGATCAAAATGGGATAACGAATCAAGCAGGAATTTGCTCATTTCAAGGTCGACTTTTCCTATGCGCAATTCAGGCTTTTTGTCAGCAATATTGGCGAAAAATTCAAATGACCCATTTTTAAGGGAAAAGGTGTCTATGGCGACACTCCTGAGCTCTTTCGCTATAACGGTGTATAATCCGGCAACTGTTATTTTTTTCTTTTTTACTGCATTACGTGAGGCTTTTTCTGCTGGATTACTCCGATAAATCCTCAAAAAGAATTCAGACAGGTTTAGGGACGAAACTTCAACTTTCCGGTCTGTCATCGCCTTGTACAAGTCAATTCCACTGATCGAAAATGATGGCAGATCAATCTGGAACAGGTCTCCACTGCGCAGATGATGGATTTTTTTGGATTTGAAATTAGGCCGGAGGGATAGTTTTTTTCCGGAAAGAATTGATTTTGTTAGAGAAAACCCAATTTCCTCCGCCTTGAGCGAATAAAGACTGTCGGCAAGGTGGTATTCGAAATTATGTACGACCAGTTCTATATCACGGGAATAAAAAACCCGCTCTTTGTTGTAATAACTGAAAGGGTTCACCGACACATCCCTTAACACAGCACTGAACTCATATTCCCCGGATGTTTGCCGACCGTTTTTTTCTCTGGATGAGGTTAGAAGAAATCCATGATTGACCTTCACGGAATCAATGTGAAAATCGTTGAAAAATCCCGAAACCGTCGGATAAAGATCCTCATAAACCACCCGCCACTTGTTTCGTTTGGCCGCAACTGTGTCCGGAAATCCAACAATGCTGATCAGGGGCCGCTGAAGGGTCAGCTGGCGGAAATTGATCCGTTTCCTGGCATAAATCTGCCTGAAATGAATCTTGTCGATTGTTAAGGACGAAAACGAGATTTGGTATAAAGCCCGGGCGATCTTTCCCCGGGTCTTTAATTGCATATATTTACTTGTATCGGGGGTCAGATCAAAACTGTCTATCACTACTTTTCCAGTGAGGATGTTCAGGTTCATTTTCTTAAAATCGGCACGATACAAGCCATTACTGGAAGTGTAAATTTTTTCCTGGAGGTATTTTCTTAAAAACCGTTCGCCAAAATAATTGAAACCAAGAAAAATTGCCACAAAGAAAATCAACAAAAGAAAGAGCAGGCTAAGCAGTACCACAAGCCAGGGTCGTGGTCTGCGCTTTTTTGGTTCCGGATTGGTTTGAGGTTCCTGGTCGTCCATTTATGAGCATGGTTTGTCTCTCAAAGGTATATATTTTCACGGTTCATGCGAATTTCCTAATTTTGCAGGGTCAGCCTGCAAAAGAACAAGACCACGGGTCAAATTACTAATATATAGAAATCAATGGATTACAATTTTCCGGAAATAGAAAAAAAATGGCAGAAGTACTGGGTTGATCATAAAACCTATAAAACTGAAATTGATCCTTCGCGTCCCAAATACTATGTACTCGACATGTTCCCCTATCCTTCCGGCGCAGGATTGCATGTGGGTCACCCGCTGGGATATATCGCCTCCGATATCTATTCACGCTATAAAAGACTGAACGGATTTAACGTGCTTCACCCGATGGGGTATGATGCCTATGGGTTGCCTGCTGAACAGTACGCCATTCAAACCGGAACCCATCCCGCTATAACCACTGAAAAAAATGTGGCCCGGTACCGCGAGCAGATGGATAAAATCGGCTTCTCTTATGATTGGGACCGCGAGGTTAAAACATGTGATCCCGATTACTATAAATGGACCCAGTGGACCTTTATTCAGCTGTTTCATCACTGGTACAACAACAAAACCAAAAAGGCAGAACCCGTCAGCGACCTGTTGAAACTCTTCGAATCAGGGGGAAATGTCGGGATCCATGCATCGATGAATCAGAACTGGTTCAAAGACCTGGTAAAAAAAGATGCCTCTTTCGGATCACATTGGGACGGTTTTTTTTCAGCAAATCAATGGAAATCTTACACAGAAAAACAGCAGCAGGAGATCTTGATGAATTATCGACTGGCCTACCTTTCTGATGCGAACGTAAACTGGTGTCCCGAACTGGGGACGGTTCTTGCCAACGATGAAATTGCCAACGGGCTTTCGGTACGCGGCGGTCACCCGGTCGAACGCAAACTCATGCGACAATGGTTCCTGCGCATCACCGCATACGCTCAGCGTCTCCTGGACGGGCTCAATTCTGTCGATTTCTCAGATTCCCTGATCGAGATGCAGCGAAACTGGATCGGTCGTTCTGAAGGCGCGGAAATCCATTTCCCGATCAAGAATCAGGCTTTTTCACTCAACATCTTCACAACCCGGCCTGATACCATTTTCGGATCAACCTTCATGGTACTGGCTCCCGAACATGAGTTGATTGCGAAGATCACCACCTCCGATCGCATGGCGGCAGTTCAACAATACATGCTCCTGGCCAAAAACCGTTCAGAGCGGGAGCGAATGGCCGAAGTGAAAAAGGTGACCGGTGAATTTACGGGAGCTTTCTGCATTAACCCTTTCAATGGGACTCCCATCCCTATCTGGGTAGCCGACTATGTTTTGGCCGGTTACGGAACCGGCGCCATAATGGCCGTACCGGCGCACGACAGCCGGGATTATGATTTTGCAAAACACTATGGACTGTCCATTACTGAAGTGGTTTCAGGGGGTGACATAACCGAATCTTCCTATGACGCGAAAGATGGAATACTGATCAATTCTGAATTTATCAATGGCCTTCCGGTTAAAGAGGCCATCGGGAAAGTAATACAGAGGATAAATGAAATTGGAATCGGAAAAGGGACGGTCAATTTCCGCCTTCGCGATGCAATCTTCAGCCGACAACGTTACTGGGGCGAGCCATTTCCCGTTTATTTCAAAGATGGCATCGCTTACACACTCGATGAAAGCGAACTTCCGCTCAGGCTTCCTGAGGTGGATGCATACCTGCCGACTGAAACCGGGGAACCTCCGCTGGCCCGGGCGAAAAACTGGAAAACAAAAGAGGGGTATCCGCTCGAAACCAATACCATGCCTGGGTTTGCTGGCTCCAGTGGATATTACCTCCGTTATATGGACCCCCGGAATCAAAAGGAATATTTCTCGAAGGATTCGGTCAATTACTGGCAGGACGTGGACCTTTATATCGGAGGTGATGAACATGCCACCGGCCATCTGATATATTCCCGTTTCTGGAATAAGTTCCTTTTTGACATCGGGTTATCGGTAAAAGATGAGCCATATAAAAAGCTGATTAATCAGGGAAAAATCCAGGGGCGATCCAACATGGCCTACCGCATCAAAGGAACCAATACATTTGTCTCGGCCGGACTGAAAGATCAGTACGAAACGACCGAAATGCACGTTGACGTAAGTATGGTTGACAATGACGTACTCAACACAGAAGCATTTTGCCAGTGGCGTCCCGACCTCGCCGGAACTGAATTTATTCTCGAAGAGGGCAAATATCATTGCGGATATGCCGTGGAAAAGATGTCGAAATCACTTTACAATGTGGTAAACCCGGACTACCTCATTGGAAAATATGGCGCAGATACCTTTCGGCTTTACGAGATGTTCCTCGGTCCCCTCGAACAGTCCAAGCCCTGGGATACCAATGGAATCGAAGGC
Organism: uncultured Bacteroidales bacterium; assembly: GCA_903945175.1. Classification (GTDB taxonomy): domain Bacteria; phylum Bacteroidota; class Bacteroidia; order Bacteroidales; family FEN-979; genus CAIVAT01. Next base: position 37,617 of record CAJAUM010000008.1, on the reverse strand, counting down.
GTTTTTCGTTTCATCCGCAAATTCTGGAGACTTTTTCATGACGACCTGAATAATTTCCGCGTTGCAGATGAAGCTCCCAATGCCGCCGAGTTGCGTGTGCTGCATAAAACCATAAAAAAAATCCGGGAAGATATTGAGCGTCTTTCATTTAATACAGCTGTAAGTACATTTATGATCTGTGTGAATGAACTCTCCGACCTTAAATGCAGCAAACGAATCATCCTCAGTGATCTGGTTATCCTGATTTCCTCCTATGCCCCGCATATTGCCGAGGAGCTCTGGAGCCTTATGGGAAATTCAGAGAGCGTTTCAAAGGCTGCTTTCCCTGCATTTAATCAGGAATACCTGATAGAAAATACTTTTGAGTATCCTGTTTCGTTTAATGGTAAGACACGTTTTAAATTAGAGCTGCCAGCCGATCTGCCAGTATCAGAGATTGAACAGGCAGCATTGGAAGCCAAAGAATCAGAAAAATGGTTGCAGGGAAAACCACCGAAAAAGGTGATCATCATTCCGAAAAAAATCATCAACATTGTGGTTTAGGGATCACAAATCCCCGGCTATCTGTGTTTTTTTGTATTTTCTTCATTTTTCATTGTTCGGTTCTCTCCGTTTTTGCTCAACCATATAAACCGGTAAAAAATGAGGCTTTTATCCGTGGTGAAAAACTGAAATTCCGCGCCTATTACGATTCCTATATCACGGGCAAAGTATCTGCCGGTATTGCCACGCTGGAGGTAGACCACAAGGTAAAACAAATTGATGGCCGAAATGTTTACCACATCATCGGCGAAGGCAGGTCAAAGGGAGCATTCAACTGGTTTTTTAAGGTGGAAGATCGCTTTGAATCCTTTGTGGATGAAGCGTATATGTTTTCGTGGTCCTTCATCAGGCGCACGCATGAAGGCGATTACATGTACAATGATGATGTGAAGTTTAACCAGTATTCGGGAACAGCACTCAGTACAAGAGCCAATAAAAAAATTCCGGAAGGCACCCAGGATGTGTTATCGGCTTTCTACTATGCCCGAACTTTCAATTTGTCGGATCTTAAACCCGGTCAGAATATACCCATCCCCTTCTATCTTGACGATTCTCTTTACATTTCGCAAATCCAGTACATGGGTAAAGAGGAGGTGATCACCGATCTTGGCCGGTTTCGCTGTCTGCGCTTCAAACCCATGGTCGCTACCGGCAATGTATTCAGCCAACCCTACCCCATGGATGTGTGGATCACGGACGATGAAAACCATCTGCCCATACTTGCAAAATCAGATGTAATCGTGGGTTCAGTCAAGCTGGAACTCATCAGTTATTCCGGACTTGCCAACCCTGTAAAATCCCTTGTGCCTGGAAATAAATAGTTCAAGTGGATTGGCATGACCTATGCTTTATCGGACAAGTTTTCTAATATTGTAATTGAATCTTAAAAATCTAACATAACCGCCATGAAAATCAAGATTGGTACATTTCTGGTCTTTTCATTTTTCTTTCTGAATCATATTTCAGCCTCACTCCATTCCACCATTTCCCCATCTCAACACTTCCCTGCTTTATGGAAACAGGTCGATTCTCTTACCAACTTAGGCCAGCCAAAATCAGCGCTGGCAGTTGTGAACAATATCTATCACCAGACCAGGGCTGTAAAAAACGATCCGCAATTTATCAAGGCCATTATATATCGGATTCGTCTCAATTCCGAATTCCAGGAAAATTACTTGGTCCAAACCATAGGGGAATTGCGCAAGGAGGTCCATGCTGCACCTCAACCGGTAAAGCAGGTGCTGCTGTCAATTCTGGCAGAGGTATATTGGAAGTACTATCAGAATAACCAATATCGTTTTCGCGACCGGACTCCTGTCAGGGCCAACCTCCACGACAGCATCGAAACATGGGATCTCGCTACAATCTATCGCGCCATCACCCGATCATACCTGTCGTCGCTTGAGAATCCTGATTCATTAAACGGTATTCCCATCGGCCGGTTTGAACCAATCCTGGACCGGAAGATTTTTGCAGATAAAAAGCAGGAGGCTCAGTTGGCAGAAGCAGCCAAATTCACCCCCACCCTGTATGATTTTCTTGCTGGCCGCGCCCTTGAATTTTTTACATCAGATATGGGAACACCTTTAATTCCCGCACAGCGCTTTCAGGTCGATCAAATAATATACTTTGACCAAACCCTCAATTTCGTCCGCAACAAGATGATGATTCCCGCAGATTCAGCATCGCTTTCAAGCTTTGCATTGCGTATTTTTCGCGATCTGGCTGCTTTTCATCTTCTGGATAAGGATCCCCGTGCATTGATAGAAACGGAATTGAAACGATTTGCATTTGTACACCAAGAATATACTCTTCCGGAAAAAGATAGCCTTTTTATTAATGCCTTGAAGCGGTTTGATCAGGTACATCTCAATTCTCCCTGGGGAACATCTGTTTCCTATGCCCTTGCCGACTTTCTGAATAAACAGGGTCAGCTTTATCAACCCCTTGGTTCAATTAGGCATAAATGGGATATACGCTCAGCAATGGAGTTGTGCGAGAAGGCCGTCAAACGCTTTCCTGATTCCGAAGGAGCTAAAAATTGTAAAATCCTGGCAAGGTCAATCAAAGAAACAGTACTTCGGGTAACATCCGAATCTGCAGTTCCTGTTGAGAAACCCTCCCTTGCACTGGTTGAGTTCAAAAATATTAAACAACTCTGTTTCCGCCTCATCAAAACTGACCCGGAAGCATACGCTGAAAAATCTGGAAAACTGGATCCGGCCGGCTATTATAAGTATTTGGCATCCTTGCCGTCAGCCCGGACATGGACCCAGAATTTTCCTTCTGATGGAGACTTCCAGATACATCGCGCTGAAATCGGCATCCCGGGAGTTGCCCAAGGCTTTTGGGTGCTTTTGTGCGCCCTATCCAATGATTTTAACGATCCGAAACAGGTCTATTCCTACACCCCGTTTTGGTCAACACAGATAAGCTATATAAGCAAGCGCAATGAAGACGGCAGCCTGGGTTATTTTCTCCTCGACCGGGAGACCGGAATGCCACTAAATAATGCAAAAGCAGAGGTCTGGGAAAAAAACTATAATTATCGGGAACGCCAATATGTAACGGTCAAATTATTGGATTATACTTCAGATGGGAATGGCTTCTTCCTGATTCCGCCTTCTGGTGATAACCGGCGAAATTCAAGTCTGTTTTTAAAGGTCCATTATAAGAATGATTTCCTGATAACCGATAATTTTTACCAGTATCCTGTTTATGCCGCGAAGGAATTTACGAGACTTCAAACCATGTTTTATACCGACCGGGCCATATACCGACCGGGCCATATTATTTATTTCAAGGGCATTATCGTGGCAAGAACCGGGGACAATGCTAAGATTAAAATAAATCAGCCTACGAAGGTCATTTTTTCAGATGCGAATGGTCAGAAGATCAGCGAACAAACTTTCACTACCAATGAATTCGGTTCGTTTAACGGTTCATTTACCGCCCCGCAGAGCGTTTTATTGGGGCAAATGACCATCGCAAATGAATCGGGTGCTACGCAAATATCCGTGGAGGAATATAAGCGCCCAACTTTCGAAGTTGAATGTGAGCCATTGGAGGGGAATTACCGGCTGGGCGAGGCAATTACTGTTACAGGAATAGCTACGGCCTATGCAGGAAATGCCATCGGAGAGGCTGCTGTGAAATACCGTGTGGTTCGTTCAGCCAGATTTCCCTATTGGGATTGGGGCTGGAGAAGACCCATGCCCTCTTCACCACAACTGGAAATCACCAATGGGATCACTGCGACTGATGCTTCAGGGAAATTTAGCTTTGTGTTTATAGCCACCCCCGATGCGGCATCTGATAAAGAATCCCGGCCGGTCTTTGATTTTGCAATCTATACAGATATTACCGATCTCAATGGTGAAACCCAATCGCTGCAGCAAACTGTTACAGTAGGATATCAAGCCCTTTCCATCGGAACGAACATAACCGAAATGGTCAACTTGTCCAAAGACAGTACAATAAAAATCACTGCAACCAATCTGAATGGACGTCCAACGCCAACCATGGTGGCTGTCACGCTGCAAAAACTCAGTCAGCCCAGCCGGTTATTTAAACCACGGCCGTGGGAACGCCCCGATACAACACTTATGACCCGTGAGGAATTCTATACCCAATATCCCTTTGGCATTTATGGAAACGAAAACGACCCTTCAACATGGAGTAGGGAAAAGATTATTTTCGAAAAACAGGTGAATACACGAACTGATTCCATTCTGAAAATTAATTCTGCAGTATCCGACATCCTGCCTCCCGGTCCTTATCTCCTGATTCTGAAAGCTACCGACCCGTTTGGGGAGGTGGTTGAAAAGAAATTATTTCTCACAGCGTTTTCTCCATTATCAAAAGTGGTGCCCGTAAACACACTCAACTGGTTTGTGCCCTTGAAAACAAGCGGTGAGCCTGGTGAGAATGCCAGTTTCTTCATTGGCTCAAAAGAAAATGAGGTTCAGGTAATTTACGAAATCAGGTTTCGCGATAGCCTGGTTTCACGTGAACTGATCAAACTGAACAACAGGGCCATGATCGTCGAAATTCCCATCAAGGAGCAATACAGGGGAAACTTTGCAGTGAATTTCTTGCTTGTGAGGCACAACAGGGTATTTCAAAATAGTCAGCTTGTCAATGTTCCCTATGCCAATAAGAAATTGGATATCGCCTTTGAATCCTTCCGGAACAAATTAGATCCTGGTGCAAACGAAAGTTGGAAAATAAGGATCTCTGCCGCAAACGGCAAACCGGCCGATGCCGAATTCCTCGCAGGGATGTACGATGCCTCACTCGACCTGTTTCGGTCCAATGAATGGGCATTTGACCTCTATCAGCGCTATTCGGGGCTTTATTCCTGGGATGTGAACAATGCATTCAGAATCAACTCCGGACAATGGTATTCACCTCTCTCCGGTAATGAAAATTATGTGTTTCATCCGGGATTACAATTAAACTGGTTTGGCTTAAATTATTTTGGAGGATCCGGCCGCCAGATTCGTTACGAACGGAGTGTAGGAGCAAAGGGGAGTGGAATGGAAATGATGGAAAGCCCCGCCAATGAAGGAATGCAAACTTCTGAAATGATGCCCCCAACTGCAATGAAGCAGGACGCCGTGAATGTTCCTGATCAGGTCGTAAGTGGCGACTCGTTAAATAGTTCAGCGCATGGCAGGATTCCGGTATCATTGGATGTAAAAACCATCCGGTTCCGAAATGATTTCAGGGAAACAGCCTTTTTCTATCCCGCCCTTTCCACTGATTCAACCGGCAGCCTGATCCTGCAATTCACCGCACCTGAATCGCTGACCAAATGGAAGTTGCTGGGACTGGCACATACAAAGAATCTCGAATACGGGCTGCTGAAGGAAGAACTGGTCACAAGGAAAAACCTCATGGTATTCCCCAATACACCACGCTTTGTGCGTCAGGGTGACACGGTTATTTTCAGCGCTAAAGTGGTTAACCTGGCCGACCGCGACCTTTCAGGTGTTGTGAATCTTGACCTGTTTGATGCAATAACCCTTCAGCCACTCAATAACTGGATAGATACTGCCTGGAGATCCAAGCCCGGAATGCAGCCTGATGAAAAAATTTTTCATGCTAAAAAAGACCAAAGCTGTCTAATATCCTGGAAACTATTTATTCCTGTCAATTCCGGATCCGCTGTCCTTCAGTACAGGATAATGGCGGTATCAGAAAATTTCAGTGATGGGGAGGAAAAAGCCATTCCCGTTTTGACAAATCGGATGATGGTCACCGAGTCACTTCCTTTGCCTGTACGTGGCAAAGGAACGACAGAATTTGAGTTTGATAAACTGTTGAAATCCGGGTCGCCAGGTCAAAAGAATGACACCCGACAAAACTATAAACTCACACTTGAATTTGCTTCAAACCCGGCTTGGTATGCCATCCAGGCATTACCCGCCCTAAACACATATCAATATGAAAATGCTGATGCCATTTTTGCCGCCTTCTGGTCGAACACGCTTGCCGCCTTCATAGCCAATTCCAATCCAAAAATCAAAGCTGTCTTTGAAGCATGGAAAAACCTTTCTCCCAATACCCTTACATCAAACCTGTCAAAAAACCAGGAGCTGAAATCGGCGATATTACAGGAGACGCCCTGGGTGATGGATGCCAAAAGCGAAACTGAACGAAAACAAAAGCTTGGCCTCTATTTCGACATGAATAATCTGGAAGCCAGTCTGAGGGAAAATCTCAATAAGCTAAAGAAATTGCAAACCCCGAATGGGGGGTGGACCTGGTTCGCAGGCATGCCTGAAAATCGTTGGATTACTCAAAACATCATTACCGGGATGGGACATCTTGACCAGATTGGAATCACGGCCATACGGAAAAATCCGGAAACCTGGAAAATGATTGTAAGGGGAATTCAATATTTAGATCAGGAGCTGATCAGGGACCTTGAAAAACAAAAACAACATGATTCTGGATATCTGAACCACAACCATCTTGGTACCACGCAGATTCAGTATTTGTATGCCAGAAGTTATTTCATGAACGATGCGCGGTTCCCGATACCCGATCCGGGTGCGAAATTTTTGGAATCTTTCAATTACTACAGGGAACAGGCTGCAAAATACTGGCTGCAGTATGATCGCCACCTGCAGGGTATGATCGCCCTGGCCTTAAACCGTCTTGAAAACAAAGTGACCCCGGACCTGATCATCAAATCGCTCTCTGAAAAAGCGCTTCATTCAAGTGAAATGGGGATGTACTGGGCTGAAAAATCAGGATTTTCCTGGTATCAGGCCCCAATCGAAACACAGGCGCTGATGATTGAAGTATTCGATGAGATTGCCCGGGATGAAAAGGCTGTTGAAGATATGAAAATTTGGCTGTTGAAGCAAAAGCAAACCCAGGATTGGCATTCTCCAAGAGCAACAGCTGAAGCTTGCTATGCCCTGCTGCTCCGGGGAACCGATTTACTCTCAGATGAACCAGGCGTTAAAATTGCAGTTGGAAAGGAAAAAATCAATTCTGACAAACTGATTGATAGTGAAAAAGAGTCAGGAACAGGATATTTTCAGGTATCGTGGTCTGGAAATCAGATTAAACCTGAAATGGGAAAGGTAACAATATCCAAATCCACAGTGGGTATTGCCTGGGGAGCGCTATACTGGCAATATTTCGAAAATCTCGACAAAATAACTCCTGCGGCCACCCCCATGAAGCTGGATAAGAGATTATTTGTAGAAAGAAACACGCCATCCGGACCGGTACTTGAACCAATAATGAGCGATAATGCAAATTCCACCTCGCTGAAAATAGGTGATAAGCTGAAGGTCCGCATCATACTAACAGTCGATCGCGACCTGGAGTTCGTGCACATGAAGGATATGCGGGCCTCTGCTTTTGAACCTTACATAGTCTCTTCAGCGGGTAGCTCACCGGGTAATTTTTTTCAGCCTCAATCGGGAGATGGTCTTTCTGGTTACCATTATCAGGATGGACTTGGCTACTATCAGAGCACAACCGACCTGGCTACGAACTTCTTCTTCGACTACCTGCCAAAGGGCACATTTGTATTTGAGTATGGCCTAAAGGTGAATTCATCAGGAGCGTATTCAAACGGAATTACGACCATCCAATGCATGTATGCACCAGAATTTTCAGCGCATTCGGAAGGAATAAGAATCAGTGCTGATTAAAATCGAAAAATTGTTTTTTTGCGTACTTTTACCTTTTTATAATCATGACAAGTCATGAATCAGCTATCCATTCAGGAGACTCTTTTTCATACAATCAAGAGTAGATTGGCCCCAAATATATCATTTGTCCACGATCTCTCTGAGCTTTTGGGAATAAGCTATGACAGTGCTTACAGGAGAATTCGCGGAGAAAAGGAGTTGTCTCTGGAAGAATTAAAATCAATTTGTCTTTATTATAAAGTTTCCATTGACTCCCTGTTCAATTTTAAACATAACAATGTTATTTTCAATTCTCTGGCCATCGGAGCGGAGGGTTTCAGTATCGAAAACTGGTTGCAATCGCTCTTGGAAGCAATACAAAAGATATATCACAGTAAACAAAGAGAGATTATTTATGCAGCGAAGGATATCCCTGTTTTTTACTATTTTGAATTTCCTGAAATTGCTGCTTTCAAGATCTATTTCTGGCACAAAGCCCTGATACCACAGAGCGGCTATGAACACATAAAACTGAATCTGGTTGCGCCTGAAGGATTGTATGAAACCGGACAAAAACTGCTCTCTTATTACGTAAAAATCCCAACCATTGAGATCTGGAGCGAAGAGACCATTTCCAGTATTCTCCGACAGATTGAATACTGTTTTGTTTCTGGTTTTTTCGCCAATAATGAAGATGTTTATAGATTATGCGACGTGTTGGAAGCCTGGCTTGATCACGCGCAAAGTCAGGCGGAACAAGGTTTCCAGTACATGCTTGGAACTCCGGCCGAAGGGGTTGAAAATAATTACCGGTTATACCATAATGAGGTATTGGTAAGTGATAATACCATCCTGGTCAACATGGATGGCCAAAAAATTTCATATAACACGTATAATGTTATAAACCAGCTCATTACAACCAATCCCGTGTTTTGCGACCAAATAGAGAAATCGTTTCGAAACCTGATGCAGAAATCGACCATGATTAGCGGAACCTCCGCCAAGGAACGACATCGGTTTTTTAATATCCTGCATGAAAAAGTAAACACGCTCAGGTGCAGGATTCAACGGATGGGCTGATTTTTAGTAATCCCGGACACACCTCACACTTAAATCGGAGTTTTTTGCAATGCCGGTAACCATTACAGCGGCTGTTGCATTATTCAAATAAAGGCTGTAGGCCTGATTGGGGCCCTGTTCTGTAGATGACCACCATTGGCATACCTCCCCTTTGTCAGAAAAGCCTGAACCCAATTTCTGTGCAGCACCATTTTCTCCGCCCAGGGAATTAAACAGGGAGTTCCACTCTGAATTAGAAGGAACATGCCAGCCTACCGGGCAAATTTTACGACTGTCGTTGATTGCACTCCAATTGTATTGACGTCCATTGCCGCCAGTTTCTTTTGTTAGATCTGATATTTCTGATCCGTCGCGATAACGTATGACTTTCAGGTCTTCTGCCATCCATACCTGGGCGCCAAGGGCAACCATTGGATACGCGTTACCATCAATATCAATTAAAGTACCACGAAGTATTGAGAATGATTTGGCCTCCAATCCCATAACGCTTTTTACAGAATAATCCTTCAGCATGGATTTATTCTGAGTAAATTGGGCCTGGCTTCCATTGATGGGAATAGCGATCTTCGCAGAACCAATTATGGCCCCGACACCTATGCCGGTTCCGATACATCCAATTCCTATGAGTATAGATGAGCCTACAATCTGCATAGTGCTTGCAGTCGAATTTAAACTTTTCTCAAAGTTATTTGCACCCTCCTCGTGCTTTTCCACGGTTGAGGCATACAATATCCCCAATACACCGCCGACAACCAATCCGGAAATGGCGCCATACAATATCCCCCGGCCGGTATTCCCGTTTTTCCTGAGTTTCATAACATCGATAGACCGGACGTCTAATTTTGTCATGTCCACTTTGCCGGATGAACCATTCCGTGAAAAATTACGGTTCGAAAGCGTTACGGACGAATCCTCTATTTCATATAACACGCCGGCAATTGGACGTGACGTTTCATACGTACTGATCCATGCCTGATAACTTGTTCTCATTTCAGAGGAGCCTGTTTGTGCCTGTATTGACTGAATGTTAAATAGACCAATAATTGTAACCGCGACAATTGTCTTCATAAGGATTTTCATGATTCGTGATTTTTAGTAAAAATTTATATCCCGGGAATTGCAAATAACTGTTTTCTCCAAATAATCATTCCTATTCTCTTCGTTGATCCTGTAACTACCACGGTTTGCATTGGGGTCATATTTTAGAATCCACAAAAGTAAATAGCATTTGATTATATAGCTGATACATCAATATAGGGCAAATTGTTTTTTACCACTCCCTCTCCAAGCCATTCGTCATTCGTTGAAAACAAAACAATGTTTGAAATAACATGTTGACTCATAAACCCTTTGGCCGCTGCTAACAAGGGGTCATCAATGGAACTTCCCCAGATCATGAAATGATAACCTGATTGCCTGTATTCCCTGTAAACAGTCCTTAACAGGGCGTTCATTATTTCCGGATTACGTCCGATCACAGCATAATCCGTTATCGTCACCTCCCTGAAATGATCGCCGGGTTTTGGAAGGGGTGGGCGGTTAAATAAAACCGAAAATGACTTGTACGCAATTTGTGCAGGAAGAAAAGATAATCCGTATTGCAGTACCCTGGTTTGTTTCATCAGGCTCAAATCCCATGCTGCACAAACCCCGCAACATTTTCCGTCACTGCCAAATGCGACGAAATAATCTGATATTTCCAATCCTGTATTTCTTTGCAGGTAAAAAGGAAAAGAGGCTTCCGAATAAATATTGCCGAATAATCGCGCGCTGTGCTCCTTGTTCAGGAGCCTGACGATAACAGGGATATCTTCCATTTGTGCCCGTCTGATCTTATACTTCTGGGCCGGGGAAACAGGCCTTGCAAGCAATATCGTTTTGACAAGCAATTTGTTAATGATGCGCGATTTGGGTGAATAACTGTTGCCTTCGGGTCTTCTTCCGACTAACCTCAGGCTTGCCTTATTTCCATGCATGATCAGGCCATATCCTATCACTGCACGATTTCGGTTTTCCTGAAAGTGACCTTCTGTACTTTTAGCGATGAACCCGTTTCCCCTTGCCTCCGGAAGGATATACAAATCCCTACCACAAAAGACTTCGGTTGGCTCCCCATTCACCAATACTGTATGATATCCAACCATACCGAATCCTTTGAGGGTATCTCCATCAAAAAGTCCGCTGTAAAAAAAATCATCGAATTTGCACCGGGCCAAAGCAAAAAGATCCGGCTGCCTGTCGAAGCACACAGTCATCCGGTCGGTCACGATGGGGGAACCTCTGAGGATATCCAGCATCGTCCTGTTCCAGGTATAATCAATGGGTTTGATCAGGTAGTTGCTCATGCTTGATGTGTTGAATGGGAACCACGGAACTGAATGGAAACCGGTCTGATTTTATAAGTTCTTCCCCCAGATTGCGGTCGGGTTTTAAAAACGGTGTTGATGTCGGAATTGGATGTTCAAGGTAAATGTGACGCATGATTACCCTGCTTCCCGATTGGGTTTTTCCCTGAATATCCATTAACAGCCTGGCCATGGAATCTTTTGACATCCAGTCGCCAATGTTGGATAAGAGGATTTTATTAAATCGCCTTGGCTGCGCCTGGGATAAAACATGTTCGATTTTGGATGAAACAAACAAGATTTGGCGCTGGTTCCGAAGGAATGTTGCATGGTTTTCTATTTTGAGGTACTCCGGTAATGCTCCGGGAAACAAGGATTGCCTGAAAAAAACATACTGAAGTAAAAAATTATCATGCGCCAGGGTACTACAGCAGAAATTGCGAAACCGGTTGAAAAAGAAATCTCCTATGTTCCCTGTCGAATGATGCAGCATTCCAGCTTCATCAATCCCCCTGTTTTTATAAATGCGCGGATGAAATACCGCTTTAAAAATTATTTTCAACAGAATCCTGGCGAAAAACCTGTCAAAGACCGCCTCCTGTTCTTTGATTGTATTGCATTCAAACAACCGGTAAAAATTCTTCTTCCCAATGATCAACCGGCCTGGCAGGGAGGCTTTGCTGATAAATTGTTCAAATTTTCCGGCATGGATAACTCCTTTCCTGATGGCTTTTGAATTTTTTCTCCAATAATCCACATCTTCCTTAATTATCGAGTGGACGATCTTATTCTTAAAAATTTTTTCCCGTCTTTTACCGGCCATCTTTGTATATCCCAGAAATCCTGCTGCGACCCGAGGTTCAAGAATTATCGCCGACTGCTGTTTAATGCGGCATAACCGAAGCTGATCTTCCGAAGTATCCACCGCCACGATCGATACATTTTTCAACGCAGCAATGCATAGCGGAACCTCTCCGGCACCTGCAATACAAAGCAGCGAATCACCATCGGCGAGATCCAATCCCTTGATCTCAGTAATTGGATCTTCCTGTGATAAACCAAAATTGTACAGCGGTTTCATTTTGAAATTCAGGTAGTTGCTTTATAACTTTTAATGGTCCCAAGATGATTGAAAAAACCATGCTTTTTTGCCATCTCTGATATTGTTTTCAATGAATCAGGAAGCAGATGTCCCTTTAACGGAAACGGGCAGTGCTCAAGTCCCAGCAGCATCACTTCACCGGCACAACAGAATACTGTCCCTGCTGGAGATAAGGAGCTGATCACAGCCCCTTGATCATCTGGCATGCACACATAGGCAGAAAATGGCAGGCTGATCACATTGCGCAGCAATGCCGCCTCTTTTGCCAATGCCGATGGAACCGAAAGGTCGGAAATAAGTACCGGCTTTTCTTTTGAAATGTGATGTGAGTAAATCAGGGGGTCGTTGGTGTTTACACAAATGATAAGGATGTCGGCCGTTTTCAATACAGACAATTCGGTACTGGTTTCAATCCTGATACTCGGCGACTTTTTCTTTTCCAGCTCCTTTGCGATAGCATCCAGCCTTTTTGCCGAACGGGCAACCAGAAGTAAACTTGAGCAAATGTCCTCCTGCGTGCTGATCATTTCAGCGATCACCTGGCCTATATTTCCCGTGGCACCAACAATCGCAATTTTTTCCGGCTTTTGAAATTCAGGACTTGCCAAGAGGTGTTTCCGAAGGTTTATCAGCCCGGAAGCCGCAGTCAGTGTATTCCCGGTAATGATGCGGCAACTGGCGGGTTCCGCCAGCGACATTCCGTTGCAGGTTAGAATCGAAGTGTAACCACCAAGGCTTACGACCGAAGCCCCGTCCCTTGCAGCCATGTTGACCGCTTCCTGGATCTTGGAAATTACCCTCCTGGTTTTCCCGCTCTTATGCAGATGCTCCAGTTCTGCGGAGTCAACTGGCAGGATATAAAAAGAAAAATGAATCTTGCCGTTAAAAAGATTATTGGCGATCAACCGGAACGGCTTCATCTCCATCAACAATTGCATGCGGTTGAAGAGAATGCGCAGACCGGTATCCGATGCACGGCAAAGATCGGGTTCCAGCATCCGCAATTCATTCACCGGATTGACCAGATGGGCAATAAATGCGACTTTTTTCGCTCCGGGGTCAGGATTCTCCAGGACAGTCTGATAGTATCCGATTTCCGGGGATGAACCTTTATTGTCATCAAAAGGATCGTCATCCATCAGGAATGAAAAAAGGTCATACACTTTTTTTTCATACAGTAGATGGCAAAGATCCTCCAGTGCCTGGCAAAACCAGTTTGCCTCATGCTCAGTAAGAAAGGCTGACGGCTCGATCCGAAGCGTATCAGGCGCAGAAAGCGTTGGAAAAACCCTGATCCTGTGCTTATGAAAAAACCAGGCAGAGAATAAATACCCGGCCTTTTCGGTGTTAAACAATGCCCTGAGCATCACGTTCTCTGAACCACAGTTGGGGTTGAAAGAAACGCCCAACATGACTCCTTCTCCCTTTACATCCCGAATTACTGAACGATATTTGTCGCGAATTTTCAATAATTCCTTGATAAGATAATCTCCGATCCGGGCAGCCCGCTCAGCCAGATTTTCATCTTCAATGATTTCGAGTGTCTTCAGCGCGGCAAGTGCAGCAAGCTCTCCATTCCCGAAAGTACTGACATAATTCTCACTGAAATCGAACCGAAACCTTTGACTGTCGATTAACACAGCAGAAATCTTCTCAACGCCTCCTCCAAGCGCTTTGCCAAAAAGGTAATAATCTGCATTTTTAAATGCAGGAAATTGCCCATTACGCCCCAGTCCGCATTGGATTTCATCGGCAATCAGAGGAAACTCATATCCTGCAAGGTGTTCCATTACTTCCGGATTTACGTTCCTTACCCCTCCTTCGCCTATGATCGGTTCGACCAGGGCGGCAATAACCGTACTGATCCTGAATGACTCAATCTCTGCGTGTCCATTGGTCTGCATTACCTTCTCAAGCAGAATAAATGATTTGTCAAGAATTTTCCTGACCTGGAATTGCCAGTCCTCTCCGCGATCATCCAAAAAAACAGCCTCAATCTTAGGCAGGTTGGAAAAAACGATGCGTTTCTTCTGATTGCCCAATCCGCTGCGGGCGGCAGTGCTGTGCCCGTGAAAAGCTCCGTTGAGCGTTATCATACGAACCTGAGCCTGCCTTACAATCTCATCGTTCTTTTGCCAGATCCCGGCAACATCAAGGTATGTAAGACTGCCATACATCTGAAGCTGGAGATCCCGCAGTTTCTCGATCCGCTTTCTCCATTCAAAAAGGGCATGATGAAGGGCGATTTCAACAGCTTCCGAACCACTGTTTCCAAACAATACTTTGTAGCTTTTTCCTGTTTTCTGTCCGACCATCAGGCTGAGTTTTTCGGCAGTCAACCCCGTGTAATGAGGAATGCTCAACTGGTTGTTTAGGGACACGCTGCCAGATGATAAAAACGAAATGATGGCTTCATTGATACGGTTATTTGAATGGCCAACCAGGTTTGTCCCATATCCACCCGCCATATCCAATATGGCCGTCTCTTTCCCCCGGATAAAGGTGAACAATGAGTCCTTTTTCCCACCATGAAAAACCATGTTCATCTTCAATGCGGATAGCATCATGCCAATTTGCGGACTGATGTACCTTGAATATTTGTCTGTCGACTGGTATTGACTTTCGGTAATCTCAATTCCCCTGGTATCTTTCCTCGCATCTTCAAGGCGCTCTATCAACTCTCCAAATGCTAAATGGATCTCCCTCGAAGAGATAGTGCCCTTTCGTGTACACGGAGGAGGTTGGTTGACAATGGCAATCCTGCAAATGTGCCGGTGGAAAAATTCAAATGGCTCAATCCGGTTTTTAAGGTGGTCGTTTATTCCTTTGATAATACCGGCATATTTTTTCAAAACAGAAGAATCGTTGATGATTCCTTTCGGCAAATCCATCTCTTCAATAAAAAGGATTGCAGATAACCCAGGAAAATTGACCATGGGATAATACTCAGCATGAAGAATCTGGTTATATAATTCGTGATAATACTCTTTCAATGCAAGAACAGGTATTTTTACTCCGAAATTGTCCTTGAAAAAGTCCCTGTTGGCACGTCCGATAAACAACAAGCTGTTATCTTCTGTCAAAGAAACAATATCTCCTGTGTCAAAATAATCCTCCTTCTCATTTTCTCCGATACAATTATTATAGCCAAACACCGAGCGCAGATACAGATGATAGCTATTTGCGATAGTATCCGAACCAATAAGACCCACTGAGACTCCAGGTAACAAACTGCCCAGGGGTAATAATCCATGGCCGAAGATATTACTTTTACTCAACAGGGTAGAAAACACCTGTTGGGTTTCCGTGGTTCCAAACGCATTGTGAAGCTTCAGGCCGATGGCATCATAGACCCCCTGTGCGGTAACAGGATTATACCCCGCTCCGCTTGAAACCAGTGTTTTTAAATGTAGCGATAGGGTAGATTTTAGTTCCGGGTAAAGACGATAAAGTTCCAGAAATAAATTGTAAACTGCCGGTCCGCCTGTAATGTGGGCCGGTTTCATTTTCAATAGAAGATACCTGACCGTTTCCGGTTTGCGTGTAAACCACTCTGTAATGATAAGACACACCGGCGAGCCGGTCCACAAGGCATTGAGAAAAGCCCTTATTCCCATGGTATGGGTGAACAGGGGTGTGAACCCTGTTCCGCCAAGCGAATCCATATTGTAAAATCCGGCTTGTTGCCATGCCATGCAATTGAGCCAATAGGCCTCATGGGTATAAACTACCAGTTTTGAATGACCAGTAGTGCCGGAGGTGGTTATAATGAGGGCCTCATCAGAGGGCACAACCTGTTCTAACGATCTTAAAACCTCGCCGGATACAGGCTGTCCGGAAATGGACTCTTTATTAATATCTGTCATGAAACCGAAATCGGTGAGGATATCAAGGAGTGGTATCGTCCGTAACCCTGCTATCTTTCGGATGGCCTTAATAGAATCCTTCTCTCTGTCATGTCCCTCGAGGCTCATGACCTCTCCCTCGGGAAGAATGATATGTTTGACGTTGGCCACCTCCAGCCAGTTGTCAAATTCAACCGTTTCTGAAAACATCGGAAGAAAAACCCTGCAACCTCTTGTAACCAGTGCCAGAAAAAATAAGGCGGTGTACGTTTCATTGCATCCCGGGAAGTTTAATAAAACAACGGTATCACGGTAGTTAATGCCATGCCGGGTAAAATCAGACAAAAGGTTTGAAACAATAAACCGGAGTTTAAGTAAGCTAATCTCGGTGTATTTCGTTTCAATATGACTCAGGATAATACGGTCATTTAGCCTCCTTGAAGGCAGCTCATCGTAAAGTATTTGGCCTATTGTCTTTGGTTTTTCA
This sequence comes from uncultured Bacteroidales bacterium, assembly GCA_903945175.1. GTDB lineage: Bacteria > Bacteroidota > Bacteroidia > Bacteroidales > FEN-979 > CAIVAT01. Next base: position 21,058 of record CAJAUM010000008.1, on the reverse strand, counting down.
GAGGAAAGCTTTAATGGGGATTCCAGTGAGATATCAAATTTTTTCATGGTAATCCTTTCTGTGAATTTCATTAATTTTAAAAAACAAATGTACGCTCTGCAGAAACATCAGAAATTTGAAGTTTTAAATTCATGACATCCCGCCTCTTTCAATTGTTCAATATCACGATCCAGGTCATCTGATAATGCACTTCCCATTTTGGTCCGGCAAAATGGACATGCATGCAGATTGCCATCCGTATCCACATACAAACTTCTGTTTCCGGAACCAAAACATCCGGTTTTCCTCTGATAATACCCGTGATAGCACACGATCGGAAATTTTCTGTATCTTTTTTGATAATTCATTTTTAAATAAAATGATTCGAGGATTTTTTCATGCCCTGCATCCAGCAAAACATCCTTGCCATTGTAATGTCCTACAGCCCTCGGCTCAAGAATCTGTATAAAGGAAACACCCATGTTTTTTGCCAGGTTTGCGTAGGTCATAAGATTTGATTCCGTAACAAATGATTTTGATACGCATATTGAAAGAGCCGTGACAAGGTTGGCTTCAATTGAATTTTTAACACCTGACTGAACCCATTCAAACGATTTATGTGCGCCACGGAATTGATTGTGCGCGTCGGGGTCAAAATGATCCATACTTATTACAACCCCTGTTAATCCAGCCTGCTTAAGTTTCATTGCATTTTCCCGGGTCAGATTATACCCGGAGGTAAATATCCAAAATGCTGTTCCTGATTTAGATGACTTTAAAATTTCAAGGAGGTCATCGACATTCATCAGGGGTTCTCCACCGGTTAATTGAATGATCCCCGTCCCCATTTCCTGAAATTTTCCAACAATGTTTTTAATATCGGGTAAAGTCAGTGTTTCCTTGCCATTCAAAGCATCCCATTCAAAACAATGTTCACATTTCAGCGGGCATCGTTTGGTAATGGCAATTAAAATATTGGTGAAACGTATCGTGTTTTTATCTGTACCTAAGGTCCTGTTCGTTTCTCCGATAAAAAAATTGGTGATGGCCTCCGATTGATAACCCGGAATGTACAAGTCCCAGTAATATTTTCCATCGACACGAACGATTTTCTTAATCATCTCGCCTGCATAGTCCCTCCGGTGCTTGGCGAGCTTTGTAAGCGCTTTAATACACACAACCGGACTCTTGCAGATGCTGTAAGCAATTCTGGCCATATGAAAACCAACTCCGAGCCGGATCAATTTTTTCCGGATTCCGGTAATTACTTGCTGTGGATGTGTTGTGTATTCAGTTTTCATGGTACCCTTGGATCAGATACAAAAACCATTTTGTTTTTCCTGAATGAAATATAGTTTTCATAAGAGAACTTGCTGAATCTTCCGGGGATAAAGAACGTTTCGAGCTTCATTTTATCAGGCGGATTCGGATAGTTACGAACATGGGTGTAATATCCTTTTGTATGTAAAAAAATCGACTTTTTCATTCCCCGAACCTCCGGGCTGTCCTTATAAACAACCAATCCCTCCTCCCCTGTTTTTTCCTGAACATAATATTTTGCATCATCCTTTGAAAGAGGTTGTGTCACATCCCTTCCTGATTCTGTAAATGCAGAGGTGGGCTGTATATAGTCAACCATGAATAATGTATCCATCGAAAAATCCATTGCTGCATAATCGAGATCCCAAAACTTAAATCCTGATTCAAGTTTGATCCTTATTGACCTCCCGTTGCCCGATGTTTTTGTAAAAAGTGCCATGGATAAATCAATCGGCATAATCATATCCCTCACTCCTAACGGACCGATCAGATCAAAATAATCAACGAATTGCCAGCCGGAAGCTGTTTCAAGATAAACCATCAGTGGAAACCGCTGGTCCATCCTCCATTGAAGGGTTTTATCGGGCGGCCTTTTTCCCTGCCACCTGATAAATTCTTCGTACCTGTTGCCAAATAATTTCGTGAGTTCTCCGAAAGTATAATCTCCCCACATTGAATTTCCTGCACAAATAACCAGTTTCCCAATATCTGCATTCTCCTGAACGGGAAACGTAAAAAAAACTGTATTAAAGGCACAGGTATCCCCGGTGAGAGAGGCATCCTCATCAAACTGGAAACAAAGCTGGTCTTTTGTTTGGATCAATGGAAGAATGTCGAAATTTGCCAATGATACAGCTTCGGTCGGAACCTTTGGCATCTCAATCGTATGGATCAATCCCTGGCGGTCGGGCAGTGCCTTTACATTTTCCGGATGGTTCACAATCCATAATTCAGAAAGGTTGATGTATTGTATTTCGGGCAGCCCGTTGGTGATTTTTAATTCATATCGATTTTTTGAGGGACTAAAACCTGGCAAAGGCAGGTAATCATGTCGTTCGAGAGAGGAATAGATGGCTCCTCCAAAAATTTCCCCTGTAAAATTGAAGCTGCTGTCCTTTTTAATATAAACAAGAGGACAAGAGGATTTGGTTAATACAGCAATCGTAGTTGTTGTCACAAGAGCTATACCCAGTCCAACGACAACAGCAGGAACGACCCAGGACGCAGCGGTACGGCCTTTGGCTTTTATATATCTTTCTGCCTTGCTGAATGCTGAAAAGTCAATTTTGACATGATCACCCGTTTTGAATTCAGGAACCAGTGAATCCTGCAAGTACAGATGTACCTGATCAAGCACAAGAATACGATCATCTCTTTTATATCGGTTACTCCCGTTGGGATGATTGGTTTTATACTGCTGACAATTGTTTGGCAAAACAGACAAGTTCCCGGATAGCATGTTTTGTGCAATGTCTGGGTTTGAAATACGCCAGGCTGAATTTCCCTGATGTAAAATCAAAAATTTATTCAGAGAGTCTCCTGTATTTATATTTTCCGGGGAAACCCTTGTTACGGTTTGTACCTTGTAATAGTACATGCAGCCTTGAAAAATACTCATAAAAATAAAAACTACAGAAATGCAAACGCTCTTTGATGCTCGGCTTAATAAAATTCGTTTCATCTTAATTCGGTTTAGAAATCTGATTTTTGTGTTTGTGGTTATGCATTTTTTCACCGTAAAATTACTTCCGAAATAAGAAGAATCCAAACTGAATAACCCCTCACGGCCTTCTCTTTCTGATAGAAAATCCAAATTTTGAAAGAAGCATGAGGTTTTGTAGTAAAATATGCAAAATCGGTGTCGTGCTTCAGCCACAATTGCAAAAAATCCTACATTCTTGCTACCTTTGTCCTCCGATAATCAAAAAAATATGCTCCGAACTCATACCTGTGGCGAACTGAACATGGCTCACGTAGGCCTTGAAGTAACATTATCAGGCTGGCTCCAGCGCGCACGCGATATGGGTGGCCTCACCTTCATCGACTTGCGCGATCGTTACGGAATCACCCAGCTGGTTTTCAACCTTGAAGTGAACAGTGCGCTGTGTATGGAAGCCCGGAAACTAGGTCGTGAATTTGTGATCTCTGTCAAGGGCAAAGTTGCCGAACGAAGCAACAAAAACCCTAAAATGAATACGGGGGACGTTGAAATCCTGGTAGAGGGTTTATCTGTACTGAATGTATCAAAAACACCACCCTTCACCATCGAAGACCACACCGATGGCGGTGAAGAATTGCGCATGAAATACCGCTACCTTGATTTGCGGCGAAATGTAAACAGGAAAAATCTTGAGTTGCGGCATAAGATGGGCATTGAAACCCGGAATTATCTGAACAGCAAGCAATTTCTTGAGATTGAAACACCTTATTTGATCAAATCGACCCCTGAGGGTGCCCGTGATTTCGTAGTTCCTTCACGCATGAACGCCGGACAGTTTTATGCCCTGCCCCAATCGCCCCAGACCTTCAAACAATTGCTGATGGTGGCCGGGTATGACAGATATTTCCAGATCGTTCGTTGTTTCCGTGACGAAGATCTTCGGGCCGACCGCCAGCCTGAATTTACCCAGATCGACTGCGAGATGGCTTTCGTTACCCAGGAAGATATCCTCAACACGTTTGAAGGCCTGGCGAAACATCTTTTCAAATCGGTGCTGAATATTGATGTGGCCGACTTTCCTAGGATCTCCTATGACCAGGCTATGAAGCTTTATGGATCTGACAAGCCTGATTTACGATTCGGAATGACCTTTAAGGAGTTGAATGATCTGGTGAAAGGAAAAAATTTCAAGGTGTTTGACGATGCTGAACTGATCGTTGGCATCAACGCAACCGGATGCAGCGAATATTCCCGCAAACAGGTTGATGAACTGACCGAATTCGTAAAACGACCGCAGGTTGGTGCCTCCGGATTGGTTTATATCCGATATGGGTTAGATGGTGTTATCAAATCTTCTGTAGATAAATTTTACACCCCGGAAGATCTCGCAGCCGTCGTAACAGAATTCACTGCCAGGCCGGGCGATTTGATCCTTATCCTCGCGGGAAAAGAAGAAAAAACCCGGTCTGCAATGGGAACACTTCGTCTTGAAATGGGTAAGCGGATGAATCTTTTGCAGCCAGGCGATTTTAAACCTCTTTGGGTAGTTGATTTTCCACTGCTTGAATGGGATGAGGAAACCCGACGCTTCTATGCAAAGCATCATCCGTTCACCTCGCCAAAGCCGGAAGATATTCAGTTGCTTGACACCGATGCAGGGGCTGTTCATGCCAATGCCTACGACCTGGTTATCAATGGAACTGAAATCGGCGGAGGATCTATTCGGATTCACAATAAGGAGCTTCAAAAAAAGATGTTTACCGTTTTGGGCTTTTCCGATGAAGAGGCCAATGAACAGTTTGGTTTTTTAATGAATGCATTTGAATACGGCGCCCCACCTCATGGCGGAATTGCTTTCGGGTTCGACAGGTGGTCCACTATTTTTGGCGGTGGCGATTCAATCCGTGATTATATCGCCTTCCCGAAAAATAATTCAGGACGAGATGTGATGATTGATTCACCCTCCATTATTAAGGAAGAGCAATTGAAAGAATTGCAGATCAGGCTCGTGAAGTAAGCACTAGTTCATCCCTTTTTCAAAAGAGGCTCGGTCTTCTTTTGAAAGACTTTTACAATCCAGCATGGCTTCATTCAGGTACTTGCGAAATTTTTCGGAAAATTCCTTGGACGTTGTCTTTTCTCCGTATTTTGTTCTGAAGTCCTCGTAAAGGATGGTCATTTCCGATTCAACACGCTCATAATCCTGCTGAAGTTTATGAATCATAATTGAGTCGGCAGGGTCAGCGGCACGAAGATTTTTCATGGCTTCCATGCTCCTGCACATGACATCGGCAATCCCCTTTGCCTCTTTTTTCAATTCTTTGTTTTCACTACCACATCCGGAAATCCCAATGATTCCGGTAATAAGGATCGAAAATAAAATGACGTTGAATTTCATAAATCGGACTTTTTGCAAAAATAACAGATTTTAACTTATTTCCGAAACCGGAATCAGCCTCTCTTCGTCCGGATCGCGCATTGCATTGATGATCTTGCAGCCGGTGAATGCTATAAGCTCTTCAACTCTGATATCCTTTTCGAAAAGCCAACCTTCTGCTACGAGTCTGTCCCTGCATGTCCCTCTCAATAGAGGGGTGGCCGGAGTAAACCAGGATTTGCCATCGAAAAACATAAGGTTCGACATGGAGGTATCGGTGAGGAACCCGTCTTTGACGATGAGAACTTCATCGCAGCTTCCTCGAAGTTTAAATAACGATTCCAGCAATGACCGGTCGGTGTATTTGAGATGGTAATCAATTCCTGTCACATTAACCAGCCTCAGAGAACAAATGATGCGCTTTTCGTATTTATTAAAGCTGATCTGTTCAATCTCCGGACCATATTGAATATTGCACCTTACAGTATCTGTTGAATATAAATCGGGAACGACCAACACAGATTTTAGAACGATGGGTTCACAGATCTGCCAGATTTCCTGCCGCGACAGATTCATTCGACGCTCATGCCACTGCATTTGCTGTGGTATGCCATTTTTCACACAAATCGTTTCAAATAACAGGGACATACACCTTTTTCAACATTTCATCATATTCACTTTGAGGGTTGCTCAATGCGGTAATTCCCCCGCCACTCCTAAATATCAAACCGTGGTCTATCTGTTCTATAAAACGGATAGAAACGGCCGTGTCCAGCGATTGCCCGTCAAAATAACCAAAAATTCCTGTATAAAATCCACGATCATGTGGCTCAGCTTGATGAATAATTTTTACCGTCTGTTCTTTCGGAGCACCTGTGACTGAACCCGCGGGAAGTAAGGTATACAAGATTTCTCCCAGCCTTGATAAATATCCATCCGGCAGCATTCCACAAATCTCTGAACTCATTTGCAGGAGATCTCCACGGTTTGAATGAATGTGATCAATGTACCGGGATCTCGAAACCATTACATTTTTGGAGACCATGGAGAGATCATTGCGGATTAGATCGACAATGGTGTTGTGTTCAAAAAATTCCTTTTCGTCAGCCAGTAATTTGTGTTCTGCGTCGGGTATTCCTGCATCAATGGTTCCTTTCATCGGGCAGGAGATTATCATGGAATCCTTGATCCGAACAAAAATTTCTGGTGAAAAAACCACAAAGGATTCGGGAACCAATAGCTTGTAGGGAGCATTGCTGATATCAAAAATTTCGGAAAGGGAAAGATTGCAGTGTAATGAAGTTGGAAAAGTAAGGTTGAGAAGGTAAGTGTCTCCTCTTTTGAGATGAAACGCCACCTTGTCAAAGGCAATTTTATATGTTTCTATGCTGATCGGAAAAATTTCAAATTTTAGCGGCTTTAATGAAACAGTTTTAGGTGTGCTTTTCTGTCCTGTGATTTCGTATCGTATTCCTTTATTATCAGCCTCTCTGATAGATAATACAAATCCATTTTCACCGGAGAAATCAATGGCAAATAAAAAAGGTTCATTCTGACCCGAAAAATGATTAATTTTATCAATAATTTCAGTGCGGGAAATAAAAATTGATTTATCTGCTTTCATGGGTATTCGGTAACGCAAAAATCGTAAATCGTAAATAGTATGCCTCTTCTGCTTCTCGATAATCACGACTCCTTCACCTGGAACCTTGTCGAATTATTGCGCAAAGCAGGCAAAGATAACGTTAATATCCTCACACCGGAACAACTGAATACCAGTGAACTATATCTATATGATCAAATCATATTTTCACCAGGCCCCGGGTTGCCCTTTGAACATCCGGCCATGTTCGATATTTTGAAAACCGTGGAAAGCCTGCACCGGGATTACCGTAAAAAAATTCCTGTATTTGGTGTTTGCCTGGGCATGCAAGCCATTGCCATCCATTTCGGTGGAAACCTTTTTAACCTGCCGTCCGTTGTTCATGGCCAACCTCGTAAAATAAAGATCCTCCTGCCGAACCATACTCTTTTCAGGGGAATTCCTGATGCTTGTGAAGTTGGTCTCTATCATTCCTGGGCCGTTGACCCGGAAACCCTTCCTGATTGCTTTGAAAACCTCGCTATCACCACGAATGGTACAATTATGGCACTGTCACACAAAACACTTCCAATCTGTGGCGTTCAGTTCCATCCTGAGTCAATCATGACTCCAACGGGAATTACAATGTTAAAAAACTGGCTCTCTTCCTGAAAAGCCTGTTTGCCCGTCTGCCCTCCCCATTCCCCAAACATTTCTTACCTTTGTACAAATTTCACTTTGTGCAAAAGATTGAAATAACCGCTCCTGTTGGTTCATGGGAATCGCTGATGGCTGCCATTGAGGCGGGGGCCGATTCTGTATATTTTGGGGTGGGCGTTCTCAATATGCGAGCCCGATCCTCCATCAATTTTACCCTTCGTGATTTGGTCAAAATAACACGTATCTGCCGCAAACACAAAATAAACACATACCTCACAATGAATACGGTCATCTTTGACCAGGAGGTGAAGGAGATGAAGCGCACAATTAATTCGGCTAAAAAAAACGGAGTCACGGCCATCATTGCTTCCGACCATGCGGTAATACAGTTTGCGAAATCAATTGGAATGCCGGTTCACATGTCTACACAGACTAACATTACCAATCTTGAGGCAGTGAAATACTGGTCGCAGGTATCCGATGTGATGGTTATGGCCAGGGAATTAAATCTCAACCAGGTTGCTGCCATAACGCATGCCATTAAACGGGAGAAAATCACTGGGCCTTCGGGAACCCTGGTCCAGATCGAGGTTTTTGCCCATGGGGCGTTATGTATGGCGGTCTCAGGAAAATGCTATCTGAGTCTTGATCATTACAATGCTTCAGCCAACCGGGGAGCCTGTTATCAGCTTTGCCGGAGACCTTACCAGGTTACGGATACGGATACAGGGATTGAGCTGGAAATTGACAATGAATACATTATGTCACCTAAAGATCTTTGCACCATCGGATTCCTTGACAAAATTGCAGGGGCTGGTGTTTCTGTGCTCAAAATCGAAGGCCGCGGACGAAGTCCCGAGTATGTCAAAACCGTGGTCGGTTGTTACCGTGAAGCTGTTGATGCCATTGCGACCCGCTCCTTTAGCCAGGAAAAGGTAAATCAATGGATTGTCCGCCTTAGAACTGTCTATAATCGTGGTTTTTGGGAAGGATATTACCTTGGCAGGAAAATGGGAGAATGGGCAGAACAACATGGATCGGTTGCAACAGAATATAAGGAGTATGTCGGCAGGATTACAAACTATTTCACAAAACTTAAGATTGCCGAAATTAAAATGGAATCTGGCAACCTCCAAACCGGAGACCGGATCTATATCCAGGGCCCTACTACCGGAGTGATTGATATGGCTGTTCCTGAAATTCGTGTTGATTTGAAACCGGTTGAAAAAACGACAAAGGGTGAACACTGCAGCATTTCTGTTGATCTCTTCCTTCGCAGGGCCGATAAAGTTTATAAAATCGTGCCCAACCCCTGAGATCGCGATATGCTAGCCAACCTTCATACCCATACCAGTTTCAGCGACGGCTCAGATGATCCAGTGGCATATGTTCTTGAAGCCATCAGACAGGGATTTTTGACTCTGGGTTTCTCCGATCATTCTCCTCTGCCTTTTGACAATACGTTTGCATTGCGTGAATCGGATTTAAATGCGTATTGCCAGGAAATAGGCCGTTTGAAACAGCATTTTAAGGACGAAATACACCTTTTTCTGGGAATGGAGGCCGACTTTATCCCGGGAACAGGACATCCATTTTCCTATTTCCAAACGACTCTTCCCCTCGATTACCTGATCGGGTCTGTTCACCTGGTCCGGAATGGCTCTTCGCATGACCTCTGGTTTATCGACGGCCCAGATCCTGCTACCTACGACGATGGTTTGAATACCTTGTTTGGCGGTGATATCCGAAAAGGAGTCACCGCTTATTATCGGCAGATTAATGAGATGCTCACTACCAGCCGTATGGATGTCATTGGCCATCTGGATAAGATTAAAATGCACAACAACGGAAGATTTTTTTCGGAATCAGAACCGTGGTATTCCGGACTGGTTAGTGAAACACTTGATCTGGTGCGACAAACTGGAACTATTATTGAAGTAAACACACGCGGACTTTATAAAAAACGATCCGATTCTCTTTTTCCTGGTCCGTCCGTGTTGAAAAAAATCCATGAAATGAATATCCCTGTCATTATCAGTTCCGACGCTCATAAACCCCGGGAGATTTCTCTGCTTTTCAGTGAAACTGCAGACATACTTTTTGAAATCGGATTCAGGGAGGTAATGAACCTGACTCCGGATGGCTGGGAAACGTTATCTTTGAGAAGTTAAATCCGGATTCGTGTTAACAGTAAAGAGATTTACATTCCAGAACAAAGAGTTTTCAGACTGGGCTCTTGCTATAAGAAGAGTGGTTTTTGTTGAAGAACAGCATGTCGATCCGGAACTTGAATACGAGCATGAAGAAGAGTCATCCCATTATCTGCTGTTTCTTGGTGAAAAACCCATTGCTGCGGCCCGGTGGCGGGAAACTGAAATGGGAGTCAAGCTGGAACGGTTCGCCGTCCTTCCACAATTTCGTAACCGGGGATTCGGCGAAGTCATACTGAAAGAGATATTAAAAGATGTTGCTCCCATGGAAAAAAGAATATATCTGCATGCACAGTTAAAAGCAGTTACGTTTTATGAACGGAATGGTTTTATTAAATTTGGAGAACAATTCACCGAGGCGGGTATTGAACATTTTTTGATGAAATATCATGATTAATCACGATACTATTGACAATATCATCTCCACGGCCCGAATTGAGGAGGTGATCGGTGATTTTGTCACCCTTCGCCGTCGTGGAGTGAACCAGATCGGATTATGTCCCTTCCACAATGAGAAAACACCCTCTTTTACAGTTTCTCCGGCAAAAGGGATATACAAGTGTTTTGGATGTGGTAAGGCTGGGAATTCTGTCAATTTCATCATGGAACATGAACATTTTTCTTATCCCGAAGCACTAAAATACCTTGCCAGAAAATACAACATTGAAGTTGAAGAGGAGGAACAGACACCGGAACAAATCCTGGAACTGAACGAGAAAGAGAGCCTTTACAACCTGAATCTTTTTGCACAAAAATTTTTTACATTAACACTATCCGAAACGGAAGAGGGGAAGGCTATTGGATTATCCTACTTCAGGGAACGCGGAATTCGCGAGGAGGTGATACATAAATTTCAACTGGGATTTAGTCCTGATAAATGGGATGCCTTCTCTGAATTTGCCATTCAGCAGGGATACAAAAAAGACTTCCTTCTTAAAACCGGACTGTCACTTGAAAAAGATAACCGGTTATACGACCGGTTCCATTCACGGGTCATTTTTCCGATTCATAGCGCCTCAGGTCGGGTGATTGGCTTCGGCGGACGTATCCTGGGCAGCGACAAAAACCGGCCGAAATATGTCAATTCCCCTGAATCCGACATCTACAACAAAAGCAAAACCCTGTACGGGATCTATTTTGCCAAGAATGCCATCATTTCAAAAGATAATTGCCTTCTGGTTGAAGGGTACACCGATGTGATATCCATGCATCAGGCAGGCATAGAAAATGTGGTAGCGTCATCGGGAACCTCACTCACGCAAGACCAGGTGCGCATGATCCAGCGGTATACATCCAATATCTCTATTTTGTACGATGGCGACCCCGCCGGTATCAAGGCCTCCTTCCGCGGGATTGATATGATCGTTGAACAAGGGATGAATGTGAAGATCGTGCTTTTCCCCGATGGGGAAGATCCTGATTCCTTTGCCCGCCAACATCATCCATCGGAGGTGGGATCATTCATTGATGAAAATGCAGTCAATTTTATTCTGTTCAAAACCCGGCTGCTGCTCGGCGAAACCCAAAATGACCCGATTAAAAAAGCGGCATTGATAAAGGAGATTGTAAATACCATCGCGCTTATTCCTGATGGAATCTCACGCTCGCTGTATGTCAGGGAATGTTCAAGCCTGATGACCATTCCTGAGCAGGTGCTTATGAATGAATTGAATAAAATCCTTCGGGGTAAACTGAAAAAAAACTTACCTGGGTTAGAAAAGGAGCTGGAGCAAATTCCTTCCGATCAAATAACCGCCGAACCTCAAATTGACTTTGATCCCGATTCAGCCGAATACCAGGAAAAAGATGTTATCCGGTTGCTTTTATTGTACGGTCAGGATGTTATCCGCATTAAACTTATCAGCAGCGAGGAAGAGGATGTTCCGGTCAATGTGGCTGATTATGTTGTGCATGACATTACACATGATGAAATGGGGTTTGAAAATGTCATCTTTAAATCGATTTTTTCGGAGTATGTAAAAGGGGTGGAAAACGATGCAATCCCAGACCGAAACTGGTTTCTTTCGCACAGCAATCATGCTGTTTCCACCATGGCCGTCAACCTGGTGTTTTCGCCCTATGAGTTAAGTGAAAACTGGTTGAAAAACAACATCATGGTCACTTCGGAAGAGACCAGACTGCATATGCATGTCATGTTGGCCCTTCATGCATTCAAAGCCAGAAAGTTGGATAAAATGATATCTGAAACCCGGAAAAAATTATCCTCTGCCACCATCCGTGAGGAGCAGGATGCTTTGATGAAAACCTTTCACGAGCTGAAAAAGCAGAGCATTCGGATTAACAAAGAGGGGCTTGGTCGTATTATAACACACTGATACACACCTGTAATTTTTCCTGTTATTCTGATATGAAAATAATTTGACGGTACCAGGGATTGTTCCAGTAATCCATAATGATTTTAAAATCATTATAGTTTGAAGGGCTGAATATCCGATCGTTGAATTTCATCTGGCGTGTCACCGTCACCTTTCCTCCGCCTAAGCTCACCTCCCATGTAAAGGTACCTGCCTTGTTATTGATAACCTGTTTTTTTTGAGGAGTGAATAGGCGCATGTTAGCCGGTAAGGTCAAGGTATAGGAATACCCCTCTTCGGCCAATGCAGGAATTTCATAGGGACTTACCCGTTGTTTCGAAAGGGTCCTGATCCCCCAGCTGTCAATCCCCGAAATGACCACGGGCAATGTAAAATAATACAAATTCGAATCTTTCCTGAATGGTTTATCACTTTGAGCAATAAAGGTCTGAAATCCATTCTCCGTATTCAATGCGCTGGATTTCAAATTATTTGTGTCATTGCCGATCAACCCTCCGGAAAGGGAGTTCTTAATTTTATTCTTGTCGCGTAACAGGCTGGCATATGGATAAACGCTTCCATCAAAACGAATTGAAATCTCTCCTGTTAGTTTGGGATCTGAGGATACGATGAATTTTCCACTTACATTCACCATTTGTGTTGGAGTTTCCGCTTTGATCAGCGAAACCTTTTCTTCTGGCTTTAAAACAATAAACGATCGACCCGGAAGTGTATATTTCAGGTTAATTCCATTTAATCCGGTTAAGGAAAAATACCAGGTTCCCCTGTCTTTAAATTCTACCTGCACCGCAAAATCTTCTATATCGGCCAGTGTGGCAATATGATCGTCAGTAAAGGCCGTTCTTACAATGCCAACAACATTGGCATTTAATCCAGCCGATTTTAGTAACGATGCGAACAAAACAGCCTTTTCAACCAGCGTTCCCCCATTGCTGCTCCATATCTGTTCGGGCGTCCGGCATTGATACAAACCCACCCGCAATGGGATGGGGTACAGGCGCATGTCATCTACAACCCGTTCTTGCATTTTCAGCGCTTGTTCGAATTTATCCCCTTTACCTGTCATCAGGTTGTCGGTTTCATTTTTCATCTGGCCGGTAATAAAAAAACGGAACGCTGGCTGATTTGTCAAAAACGCACGTACCTTTTCCAGGTCATCAGAAGTGCTGAAAACAAGCCTGGGATAACGCTCATTGAGGCCCTGTTGCGCCTCTTCGACCAAAATGGCCGGCAATTCTGTCAGTTTCCATATATAAACCTGGTAGCCCCCTTCAATACGCTTTTCGGGCAGACATTCAGCATTAAACAACTTATAATATAGGTTTTGCCCCACAGGAATCCGGACGCGGATTTCCATGGTCTCTATGGGTTCGTTTTCAGCCAATAATTCATTACCCATCAGTGCAGGAATATACCCTTTTTCAGTATGAATCTGGTAATCCAGATTGATGGTGGCCTTGCGCTCAAGTCCGGTATGTGTGATCACCATTTCACGCAACGAATTGTAAGCCGGGGCATTGGCCGCATATCCGGGAAGTACTTCGTTAAAAGCATTCGGGGGAGCAATGATTTTTTTACCGTCGGCCATCACCGTGTAAACCTCATTGATTTTTAATTTTTGGAATGTTGGATTGTACACTACAAAGGTTTCGCCGTAAAGGTTGTGAAAGGCCCGGTAGGTATGAAGCTTTTGCTCTTTAATATATCGGTAATCTGCACTTCCGTCGGGATTCAGGGTGTATTCCTTGATTATGGAACGATACCCTGCATCATGTTTTTCGTCCTGGGCATTGAGATGAAAAGAGTCGAAAATCAGGCAACAAAAGAAGAAGGAAATCAGATAACTTGTTTTCATAAAAGCACTTTATTTCAAAGGGAATTTATATTTATAACTCAACCATGACCGACTGTCCGGAAAATCTGTTTTGTGCATCAACAGCAGCTTTGAATTGTGGCCAGTCCTGCGGATCATATTGTCTCTTGCTGAAAACCGATGTTCCCGAAAAGACGATCATTCCGTCTGAGATAACATACCCGCCCTGGTAAGAGGCCGCTTCGCCGGATTTTGAAATTGATTCAGGTATTCTGATGATCTTCTTGATATAAGGAAGTTTTATGGATTCTTTGATTTCGACTTTTCTAGAACAACGGTCCCTGAATGGATATTTGCGCTCCCTTAACCCGGTATCAAATGATAAATGAGACTGAAAAGATTTGAAGATCCCTCCTGCCGAAAGTGGGGTGAAGATCATCGTGGTTCCCGAAACCATTGCAAATTCGGGAATGGTATATTCGATAGTAATCCAGATATTGGATTTTTGATAATCCAGGGGCTCTGAATATGTTACCTGGGTCACCGTTGCCTGTGGCCATAACCTGAGCAATTCCCGTTCTACATTCTGAAACCAGGCTGTTTTGCTTGAATTCTTGAATAAACCGCGGATGGCTGCATCCGATTGCCCTTCTCCCGAAATAGTGATGTGGCCGGAAAGGGTTCCCCCGTTCCCTATTTCCGAGTCACCATCAATTTTTATGAAGTGATTTTCTGGATCAGAAATAGGGGTTGTTGCCAGGTCAGCACCTTCCGGAACCCCCATCAGGTATTGCTGCTGCTGTTCCGCACTCGACCACAATTCACGAACAAATGGCACCCAGGTCGGGTCGAGTAAATGATACTTTCCATCACGCAACTTTACAACAGTCACGCAATGGTTAAACTGGTCGGCAGGAATATAATCAATGCGCGATCCGGCCATGGTCATGGCGGGATATGATTCGAAACCTGCTGCCCGCAACATGGTGATCAGTATACCGGCTTTATCTTTGCATACCCCACAGCGGTCAGTAAAAGTCATGTCCCCTTTGTGCAGGGTAAACCCCTCGCCACAACCCATGGAAATCCCCGAATAACGGATTTCATCAGCACACCAATGCGTAAGCCGGGAGACAGAATCCATTTCGTCTTTGGCGCCTTTCAGTATCTCGTCCACCTTCTCTTTTATCTCTTTGGTGGAAGTAAAACTGCCAAAATCCTCGTTGACCTTCAAGAACCAGGTTGACTTTTCATTCCACTTGCTGGTTGTGGATACCAATAATTTTGGAGCCACATCAACCATGGCCACCATGCGTGATTCATTCTTTAGCGGCAAAATGTCCTTTTTGCTGAAAGAATAAATAATTTTGTCATCGGAAAACCAGCATGAAGACTGTGCCTCGCCATTATAAAACTGGTACTGCAGTGGTTTATTCTTGGGAACTTTTACCTGGTATACCTTATCTCTGATTGGATTGGTGCTGAAAAACTCGACAATGTCATAGAATTGCCCCTTCATGGGCGGAATGTATTTTTCATCATCATCGGAAGTTAAAAGCGCATAGGTAAACCCCTTTCTGAACATGACCACCTCCACGGCATCTCCGGGTTCAAGCAGGCCGATTTCAAGCATCTTTTCCCTTGCACCCCAATAGATGGCTCGTGCCGGAGCAGGATAATCAAACGCCTTTTGAACATCGAGGTCAATGATCCGGCCGTCGTTCTTATAAACAACCGCTTTTTTAATTTCAACAAAAGCCGAAAGCGGGTCATACCCATATTTTACAATACTGAGCTCCAGCGCTCCATGAGTGGTCAAGGCCTTTGTAAGTGTGTGATTGACAACATAGGTGAGGCCTGTTTCCTGCATATCAACCAGCGTACTGTCGAATATGATCAATGCATCGTGGCTTGGAAATGTTTTAGCATCTCCCCCATTTTTTGCAAGTTCCTGAATGGAAACTTGGGCCAGGACAGGAGAAAAAAGCCCGGCAAAAAACAATAAAAACAGCTTTCTCATAATTATGAATTTCTGGAGCAATAATCTGTGATATCCAAGAAAGTTTGATGAAGCGCAGGTTTGCCTTTATAAACAATGGGCTTTAAGGCAGTTTCAAAATGTCTTACCCGATTATCCTTGGTTAAAATCCTCACACAGGTGGTTTGTGGATCATCGGTGTAGTCCAATGAGGCCTTTGATAAGAGAACTATCTTCCCTTTATCCTCCGGGTGCAATAAACCAACTACATCTTTGATCGAAAAAAAGTGAAATTCCTCATGGATAAAACCAAAAATTTCTGCAAACCGCTTGTTTACAAATACGAACTTCTCATCCTGCATGATGGCCAGTCCCAACAGTGAATTATCGACAATGCTCTGGTACATGGAAATCAACTCCTTGTTTTCCTGAGACCGCTTTTCAAGCAACGCTTCAAGATCTTTTTGGTAGAGATTGTTTTCGATTTCAAGATTTCTCTGATATGATGCAATTTCTACGGTCATTTTAGTCTGTTCCATGTCTATAGGCTTCAGAAGATAGCCAAAAGGTTTGATTTTGAATGAACGTTCATAAACCTCCTTCGAACTTTGACCTGTTAGAAAGATGATGGCACAATTGAATTTTTCATTCATCTTTTTGGCGGTTTCAATGCCATCCATTTCACCCCGAAGATGAATATCCATCAACACTATTTCGGGTTCCCTTCCCTGCCGGGATAGTTCCGCAATCTCTTCAAGGCAAATCTCTCCACTCATGGCTGAACCACGAACCTCATAGCCAAATTGTTGAAGCTGAGATTTTAAACTTGCCGAAATAAGTAATTCGTCTTCAACAATATAAATACTTATTGGATTCATAAATTATCCGATATTTGAACTGATCATTTTAAGCATGTTTATCTCCTGTTCTTCAAGAAAACGCCAATGGCCACGCGGTAAATTCTTTTTGGTGAGACCAGCATAATAAACTCGGTCAAGCCTCAAAACCTTGTGTTCAAAATGTTCAAAAATACGCCTGACAACGCGGTTTTGTCCCGAATGTAATTCAAGACCAATCTGCTTTTTATCCTTCCCGTCACCGATATACTCAATGCTGTCAACATGAACCATTTCATCATCAAGTTTAAAACCCTCCTGGATTTTTACAAAATCAACCCTGGTCAGATTTTGATCGATCTCAACATGATAGATTTTCTTGATCCCATACCTGGGATGCGTAAGTTTCTTTGCAATCATCCCGTCGTTGGTAAACAGGAGCAACCCTGTGGTGTTTCGGTCGAGTCTGCCAACTGGATAAATACGCTCCTTGCAGGCACCCGCAACAAGACTCATCACCGTTTTGCGTTTTTCAGGATCATCAGCCGTAGTGATATACCCCTTGGGTTTGTTTAGCAATACATATCTTGGTTTTTCACGGTTAATGGTCTGATCGCCATACTGAACTTTATCTCCAGGCCCAACTTTGGTACCCAATTCTGTCACAACTTTACCGTTTACCGAAACTACACCGGCTTCGATGAGCTTATCGGCTTCACGGCGAGAGCAAACCCCCGAATTGGAAATATACTTGTTAAGCCTTATTGAATCCGAATCAGCGCTCTTCTCTCCACGCCTGATAATCTTTTTGGGCTTGGTTGTACGCTCCGGCAGGTTGGACCTGTCAAGCTTAATCACCTTTTCATATTTTGCCGATTTTTCAGGCCTGTCTTGTTTACCCGGTTTTTCGGGCCTTTTTGGTCTTTCTGTCTTCATTTAATCCTCCTCCTTTTCATACGCCGGTTTAATCTTTACGCCATCATAACGGGTTTCAACCCCCTGCTTATAAGATATGATCATGAACAGGGTTCCGTCAAAATTGTATTTATACCACTCTCCCTCTTTCTTCCCCATCACGTAGGAACCTTCGTCTTTAACCTTTCCATTTTCCCAGTAATAGATGTGCTTGCCGTCAGGATTGTCCTCGATAAAATTTCCTTTAAAATAGCATAGGCTGTCGGTTTTTAGGCTGTCGCTATTGAGATAAAAATTGTACCACTTTCCATTCCGCAATCCGTCACGATATGTACCCCGGGTATAGGTATCGCCAATCTGTTCAAACCAGGGGCCGTCTTCGTTGCCATCTACAAACTCACCCTCTTCTATCACCTTGCCCGTTTCATCATACGCTGTTGACATGCCATCTTTCAGTCCGTTTCGGTAATTTTCCTCCTTGAGCAGCTTGCTATTGTCAAAATACCATTTCCATTTGCCCTCGAACTTTCCCTGCTTGTTGAACTTTCCCGTCTGCTCAAGCTTGCCGTTGAGATGATAATATTTCCACTCGCCGATTTGTTTGCCATTGTCATAAATTCCCTCAGCCTGAAGCGAACCATCCGAGTAAAAATCTTTCCATTGCCCGTCACGATTGCCATCCTCCTTCACAATCCCCTCACCGATGATCACCCCATTTTTGTAAAGGTACGCTTTTTCAAGATTGCCTTCCGCTGTGTACTCTCTTTTCAGCCCTTCAGGGACACCATTCCGGAACATGGCACTGATTTTTATCTTTCCATTTGGATAATATTCATTCTGTACTTCCAGCTTTTGTATCTCTTCTGCCTCAGGCTGAATAACATCATCCACAAATTTTGAAATCTTCAATAAATCTCCACTTTCAGAATATTCCTTTAGATACCCGTTTTTCATGTCGTCTTTGTAGGTAACTTCTGTTTTAAGGTTACCATTCTCATAAAAAGAATACCAGCGGCCCTGTTTCCTTCCCTGACCATCCCTCCTGTTGATCCGCAACCTGTCAACAATAAAACCCTTTTTGTATTCGGTTAATGTGATAATGGTCCCATCAGTACCATATTCTTTGCCAAAACCCTGTTCCAGCCCCTTGATGAAGGGTATTTCCTGTTTTATTTTTCCTTCACGATAAAAATATCTCGTATATCCCTCTTTTATATCATTGCGGAAATTCTCTCTAACCGTCTCTTTATCAAGATAACTGGTTTTCAATCCATTCTTTTTCCCCGACTTGTAAAAAATTTCGAGTAACAATTTTCCATCCTGGTTGTAAAACTTCCACAAACTGTCTAATTCAAAATTTTTCCTGTTCCCCTCCGATTTAATTGATCCGCTTTCATTATATGATTTCCAGTAACCGTCAGGTTTTCCATCTTTTAAAGTTCCTTCACTTGAAATCTTGCCATTCGGATAATAATATTTGGAATATCCCTCTTTTTGAAGTGAATCCTGTGAATAACCCCCTGCAAAACAGCATAGAAATGAAAAAAAAAGTATAAACCGAAAATTATAAAGTTCAAAATCTGGTTTCATGACGATTATCAGGGTTTATTGAGATAACTCCAGCATCCGCAAGATAGGTTTCTTTGCCTTATCGATAACGCTTTTCGATAACTTTAATTCAGGTTGTTCATTGTTTAGACAAAGATACAATTTCTCCAATGTATTCATTTTCATATACGGACAATCATTACACGAACAGGTTTCGTCGGATGGTACAATTAAAAATTCCTTCTCTGGTGAAACCTTTTTCATTTGATGAAGAATTCCTGTTTCTGTTGCAACAATAAATTTTTTTGCTTTACTTTTCAGGGTGAAATTTAGCAATGCCGTTGTAGAGCCTATAAAATCAGCAAGTTGAAGTATAACAGCCTTACATTCAGGATGTGCAATCACCATTGCATCTGGGTTTTTAGCTTTTAAATTAATAACAGCTTCTGATTTAATGACATCGTGAACTTCACAACTTCCATCCCATAAAACCATGTTACGACCAGTTATAGCATTGATATAACCTCCTAAGTTTTTATCTGGAGCAAAAATTATCTTCTGATTTTCAGGAAAGGAATCAACAATTTTAACTGCATTACTGGAGGTACATATTACATCCGACATCGTTTTGATTTGGGCAGAACAGTTTATATAAGAAATCACAACATGATCAGGATATTTTTTCTTGAAATTTCTGAATTTATCTGGCGGACATGAGTCCGCCAAAGAACATCCTGCATTTAAATCAGGTATGAGTACTTTTTTTCCAGGATTCAGTATTTTTGCTGTTTCTGCCATAAAATGAACCCCGGCGAAAACAATGATATCAGCAGAGGTCTTTAACACATTCTGAGATAATCCAAGGCTGTCGCCAACAAAATCGGCTAAATCCTGAATCTCCGGAATCTGATAATAATGTGCCAATA
The DNA here is from genome assembly GCA_903945175.1 of uncultured Bacteroidales bacterium. Lineage (GTDB taxonomy): Bacteria > Bacteroidota > Bacteroidia > Bacteroidales > FEN-979 > CAIVAT01. Next base: position 918 of record CAJAUM010000008.1, on the reverse strand, counting down.
TAACTGCATTTTTATCTTTCTTTAGTTTCTTTATTTTATTGGGTAAATATTCTGATACTTTTGTCTTCATCGGAAATTACATTGATTTTGGTAAAGTTGAAGATTTATTGAGTTTTAATAATATATATAGATCTTTATTTATTTATGTTTATTATAACTGCTGTTAGTTTTGTTGATTTATTTTTGATCTAAAATTTTGAAATGATGTTTTTGTTATTTGATTAACAAATTATTAACAAAAAAAACTACGTAAAATATTGTTATTTAAATAATTGATAAAATTGTTCATAATAGAAAATAGGAATGATTGTTGAAAAAAACATACTAATTTGGTATTTGGTTTTTGTTAAAATATGATTAAAAAAACCTGTTATCTGCATCGAAAAGAGTTTTCTCTGTAGAAATTTTGATTATCGTTACTTTTTATTAATAGTTAGGCACAAAATTAATCAGTTGTGAACATATCAGTGTTAAAAATTTAATAATTTGATATTGAGGATAATATTTGGTTACCAATTTTCTTTTTCATTCATAATGATTCGTTTATAATTATATTTGTGAAATAAAGTATTAACAATGTCAGAAAGTGTCGTATATATTGCTATCGGAAGTGATCATGCCGGATTTTTAACTAAGGAATTTATAAAACGCACCCTGGTCGAAAAGGGATATACAATTCGTGACTTTGGTACCTTTTCAGATGAGAGTATGGATTATCCTGATTCAGCTCATCCTTTGTCGAAAGCCATACAGAATGGTGACTATCATTATGGCATTCTGATATGCGGAAGTGGCAATGGAATGGCTATTGTTGCTAACAAATATAAGGGAATAAGAGCTGCCATATGCTGGAATGATCAAGTTACTGAATTAGCAAGAAAACATAATAATGCAAATATTATTGCTCTTCCTGCCAGG
>CAJAUM010000007.1 GCA_903945175.1 uncultured Bacteroidales bacterium | reverse complement strand
TTTTAATGCCGTATTCATAGTCCTGATTTTTAATATATTTTTGTCAACACATACTTGCAAAGATACAAAATTTAAGGCTAAAGTTTCGAGGTTTACGCTCGATAATGTTTATTTTTGGTAGTGTTCGATGACGGATGACCGTCGTCAGTCGTCAGTCGACCCCTTTTTCTGCCAGGCTTGACCCCTTTTGAAAATCATCAAATTCTAACTTACTGGTTTTTTGCAATCTAATTGATTTCAACTTACTTCCTTTTTCCATCCAGCCTGACCCCTTTTGAAAAAGAAACATATCGGTATCCTCAATTTCATCGAGGTTTTGCAGCAAAGGCAATTGCCTCAACTCAGCCAATGAATTTTCAGGGAACTTTTTTTCATCATACCCTAAAAAGGATATTATCTTTTCAGCTTTATGCCCAAAAACCGGACATGAAAGTGGAACTGTTGGGATTCCTGATTTCCACGCTGTCTTTGTAGATAATCAGTTCAGTTGTATGTGCACTCGTATATTCTCTATGCACGATCATATTGCCTACCAATTCACGAAATATCAATTCTCTCAGGTCTCTTCGCTGGTCGCCTTCCAGATAGAACTTTTCGGGCAGATATGATTTACCGTAATTTTTTACAAAATTGCGTGTGATAGCACAATTTATCCGAATAGTGAAGGGAATTTCTTTGCCAGACGCTTAAGTTGCCTGTCAAACGGCGGAATAGTAACAACGCTATAGCTCATTGAGTAGCTCGTTGAGTGGCTTTGCCTTAAGTTTTCCTTGCTTTGCAAGTGTTACATTTTCCACCGCTTCTTTAATTTCTTCTAAAAGCAGCGCTGTTTCTTTTGTAATGGGTTTTGCCTTAACAAAAGAAAAATTATTTAGCAGTTCCATAAGAAAAGCTGCTTTATTGTCCCGTATGTCAACCAACAATTTCATAATCGGTTTATGTTGATATTTGTTCTTTATGCAAGATGCACCTGCAAAGATACAAAACTCCAGGCAAAAATTGGTGCACCCCTCCCTTTGTGAGGGTGCCTATAGAGGTGAGCTTCGGGAGGGCGATCACGTTGAGTATACATTGATGGATAAGAAAAACAGGCATCGTCCTTTGGATGAATGTTGGTTATTTGCCACACTTGAACCCTGTTCGCCCGGTTCAAGAAATGCACCGAAAATTCCCTGTTCCGAACGAATTGTCAATGCCAGGATTGTTAAAGTCTGGTTTGGAGAAGAAGATTTGGCACTAAAAGATGATTTCGGTGGTGTTGCCTTCCTTAAGAAGAATCATATTGAGGTTGGATTATAAATCACCAGCGTTCTTTCAGGAGTTATTAGAAAGTGATTTGCTGGAAAAGAATCTGGCAACCCAGGAACTTGTCCCAACCGGTAACGCAATCCTGCTTTTTGGAAAAAGTCCTCGTAATAAATATCCGCAAACATCTGTCAAAGCAAAGGTTTACTACGATACTGGAGCAAGTGACGTTCAAAGTTTTGATGATGATTGGCATACATGGTAATTTTGTTCTTGCTCATTTCATTATTATCGGCAATCTTTGTTTCAGCACCCGAGCGAATAAAACATTGATTATTGATAGAATACGGCTTCTTCGTTCCCTCAATAACTTCTATTAAAACCAGCGAATGATTACCATATTCTTCGTTACGGATTCCGATTAAGCTTTCCGGTGAAATGGAATCAATGTCTTGCCCTTCTGGCCTTGATGAATTTGCAGGGGAATTTGATTCTTGCTGTCAGAACAGCCTTGTCTGCCATGTTCCATGAGGGTTATTGGGCGCTCGGAGAGGTGCAACAGAGATTATTTCAGGTTTACTCACGAAAATATTTATTTTTTAGGAGTGTTTGTGACCGATGACGGAGGACGGATGACCGTCGTCCGTCGTCCGTCGCCCGTCGTCTGTTACCTTTTAAATAGAAGTATACCGCCACCAATGCTCCCACGATTCCAACCGAAACCACCAACTGATAACCCAAAGCCACTTGCCCGGCCATCGCGATGATGAACAGGTTGATGAGCAGTTGGGCTGCGGTGTAGCCTGTTGAAACTTTTACATGGGAAATTCCTCATTCGTTGGCTAAGATTTGATACAGGTGGCTGCGGTGGGCGGCAAAGATGTTTTCGTGGCGGATTAAGCGGTAGAGGATGGTTAAAAAGGTATCGACGCCATAAACGATCATGAACATCAGGTAGAGGGGATTGCCAGTGGCGAGGATGAGTTTGCCGGTGAGGACTCCCGGAAAAGGCCTTTATGTCATCATCAAACCCAATTAAATTCGGCCCTAACGGGAATACATGATTCAAGTCGAAAGCTTCGTTGATAAAGTTGATCCCTAACTGTTTCATTCAATTTCAAAACCACCTAAGAACATTTTACCTTTCTCAGTCAGTATATATTTTTGATCGGGCGAATTCGGTTTATCTCTGATTGTTTGATCGATGAAACCCTCTTTTCTTAAAAGATTCAGATATTGTTCCCTGAATTTATCACGACTTCCGAAAGACATAAATTGCATCAAATCTTCAACTTTCATCGGTGTTAAACTTATTATTAGCAATTTCAAAATATTGATCGTCCGTTTAGGTAGCAGCTTGACCCCTTTTTCTGCCAGGCTTGACCCCTTTTGAAAATCATCAAATTCTAACTTACTGATTTTTTGCAATCTAATTGTTTTCAACTTACTTCCTCTTTCCATCCAGCCTGACCCCTTTTGAAAAAGAAACATATCGGTATCTTCAATTTCTTCGAGCTTTTGAAGCAATGGAAGTTGCTTTAATTCAGACAGGGCCTTATCTGGAAAATTTTCAATATCAAATCCTAAAAAGGATATTATCTTTTCAGCTTTAGCGCCAAAAACAGGACAGGAAAACGGAGGACCGTCGTCCGTCGAATGTTTCAAGGTTTATAATCAGTAATTAAGGATTCGTATGGTATCTTCAACTTGTCATGAAGATTTCTTATCATTTTAAGGGTCAATTTCCTTTTACGATTAAAAATCTCAGAAACTCTGCTTTTATATCCTATCA
>CAJAUM010000006.1 GCA_903945175.1 uncultured Bacteroidales bacterium | reverse complement strand
TACATCTTAAATTTTTGGTGGTACATTAATCTAAGATAATGATATTCAAGGTCTTATCTACATATTATTGATGTTTTTATGATAAAGTTATTAACATTAAATGTTGATAATCAAATAGTTAAAAATTGTCATGTACTAAGATGAATCATATAAAAAAATTCCTCCTGTCGGTGGTGATAGGATATGCAGTTTCAATTATTTCCGTGGCTCAAAACCAGACGAACCAGGCAAATTCCGGACAATTCGCTATCCACAAATGGGATTACAGGAACGGCTTAGGTTCAAGCATTTATGCCATGTGCCAAACACCCGATGGATTTCTGTGGATAGGCAATGAATATGGCATTACCAGATTCGACGGGGCCAATGCATTTACATTTGACCGGCAATCGACAAAAGAGTTAACCGAAGATTTCTGCAGGGTGCTTTATCTATCAGGCGATAGCAAAATGTACTGCGGCATGAACAATGGACTCGTATATGTTTTTAAGAACAACCATTTCACCCCCCTGGGAACAAAGGAGACCTTTTACGGCAAATCCATCTCAGCCATTGCTGAAGATGAAGCCGGGAACATTTGGATAGCCCCTGATGGGATGGGACTCATTGAATACAGCAAGGGGCGGTTTACCCCTTTGAATAAAAGAGACGGACTTCCCTCCGATGACATTCATGTAATTTCAAAGGGTGTGAATAATGAACTTTGGATCGGAACCGATGCCGGTCTTAGTTGTATGAAGGAGGGCCGCGTTACAACCTTCAACATGCAAAACGGACTTTTATCCAATGATATCACAGCCATCGGGCTCGCAAGTGATAACACGGTATGGGCAGGCAGTTCTGATGGGCATGTCATCCTGATCAAAGATGGGAACGTCGTCAAAATCATGAACGGCCCCCTTGGAAATAAAAGTTTGATAAATTCAATCCTTGCCGGCCCCGATAAAAAAATATGGCTGGGTACCGAGGGCGACGGAATTTATTGCTATGATCCTGCGAACAGGCAGTTCACTCATATTACGACCCATGACAGTTTATCATCGAATATGGTGACCTGTATTTTGTCCAATTCCGAAGGCGATCTCATGGTTGGGACGCAGGGCAATGGGTTGAACCGGCTCCGGCAAAAAATCGTACGTACCTATACACACGAAAACGGGCTGGCGGAAAATGCAGTGATGGGAATCAGCAAGGCACAAAACGGAGAGATCCTTATTGGCCATGCGGCAGGCGGAATCACCCAATTTAGAAATGGGAAATTCGTAGACCTTTCTTCAAAATTCGGCATCAACGGTTTGCCCGTCTTCTCTGTGGCCGGAGATGCCTCAAACAACATTCATGTTGCCACGATTGGCTCACTGATCACATGGAACGGCAAAGACAGAAAAATATTCAAGGCGCGTTCGGAGCTGAACAACACCCTGTTTCATGCACTTTATATTGATCGGAATGGCACCTTATGGGCCGGCACCGATGCGGGCATTTACCTGCTGAAGGGAGATGAAATAAAAACAATATCCACCAGGGATGGCCTATCGGATGGCCGGATATTTTGTTTTCTTGAAGACCGTCTTGGCAGGATGTGGATTGGAACCCAGGAGGGAGGAATCAACATCATCAAGGATGGGAAAGTTTCGACCATTACACAAAAAGATGGACTGGCCAGCAACCTGATTCTTTCACTGTATGAGGATGCAGAGGGGACCATGTGGGTTGGCACAGGGAACAATGGATTAAACCGGATCGATGGAAAAAGCGGAAAAATAAGTCTGCTGGATAGCCTTGATCCTAAACAACCGGCCATATGCCACATCATGGAGGACAACATGCGCAATCTGTGGATTGGAACAACCTATGGCATCTATGTTGTAAAGAAGGATGAAGTGAACGGATATATTCGGGGAGCAAACAAACTGCCGCGGGTAATTTCCTTTGGCAAGGAAGAGGGTATGGAGGTAGGTTGTGTCGGAGGTGTTTTCAAGGCGGGATGCATTACTTCTGACAATAAACTGTGGTTTTCAACAACGGAAGGAATTGCTGAAATTGACCCAATGGCCTGTTCAATGCCTGTGTTCTCCCCTGTCGTTTCCATCGACACCATCAAGGTTAACAACAAAGCTTTGGAAGGATCAGATTCCTTCGATCTGCCATCCGGGGTTATTCACCTGGAGATCAACTACACCGCACCGAGTTTTATTGCTCCTGAAAAACTGACCTTCAGATACAAACTCGAAGGCTACGACAATGAATGGATCGAAGCCGGGGATAGGAGGTTTGCATCATATACCAAGGTCCCGCATGGGAACTATACCTTTAAGGTGGAGGTCAGAAATTACCAGGATATTCTGAGTAAACAAACAGCTTCGGTTAACATTCATATCAACCCGTTTTTTTATCAGACCTGGTGGTTCCGGCTTCTTTGCCTTTCAACTGCTTTAACAGCGCTCTATGCCATGTATGCATTCCGAATCCGCAAGTTGCGAAATACGGAATTGGAGATCCTTGTCACAAAAAGAACGGATGAGATAAGGAAACTAAATGAAAGCCTGGAGCAGAAGGTGGCCGACCGTACCTCGCAACTGGCCGCTTCGAACATGGAACTGGAGGCCTTTTCCTATTCTGTATCCCACGACCTGAAAGCACCTGTCAGAAGGATCGAAGCATTGATACAGGTACTGATCGAGGATTACCCGCAGTTGGATGAAAGCGCCATGGAAATCATCATGAAAATCGATGAGTCCGTATCGTCGATGAATGTGCTGATTGATGAATTGCTAAAGTTGTCGCGCATCGCCCGGCAAGACCTGGAAAAATCGGAGATTAACCTGGGAGAGATGGCTGAAGAGATTTGCAAAAAGCTTAAACGATCAAATCCTGGCCATGATGTGAAGGTGATCATACAGCCTGGCCTGGTGGTTGAAGCCGATGTGCGGTTGGTACAGATCGCGCTCCAGAACCTTTTTGACAATGCCTGGAAATATACGGGAAAATCGGATCAGGCAAAGATCGAATTCGGAATGATGGAAAAGGATGGAAAGCAAGCGCTTTATATCAGGGATAACGGAGTAGGATTTGACATGGGACAATATGTGAAATTATTTAATCCCTTTCAGCGTCTGCACAGTGATGATCAGTTTACCGGAACCGGCATCGGCCTTGCCACGGTGAAAAGAATCATCCTGAAACACGGAGGGTGGATCAAAGCTGAAAGTGAGCCCGGAAAAGGTGCAACTTTCTTTTTTACCCTTTCCTGATCCGAAAAAAACTCCATAATAAAATGCAAAACCTGCGCATATGACGAAATTAAAACTTTGTACTTATTTACCCCCTGTTTCGTAAATTCAAGGGTTGTTAACAATTTCAGGGTTGTTTTTCTGTTTTTTTTCTAAATCTAAACGATATCAACCGTTTTCGGTTGATTGATCGTTTGTAAG
>CAJAUM010000005.1 GCA_903945175.1 uncultured Bacteroidales bacterium | reverse complement strand
TGAAAATACATTGCATTTTGATTCCGTAAAACACGCGATAGTAACCAGTGACCCAGCGGTCACGGCATACGTTATGATGGTTAAACTATATTTGGGAAATTCGAACTATACCCTTGAAGGGGCTAACATGGCTTCTGGATAGGTAGTATTTACTAATGTTTTAGAGGGTAGTGCCCAAAAACTGTCAACTTTACTGACAGGTGTTCAAATCGTACACGCCTAATTTGTAAACAAATGACAAGCTAAATAATGGCTTGTAACCCCTTGTAAAATTACGTTAATTTCCTTTCAAAAAATCTGAAGCTACCTGAAATAGTTTTATAAAAAAAATTAGCCGTCGCTAATTTTGAACTATTATTTCGTATCGAAAATCACCTTTTCAGATAGCAAAATAAAAATCCATTTCCGGGCAAAAAAATAATATCGGGATCTCTTCAGGATACCTCGAAATTTTTTATTTGTATATCCTTGTATTTATTTGTATTATTCTGTACTAATTTGTATTAAATAGTTCACTATCAAGTAGTTGTTCATAACTTTATTTTTTTTTATCACTCATGATTGTCTACTTTCGCCGCCGGTAATTTAAACTATAAATCATGGACAAAATGTTAAGAATCGAAAAACCGGTAACGGCCAAATATGTTTGCAAAATTATAGGGGTTAGCCGACCTGCACTTCACAGATATAGTAAATCAGGGATGGTCCGCTCTTATAAACTGGGAGGAAAGCTTTTTTACTTTGAAACGGAAGTTCTTGAAGACCTGCGAAAGGGCCGGTAAGCCGGTCAGCGAAAAAAATCAGTTCAGATGAACTATCTCCTTCAAACACTTGGAAACCTTAATAACGACATTTTATGAAAACATTTTCAAATACATCGAGGATGGACCTCGATCTTTTACGGGATGCGTTGAGAAATTATTCAGCGCTCATTCAGGAACTTCAGAGTCAAGACGGTAATAAAATATGTTATATGCATACCGACAAGTATGGCAAACGGCTCCCTTTGGCTCCAACCCGTATTGAGAATCGTGTACGTGAGCTTATTGCAGCTATTGATTCTGAAAAGAAAATTCTCAATGGCGGTGATTAAACAATTTACCAGCCCCAAGCCACACACGATCACTCCCCTCCCAAAATAACCAATTCAATTATTATGGCAAAACTACAACGCTCACTATACGAGGGTGCCCCCGGTATGCTCATGGACAGGATCCATGAAGTCAATTCCCTGTTGGCTAATTCTGAATTAAAAACGGGACAGACTGAATCCTGGAAATTCTGGAAAAAGACTAGTGATATCATGAAATACGCCTGGGACTACATGCAAAATCTCAATTGGGTGCTTAAAGAAAATTATGCACTCAAAGAAGAAAACTCCTATTTGCGAGCTGCCCTGGCTCATGAGAGAGAAATCAACATGCACATTTCTGTACTCACTCATTTGAAATTGACTGATCAGTTTGAAGAGAGAGTAAAATTGGTTGATCAAATAATGGCTCTTGGTGTTAATGATTTAGGAGGAATATTCCGTGGATGAAAATATCGATCTCCTTGAGACAAATGCCGGCAAAAAAGAAAAGATTTGTACCGAAGCTGAATTGTTGCTCACCCAAGCCGGTGACAATATCTTTCAGCAATCCGATGCAATTTCAGTAATCTGTCAGAACTTCATTGAACTCAAAGATCCAGCTTCGGCTGATCTGTTCTTCAAATACGTTTCCAAGAAGTTCAAAATATCAAAAAAGATTTTCACAGACACTTTCAAGAAACAATCTGATGAATCTAAAAAACCAAAGTTTGCAAGGGTAGCTGATTTCATCGAAGATGAAAATGACCCTGAACATAAACAAGGATGGTTCGTAAGAAAAAACTGTTATTGGTTCCATACCAAAGAGGGAGGTCCGGTTTGCGGATCAAATTTTATCATCATTCCCTTATACCATATCTATTCTAAAATCGACAACAAACGCCTTGTTCGTATCACCAATGAACATGGCGATTCAAAGATCATTGACATACCATCAAAGAACTTTATTTCAGTTGAGCAGTTCCAGGCTTATGTTTATGGTGAAGGAAACTTTATCTGGACAGGTGGCAAAGCTCATTATCTTAAAATATTGAAATTTATCTCAAATGATTTCCCAGAGTGTGATGAACTCAAAACGTTAGGCTGGCAGCGTGAAGGATTTTACGCTTTCGCCAATGGCATTTATAACGGCTCCTGGCAGCCTGTAAATGAATTCGGGATAACATCCCATAATGAAAAAAGGTACTTTTCTCCGGCCTTCTCAGTGGTGTACAGCAATGTCAGAGAAGATGATGATGAGTATGAAAACGACCGCTATTTTGTTTATAATGAAGCTCCCTGTAATTTCGGCCAGTGGTCGCAACTTATGACAGATGTTTATGGTAGCAATGCTACGATCGCTGTCTCTTTCGCCATCGCTACGGTTTTCCGCGATCTTATCTATGAGAAATATAAAATCTTTCCTCACCTGTTCCTGTTCGGTGAAAAGCAGTCCGGTAAAAGTCAATTGGCCTGGTCATTGTCAAACCTCTTTTTCCATAATATGCCTGCATTCAACCTCAATTCAGGTACTCATGTCGGCCTTTCAAGAAAGGCTTCCCGGGCTAAAAATTCTATCGTTTGGGCCGATGAATATACCAATGATATTGACCCCCGGCGCTTTCAGTTGTTGAAAGCTGCCTATGACGGGGTTGGGCATGAGAAAGGAAAGTTGTCAAATGACAGCAGAACGATGATTAATAAAATCAATGGCGCGTTCTGCATTTCCGGCCAGTATCTTCCAACGCTTGATGACAATGCACTTTTAACCAGGGCTTGCCTGCTTTCTTTTATCAAAAAGAAATATTCAAAACTGGAAATGGAAAAGTATGAGCAGCTTAAAAAGTTGGAGGTTGCAGGGATAAGTTCCCTTGTCTGCAAAATTGTTGATTTTCGGAAGGTCATGGAAGAACAATTCGCAATGACCTTTTCCGCTATCCAGGAAGAACTGAAGGCAGACATGACCAATGAAAACCTTCCTTACGATGAAAGACTGGTTCGCAATTATTGCTGTTTGCTTGCACCGGTGAAGATAATCCTTGAAAGCGCGAACCCACTTGAGCTTAGTTTCACCTATGAAACACTTTACGCTCAGGTTAAACATGATATTGCTTCCATGTCAAAGCAGATCAGCAGTTCAGAATCTATTTCAAACTTCTGGAAGACCGTTGAGTATTTGCTTGATGAAGGAAAGATACAGTCTGGGGTGGATTTCAAAATCAATGTTACTCCTTCCCTGTCATATACGGATAAGGACGGGAAAGAAAAGACCGGTCCTTTTGATAAACCCCAAAACCTCCTGTTCATCCGGTTTTCAAGGGTTCATCCGCTTTACATGGAAAAATGGCGCCAACAGACCGGTAAAAACGGGATCGACCTGATTTCAATTCTCCATTACCTTAAAAACAATAAGTCTTATGTTGGTAACGCTTCTGGGGTTCGCTTCGATACCAGTAACACTTCCGCTTATGTGTTCAAATATGGACCTGGTGAACTAGATGTGAACCTTGAAAGGACTGTCCGGGATTCCTTTTCAAAAGCCAATAGTGCTATTGAACAGGAACTTACACCAGTGAAACCGCCCGAGGACCTGCAGTCGGAGATCGATCTGAACCCTGAACCACCATTCTGACTTTGAAAAAAATAAAAATCAGTGATATTTTTCATGAAAACCGATTCTACCTTTCCAACAGTCCAACAATTTTATATTTTATTGATTTATAATATATTAAAGGTATAAAAGGTGTTGGAACCTGTTGGAACGTGTTGGAACGTGTTGGACGCTGTTGGACTGTTGGACTGTTGGAAAGGTAATTTGCCTCTGGCAAACCCCAAATATATTTTTTTTTTTGAAAATTCAGCCAAACTCTACCCGAAATGAATCTGCCACCTTTTAAGAAAAATCAAAGCGGCTTCGCATACTTTAGCGAGCTTCCGGAAAACTTTCGTCTGGCGACCATTGATGATTTTATTGTGGATGGGAAACGCAGGATTGGTCTGATGTTCCTCATTCAATGGATTGATGATGCCTGCTTTTATCAGATATGTTATGTCTCGATGAACCTTACTCGTAAGATCCTTGGGCCG
>CAJAUM010000004.1 GCA_903945175.1 uncultured Bacteroidales bacterium | reverse complement strand
AGTACCATTGATAGGTATAAGAATTTGAAGCACCTGAAGGATTTGTTAAGGTTGCTATAATAGCGGGAGTATCATTGTAACATATAGTCTGGTCACTGCCAATGGTTCCAGCTGATAAGTTAGTTCGTACATCAATTGTGACAGTGTTTGTATAAAGCGTCTTACATGAGTTTATAATTGCTTTACGATAGTAAGTCTTAGAAGTCAGAGCCGGTGGCTGGTAGTTCTGACCCGTAGAAGATCCTGAGGCAGCTGACCAACTTGAGTTATCTGGCGAGCTGTACCACTGGTACGAGTTTGAACCGATACCCCCGGTCTCAACTCCGGTTACTGAGATTGCGCTTGGAGTAGCACCATAACATATAAGCTGGTCTGATCCTATTGTTCCAGGAGCCAGATCGTTGTAACCATGTACCTGAACCGAATTTGTATATGTTTCTCCACAGCTTGCATCAATAGTCTTTCTTTTAAAATAAGTGTAACCAAGAGTAAAAGAAGGCTGATACGTCTTTGAGGTTGAGCCTGTTATGGGGTTCCAGTTAGTATTATCCAACGAACTATACCACTGGTAGCTATAATTAGGATAAGAACTCCCTCCTGTTGGAGCTGATGTTTCTCCAATTACTGCGGGAGATATGTTATAGCAAACATCCTGATTATTACCAATTGATGCCGGGGTAAGCGAAGGATAAACATATTTTGATACTTCGTTGCTGGGATTACTAACACAGCCTAGTTCTGTAGTGGTAATAATTCTCCTATATAATGTAGTTTGATTAATATAAGTTGGCTGATAAGATGTTAGAGTAGCACCAGATACATCATTCCAACTGCCGGCACCGGTTTTGCTTTGCCACTTATTTGTATATGTAGAATTAGAAGCAAGTGAAAGGTTCGTTATATTCTGAGGCGTTCCCCCAACATTGCAGATTACTTCGTCCGATCCAATTGAATTACTGTATACTCCAACAACTTTCACTATAAAACTGGCAGTATAGTTGCTACCAGAACAATAATCTTCAGAAAGGTAAGAAATGTCCCAATTACCAACGACATTAAAAAATCCGGATGGAAACACATAAGAAAAATTCGAATAACTATCTGCAGAAAGCTCCGAAGGATCTATTACTAAAGCCACAGATCCATCAGGTCTTTTAACTGTAATAGGATTAGCCCACCAATACTCGTCACACCATCCATACTTATCACACGCGTAAAAATGATTGTAATATCCATATAAAGTAGTAGTACTACCAGAGTTAACACATATAGAATTAAATTCATCTATACCTTGACTATTTGAACTACATGACTGACCAAAAGAAAAATTGTTTGAAAGGAAAACAATTATAATGCTGTGGAAAAAAAAACGTAATGTCTTTTTCATAATCTAGAAGTTATAATTTATTCCGAGTCCTATAATGAAACTGGTCTTCCCGACCTTACTCATCTGGAAGAATCGCTGATCAAAATCGAGATTAAGCATGATCTTATTTGATATGAAATATTCAGCTGAGAGCCCGATGTTCTCTCCAATAAAAAACTGGCTTTTCTTCTTGTCAAGTATTGAATTACTTATGAATTCCGCACCAGTTAGAACTCCCCCTTTTACATTGAAAAATAACTTATCCCCAGGGTTATAGAAAGTATACATCAGCTCGGGGTTTGCATAGACAATTGAGGCTTTGCTTAAATCAAAGCGTACTCTTTCAAAGTCAATACTTCCTCGAAAAGCAAGGTTGTTGTTTTTGTAAAAGGTAATTCTTGAAGAGACGTTAAATCCGTTTTTAACATATGCGTAATTAATCCCAAGAGCTTTACTTCCTTCAACATGTATCAACTGTGCACCAGCTGAAACAGAAAGAATTAAAAATGCAAGTATTAGTCTAATTTTCATTTGCAGAGAGTTTTTGTTCGAATACTTTCACTTTTAACATCTTTTCTCCTGAGATCTCTATAATCGGGTTACGGGTTCCCTTGAGTTCCCTGAGCTGGATAATAACAGAGCCTTCCTTACTCCCTGTAAAACGTTCTGTTACATAACCAAGCTCTTGTTTTTGGTAAGCGGTGACAACCTTAACAGGAGATTCAAACTCGATTTTAATCCTCTGTTCAATTTTGGCCTCGCTTTTTTTCATCCCTTTGCGCTTTCCTTCCACAACCTTGAAGTAAATACCGTCAATGTTATAGTCGCTTCCGGTATTGTTAATTATGATGAGCTTGAAGTATGTAAAACTGTCATCATTCTTGATGTTTGCAATTTGAAAGGTCATTCCGTTTTCTACCTTTCCAATTGAACTATATTCTACCTTATCGGAAAGCACACTGTTAAGCCGTTCTCTCATCTTTGAATTGTTGCTTTCAACGCTGGCGACCTCTTTCATTTTCTTCTCGTCAATCTTTTTAACTTCTTCGCCCGTGAAGTCATAGAAAATCTTAGTGCTGTCACCATATTTCAACCGGCCATACCAGATCTTTTCATTTTCAAGTTTTACTGTTATTGATGTTTCCGGGGAAAGAGGATCGTTACCCCGGATAACGCAATTCTTACCGTTTTGGAAAATATCATAATATTTGTTCCTATTCTCTCCCACCGATGGATTATTGCCAACAACAATGAAAACAATACTATCAGTGAAATTAAGGGTTGCGGTAAAGTCTTTATTTACCTCTATTACACCCATGTTTTGGCAGAATACTGGTCCTGTCAAAAAAGCAAGAAAAACCGTTAAGAAAATATTTCGCATATTACTCTTTTTTAATAAAAACTCTGTAGCCCTTGTATAAGCTTATAATTGGTTCCTTCTTTCGTGTCATGGCCCTTATTGTATTATCAACAGCGTTGGCAGCAATGCCAACGCCTGTCCCTGCTGCAATACCAGAGGAAATAGCAGAAGACGTTTCATTGGTGGTTTGTCCAACTCCCTCCCTTACCGATTCGTTAAGGTTTCCTTCATAGGCCAGACCCCGGGAATATTTTTCGTCGAAGACAATTAAACTATTTACTGATGACACCACGCCATCAGTATTCATTATCTGGTAAATATTTATATCGAAAACATTCCCATATTCTGAAGCTTTCCCATAAAGGATGGCGTTTTTCTTAAAAATCTTTCCGTCTATTGAGATATCCTCCAAGAGGAAAAAAACAACCGAAGATTGGTTTTTTATTTTGGTGTCCTCTTCCAGCATTGCAGCAGTAAACTCACCATTTTTAGCCTGTGAACCAGATGTGGATTTTTTTCCTGAGGATCTTTCAGAAACAATTATCCCAAAGCCTCCAGTATCTTCTTCCTTCTTTTGTGGAGCTTCACTTTTTGTTTCTGTATCTTCTTTTGCTTTTTTGGGCTCTTGTTTCTGGGTTACCGGCTTTTTAACCTGGTCTTCACTGCTAGACTCCTTTTCAACAACCTTCCGTGGTTCTGACTGGTAGGTTTTAAAATTAGCGGTCTTGGATAAATCAGGTTTAGCTTCCGGTTCCTGGTAAGCGTTGGCCTTTTTTAGCCGGTTATTATATTCCTCCTTTGTTTTGTCTTTTTCCACCAATGGGGGAACTGTAAAGTCAGCAGCTGCAGATCCAGATGAAGTGTCTTTTTTAGAATAGACACTCACACCATAAATAACCATTATAAGAACAACTACGCCAATAGCACCAAAAAATATTAACTTCTCCTTATTCATAGCTATTTTATTTCGCTTCTGTTAAGCTCTGCAAACCTTGTTATAAGTAGTCCATGAGGGTTAAGGGGGTAATTTCGGCTAACGAAAATTATTAACCCGGTCGTTTCAAAAGAGTATCTTACTGTTTGTTCATCCTGGGTAATAGAAAGGATTGCTTTAACCCTGAAAGAGTAAGGTTCGCTATTGCCTTGGATCTCGATATTTTCCGGTAAAATTTCGATTTCTTGTTTTATGCCATAATTGGAAACCTTTGTATACCAGCCATCGTTTTTACGTTTGATATAAAGTTGCTCTACAGAATTATCCCCAAACCACAAAGATTTTTCAAGGCTCTTCTCAACATTATAAGCATCATATTGATAAAAATAATTATGAAACTTTTCAAGGTGATCCTTGATCTCAACTTTTATATTTTCATCTCTTTGCATCCACTTCATGGGAATAACTTCGCCGTTAGAGTCAAGAACAAGCACAGTATTTAACTGCTTAGCATAAAGGTTATTAATGGAAAATGCGAAAATCGCAGATGAACAAACGAAAGAAATCATTAGACCCCATACAACCAGCCGATTAATAATTAGCGTTTTATAAATATCTATTTTGGGTTTTTCCATCACTCTACTTGATTAATTCTTTCATAAAAGGCATTGAAACTTTAAAAAGCTTGATTTTGATTATTATAACCAAGATAAGAGCCAATATGACCATCAACCCTCCTGAGATAGCCATACTCCCTGGGCCAACGCTAGAAACAGGCATAATGACTGTCATCGTATCAAAGAGGGTGTTTGCAAAAACTACAACGAAAGCGTAAGGGATAATAACAAGATAATATCTGGCGTACATCTTGAAAACGTTGTAGATATAATCTTTGGTTTTATCAAAAATGGAAAGGGCAATCATAAGCGGAATAAAAATTTTAATCAGCCCCATGAAAAAATATCGCTCAGCCAGGAAAGCAGGGTAAATTAGAAAGTCAAGTATCTTTAACAGGAATTGTGTTATATGGCTGTAAGCCCCTCCTGTCCAGCTGGAAGGATTCATCATGTTTACAACCTCTCCTATTTTTCTTAAAACGCCATCAATTGCTGATTCATTCGCAGGTGGCGGAGAAACTGGAAATGAAGAAACTGTGAACAAATCAGGCTTATTATTAAACCCTTTTAATGCTTCCGATTCAACCATTGCACAGGCGGAATCAAAAACATCCAAGATCTGTGTACTGAAACCAACCAGCAAGAGAAGCCCTAGCATTCTAAAAAGGGTGTACGGTGAAAAACCTTCATCTCCCTCGCTAAATACTTTCCCGTTCTTAGAAAAGCTTTTGAAAAAACTTTTCCAAAGTGATAGAACTAAAATAAAAGCACCTATTGATTTTGAAACTATAACCAGGTAGTTAAGCTCTCCTGCAAACATTGCCTTATAAACCTTATCTAAATATTCCAACCCCATGATTAATTATTTAAAAATGCTATTAATATAATTCAGCGTTCTAAGCTGCATCCGTTGATTATCAAGTATCTCAACTTCAATTATTGCTGAATTTATAACTCCTAGATTTTCTCTGAGCTCTTTAATCGCTTGGTTCATATTAAGTAACCGTTCACCATCTGACATCTCAGAGAAATTATCAGTAAGCACCACTGTAAGCGTAGTAATGGAGTAGCTTGTCTGGCTTAGTAAACCCATCATAGATTCACTCAACATATGATATTCTGAAGGCTTAAAACAGTTATGTTCATCAATGGCTTTTAAAGAGCCTAGAACACGTGTATATGAATCACTTACCTGGGCAATCGCCAGTTCAAGGTTATGATAATTGGCAACCTTACGGTTGATTTTTCTAAGCTTTTCCGTTGCATCTCTTATAGCTTGTAAGCTTTCTTTTTTGTGTATTGACTTGTTCTGTAAGGGTTGTTATCTGCCTTATTCTATCAGCTTTTTCTAAACTTTCTTTTGCAGCATCTTCAGCCTGCCACGAAGGATTTTTTACAACCACAGTTATTCCAGCCGGAACCTGCCCATAAATTTCACAAGTCATGAGAAAGAGCAAAAGCATGAATAAAGTTCTCATCTTAAATGTTTTTAGTTTTACTGTACTCCTCTATTGCCAGCTCCATATCACTTCGCCTTTGTATAGCGCACGACCTGCGCCACCCTGACCTTCGGCACCGTGACAACCAGCGCATGATCCGTACGCCGTTGCACCAACAGCAAGCGGACCCTCGATAACTTTTTCCTGTGGCTTAAGAGCCGCAACGTACATAAACGCCAACAGTGGAAGCAGGCTCAATGTGGCCATTGCCCAGAATGGAATCTTTTTGCGCGACTTGGCCGCAGCAACATAGGAAGGATCGGGAAGTACTGGTGGGGCAACTTGTGCAAATGCTTTTTCAACTGCTGCAGGCACCGCAGCAGAGGTAGTAGCCACAGCATCCGTGGAAGGTGTTGCACCCGACTGTTGGCGATCTTTCGAGCGCTTGAGGAGGTGTTCGGGTATCTCGGTCACGGCGTCCACTCTAAATCAAATTGGAGCCAATTCAAGAACGCGTCGCACGGGGTTGGAAAGAAAGCGCGGCTGGGTGACGAGGTAGTTACAAGTCACAAAGAGCACTTTTGCACGAACTCGGTAGTTTTCGCTACTGGGCGCTTTGCCCGACTAGCCTTATTTTGGTATTGATAAGGAATTGACCCGAAAGAGAATGAGGAAAGGTACCCCTGCGAACCATGTTGGCAATAGACATCCTTCGGTGGCCTGGCATGAACCAAGCGTTCCTGTTTTCGTTTTTCCTCACCCTCGTTTTAATTGGTGGGATCATCGTTGTTGGCATGCGACGCCCAGCAGATCGCAAAGCAACCTGGGGTGAAGCAATTTTTGGAGCGACCTACGTTTTTGCCGTCATGTTCATTGCATTCGGTGTTGTACCCCATCAATTCATCGACCACGCCGACAAAGAATTGGGATGGCGCAAAGACAATCTTATTTTTGGACCGTTTGACATCTTGAAGCCACAGTCCTTCGGTGGTCAGTTTCCTTTTGATGTCAGTTACGAAGCAATTCGCGACATCATCGTTGTCGTCATTCACGTTTTTTACTTCGTAATCATGGGTCTCATCTTTGCATGGTGGCAAAAGCGTGGAGCAGCAAAGACAAAAGAAGTTGCTACGTCTTCATACGGTCGACCACTGGCGCGTAAGGCCTGATCAGAAATGACGAAGACCGACGCAAACCCACCGATGCCAGAATGGTCGGACGAGTATCAACTCGTCGAAGTCGACGCTGCGTATCTTGCGAAGGCTGTGAAGCCAAAGCAATT
>CAJAUM010000003.1 GCA_903945175.1 uncultured Bacteroidales bacterium | reverse complement strand
GGTACATTAATCTAAGATAATGATATTCAAGGTCTTATCTACATATTATTGATGTTTTTATGATAAAGTTATTAACATTAAATGTTGATAATCAAATAGTTAAAAATTGTCATGTACTAAGATAATTTTAGAATTAAAAAGAACATCATATGGAACAGGACATTAAACTTAACGATTTCTTGAAAGAAATACTAAAAGAAATCCTTGAACCAATCATTGACGAAAGTCTGAGCAGGGCCATGAATAAATATATAAACACCATGAACCCTGATTTATGCTTAGATACCTTCCCCCCAGATTTTCCTCTTGATCCAAGACAGGTGTTCTTAAAAAGTTAAAGCACTGATAATCAGTGCTTTAACTCGTGGGAGCAACAGGATTCGAATCATCTTCCGAATGAGTAGATTTTACTGGTGTTTCAAAACGACTTTCAAAAACTGTGGCAACTTTTTAGGTGGAAAATTCATGAACCCTGATACCCTGCTTTTTAGTTCGTTTACAGGTTAGTTGGTGTTAATAAAGTATATTTGTCCCACAGAAGTGCTCCCGTGTGGACAAGAAATTTGCTGAGATAATTTCCCTCATTAAACAGGCCCGCAATAAGGCCTTGCTGGCTGTTAAAACAGAACTGATAAATCTTTACTGGAATATTGCCGAATACATAAACAGACAGGTTGCTAATGCTGCCTGGGGTGATGGAACTATTAATGAGTTGGCTGACCTGATTCAAAAGGAGCATCCCGATTTGAAAGGGTTTAACCGCCGGGGACTATACAGGATGAAGCAGTTTTATGAAACCTATGCTCATTCCAAATTTGTGTCATCAGTGATGACACAAATACAATCATCAGATTATCAGCTAACTGAAGCTGTACCATCGGTGATGTCACAATGAGAGACCAGAGATATCAGGGGCTGTATCATGCCAGACTCAGCTGGCCCCATCATTTGGTTTTGATCTCCCGAACAAAGACAGACGAGGAACGTGAATTCTATCTTCGGCTTTGCATACAGGAGAATATCAGCGTAAGGGAACTGGAACGGCAGATAAGCAGTAGTGTTTTTGAGCGAGTTATAATAGGTAACGAAACAATTTCATCCTCGTTGAAGGAGATATATCAATCTGAAATCAAGGCATATGCCTCAATTTCCAGGGGCAGCTACCTTTTCGCGTACTTTTTTAAAATTTATTTCTATATTTGTGACACGAATCGTAAATTAATAACACGGTGCAGGTAAAAAGATTTGGTGTATCGCTCGAAGAGGAGATGTTGAAGGAACTGGATAAGCTGGTATTGACCAACCAGTTTCCCAGCAGGTCACAGGCGATTCGCTTTTTGATCAAAAGCAAAATGGTTAAGGAAAGCTGGGACCAGAATAAAACCGTGGCAGGTGCAATTGTCATTGTTTATGACCATCATAAGAGGGAGCTGAACAGCAAACTTATGACAGTTCAGCATGACTTTCACGAGCTGATTCTTTCCACCCAGCATGTGCATATTGAGCATGACCTTTGTCTGGAAACAATAGCAGTTAAAGGGAAATCCAAAGATCTGATTGAACTGGCGGATAAAATTATCGGCACCAAGGGAATCAGACATGGCAAACTGGTGATGACAGAACTGGGCTAATTTTTTTCTTCATTGAGTAACACGATTTTTAATTTCGTAATATTCTCCCAAGACATTAACCTTAAAACTTAAAAGTCGGCACATGATGAAACTTTTCTACATTCAAACATCAAAAGCCAGAACCTTGTCGGCATTCCTCCTGGTTTTGATTCTCCCGGTTACTTGTTATACACAGGTAAAAAAAGACACGACATTACTGAAAGAGGTGGTCATAACCTCTTCCAAATCCTGGCAATCCCTTGGTAATGTCACACAGAAAATAGAGGTGATACCGGCAAAAACAATAGAGAACACGATATCCGGTAACCGTAATATCTGTGATGTCCTGCAAAACCAACCGGGTGCCTCTGTCTCCGTTTTGTCACGAAATGATGCCAACTGGGGAACATACGGCGGGATTGGTCCGAAATACAGCACCTACATGCTGCAGGGTTTACCGGTGGATGCATTTATTGACCCTATGTCTCTTGACTTGTCAGCCGTCAGCAGAATTGAAGTACAGCGAGGACCGGCTTCGGTGCTATATTCCAATTACCTTTCACAGGATTTTGCCGGTAATCAAAGCCCACTTGCCGGAACGGTAAACCTTATTCTCAAGGAAAAATTTGATAAAGCCGCCACACGGGCAAGCATTTCCTTTGGGACCTACAACACATTGAATGGCCAACTTTATCACCAGGATACCTCTAAAAACATCCATTACTATGCAGGGATAAACTATGAAATGTCTGATTATACCAATTATGGTACCGAAGGCTCCTGGCTGAATATGCAGAAGAATCCTGAATACCGGAAAGCAAAAATCTATGGTGGCGCCACCTGGTTTTCAAACGATGACAGACAAAAAGTCACACTCTTTATAAATAAAACCTTCCATACCGGTGATGCAGGCCGGGTATACCGCGGATTTGCCAATGATTATACAACAATCAATGCCGGGTATTTCCTTAATTTAAGAAAAAACATTGATTTGCAGGCACATATGGGATACCGTGGTTATTACCGTACCTGGCAGGAAAGTCATTTTAATGTAATCGACAGCCTTTCGTCAAATAATGGCGTCGTTCAACATATCATACCGGTCGATGTGCTTGTGACGGTAAAACATTGGAACGAAAGCGTACTTACTGCCGGCGTAGATTACCAGGCAGCAGATTATGCGACCTATACCGATCCCCTGGTTGGATACAACACATATGGCAACAAATCGAAATCAAGTCAAACAGGGGTTTACCTCCAGGAGGAACTGCACATTGCAAAATTTATTGTCAGGGCAGGTCTGCGATTCAACAACACACAAAATAACATCGAACTCATCAGCGGTGGTGCTCCGGGGCAAAAAAACAGCCAGTGGAACCGGCTCCTTTATAGTCTGGGTGTTAAATACAATATCTCAGAGGTTATCTCTTTATATGCAAATGCAGGAAATAGTTTCATGACACCGGGGTTGAAATCAACAGGCGGGACCATTCTACCCGGGGACACCCTGCACAGCGGCCAACTGCCGAATCCAGGTCTGAAACCGGAATCAGGAATTGGAATTGACGGGGGGATTGACCTGCTGCTTCCGTTGAAAATTCAATTTTCATTGAGAGTTTTTAACACCACCGTCAGCGATGCGATCATCGACAATGTGGTAAGGCAGAACCCTTCCCAATCGCAATCGGTGAACGGCGGGAAATCCCTGTCAACAGGGGTTGAAGCGGAACTCCGGCAAACCATTGGCAAATGGTTCGGATGGTTTGGCAACCTGACCTGGATGAAAACTAAAATTTCCAACAGTTCAGATGCAGACCAGGATGGAAGTAATGTTCCATTCTCTCCTGAATTGGTTATTAATGCAGGCTTCTCCTTCACTGCCCCATTTGGTCTTCAAATTACACCTTCATTGAATTACAATAGTGGATTTTTTGACAGCAGTTCAAAAGCCGGTCGCAGGAAATTTACACCGGGCCTTCAATTCAACGCCTTTGTATCTCAAACAATCATAAAAACCAGGAAATATAATTTATCCTTTTTCGGACAATTCTATAACATCACGAATAACCAATATGAGATGCCCTGGCAATTCAGGGACACCGGTTTTTCTGTAATGGGAGGCCTGAAAGTTGAATTTTAAAACAAAAAAATGCTGAAGTCCCTGTCTTTATATTTAGTAATGGTTCTGTTGTTTCCAGCACTGTTTTCAGGCTGTTCAAATGGGCTCGACAGTCCGCAGAATAAGCGGCAGGGAACCATTACTGTGACAGATTTCCGGGCAAAGCAATTGAATTTTGTCAAACCTCCAGTCCGCATCGTCTGCCTGATCGAGAGCGCCCTATCAGGATTGTACATGCTCGGTGCCGAAGATAAAGTAGTGGGAATTTCCACTAGTGTTTACGATGAAAATGTCGCTGAACAATATGCCCTGCTGGATGACAGAATCAAAACCAGAACCCTCCGGTCTCCAGGAAACTGGGATTTTGTAAACATTGAAAGCCTTGTCGCCCTTCAGCCTGACCTGGTGATCATCTGGTCCTCACAGGAGGAATCCATCAAGGCAATTGAATCAAAAGGGATTCCCGTGTATGCCGTTATGCTCAAAAGCACTGCCGATGTTTACAAAGAGTTGAACGATTTCGGGAGACTTACTTGTACTGAACTTCGAGCAGATTCCCTTATTCAATACACTAAAAAGGAGACAGCCGGATTTGCTGAAAAACATCACGGGGATGAGGGTGTGAAGAAAAAGATATTTTTCATGTGGCCGCAAGGCCCACTGGAAACGAGCGGGAAGCACAGTATGGCAGACGAGCTGATCACCATGGCAGGCGCCCGCAACGTGTGTGATTCCCAGGATGAACATCTGGTGGTCAATATCGAAAATATCATCGAATGGAATCCAGATGTAATCGTCATGTGGTACAATGCAAATAAAAACCCCGAAGATATCATCCGGTTGCCTGAATGGGGCAATATACGCGCAGTCAAGGCAAAGATGGTCTTTGAGCTGCCAACTGCCTTCTGCTGCGATTTGTGGACACTGAAGTTTCAATACGCGGTGAAAATACTGAACGAATGGTGTTACCCGGATGAATATGTAAACTTTGATCCGCTGTCGGAACAGCAACAGATGCTGGTGAAACTGTATGGAAAGAAAGGAGGACTGCTGAATTGAGAAACCAACAAATTATTAGGGTTCTTTTATACTCGCTTCCGTTTCCGGTCTTTCTGATCTCTTTTTTCATCGGACCTTCCGGCACGGTCTCCTTTCATGGTCTGTATCATTTTTTTTGGAGTTGGATAAATGGCACAGCAGGGGGGATATCACCTGAACAAGCCTTAATAAGTACCATCCTGCTTGATGTCAGGTTACCCCGAATACTGCTTGCCTTCCTTGTCGGGGGATCCTTGGCTGTATCCGGAAGTGGTTTGCAGGCAATATTCAGGAATCCGCTGGTTTCGCCTTATATACTTGGTCTCTCTTCCGGTGCGGCTTTTGGTGCAGCCCTGGCACTGGCCTATGCCATTATCCCGGTGCAATTGTCTGCATTTCTTTTCGGGCTGGTTGCCGTAGGCTTAAGCTACCTGGCAGCCCGAAAACATAAAAATGTTTCGATTGTCTCATTGATCCTTTCAGGTGTCATTGTAACAGGAATTTTTACCGCCCTGCTGACCATGATCCAGTTTATGTGTGATCCGTTCAAACTGCAGTCAATTGTTCACTGGACCATGGGAAACCTTCATAATGCAGGGTGGAACGCACTGACTTCCTCCTGGATCCCGATGGTTGCTGGTGTAATTATTTTGTGGCTGATGCGGTGGCGATTAAACGTTTTGGCACTTGGAGATGATGAAGCCAGAACATCAGGGGTTCACCCGGAACGGGGCAAGATCATTGTTCTTATTGCCGCCACTCTGGCTTCATCAGCTGCAGTATCGGTAGCAGGGATCATCGGTCTTTACGGACTCATCGTTCCCCACATGGTCAGGATGATGGCCGGAACCGACAACCGCAGCTCGGTATTGCTGAACTTTCTGTTCGGCGGAACTTTTTTACTCCTGATCGATGACTTTTCCCGGACTATAGCAAGGTTTGAAATTCCGATCGGGGTGTTTACCATGCTGATCGGGGCTCCGTTTTTCCTTTACTTAATTAAGAAAACCAACATCGGATGGGAGAATTGAACTCAGCCATTTTTATCAAAAACCTCTCATTTTCCTATGGTCTTAACAGGGTTCTGCAAGACGTATCGGTAAATATTGAGTCATCAAAACTCACCGTAATACTTGGAAAAAATGGTTGTGGCAAATCAACCCTGCTGCGGATCATCGCTGGATTATTACCTTGTAAGCAGGGCGAAATCAGGATCAGAAACCAGGAGATCAGAACACTGACCTTAAATAAAATGGCAAAACTAGTGGGTTTTCTGGGTCAGAAACACCGGGCAGTCTTTCCATTTACCGTTGAACAGGTCGTTCTCACAGGCAGGGCCGGTTATGTGAATGTGGTCCCGAAAGCAAAGGATAAGGAGGTTGCTGGATATGCCATGGAACGAGCCGGGATTCAGGACTTGAAGGACCGGTTTTATACTGAGCTTTCGGGGGGAGAACAACAACTTGTCATGATTGCGAGGGTTCTTGCCCAGGAGCCGGAAATACTGCTTCTGGACGAACCTGCTACACACCTTGATTTCGCCAATCAGATCAAACTGATGTCACTGCTTAAGGAATTGACCCTTGGAGATCTGACCGTTGTGGCAGTCCTTCATGATCCCAACCTGGCGTTCCTGTACGGGGATGATTTTATTTTTATCAGAAAGGGTGACTTGTTACGACCTGTTGAACCGGTGAAACCCTGGGATGCTGAATTTATGCAGACGATTTACGGAAACAAACTACATTCCATTCCCTATTGTTCGAGAGCATTGATTGTTCCTGCAACAGAAACGATTTATTATGACAACAGATAAGGAAGTTATTTCAAAGGCCTATGATGCCGGTGTTGAGCAGGAAGACAGGCGGTTGTCGGAAAGTCCGTTGAAGGAATCCGAATTCATCCTGATCAGTGAACTGCTGGATGAATATATTGCCGATGGATCGACTGTGATTGATATCGGAGCAGGAACTGGCAGATATACCGATGGATTGCTCCAACGACATTGTAAAGTGGGCGCTGTTGACCTTTCTGAAAAATCACTCTCCCGGTTAAGGCATCGGGTGAATGGAAATTATGGCAATCGTTTCCTGTTCACGGAAAAAGCATGTGCCACGGACCTTTCATGGATTGATGACGACATTGCCGATGCAGTGATCCTGATGGGGCCGCTCTATCATCTCGTGGGGCAGGCTGAACGAGATAAAGCAATTGCACATGCGTATCGAATTTTAAAACCCGGTGGTGTCATTTTTTCACTTTTCATGAGCCCTTATCCAAAATTGAATCCGGTGATGGAAGTTGACACAGAAACACTTCTTGACCTCGATTATATTGATTCCATTCAGTACAATGGGGTTACCAGCGTTTTATTCAACGGATTCAGGATTGAACAATACCGATGCTGGCCGGCAGAGGGGAAACGAATGATGGAAGAGCAGGGATTTATTACCGAAAGGTTGCGTAACATCGAAGGGATTGGAGATTTCCTGTCATTACAGATGATAAATTGTCACGATAAAACTGAAAAAACAAAGCTGCTTAACAGTATGCGCAGAACCTGCGAAAATCCTAATCTCCTTGGTACGACCAGTCAATATTTGTATGTTGGCAGAAGGGAATGACCGCTTAGAATGGCGGAAATTGCCTTCATTAATCTCTCCTTAATTGTTTTTATCCGGGCCCCTTTTCCCTTAATTTCACCGTGACAACCTGATCCCCATTTTCCTTACGTGGGTTTTGGATTTTTAGCAAACTACTGAAATAGAGGCGTTCATGTAAGTGTCGGTTTACACCCTGGTTTACATGCTGGCCCAAAAATCGTGAAAATGGGTGGGGATAAAAAGAAAATCAGTTAGCCGTGAACTACACAACTAACTGAATATCAATTTGTTATCTGGTGGGAGCACCAGGATTCGAACCTGTGACCCTCTGCTTGTAAGGCATAAAATGAGGCTTTTGTAAAAATTTGTAAAAATATTGTAATATACATAAGATCAATAAGATACATAAGGTAATGTTGATAAAAAATTTGCTATTTTCTGCTATTTTGTTTATATTTGTATGCAAATTGTAGGCAAATTTTTTGTATCATGAAGGTCGAAGAAAAAAATAGAAGTGCTGTTGCTGCGATTGTTCCTGATAACAGGTATCCGTTAAAAAATGGCAGGACCACATTAAAACTTCGAATTACCCACAACCGGGTACAACGACTTTATCCACTGATCCTTGAACCTAAAGATCAAGAAAAACAAAGTATTACCGATATTCGGAAAATTTCCCTTGAGCTAGGAATTTTAAAAGGGCGGAGTATTGCATTATTACCTGCCGACCTTAAACAAGTAATGAAACAAAATCCTGGTAAAGATACCCATGTAACCTTAAAAACAATTTTAGAGGAATACAGGAAAAGGGCATCGGAGGTGATAAGTAAAATG
Organism: uncultured Bacteroidales bacterium; assembly: GCA_903945175.1. GTDB lineage: Bacteria > Bacteroidota > Bacteroidia > Bacteroidales > FEN-979 > CAIVAT01. Next base: position 28,916 of record CAJAUM010000003.1, on the reverse strand, counting down.
AGTGTTTTTTCTTTTGATGATTTTGTAACAATTTATTATTCAAAGGCAACAGATTCAAATGACCTCTTTTCCATCCTCGAAGCCACTGCAAAACAATTCCGCGAAGCCGGTAAAATCAGCACAGCCGTTACCTATGAATGTTCACTAAGGTCCCTTAAGGAATTTACCGGCAAAGAGCAATTCCCATTTGAATCGGTAACAGTGAAATTTCTGAAGGATTATGAAAAGTGGATGCTCACTCCAAAGCTCATCAAGGATAGAAAAAAAGCCACTACAAATAGCCGAACTACGGTGAGTATGTATTTGCGGAATGTTCGTACTGTATTCAATAAAGTAAAGCCCGCCGGCGTATTATATCCCTTCGGAAAATCGAAGCATGGATTGTATGCAGTGCCCAAAGGCAAGAATTCAAAAAAAGCATTAACTCAGGCCGATGTGGCAAAGATTGCGGCATACGAGGCGGCCAGAGGAACGATGGAGGAGAAGTGCCGTGATTACTGGCTGTTCAGTTATCTGTGCAATGGTATCAATATAAAAGATATAGCCCGCCTGAAGTATGAGAATATAAAAGGAGATAAGATCATCCTGGTCAGGGCTAAGACAGCCGATACGGTAGAAGAGGAAACAAACATCGAAATCATGATTACCCGGCAAGCAAGCCAAATAATAGAACGACACGGCAATAAGCCAGCAGACGGCGATTCGTATATATTTCCCATACTGTATCAGGGCATTACTCCCAATGATGAATACCGGTTAATTCAGCAGACCGTACGTAATATCAATGATAACATGACTAACATCTGCAAGGTTAAAGAGATTGACAGGGCAACCACGTACACAGCCCGACATTCTTTTGCCACGGTCCTGAAACGGTCGGGAGCATCAGTTGAATTCATAAGCGAATCGCTCGGCCACAAAAGCAAACAAACCACGATGAACTATCTCGCCAACTTTGAAGACGAGGAAAAAAAGAGGTGGGCCAATGTGTTGCTGCCTGATACCGAGAATTGATCTTCGATGTTTATTGATGGGCAATTTAGGGCGGCAGAGACCCGATATTGAGTGCGTTTTTTCAAGACAGGTCACGGTTCTTTTAGTGACTATTAGTTGGGCTGACAATTAAGGATAATTACTATTTATATCATTTTAGTCAGGTTAAACCTGACTAATAAGATATGAAACATAATTTATTTTCGTCACGTTGTAAGTTAGCTCGATTATTATTTGTATCATTGTGGTCAGGTTTAACCTGACTGGATTACTATGAGACGTAAGAACATTTCTACGCAATCGAATGAGCTTCTTTCCTATTTTTTCGGATTGAACCGGGTTTGCTTTGACTATGCCGAAGCTTTTAAGGTGTTTCCGCAGGCGAACGATAGCGCAGTGAAGGAACTGCTTAGTGATATGACCAAAAGAGGACTGCTGATGCGTTTGAAAGAAGGCGTTTATTATATGATTCCATACGATCAGGATGCTGAAGCCTTCATGCCCGACTGGCATCTGGTTGCCGGGTACCTGACCGGTGATACCGGCCATTACATCGGGTATTATTCGGCATTGCAAATTCACAGTTTGATCACACAACCGTCGATGAAAGAGCAAATCGTTGTTTCAAGGCAAATCAGACCATCTTCAATCACAATCAGGAAAGTTACATTCCAGTTCATCTATCACAATGAGGACCATTTTTTCGGCGTCCGGAAAATGTGGATTGACCATTTTACCCAGGTTCAGTGTTCCGATCTGGAGAAAACACTTATTGATTGCCTGTTCCGACCGGAATATGCAGGAGGTATTGTCGAAATTGCAAAAGCGATAGAAGGTTCTAAAAATAAAATAGATTTCAATAAACTCCTTTCCTACGCCACCCGGTTCAAATCGCAAGCTGTCGTAAAGCGACTTGGTTTTCTTCTGGAATTGTTTGAGATCAATACAAGCATTATAGAGGATTTACACAAAGAAAAAACGGCCTCCTATATCTTACTGGATCCCGGATTGCCTGAGACGGGTAAGATGAGAAGCAGATGGAGCATCAGGCAAAATTTAGAGACAGAGACTATTAAATCCGCAATTTTCACATGATACGACCCGGAGAGATACAACGCATTGCCCGCGGTGCAGGAGTACGCGACCAGCAGATCGAAAAAGATTACGTTCTTTCGTGGATTTTGAATGGAATTGCCCGGCATGAACAGCTTTCGGAGATCATGGCATTCAAGGGTGGAACCGTTCTGAAAAAATTCTATTTTAAAGATTACAGGTTTTCAGAGGACCTCGACTTTACATTGCTTGACGACAGGGTGAACAACGATCAGATATTTTCATGGTTCAGGGAGACCTTTGAATATATCAGGAATGAAGCCAATATCCCGCTTGAAATCATTGATAACAATGAACACGAGGATGGAGGCATCAACTTTTATATCGGGTATATCGGCCCATTGGGAGGCCTTGGCAGCAATAAAAAAGTGAAGGTCGATATTTCGAGAAGCGAAAAACTGGAATTCAAGCCTGTCAAAAAATCTGCTTTTCTCGGATATTCTGACCTTGAACCTCATGATCTTTTGTGTTATCAATTGGAAGAGGTACTCGTTGAAAAGCTGCGATCGGTGGTGCAGCGTATGCAGGCCAGGGATTTTTATGACATCTGGTATTTGCTCGCAGTGCATGGCATGAAGGTTGATTTACTTATCAATGAATTCTCGCATAAGTGCCACAGCAAAGGGTTGTCAGCTGATAATTTTCATTCAAAACTGGAAGAGCGGATACCGCAATATAAGAGCCGCTGGAAGACGACCCTGAGTGACCAAATAGATGATCTGCCTGATTTTGAACAAGTGGAACGTGAAGTGACACGGCATTTGAAAAAACTGCAAAAAAAGTAGGGCTGGGGTCTCATAATTTCTTAACCAAGTGAGCCAGCGTACTGCTGTTGACACAATAGAAGAGAAATCAAAAGGCCTGCTTGGGAGCAAGAGGTCGTACGTTCGAATCTTGCTACCCCGACTTGAAAATCAATTACTTACATCAGTTTTTGTAGGTGGTTTTTTCTTTTTGCAGTAACAATTGTAGTAATTTTTCTGGTCCAAAAATTCAATTACTATCACAAAGTTTTGCAAAAAGATATTAGTTTTGGACACCTATATCATCGTATCATGTCAATAAACTCAAAGATTCTTGGATTGCGTGTGGCCGGCACCATTTTCGGCATTGTTGCAATATTTCACCTTTTGAGGGTGGTAACCGGGGTCTCCATGGTTATTGCGGGATGGAAGTTGCCAATCTGGGTGAATGTGCTGGGCTTTGCCGGGTCGGGATTGCTTTGTGTTTGGCTTTGGCTGCTTTCGGTAAGCAGGGGCAGATAAATGGTTTGGAAAAAACGCTCGCATTGACCAGCCATCGCCGGAATAATCTGACCATGCCATTTTATTGATTGATAATAAGGTAAGGTGGTCAATCAAAATCGGTGGAAGGTGGTCAGATGATTCGTTTTGTTCAGAGCAACCCCAGCTCGATTCAGGACTACTATAATCGTGAGTAAACATAAATCCAACAAGACTTAAAAGCGGATAAAAAAACGCTAAGGTTCAGGATCGACATGTTGGTCTCCATGCCTGGAGGCTCAAGGGTATCAGCCCATCCTATGCCCGTCGTATCGTTCAGTACCGGAATAAACTCTTTCTTTCTTACCTGGTAATCAGGACCTTCGTATGCGATTGCTGATCCCTGCCGTTGTGAACTGTAATGATATACATTCCCTGAGGACAATTGCCCAGGTCAATCCGCAGCGCCTCATCCGTATTCCAGTTATGGGACTGGCGAAGAACTGTGGCGCCCAAAGCATTTTGAACGCTGATTTCTAAGGTTGGTCCGCTAAGGCCCGGGTTCTTCAGATTTACGATTCCGGCCGACGGATTTGGAAAGGCTGCGATCTGAGTTCTTTCCGGATCTTCGATACCAACTGATCCGAATGCTGTCATAACCGACTTCTGTGCATCGATCTTGCCCCAGCCCCAGCTGTTGCTGCCTTCGGGGGGGATAGTTCCTGTATACGAATCGGTACGGGCTGAATTCTGTAGCATCTGCTTCACCTGATCGGGACCCAGAAGGTGATTGGCCTGCAGCATAAGGGCGATAATTCCCGTAGTCATGGGAGTTGCCATAGAAGTGCCCTGCATGGCAGCAAAATACCATGAAGCTGACCCCTGCTCGACTTTCAGCACCGTGCTGCTGTTATTCTCGTCATACTTCGGGGAATAGGAATTGACCGACGAAACCACTTCTTCACCCGGTGCGGTGATCTCCGGTTTGGTTCTTCCATCGACCGTAGGGCCCCTGCTTGAGAATCCTGCGAGCGTATTCAGATCATCTTCACTGGTTTGTGTGACTCCATTGATGTTGACATACTCGTGTTTTGTAGTATATGCTCCCACGGTGATGATCTTTTTTGAGGTGCCGCCGATCTCGCCTATGGTGCAAACATTATCTCCAGCAGTATATCCAGGCACTTTCGTGCCGTTCAGGGTATCATACAGGCATGCACCGGTTCCCGTGCCGTTGTTCCATGTATTGACCTGGCTGTTAGCACTGGCAAGGGTGATGCCTACCCGGTTCGTATTTACATTACGTTCAACCTGGACCAGGAGGTTGGGTTTCTGGTTCAGCGGACTGCTCCCTGTTCCGGCAATTTTGTATTTCAGGGTATCGCTACCTGCCACAATGCTTGTATCGACAGAGGGATTTGAAGAAGCAGCATAGAATGGCGTTGACAATATGAGTGTTCCTTGCGGATCAAACATACTCAGTGAAATGGAGAAGTCGCTTCCTGCTGATCCCCAGTTATCTACCTTTCCTTCATTTATTTGCGGACCGGCATCACTGTCTTCGAAATTCATGAAGGTTCTTACTGTGTCGCTGCTGAAGGCGTGATACAGGTGGAGGGGCGTTTTGCCTTCATTGCCTGCAGCTCCTGCAACAATCCTTCCCTGTCCAACCAGTCCGTCGATCGCCTGGTCGAGCAGGGAAGTGCCGTCGTGAGGGCCGATTGCTGTTCCCAGACTGAGGTTTACGACGGCAGGCCTTCCCACCGACGCTGCATACTGAAACGTATAGCTTATTCCATCCTGTACGGCCGATGCACCCTCACCCATCTCTATAAAAACAAGTGCTGCGGCCGGGGCTACTCCCATATACTGCTTGCCGGGGGTCAGGTATCCTGAACCACCTGCTATGCCTGCCACATGACAACCATGGTTGCCGGATGTGCTTGATGACTTTTTGTCGAGCAAGGCCTGGGTGGTCGAAAACTCGGTGCCATAGCTAAATCCCGCAGGAGGAGGGCCCTGGGTGTTTTCCTGCTCCCAGGATCTGACAATGCGAAGGTTTGTTCCTGTAGTATCGTAAAACGTCGGATGGGTGTAATCGAATCCGCCGTCAACGATTCCAATCACCACACTGTCGCCATAACAGCTTCGCGGCACTCCTGTTCCTGCATGAACAAGCTTGACGTTACATTCCGTTGTCGCATTATCGAGTTTCTTTTTAATGGTAAAATCTCCCTCAACATAAATCAGGCCTTTTACTGTTTTGAGCTTTTCAAGTGAGTACAGGGGGATCATGACAGACCAGATGTCGCCGACACGGCTGTTGATTTTAACGCCAAGGCTTATAAGGGCTTTTTCGTCGACACCCGGACCAACCTTTACCAGAGCCCCGATAAAATTTTGATTTTCAATGGTCCTGACCGGGTAGAATTGTTTCAGTTCGGCCGAAACCCGGGCCGGGTTGCTTTTTAGGGACGAATACTGTTTTGTCTGCAAAAGCAGCGCTTTGGTGTTAGCTGAGAACACCACGTCCTGGCTGAATGAAGGCAATGCCACCAGGAATGCAATAAACAATGAAATAGTGCGGAATGTTTTCATACGATGTGATTTTAGTTTTTGTTTATTAATGAATAGAACTCTCGCGATTAAGTGCAGAAAAGGTCTTTATTTAATGAAACTTTATGTTAAAGATCATTGTTTCAGAATATTGCAAGTTAGGATATAACAAAAGACAGATAAATTTGGTCAGATTATCTGCATATGACATCAACAAAAGAACATTGGTTTTCAATTACTGAGAACGCGCCCTTCATTTCGTAAACAACGTCTTCAACAGCATAGTAGTCATAATCGCCCGGCGGAAGATTTAAAGTATACGTACCATCCTGACCGCAATCGGGACGGCCTTTGAAATAGAAATCCAACTGACCGACTCTTGATTTCTTTACTCCGGCTTCGTCATAATAATAAACGTAAATATCTATCTGATCAATCCGTTTATCTGAAGAATAAAAGCAGATTTTTCCCGGTTCAGACTTTTTCTGTGTTACAACAGTATTTGAATTAGTCTGAGCCGGCTGATTATTAAATACATCTTTCGATCCATTCTGATATTTTATCATTAAAACGTCCTTTTTAATGGCCGTATACGATGGTCCGTCTAGATTTCCCCACTTTTTATATTTTATATTGTCATCGGTTACCTCTATAACTTTAGACTGGACTTCGTCTCCGTTGTTATAAACCAGGATATCCTGAGATTGTAAATTGTTAATCAAACAATTGAGACTGATAAAAAGAAATAAGAGTTTGGTTTTCATATGTTCGGGATTTAAAGTTTTCAAATAAAAATATAAGCTGGGAAATTACTACTCACATTCACGGGTAAAAGAGTCACAACCACATGTATGACAAAAGGAGAACCCTGTAAATTGCCCCCCTCCGGCAATCCTTTCCAGCTCAGTTTCATCCAGATCAGTTTCATTTAACCGAGACGGTATAAACGGAAGGATCAAGTACACTGTGTGAGGATCCTCCTCGAGAATTCTCAGGTTGAGGGTTGCCGGAAACTCAACCCCTGTTTCTTCTTTAATGACCGCCTTTGGGTTTTCAAGAAGCCGCTGTCTGAAATCCTGGTCTTTCATCGCTTTTTCGATGAGCGACTGTTCGAATTGTTGTCTGTTTTTCATGGTTTTGAGGATTATTTATCTGGTATGAAGCAGATACTTTCTTTTTCAAAGGATAAATATACCTTCAAGTGGCCATATGTAAAAACGAAGCAGGTAAGGATTTAACAATAGAGGTAAAGAATTGTAAAAAAGCCTGGGTTAGACCGGTTTCTTCCGGTTTTTTATTTTTTCTTACTCGTATTGTAAGATTCTTACCTGCTTTCCTTGTACTGGGCCGGTGATGACTATACTTTTATCCTGCAAAAAAAACATTAACAAAAAACGAACCAGTATGAAAAGACCAGGAATTTTACTGTTGATGGCGGTATTCATGATATCAACCGTCAACCTGGCTGCACAGAAATTAACCTCCGGCAGCCTGGATGCATTAAAAGGTGAAAAAACGCTGAATGTTATGTTTGAATATTCAAATATAACCGTTGGCAATGCGGCAAATCCATTTGCGACAGGCAAGGGTACCCCCGAAAAAGAGTATGTCGATAAAAAGACTTCAGACCTAAATGCCAAAAATCCGGGCGACGGCGACCGCTGGGCCCAGGCCTGGAAGGATGACCGTAGCAGGCTTTTTCAGCCGGCATTCCTGCAGGCATTCAATGAGAAACTTGAAAAACAAGGAGTAGTTGGGAAAGAGAATGGATCTGATGCCAAGTATACGCTCTTAGTGAAAACTTTTTTTGTTGATCCCGGTTGGAATATTGGTGTTTCAAAAAAAGAGGCCTTCATCAGCCTGTTGATAGATATAGTGGAAACAGCAGATCATTCAAAGGTAATTGCTTCTGTTGAAATGAAAAATGTACTTAAAAAGGTACAGGTATCATACGGCGACATGACCTTCGATTTTGCAGTTGGTATGCGCCTGCAGGCATGTTATGATCAAGCCGGAATCTCCTTTGGCAAGTTCCTTTCAAAAGGATTATCCAAATAAGGTTCTTTAACTGGAATGATCTTCTCATTCAGGAGAAGGCTGGTGGGCGAGGGCGATTTTACAACTTTACAAATTTCCCCGTCCATACAGCCTTTTCGTTTGTGAGCCGCACAAAATACACGCCGCCGCGCAGGCTGCTGATGTTGCATTGCGTTTTGGTTTGGGTGATTTGGAATGTGATGAGCTGCCGGCCATCCAGGTTTACGATGGATAATTGACCCGGCGTTTGTACTGCTGATGTTTCGATGGTTAAAAAATTTGATGCAGGATTGGGATAAACCCTGAATCCGTCAGTCTGCATCTGATCATTTACGCCCAGCGGATTCCTGCTTATCTGTATGACAGCCTGGTAAGTTCCTGTCTCTCCGACGTAATATGGGGAAACCTGGAACAGGATCGTTCCGCCGTTATTCAAGATGATAACGGGGAGGGTGTCAGTATAATTCTCCGACCAGGTCGTTCCGTTGGTGGACGAGGACCATTGTGCGTCGAGGGTATAAGTATGGGTGGGGTCAGTGTAATAATCAATCAGGTTACCTGTAATGACATAGGTAAAGCCCGGAGGGAAGGAAAGTGTATAAAAGTCATAATCTGTTCCTGTATGGCAGTTGGCGCCCTCGGTTTTAACGATTGCCGGGTTTGTTTCGAAACTTACCGGCAGGGGGCTTGCGGTCATGGAAGTGTCATTGGGTTCATACTGATCGGCCACCAGAGGAACCGCATTGACCCGGATCATGACCGGGTTTGCATAAGCGGCAGATCCGATCAGTTGCCAGCCGGTCGATCCGGTGGGCTGGTACCTCAGCGTGATAAAGTAACAGCCGGGTTCGACATTGATGCTTTGAGCACTGAATGTCAGACCGGCCGTATGTTCGTTCACCGGGAGAGTGAAATTTGTAATTCCGTTGATAGAATTCACATAATTTCCTCCCACATCATACATAGAAAGGTCCAGTGTCCCGTTCATGGCAGTGGTTCCATGGTTGACGATGCCGAGATCTACGCTTACCGAATCTCCCTGTTGGATGCGCAGGCCGGGGCTTATACTCATCGCCGTATACATTTCTACCGGGTTGGCGTTAATGACCACCAGCCGTTTATCATTGTGGAAGGCATTGGTGTCGTGAACAATGATTCGGTTCGAGTCACCCTGGCTGTACATGATCCCAACGAAATAGGTGTTCGGAAATACGGAGGAGAGACCAGGATTTGTGAAGGTGACTCCGTTTGGAAAATGGCTTCCGGGTAAAAGCGTCACTTCCCGGATGGTCTGAACTTCCCGGATGAAGATCCCGTTGGTATCGTAGATGCAGGCTGAAATGTCGCCGCTGAAGGTGACCGGTCCGTTGTTGATGATGTCGGTATGGAACGAGAGGGAATCCTGGTAGTGGATGGTGTCGGAAGGGCAGGTGACAGTCGCATTCAATGCAAGATTGTAAAACCTGTTCCCTCCTCCGGAAGGATCTGGTGGTTGAATCCCTGTTATGGCCTGCTGTTTTCCGGTGAAGTCCCAGTCGAGGTGAGGGTTCAGATTGTTAAGGAGAAAATAACCATTGCAGTTCCCTGCCCAGCCCCAGTTGAAATGAAAATAGGTACTGTCATTATAACCGTCGCAAACAAAGCAGTGTCCTCCATCGGAGCCGTACCCTGCATAAACCATTGGCCGGCCGGCATCGAGTTCGGTTTTCAGAATGCTGATCCACTGCGAGTCGGTATAATCTGATTTCGTCAGTCCCTGCAGCGTGCTTGCATAACCGAAATAGTTTTTCAGTGCATTCTCGGCACACTCCGCTCTTTCCGCAGCAATCACCCAGGCATTGCTGCCTCCCTGTGATCCAACATTGTAATCCATCTTTACACCCACACCGCAATGATACATCAGGGTGGACACGGCTGTGTTTGCTGAACTAAGCGTGTTGGGCATGTCGGCCCATTGGTAAGTCGCTGCACCGAAATTAGCCGACAGGGTTCCATACCGGGCCGAATAGTAGTAATAAGAGCCAATTCCGTTCGGCGGATAATTATGATATTTCATGACCATGGCCATGGCCGTTGCAACGCATCCTGATACGGCACGGTCATTATAGGTACTGTCGTACGGACATAAATCGTTATAGAACGGGCGTTGACTCCACAGGGTGGTGACAAGCGGGCCAACTCCAGTGGCTGATTTAAGTGCGTTCACCCGCCTAGGGCCATCGCTCAGAGTGGTCCATTCTAACTGAACTTCAGGAGCCGGATCCAGGTTCGATCTGATGGCATAACCGATCTGATCTTCATATCCTTTGAGCCAGGTAGCAACATTCGGTGGAATGTCATCTGCAGTGAAACTGGTTTCGTAAGAATAAGCCAGGACGGGGGGGATAATATCATCCGCCGAAATGATGATAAAGCCATGGAGGCCGTTTACGTTGAACACGTAAAACAATGGCGCAGCGGATGCTTTCATATCGGACGTATTGTTTTCTGCAGATGTATAACATAAAGTCAGTCCGTCTGGTATACCCTGAGGAAACCGTGCTGGCATGGAAGCCAGGTAATTTGCCGCAACAATTTTTGCGCGTTCTGCGTCAACGGTTTTTCCGGACCCGGCGCTGACCAGAAATACAGCAGACAGGATTAAAAGGATCAGTTTTTTCATGGTTTTGATTATTCATAATCTAGAGTTAAAAGGATACTTTCATGCTCACGAACAAGTATAACTTCAATTGGCCTTGAATTCAAACTAAGCAAGTAAGGATTTCACAAAAGGAGAAAGAAAACAACAAAAAGCCACCATTTATGCCTTTTGTAAGAACCTTCTTTTTAGCCACGCCATTGCAATCCGGTATCCTTACCTGCATGGACAACCAATAAAAGTGTAGGTAGGGTCCCAACCACCGCCCCAGCCACCGCCGATCATTTCCAGGTCTGTTTCTGTTAACACTGTCTCTTCAGATTGAGCTTGAGTACATGGAAGGATCAGGTATACTGTCTTAGGATCCTCCTCCAAAACTTTTATGTCAACTGATCCGGGAATCTTAACCCCGATTTCTTCTTCAATAACTGCTTTCGGGTTTTCAAGAAGCTTCATCCTGAAATCCGGGTCTTTCATCGCTTTTTCGATGAGATGCTGCTGAAATTCTTCTTTTGTTTTCATGCTGAGCGTTATTTGCAATTAATACCTTGTTTTTATTAATAAGTTGATCCGTCTCCAGGTCCACACCCTTCAAACGTCCACTTGTTCCCTCCTGAAACCATTTCCAGTTCCGATTCGCACAGTTCAGTCTCTTTGCTCTCGGGATAAATAAATGGCAGAACCAGGTATACCGAACTCTGGTCTTCCTGCAATACCTTTACGTTTAATCCTTCCGGAATTTTTACTCCCGTTTCCTCTGCGATAACGGTTTTCGGATTTTCAAGAAGCCGCTGTCTGAAATCCTGGTCTTTCATCGCTTTTTCGATGAGCTGCTGATCAAATTGTTCTCTCTGTTTCATAATTGCAGTTTTGAGAATTAAACATCTATTATATTATTCAAAGATCAGGACCGACGGCAGTTTTTCAGGGAAAGCAAACCGAAGCATTTCGTAGCCTATCCCTGAAAGGCCCTGGAAGAAGCCGGGGTTGAAGACATCATCTTCCTGACCGGCGAACAGGGTATACCGTCCTTTTCGCTCCGCCCTTTCAAGGACCTTCTGAACCCTGAGTGAAGCTTCGGTTTTCAGATCCTCATTGCCTGTTCTTATGCCGGCATACAACAGTATATCGGCCAGCCCGAGGCTGCCGCAGCAAAGATGGTCCCGGCCATTTACGGGGTTCATCCGGCATGTTTTTACAGCCTCGCTGATATTTGTTTCTATCTCAGGGTTTTTGTAAAGATGCCGGGAAGCGAGTCGGCCGAGCAGAATCCCCGGGGCTCCATGGCACCATGAAGACATATATACGGGGCCTGACCCGGGTTTTCCGGAAAGTTCCCTGAGATCGGGCCAGTTGCTGAATTCGGCTGAGAACAGGCTGTTCTCATACTGTATGGCTTTATCTGCAGCATCGAAATACTCAGCCGAACCGGTTTGTTCATAAAGCTTCAGCAGGGAATGGGCGATGCCGGCCTGCCCGTGTGAGAAGCCTGTAAGCATTTTGCCATTCATCGTTTTCCAGCCCCAATGTCCATCCGCAGATTCATTAAGATTCGAAGCCAGATGCCTTCCGCAAAGAATGGCTTTTTCAATTGCCTGCTCATGTTTCGTCAGTTTATAAAGCGACAGCATGGCCAGAATGCATCCCGCGCTTCCCGAGAGGATGTCGAACGAATTGTCGCTGTTTATCATAAAGGGTGTGACCAGGCTGCATACCGTGATAGCATCATCAATAAAGGATGGGTCGCCTGTAAATTCGTATATTTTGAGAAGGGCATAGATTACGGAAGGCAGTCCGGCAGCGATTCCTACCGGGCCCGTTCTCATGAGACCTGCGTTCTGCTGCATATTCCTGATACCCTGCCTGATAGAAATTGCTGTCGCATCCAGGAGCCATGCCGGCAATGGGTCGGGTGAAACGGAATTGAGAGCCGAGAGAAACAGGGCTACTCCAGGTAAGCCGTCGTATAAGAACATCGACATAGGCTCCATGCGGTAGCGTTCTGTTCCGGGGATAATTCCTACTGTTAGCCATGAGCAACTGCCGTCCTTCGAAATAACAGCTTCCGATTTAAGCATTTGAGCTATTTTCATTGCTTTTTCAATAAGCATCCCGGGCCTGAGAGGCTGATGTTCCTGCAAGGGAGAGATCCTGATCTCCTCCTTTTCATTAACGGATTCATGAGAGATATCCCTGAAGAAAAATGCAGCACGTATGAACTTCGTTTGTTTCCTGAGGTCGTTCTCATCCATTTCCTGCAGATGATTTATTACCAGGTCATAAACAGCCCCGTTCATGTAATCCTCGCATACCGGCCCGGTGTTGTCTTTCAGGGTTTTTTTATCAGAGTCGGCTTTGAAGATCGGGATATCGGTCTCTTCCAGCTGATTTATCTCCGATTTGCAGATGGCCCAATCGGGGTTTGGGGCAGGCTGATGCAGAAATGCACGGCAAAGGAGCTCGGCCCGTATACTGCGGTCAATGCCTTTGCGCATGTACTTCGGATCCATCATGGTTTTCATGATCATACCGTAGATCCTTGTCGAACGGAAAATAAACCTCAATTCCTTTCCGGCAAAAAGATGGATAGGGATCTCGCTTTTGTGCTTGATTATCAGTTTGTAGAATGCAGTAAAGCCTCTTACAATCTCATCGGTATAGCGTGAAGGCAGTTGTGCCAGGCCTTCGAGAAGTGGCATATTGTGCTGATTGCCAAACGTGATGGGAATGAGCCTTACGTCCATACTGTCGGTATTTACATTCTCCCACTTCTGGCGTTTGTAAGGCGATTCGGCATGCTCGTATCCTCCCGTGGCGCTTACATCATATACAAATCCGTCTTTGCCCAGGATCCAGCCTGGCAGCAGCCCGGTGCGGAATACTGACACCCCGATTTGCCTGGAGGCAAGGGATATTGCGCAATCAGGCTGGTCCCCGGCAAACATCCTGCCTTCATGGTGCATCACCGTTTCCAGGTCGACCAGGACCGGGTATGAACCGGAGGCAATCAGGTTCTCGTAATGGCAGTCATTGCCGTTGAGCATATAAATGATGCCGGTAAGGGATCCTATCCGCCGGTAATAATCAGCCACCTCCTCCTGCGACAAACATTCCCCGGCTTCAATAAAGCCAACCCATCCGTAACTCTTCCTCTGAAGTACTTCCAAGGGTATAAGCCCGGGATCCAGTCCATTATCGTTAAACCATTTCAGTAAATCCGACCAGGCCTGTTCAAGCTCCAGGTTTTTGGGCTTGTATACCAGTTTCAAACCCGATTCAAAATTCAGTGATATCACTGCTTTGCCATGATCATGCGAGTCGGATATGCCTCCCGAATACGCTGTTATTCGGCCAGGAGGAATGCCACCCGAAAACCTGCCCGCAATATCACGAATATCATCCGCCAGGCGGTTCAGAAAATTGGCCGTATTTCTTGTCCAGTTGGCCACTAACGTGGTGATGATCCTGGCCAGAACACTGTATTCTAAATAAAAGTCCTGCCAGCCATTGTTGAATATACCGGTAGTGAATTGAAGATACAGTTCATTTGAAGGATTCTCTTCTGTAGGATTCATGTCAAAAAGACGTGAAACAGACGACCGCCGGGATGAGGTAAACACCCTGAATTCAAGCTGAAAAGTCGGGCAAGAATATGATCCCAGCGTCCTTGCCAGTTGAAGGTTGAGCATCAGGCAGGCTTCCCGGGTGCATAATTCCGGTCTTTGGCCTGCCGTTTCATGATCCAGCTTCTGCAGGGCGTAAGCCACAAAGGGGGTGATGAGGTGGAGAAAAGGAATATTTTTCTCCTCATCAATACCGAAAAGCTTTGTCATTTCTGCTGCAAGATCAGCAGGTTCATAAGACCCTAAAAAATCCATTAATTCCGCGAAAGGAGTGATCCACAGCGGAAGCCGGTCTTCGTTTTTAAAGGAAACATTTCCGAGCAGGTTAGGCAGGTCATCTTCGCACAGACCGTCGTTTTTCAGCCTGTTCATGAACATCTCATCATCGTCGGGCCCAATGGCCTTACGCCATTCGGACAGGCGCTCACCAATTTCCCGTTCGCTGCCCGGGATGAAATCAAACAGCAGAGGCTCGTCAATTTTTTCCTGTAGCCTTACTGCCCTGGCTGCCATATCTTTGTAAAAGCTGATCGATGGTCGTGAGGTCATCACCTGTTTTTTATACTTGAGAACTTCTCTTTACCGTAGGGCCTGCATCCGGCCTAATATGAGTTTTAGTCGTGAGGCAGATTCTTCGTGCAAGCGGCCCCATCAGTCCAGAGCCCGGGGTATCCCCCTGCAACAGATTCAAGATCTGCTTCGGTGAGTTCAGATTCACCGGCCTCGCTTTGTAATGGCGGCAGAACAATGTAAACGTTGTGCTGGTCTTCCTGCAGGACATTGATCCTTAAGGATGATGGAAGTGGTATTCCTGTTTCCTGTTCGAAGGCATTTTTCGGATCCTCCAGTAATTTCTTGCGGAATGAATCATCTTTCATCGCTTTTTCGATGAGCTGATGTTCCAGTTTTAATTTGAGGTTTGCCATGGTTGCATTGAATTTATTTCGATAATATTATAATATGTTCAGCTGCTCAGGTAAAGATATGTCTCATACCGGGTTATAACCAAACACAAGAAGTAAGAAATTGTAAATAGAGGTAAGAAATTGTGAAAATGTCCCGATTTTGAAAAATTCTGTTTGCCGGATTTTTTATCTTTGATTCTTCCCTGGACTACCCGAACGGGAAAAAAAATAACGCACTGTATGTCAATGATTCATGCCCTTCATGTTTTGATTGCCGAAGCCATCAGCAGAGCATCAGGTTTCCTGTTATGTTCAAGGGATCCGCAGGGGCTGTGGTCCGATTTTCGCCTTCCCGTCGGGGAGAGCAGCGGGTGGGTTACAGGATTTGTAGGTTCAGTCCTCGCCTGTACTGGTGATGACCGTGTCATCAGGGAAACGAAGGAGGTTTGGAACGCATTTGCCGCCCAAAAATTGTTCACCGGTCACGGGGGATGGGGATATAACTTGCTCACCCCCGAGGATGCCGACAGCACGGTATGGGGTATCAGGTTTGCTCTAAGCCTCGGCCTGGATGGGAAGTTCAGGACAAAGGCAGCGGAGGAGTTTCTTCTGAAGCATTGGTTAACAGATGGCGGGATCACCACATACATCCTTGAAAAAGAGCTTAGAAAACTGATTGGCGCCACGCCTGAAGAGGACATCCGGGGATGGACGGGTTCACACCTCTGTGTGACCGCCGCGGCTGCGGGGATTCCTAGGTTCAGCAGCATCCTTTTGCCCTACATCCTGGAACATCAGCTTCCCGCCGGGAACTGGAATGGTTACTGGTGGAGCGATTCCGCTTATGCCACAGCTCATGCGACGGAGGCCCTGCTTGTGGCAGGAATGACTGAACACCGCGATGCAATTGACCGGGCGTTCTCCTGGGCGATGCAGCATTTCGGCAGGGAAGCTTTTGTTGCCAATGAGGTTTTTCGTGAGGGATCTCCCTTTGCCACAGCCCTGGCTTTAAAGACCCTGCTTCTTGCCGGGGAGGTTGACAAGACCCGTGAAAAATCCGGGGCGGTTGCCCGATGGCTCATCAGCCGGCAGCAGGACAACGGATCGTGGCAACCCTCTGCCTTGCTGCAGGTTCCTCCGCCTTTTATGAATATACCGGTCGATCCCGGGAGCTGGCCTGATGGAAAAGGAGCTGCCTGGGGCACCGTGGTTACCGATCACAGGTCGTTGTTTACCACGGCAGCCGTACTCGATTCGCTGGTGTTCTATCAGAAGACCCATTCAGGAACGATAAAACCGGAAGCACTATGAAACATTCGACCCCAGCCGAAAAGTATGCTAAACTTTATATCATGCAGGATCAGGTGCTTGGCGCTATGTCCGGCCGTTTCGGGCCCTTTTATCTTTCGGGTGGCGCTGCCCTCTCAAGGTATTATCTGAACCATCGCTTCACCTACGATCTGGATTTTTCAGCTAACATTTTACCCTGCTTTGAGAGAAAGGCTGCTCCTGTAGTTGACGTGCTGAAAACACAATGCCATGTTACTGATGACGAACCAGCAGTTTACGCGCGATATTTCCACCTTTGGATACAGGGCAGCGAAAAGCTCAAGATCAGTATTTCAAACGACATTTCCGAACAATTTGGGTTGCCGTTTATGGCAGGGCAGGTTCCTGTGGATAATATGAAGAACATGCTGGTTAAAAAACTCAAAACCATTCTGGATCGTGATAACCCTAAAGATCTGTTCGATATCGTAAGTATTGCATCGGCCTACAGTTTTCATTGGGATGATGTGTTGAAGTATGCGCAAAAGAAAGCCGTCATGGCCCAGGTGAATCTCTTATTGCAATTCAGCAGGGTTGCCTTCCGGTTTAACAGTATATGGCGCGGACGGGAACCAAAAGATCTGTTCAGCCTTTTGGGGGCTCCTTCACCCATTGGTTTCAACAGGGTCTATCTGATTGCGAATATCGGGCGGAACGGCAGTAATTATGAAAAACCTTCTTCCACCATGGAATCCCTTTCGGGAGAGCTGCGACGTACTGCCTACATGCTTAAAGCGATTTCAGAGTCGGATGGCCTCGCGAATGAGGCGCAGATCGCTGACATTCCTTCCTGTTTCAATCTGACACTGGGAGGGGCCTCCATAAGGATTGACCTGCCAGCGGTTTCTGTAAGGGACAAGGCTCTTAAACAATTCAGCCGGGTTCCGGCAGGACTTTACCAGGGTCTGGAATGGATGCACGCTCCTGTTGCGGCAGAAGAACTGAAAGCGAAGTTCAAAATGATCAGGAATGATCTTTTCCTGGCCGGGGAAAATTCACTTGGCACCGGAAAAACTCCCATTGAGGAGGCCAAGCCGGGGCTATAAGTTCAATCCAGGTAAGACTGCTCAGCGATTCTCAAAATCCATCCCGCATCATGGTTCCGAAATAGCCCTTACATTCAACTGGCGCACGCTCCTTACACACAATTTTAAGGTGATTGAGGCCCCTGATGTAATTTGCCGGATGAGGAAACTCACACTTTGTTTTTCCGCAGAAGCTGAGGAGGGCTTCCCTTTTTTCACGCGTCACCAATTTGTCTGATTCCAGAACATCCAGCGCAGCCTCCCACTTCGGATTAAACCGGGGCTGGCTGAGATTCGTAAAGAGCATCTCCAATGCCAGGTAAGGAAGAATCTCCTTTCCTATATTGATATTGCAGACGAAATAATCGAACAGGCCGGCATAACGATCGGTCAGAAAGCTGACTTTCTGAAAATCTCCCGGCCAACAGATATCCCGGAGGTAAGGTTCCAGATGGCCGGCGTTAATTTTTGTAAGCACCAGCCTCACCGCCTCGGCATGCCTTGGGATCATGAGGCCGGTCTGGTATAAACAGGCATGTTCGGGAAGTGCAAGGATTGACATTCGCAGGTTTGCCGCTAATTCGACGGGGAATGGAATGTTGAAAAGGATATGATAAATTTCATCCAGTATCCTGATTGTTGATTCAGCCCAGGCTTTCCGGCCTGTTTTCCCGTCGGCAACGATCCCGAAGAAAATATTCGGGCACCGGTTATACGATTTTCCGTCGTAGTCAAACTCAAACCATACTGATTCCACCGAGCCGGCTAAAAGAGGTCCCTGCGTATTCCATTCAAAAAAAAATCTCCTTATTCGTTGCCAGAGGGGATCGGCAAGTAAACTTTCATGCAGATCCGATATTGGGTTTTTTCCGGCCAGTATCTTTGCCCCTTCAGTGTCTTTCCCGATCAGAAACGAAAAATCGCAGGCGGCCGAGGGCTCACCCAGCCGGCTTTCAAAGCCAAAATCGCGCGACAGGTCAAAAGGAAAAAGTGAACAGAGCTCTTTCAATGAGTCCATGCAGCCACCCCCCATCAAGGTGGAATGAAGGGGGGTGGAAATGATTTCGATATGATCGGCGAAGGAAAGTTTCATAAAAATTTTTTGCCCGAAAAGCGCTCACCGTGTTGGCCGGGGCTATGATCCCTGGCCGGGTCCCCCCCAACCTGTCCCCCCGGCGACTGAGGCCAGTTCTGCTTCCGAAAGTTCATCTTCAGCCACATCGCCCCGGAATGGCGGAAGGATAAGGTATACATTGTGCTGATCTTCCTGCAGAACGGTGATCTTAAAGGATGCGGGAAGTGTTATCCCGGACTCCTGTTCGAATGCGGTTTTAGGGTCTTCAAGCAAATGCTTACGAAATGAATCATCTTTCATTGCTTTGTCGATGATCTGTTGTTCCAGCTTGATTCTTAAATTTGACATAATAACCAATGATTTTTGTCTGTTTTACGAAATTCTTACCTTCTGATACTGGTCTTGAATTATTATTTGCATGTCAAAAGTAAGCACTAACGAAGCAATTTCCAATCTCAATAAGTAAGGATTTAAAAAAAGGAGTAAGATTTTGTAAAAAAGTGATGATCAAGACAAGACCGCTGGCAGGTATTTTTAAAAACACAACTATATTTGTTTTTTGTTATTTCACTCTTTAAGATATGATCGGTAGGCAGATATTCAGAAAATCATCGCTTAATAAGATGATGACCCCGGAGGACCTGGATGAATTATTGCAGGTCAACTCGTCCGGGACATGGCTGATGTTGGCAGGAATAGGAGTTATTCTTGCCGGGATGCTTGCCTGGGGATTCCTTGGGTCAGTAACACAGCATGTCAAAGGATTCGGGATCATCAAGATCAGGGAACTGCCAAGGGAGGTAGTATCGGTTTGCTCGGGGCAGATTGATTCGATTTTCTGTGAGACCGGTGATGAGGTTGCCAAGGGGCAGAAATTGTTACAGATTTTCGAACTGGACGAAAAAGCCATTGTTGCTATTTTCGCATCCTACCCGGGCGAAATCACCGGCATGAATGTGAAGGAAGGCTCTTATGTGGAAACGGGCGCTCCTGTGCTTGAGATGATACGAAGTGAAAGCCGGTCTGAAGCTTCTCCCGAGGTGATCTTCTTTGTTGAGGAACAGCAGGTTTCAAAGCTGAAAAAGGGGATGGTTACCAACCTGGAAATTGAAAAGGGGGGAGTGCCTCCTGAATTTTTAACTGCGGTAATCAATTTTATTGCTGATTACCCGGTCTCGAAAAATTCAATCCAACGGTATTTTCCTGATAAGGGAATAACGAAGCAACTCAGTGACAGGGATTTTCATGAAGTCAGAGCAAGCCTGATTATCAATGCAACCGGAAAAACGGCCCAGGCAAAAGAGGCGCTCCATTCATTAAACGGCTTATCGTGCCGTACTATTACTACAGTGGCACGCCGAAGTCCCGTTGCTTATCTTTTAAACTGATCAGGAAAATCATACGCTTCAGCATGAGCTTTGACCCGCTTCGCATTTTTCATTCATTGTACTGCCGGCTTTCAGGTATAAGGAGGGTTAAAACTCCTACTGTTTTGCAGATGGAAGCCCTGGAATGCGGCGCAGCTTCGCTGGGTATCGTACTGGCCTATTTTGGTAAAAATGTTCCCCTAGAAAAGCTGAGGGTCGACTGCGGTGTATCCCGCGACGGAAGCTCGGCAAGCAATATCTCCAAAGCTGCAAGGAATTATGGGTTGGAGGTAAAAGCCTATAAAAAAGAGCCGGAAGAACTTAAAAAGCTCCCACTTCCAATGGTCGTATTCTGGAATTTTTACCATTTCATGGTGGTCGAAGGGTTTGGTAAAAACAAGGTTTACCTGAACGACCCGGCTTCAGGTCCATGTACAGTCGATTATAAAACCTTCGATGAATCCTTTACCGGAGTGGTATTGACTTTTACACCTGGTCCGGAGTTTCAGAAAGGTGGAGAAAAAACGAAGTTTCTTCCCCTGCTCCTGAATTGGTTAAAAGGGTATAGAAACAGTCTGTTGTTCCTTTTCCTTGTAGGCCTTGCCGTTATTATCCCCGGACTTGCCATCCCGGTATTCTCAAAAATATTTATCGACCAGATCCTGATCAGGCATTCAGAATCCTGGATCGTACCCCTGCTGACAGGCATCGCCATTACCACCATACTTCGTGCTCTGTTATCGTGGTTGCAGCAGCATAGCCTCGTACGATTGGAAATGAGTCTTTCACTTAAGAATTCCTCGAAATTTCTCTGGTACGTACTCCATCTTCCAATGTCGTTTCATACCCAGCGGCCGGCCGGTGATATTACCATGCGGGTAAACATCAACGACCAGGTTGCCATGCTGCTTTCGGGACAACTTGGTAATACTTTCCTGAATTTATTCATGATCGCTTTCTATGCAGCCCTGATGTTTTACTACAGCCTTACGCTGGCAGTGGTTGCAATTGCCATCTCACTGCTAAACCTTGTGGCGCTGAGATATATTTCAAGGAAACGGGTTGATTCAAATCAAAAACTCCTGCAGGATAACGGCCGTTTATTTGGACTTGCTTCTTCGGGTTTGCAGATGATAGAGTCCTTAAAAGCGACCGCTTCCGAATCTGAATTTTTCTCCCGATGGGCCGGCTACCAGGCTAAATTGCTGAACATCCAGCAGAAACTTGGAGTGCTTACCCAGACTCTTCAGGTAATCCCTGTATTTCTTACCACCCTGAGCACCCTGGTGATACTTTTTCTCGGGTCACGATATATTATCGACGGGGTGATAACCGTGGGTACTTTTGTTGCCTTCCAGTCACTGATGGCCAGTTTTAATCAGCCTATCGTAGCCCTGGTTAACCTTGGAAGCGCACTGCAGGATGTTCAGGGAGGGCTGAAACGGATAGAAGATGTTTATAATTATCCGGCAGGACGGCCGGATGCTGATGAAACTGAATCTCAAAAAGCCGGGAAAGTTTTAAAACTGCAGGGATCGGTTGAACTGAAGGATATCACATTTGGTTACAGTCCGCTGGATTCGCCCCTGATCACTGGTTTCTCGCTGCACCTGAACCCGGGATCCAGGGTCGCTGTCGTTGGCAGGACCGGTTGCGGAAAGTCGACCATTGCCAACCTGGTCAGCGGATTGTATGATCCGTGGAATGGAGAGCTATTGCTTGATGGCAAACCCAGGGAGAGTTTTTCTCATGCCACCCTGAATAATTCCATTGCCATGGTCGATCAAAACCTCTTCCTTTTTGAAGGAACCGTCAAAGAGAATATAACCTTCTGGGATCAGACCATAACCGAAAAAGATGTGATCCAGGCAGCCAAAGACGCCTGCATTCATGAAGACATTGCTGCCAGGCCAGGGGCATATGAAAGCATGCTGGCCGAAAACGGAAAGAATTTAAGCGGAGGTCAGAGGCAGAGGATCGAAATTGCAAGAGCCCTGGCCACCAAACCCTCAGTACTGATACTGGATGAAGCCACCAGCGCCCTGGATGCAAAGACAGAGCAGATGATCGACATCAATATCCGTAAAAAAGGATGCACCTGCCTTATCATCGCCCACCGACTGAGCACGATTCGTGACTGTGACGAAATCATCGTGATGGACAGGGGGAGAATAGTGCAAAGGGGAACTCACCAGGAACTGATAAGCCAGCAGGGATTATATAACGAACTGATCAAAGAATAAGGATAACTGCCATGTCACAAGAACTGTTTTCTGAAACAATTCGCAACAGGGGCCGGTCTTTAAAAACCGGGGGGAACCAGTCTTTCCTTTTGAATCAGCCTGAATATGCATGGTACATTGCGCTGGGTCATGCAGATGTTTTTTCTGTTGCCCTCGACCATGAGCAGCCCCGTGGTTCAAGGAATTATTTTTTCTCGGCCGGAGAGGGAGAATTCCTTTTTGGCATCAGCAGCGAGCTGTCGGGCGATGAACGCGGGTTGATTGCCGTTCCTTATCCGGATGCGGAAATTTTTATGATCAGTATGGACCAGGTCAAAGAAATGTGGAGCCGGACTGAGTTTACGCCCGATTTCACCAGAATACTCGAACGCTGGATCACCCATCTTTCCCTGGCTGTTTCAAAAGACATCAACCCTCGTACCGATCTGCTGCTTGAAGCCCCCATTCTGGCCAGCGTGGATGCCAATCTGAAGATCCGCTCAAGAAAAGGAATTGTGTGGACGGAATTCCTTTCGGGAAATGCCCTATTCCTGGGGATGAAGGAAATTATGGAGCCAGGGGAACCCCTGAAATTTCCGGTTTCTCAGGATTCCTGGCTGCAGACCTTGGAAACTTCCGACATCAGGCCCCTTCAAACATCCGAAATTTACCTGCAGGGAGATCTCTGGAATTACCTCGATAATTTCTATGAAGTGATCTTCTTCTGTGAGTTTTTCGTAACCCGCCTGAGTTCTGTCGACGACTTCAACCGTTTGAACGAGAAAGCTGTTTATAATTCAAGGATACGCTCCTCGGCAATCGTCAAAATTGCTGCGGTGATCAATGGGAACCTGAGAAAATCATATATCGATACCGGTCAGGATGCCTTGCTCACCGCATGCCGTTTTATTGCCGATTACTCCGGGATTACCATCACCACACCTAAGCAATCCAGAAGTGATGAAACGCCTCCGCTTAGTCTTGACGACATCTTACGGTCATCGAGGTTCAGGGCCAGAAAAGTAAAACTCACAGGCACGTGGTGGGAAGAGGACCACGGCCCTTTGCTGGTCTGGACAACAGTTGAAAAATTTCCTGTGGCCCTGGTCCCGAAATCGCCGGGGAAATATGAATATATCAGCCCGGGTGAAAATATCAGACAGACTTTAACTTCGGAAATAGCCCTTCAGCTGGCAGCAGAAGGCCGGCAGTTTTACCGTCCTTTCCCCGATCATCCCATCGGGGGCTTGCATCTGCTCCGGTTTGGGCTTAAAAGCTGCTTACAGGATATCCTTCTCGTCTTCCTGATGGGAATGGCAGGTGGCTTCCTCACTTTAATTGTCCCAGTGCTGACCGGAAACATTTTTGATGTCGTAATCCCCCAATCAGATCACCGGGAATTATACGTCTATTCAATGGTTATCTTTTTCAGCATTGTCGCTATTTCACTGTTTCAGCTGGTGAGGAGTTTTGCGATGATCAGGATAGAAACAAAGCTCGATTTTTCGCTGCAATCGGCAATATGGGACCGTCTGCTCAATTTACCCGTTTCCTTTTTCAGGAAATACCAGGCCGGCGAGCTTGCTGCCAAGGCAAACAGCATCATGCTGCTGCGTAAAACGCTTTCCGATACCGTGATTTACAGTGTGCTTGGCGCGGTTTTCATGGTGTTTAACTTTTTTCTGCTATTTTTCTATGACCTTGTTCTTTCGCTGTATATTTTTCTTTTTCTGGCCTTATCCGTTCTCTTTATTGTTTATATCGGGAGGCAGATCCGGAACCGTCAGCAAATTATCATTCAGCTTCAGAACCGGATTTTCGGGATGCTGATACAGTTTTTATCCAGTATCTCCAAGATCAGGATAGCCGGGGCTGAAGTTCATGCCTTCTCACAATGGGCCGGGAAATTCTCCCTGAATAAAAGGCAGACCTATGAAGTAAGAAAGCTTTTTCTGATGGTTACCCTGCTTTCGACGGTGCTGCCTCTTGTAATCACACTGTTTGTTTTTGCCGTTATTGCCGGGCAGCTGCCAAATACACTTTCAACCGGTCAGTTTATGGCTTTTTACACTGCATTGACTATGACCATTATGTCCTTCCTTCAGTTTGGAATGGCTGGCATTTCGTTTTTTATGGCCATTCCGATGCTGGAAAACATTCGTCCAATCCTTGAGGCTTTGCCCGAGAATATTGCGCTAAAGGAAGATATCCGGGAGCTCTCAGGCGAAATCGAGGTGACCAATGTGAGTTTCAGATACCAGCCCGATGGCCCTCTCGTACTTCAGGATGTTTCTTTACAGATCAGGCCAGGAGAATTTGTAGCTATTGTCGGCGCTTCAGGCTCAGGGAAATCGACCTTGCTGAGACTGTTGCTCGGTTTTGAATCGCCCGAAAGCGGCTCGGTATATTATGACCGCCAGGATATTTCAGCATTTGATCCTGCTTCACTAAGAAGGCAGACCGGAACGGTGCTTCAGCAGTCGCAGCTGTCGGTAGGCACGATACTCTCCAACATCACCGGCATGAGCAATGCAACGTTTGAGGACGCATGGGTAGCAGCCCGGAATGTCGGGCTTGATGATGACATCAAACAAATGCCCATGGGGATGAATACTTTCATTACAGGAGGGCTAAGCACTATTTCAGGCGGCCAACGCCAGCGCATCATGATCGCCCGGGCTATTGTGAACAAGCCCCGCATCCTTTTCTTCGATGAAGCAACCAGCGCGCTCGATAACAGGACCCAGCATATCGTCAGTAAAAGCCTTGAAACGCTCCAGTCCACGAGGGTCGTTATCGCCCATCGCCTTACCACGGTTCAGAATGCCGACCGCATTTACCTGATGGAGCACGGAAGGATAGAAGAATCGGGAACCTATGAGGATCTGCTAAGAAAAGAAGGAAAATTCGCCCAACTGGTGAAACGGCAGATCATTTAAACCTTCATCAGGTCAAAATTGCTGATTCCTTCCGGGATATCAAGAAGCCTGGTTCCGGTTTTCTCATATTCATTCTGCTGAAGGCTTTTCGCCGGAACTACCACGTATATGGTCTGAGGTTCCTCTTCCAGTAATTTTATTTTTAAGGACGGTGGAATGTATACCCCGGTCTCGAGTTCAATGGCCAGCCTGGGGTTATTATATAGCAGCCTTCTGAAAGTATCGTCCTGCAGCGCTTTTCCAACAAGCCGTCTTTCGATTTGTTTTTTTAACCTGGACTTTTCCATATGGAAATTGCATGGCCGCTTAGAAAATCCAAATTGCTTCTTATGAATCGGAATACCATGAGTTCAAATTTTCAGCCGATTCTTGCCCTAATTTGTTTGCTGCTCGCAAGAATCACTCCCCGAGATTTTTGGTGTTTTTTAAATGAATATTATTTTTGATAAACCCGGATGTTCTTTTCTGATTTGAAGTATAAAATTAGAGCCGTCAGCAGTCGTAATCAACAAATGCAGGTAAGAATAAATAAAAGGGAGTAAGAAATTTTAAAAACGCCAGGATTTTCAGTTGTATCATTTATGGCGGGAATCCATATTTCTTGGAATTGAATTACGGAAATAGGAAGGGGTTACCCCGATTTGTTTTTTAAAGATGGCGTGAAAGGTAACTTTTGTACTGAATCCTGCCATGGATCCTATGCCTTCAATTGAGATATGGTCATAATTTGAACCTGCCAGAAGCCTTCTTGCTTCTTTGATCCTGAGTTCATTGATGAACCCGTTAAAATTCTGCCTGAAGCTATCATGGATCATTTGCGAGAGGTAAGCGCGATTGGTATTGATTTTTCGGCATACATCATCGACCGTAAGACCCGCCTCAAGGTATGGCTTTTCATTTTCCATTAAGCGGGTAAACTTCACCAGCAGGCCCAGTGTTGTGTTTTCAATTTCATTGTCCGGGGGCAAAACTAAAGCATGATCAGCCGTGGTGGTTATGCTTCTCATTAATTCAAGGTGTTTATCAGCTTTTATTATCTCCAGGTTTTTTCGTACGATCTGCCTGAGCGCCCTGCTCTTTTGACGGAATAAGGTAAAAATGGACAATCCCAGGATAGCCAGTAAAATGGCAATACCAATCAGAAATTTGATCAATGATATATGAAAATCATTGGCTTTCTGCAATAAAAGATTCTCCTGCTCTTTCTTTTCTGTTTGAAATCGGGTTTGCATTTCAAGAATGACTTTTGTTTTATTCTCACTGAAGAGGCTGTCACCTGCAACCCGGTAGCGGGAAAAATATTCCTTTGCCCTCGCCTTATCACCCGTAAGTATGCATATTTCTGTAAGATAGCGGCTGCATTTCTGAATCAGTTCCACTGAATTTTCATGGTTGGCATAGTCAAACGCCTGACTGAACATTGCGTGTGCTTCAGACAGCTTTCCTTTCCTGAACATGATCTCGCCAAGGCTAAGGTTCAGGCCGGCAATCTCCGATTCTGATCCTATACTGTTGGCGAGGGAGAGGGCTTGATGATAATATTCCATGGTCATGGTTTCGTTCATCAGAAGGCCGGCGTAAAGATCTCCAATAGAATGAAGTGAAACTACCATCCCGTATTTGTTGCCCATTTCAGTTTTAAGCTCAAGCGATTTCGTGTAATAAAATAAGGCTGAATCGACTTGCTTAAGGTCCGCACAGAGGTCTCCCATGGCGGTATAATTGGTGGCCAGGTACTTTTTGTTATTCCTTTTCAGGTTTATGGAGATGGCTTTCGCTAAAAAATAACGGGTCATCTTATTATTATCCCAGTCAAAATACACCAGGCCCAGGTTGTTATAAGTAGCTGCAAGGCCGTCCGAATCGTCAAGTTCTTCCTTCAGCCTGGCCGACTCAAGGAAGTACTTGGTGGCTTTTTCATAGTACGATATCTGTAAATAGGTAGAAGCGATGTTGTTATACAATTTGGCCATCTGGGGTTTGTCATTTACCAACACCAGCGCCTCCTTTGCCTTTTCATAGTAGCCAAGGGCATCGGATGATTTACCCATGTAATAGCAGGTCGTTCCGAGATCAGTATATATTTTCCCGGTATACCTAGGATCGTTCAGGGAAAGGGCAAAGCCGAGAGCGCTATTGTAGCAGAGCAGGGAACTGTCGTACTCCCCCTGATTCTGGTAAACGCTTGCAAGGCTCCGCTGTATGATCATATCGGAAAAAGGACTTCTGTAATCGGACTTTTTACTGTACTGCAGAAGCTTTTCTTTTGCCTTCCGGTAATTTCCCTGTTTGATATAGGTAAGACTGAGGTTATTGAAGACTTCTGCCTCAAGGTCTCTGAGTTGCTGGCTGGAAGGATCTTTCTTAAGGTACAGGTTGCAATCACTGAACGCCTGAATGAAAGTCTTTTCGGCCATTTCGGTATTGCTTTGGTTAAGGAATGCCAGCCCGGTTTCATTTAAGGCCTTGATCATGCCGGCGGGGTTTCCCGACCCCTTCGAAAATACTGTTAACGTGCACATGGTAAGGATAAGTGCAAATGAGGCTGTCTTCATTTGTGAGGATATACGGGATGGCTTTAATACAATTTTATGGTAAAAATGCTAGCATTCGTTCAGAATGTGACGAACTGGTAAGATATGTGACGAACTGGAAAGATTATTAACCTCCCCTAATTGCGGGAAGGGCTGTACAACAACGCCCTGGGGAAAATACGGGAAACCGGGACCCGTTCATCAACATGCTCAAGTTGAAGTTCAATAGATCTTGATTTTCCGGATATATGTTTGATATACTTCATGTTAACAACTGCCGACCGGTGGCATCTGACGATATATGCCCCATCCTTAATCTGGTCGTAAAATTTTGCGATCGGTATCCTGACAAGTTCTTTTCGCACAGAATTGTTTTGAATGTAATGGATCAGGGTGTAATTTTCGTTGGATCGGGCACAAATGAATTCATTTTCTGAAAAACGGAGATTTGTCGCACCTGTACTGTTCATGATGGGAAGATCCAAAAGGGAATAATCCTGCTCTTTTGCTGCAGGCCTGATTACCTGCATCATGATGATATTCCTTGTTTTGATCTCCAGTAATAATTTGTCAATGACCAGGGTAAGAAAAACAACGGGAAAAACACCCACACTGAAGGTGATAAACGTAAAATGGAGGAAGCCGTAAGGCGGTAAAAAATCAGCTCCGGCAATCCTGGTATAGATCCAGTTTATGATATTGACCAGCATGGTGTTTGAGAAACATAATACGAGGTACCGCCCGATAGTGTAACTCTTTCGGTCGAACATGCCTGGTGAGAAAAGAGGAAAGATAAAAAGCCAGATTGAAATGACCACCGTAGTTGAAATGCCATACACCGATATAAACCAGGTCTTGTTGACAGGGATATTCTCAAGTCCGAAAGGAAGGAAAATCCTGAGGAACAGGAATACGAAAAACCCAAAGAGAAAAGAGATTAGCCAACGGGCAATGACAGAGGAAGGGAATATGAACGGCCGGTTCAGCCAAATGGAAACAATACCGACTATTTTGGGAAAAGCTCTCCGGTTCAGTCTCGTATCGTGTTCCTTAACAGTGTTATCCTGAATGATGTTTTTCGTTTTGCTTTTTTTCTTTTGTTAATTTCAGTGCGGCTTTCGAGACATGTTCGATATATTTCTTGTAAGGAACCATCCCGATAGCATGGGGGGTGGTACATGATCATAGTGTAAAGATATTCATATTTTATAATTCGCCAAAACCGTTAAACGAAAATATTATCGAGATAGCGTACTTTACCGGAGATACCAGTTCTCTTGACCAAATGCCAGCCGAAGCTGAGTCTGAATAATGCGAATAGCAGCCGCTGATTATGC
>CAJAUM010000002.1 GCA_903945175.1 uncultured Bacteroidales bacterium | reverse complement strand
TCTTCTTCACATAATAATTCTCCTATTTCTCTCATTATGATAGTAAAAAATGAGCTAAGCCTTGATACCATTGAGAAAGATGATGTGAAACTGTATAAAGCAAAAGTACTTGATGGAACCCTTTATGATTACTTTTCCCAAGAGATTTTCAACAGGCATGGGATGGTATTTAAGGATCGGAAAGCAGTTAAAGCAGTAATTTTTACCGTCCTCTTTTCTGATAACAGGTTTATCGGACAGAAGGAAGCCTACTCCAAAAGATTGTTCAGGGAAATCTTCCCGAATGTATATGAGATCTTTAAAATTTTAAAGAGGTCCAATGCCAGTGATCTGCCGGTCTTATTGCAAAGAATGGAATCATCCTTGATTCTTAACCATATTGCATACAGGATCAGCAAAGAACAATCAGGGTTGCCAATTTTTACAATACATGACTCGGTAGTATTCCCTGTTGGCTACGAGAATTATGTCACTCAGGTAATAAAAGAAGAATCAATGAGATGCCTTGGCTCAAATCCGACTCTTGCTATTGAGCCTTGGTCTTCGTCAAGTTTAAAACTAACTGCATAGTAATATTCAAAAACAAGCATATGAATTTACCAAATCTTAATCTCAACCGTCCCCTGGTCTTTTTTGATACAGAAACCACCGGGGTGAATATTGCAAAAGACCGGATAGTAGAACTGTGTGCTATCAAAGTCTATCCTGACAAGACACAGGATATGTTCCTGCAAAGGTTCAATCCTGGAATACCTATACCCCCGGAAGCAACAACTATACATGGTATTACTGATGAAATGGTAGCCAATGAACCCCGCTTTTCAGCAAAGGTCAATGAAATAGTGGATTTTTTTTCCGGTTGTGATCTTGCAGGGTACAATCTGATCAGGTTTGATGTACCATTACTCGTTGAAGAACTCCTTAGAAACGGCGTTACCAAGATACCTTTTGATAGCGCCAGATTCATTGACTGCCTGGCCATTTGGCGTAAAATGGAACCAAGGACACTTTCTGATGCAGTAAAATATTATACCGGTGAAGTCCATGAAGAGGCCCATGCATCAAAAGGTGATGTAGAGGCGACGATGAAGGTTCTTGTTGGTCAACTGTCAAAGTATCCAGATTTGCTACCTGATCCAGTCGCACTCCACGAATTAGTTCAGGAGGGTAACACAGTTATAGATTATGCCGGAAAGTTCTCCAGGGATGCTGATGGAGATATAATTTTTACATTCAGTAATAACATTGGCAAGAAGGTTAAAGACAACCTCGGAATGTTGGATTGGATGCTCACAAGGGACTTTACAGAACAGACCAAGCATATTGCCAGGCAGATATTGGATGGGGAGTTGAGATAAATGAATTTATCAACACATTTGCAATAAATTATAAAATATACATTCATTAACAACTACCACCCTAGAAAAACAAGTTGATAACTTTTTGATTACTTTTTATCTTGAAAATTGAGATAATTATTACAAAGTCTTATTTTAGCATCATGATAATTTGAATTATTAATGAACAGAATTAAAGAAGTACTTGAGGGGAAAGGAATAAAGCAAACTTGGCTAGCTGACAAGTTAGGGAAAAGCTATAATATGGTGAATGCCTATGTACAAAACCGGCAACAACCTAGATTGGAAGTTCTTTTTGAAATCGCAAAAATATTAAACGTAGAAACTAAAGAATTAATAAGTGACACAAAATTTGATGACAAAATATAAATTCAGTAGAAATGATTCAGTTCAATTCATTAAATATATGGGATCAAAAACAAAAATTCTTCCTTTTGTTATTGATGGCATTGAAGATATTTATGAGGGTGGGATAATATGTGATTTGTTTTCAGGTTCATGTTCTCTTTCAGGTGCGCTTGCTACTCAAGCACAAATTATTTCAAATGATATACAATCATACTCCGCTGTTATAGCTAAAGCATATTTAACAGACTGGAATGATGAAACAATAACATCAAAAATAATTATTGACATTGCCGAAAAGTATCATTATGAACATTATAGCTCTTTAATTAAGAAATACCAATATCCAGAAAATCTTAATTTAGTTTCTTTTAATAAAATTGAAAAGCTAAACCAAGATCTGATAAATCAAAGTTTTTCCAGTAAGTGGCATCTCTTCACCAAGTATTATTCTGGTACATGGTGGAGCGCTGAACAATGTACATGGATTGATTCTCTTAGAAAGGCTATTGAAGACTTTAAAGATAATCCTGCATATAATACTATGCTTGGATCATTAATGTATGCTATGGCCTATAATAGTCAAGGTACTGGGCATTATGCTCAATATCGTGATGCAAAAACAATTTCTTCAATGAATGATATTTTAATTTATAGAAGAAAAAATATCAAAGATTATTTTACCCGCAAATTTGATGATGCTCTTGAAAAATTACCTTTAAAAGCAAATATACTAAATCATGAAGTGCTAACTTTAGATTACTTGGATTGTCTCAGAAATTTGAAAAAAGCAACAATTTATGCTGATCCGCCATACTGTTTTGTACATTATAGTAGATTTTATCATGCTATTGAAACTTTAGTTTTATATGATTACCCAATTTTACAGCATAAGAATAGTACAATAGTTAAGGGTCGATATCGTGACGATAGACATCAGTCTCCTTTTAGTATTAGGTCAAAGGTTAAAGGCGCTTTTTCGGAAATGTTTAAATTAATATCTGATAATCAATCATCTTTAGTTTTAAGTTATAGCGATACGGGTATGATTGCTTTTGAGGAATTGTTGACTTTAGCAAATACTATTTTCCTCAATCACACCATTACATATAAATCGCTGGATCATCTTCATATGACAATGGGAAGAAAAGATGACAGGGATCGAAATGTTAAAGAGAAATTAATAATTGTAAAACCTAACTAATATGGCTATTGGATTGGACGGACATACAGTTTCATTAACCAAAAATGGTTACTTCAAATTAAGCGAATTAATACCAAAATATTCAAAAATGGAGATATTAAATCATTTGGATGAAATTAAATTAGATTTTGAACAAGCCAGAAAAATGCTTGCTGGTAATAATAGTAACGTATTACCTGATGCATGGGATGAAGTTAAAAAGTTTGATACTCCTGCCCAATATGCATTATTACTTGTTTCTATCATTTATAGTCATAAAACATTAATCGAACTTTTTAAAAAGTCTGTTAGCGCAGAAATGCAAGGAGTTGTTAAAAGAAATGAAATCGATGGAAAAGTTTATACTAATCTAGCTTATGCTTTAAATGAAGCAGGAGTTGCCACAGATTTTAGAGCAGGTTCTGATCAGACATCTTATGATTTTTCTCCAATATTAGCAAAGAATGAGATTGGACCATTAGCCAAAGAAATACTTAAAGGTCATTTGGAAAATATGGGTTGGAAAGAGCCTTCTGCAGCGGAACCATTTCAAAGAACTTTTTATGAACAAATTAAATGGTATGAGTTTAATAAAGTTCTTGGACTTTCATTTGAACAATTTAAAGGTTGGCTTGAAGGAGAGAATATTGTTCGAATATCTATCCATACTATTTCTGTTGAACCCAAAATTTTACTACAGGAATTTATAACTTCTGTGGGTTTAACTGGGCTGCAATTTTCAGATCAAATATTATATCGATTCATTTCATCATTGACAACTAAACCATTTGTAATTCTTTCCGGATTATCAGGTTCAGGAAAAACCAAATTAGCACAGGCTTTTACTCATTGGATATGCCAGGACATCAGTCAGTATTGCATAGTTCCTGTGGGTGCTGACTGGACAAACCGTGAACCTTTGTTGGGGTATCCGAATGCATTAAAGCCAGAAGAGTACATTAAACCCGATAATGGCGCTCTTGATGTAATTATTGAAGCTAACAAAAATCCAGAATTACCATATTTTCTGATTCTGGATGAAATGAATCTGAGCCATGTAGAACGCTACTTTGCAGATTTCCTGAGTGTAATGGAATCAAAAGGCGAAATTTCGCTTTTTACTGAGGGTGCAATAAATAATGGAGTTCCAGCTAAACTTGCATTACCTTCCAACTTATTTATTATCGGAACAGTAAATATCGATGAAACTACTTATATGTTTAGCCCTAAAGTGCTCGACAGAGCAAATGCCATAGAATTCAGGGTTACCAAAGATGAAATTGAATTCTTCTTTGCTAACCGAAAGGATGTTGATATGGATAAACTAAAAAGTAAGGGAGCATCTATGGCACAAAGCTTTCTGAAAATGGCTGAAGAAAAAGACTTTGGTGTGCAGGATTTAACTGGTACACATATAACCCTAGTTAACTTTTTTGAACAACTAAAGAAAACCGGTGCTGAGTTTGGTTATCGTAGTGCTACGGAAATAATACGTTTGATAAATCAACTAACAGTTATTGATGCTGATTTGACTTCTGAAGAGAAGGTTGATATTGCCATTATGCAAAAGCTTTTACCTAAGCTTCACGGCTCTCGCCGAAAACTTTGCCCTATTCTGATTACTTTAGGAAGTTTTTGTGTAGATAAAGTAAAACTTGTAAATATTGAAAAGGATGTTTTTGCTAATGAGGCTTTTGATTTTGAATCAGATGGAGTTATATACCCAATATCTCTCGAAAAAATCACTCGTATGTACAAAGGT
>CAJAUM010000001.1 GCA_903945175.1 uncultured Bacteroidales bacterium | reverse complement strand
TCAACTCATCAGCCCGCTTGGTTTTTTCTTCATTTTGAAAAGCCAGTTCCTTGTTCGCAATGATTAGCTCATCGGCCCGCTTTGCTTTCTCTTGATTTTGCAAGGCCAGCTCTTTGTTGGCAATGAGCAGCTCATCCGCCCGTTTTTCTTTCTCCCTGTTTTGAAAGGCCAGTTCCTCAATAAGTTCCAGAATTTCAGCTTCTGCTTTCTTTCTCAGAAGTTTTTCAGCCTTTTGGCGGAGGATTTCGGAGTCGGATTTGCTATGGGTGTTTTTCATGAACTGCTGGTTGGCATTACATCATTTGCTTGTTTGATGCGGCGAAAGAATAAAAAGAGTGTGAACCGCCGCATATTCCAGCTTTTAGAGGTACCTCCAAGCACCCACAAGTAACTGAAATAGCAAAAGGAACACACCCATTGGGTGCGCTCGCTAAGGCTATTTCTCTACTTGATTGAAAATTGGAGGTTTTCTAAAAGAGAAATATTAGCAACGCAATATTTTATCGATGTTTAAGAACGATGAACGAGTTTTGTAACTTAACACAAAGATAGAAGGTTTTTCTGTTTTGATTCGACGCCATGCAATTATAATGGGCCATAGTTATTTCGCTGTCTTTTCGGTATGAGTGAAGGAGTGAAGCGGCTGGGGGAGCTGCGCAGCAGCGGCAGCAGCGAAATGACTGAACGATTACCGGTTGCGAAGTGGGGACATCATATTTTATGTTAAATTTGAAGCGTTTACTACATACATCATTCAACATTTTGTTTTGTTTTATGGGAATTGCTCACTTAATTTAACCTTACTGTTATGGCCACATTTCATCCAGAACCACTTTCAGACGAGAGTCATTCGCAACAATTGCAACGATATTATCAACAGAGGCCTCTTATAAATAATGTTGAAGAAATTATTCAGACCCAGACAGAGGAGTATAAAAAAATTGCAGAGCAATCCTCACAAGAACAAGTGCAAGCTATGCAAGAATCTACGGAAGCTGTTTGTGGGACAATGGATAGAGGGTTTGAGTTAGTTTCTGATAATCTAAGAGATTTATCTTATGGACTTTGCGACATTAAAAGTGAAATTAGTGGAATGTCATCAATGCTTGGTTGGAATTTTTCACTTTTAATAGAACAACAAAGAATATCCAGTATTCTTTTAGGAAATGTTGTGGAAATACTAAAGATACCAGATATTCAAAAAGAACGTCAATATTATATAGAACAAGGATTAAAGTTTTTACAAAATGCATTACTTGATGATGATTTTTTCGAAGATGCTTTGCAGAACTTTTTGAAATCGGAATCCATTGAACCAAGAGATTATTTTGTTTTACAAAGAATCGGTCTAATTTACTATCATTCATCAAAACATAAGGATTTAAAATCAGCAGAAGAGTATTTTCTGAAGGCTGGTAAATATGCCGTGGCTAGTATGAAAATAACAGAGATGGGAAGTCCTAATTTATTGCAAAACCATCTAGACCAAAAGTACTATCATAGAATTGATGCGGCCGAATCATACATGTTTGCAGGTAGAAGTTGTTACTTACAATGTAAATATTCGGAAGCGGCAGAATATTCCGGGAAAGCGTTTTCTCTTAATCCAGATTTAGTTGAAGCTGGTTTTACTCAAGCCAAATCATTAGCAGCTTCGAATAATGAATTACAAGCGGCAGGGGTTTTAGAAAAAGTTATTGAATTAGACAGGTTTTATTCGATTAGAACCTTATCAGACCGAGATCTGTGTAATAAGCCACCAATTCATTCTTTGTTAAAAAGACTTCGGATTGAAGCGACAAAAAAAGCGTCAGACTTTGTAGGAGATTGCAAAAAGAAAATGATCCCAGACAGTATGGCCCTAAAATTTCTTCTCCAAATGGAAAAATTGATAGAACAAAATTCATTTTTGACGTCAAAAGAAGTACTTGACCATTGTAATAAAGTACAAGAATATAGATTTTGTGAACCTTTCAAAAATCCTACTCAAACAACAAAGCTTAATGAAATAATCAAATCAATAAAATCATTATCCAAGCTGCATTATAAAGGAAAAAACGGAAACTATATTCAAGTCAATGAAGACTTCCTTGATCTAATATTACACGAGATAAATGACAAAACACAATGGATATTCCCATTAAGTCAGTCTATTATTAAAGATTCTCTGAACTGGCAAACTCAAATAATAACGAAAACAATCAATTGTAAGATTGTTCAATTTATTGAATCAGAGAATGATTATAATGACGATCTACAAAATATAGTTAATCAAATTTATTCCATTTCTCAAAAAACATCTACAGAGTATAACCAATGGTTAGAATTTTCTGAGAATGAAAGAAGAAAAGCCATATATGCAGGACGAATAGCGGATAAAGAACAACACAATCGTGGTATACTTCTTGGAGTAATAGTAGGAGGTGTTTGTGCATTTATCGGATATCAATCAGGAGGCATTGGTCCATCCATTATTACTGGTATCATTACTTTCTTATTAGCATATGCTTATTCTCGAAGAAAATAATGTCAAGAAGATATTTCCATACATAAATATAATTTCGGTAGTGTGAGGAATTTTGTGTAAACGGTCTCAGACTGTGTTTCAAGGCTAAATTACAAAAAGATGTTAAATTTAAAGCCACAAACACAGATGAAAATGGAAGACGAAGTTCCTTTTGAGATTCCGGAGGAGCAACTCAAAAAGATGAAGACCCAGGAAGAGTTGGAAACATACATATCCAAACTCTATAAACATGCGGTTCAGACCATGCTCAAAGCGGAAATGGATGAGCACCTGGGGTATAAAAAGCATGATCCGGTTGGCAAGCATACCGGTAACTCCCGTAACGGCAGCAGCGGTAAAACACTAAAGACGGACATCGGTGACATACCCCTTGATGTTCCCCGGGACCGGAACTCCAGCTTTGATCCGGTCATTGTCCCCAAGCATCAGCGCATGTCGGCCAGGATCGAGCAGGCCATCATCACGATGTATTCCAAAGGGATGAGCACCCGGGATATCGAAGATACTGTTCTTGATATTTATGGTGTTAAAGTAAGCGAGTCCTCTGTATCATCGATTACGGCCACTATCCTGGAAGATATCAAGCAATGGCAGCAGAAGCCGCTTGACTCGGTCTATTACATCCTCTGGATGGATGGTATCGTAATGAAAGTCAGGCATAACGGGAAAGTCATTAACAAGACGATTTACCTGATTATAGGGATAAACCGGGACGGCTTCAAAGAGGTCCTTGGCATGTGGATCTCCGAAACTGAAAGTGCCTCCTTCTGGCTCAGTGCGCTGAATGACTTGAAAGCACGGGGAGTGGAAGATGTGCTGATTGCCTGTACTGACAACCTCGCAGGGATAAAACAGGCCATAAAAGCGATCTTCCCGGAGACGATCACACAACTGTGCATTGTGCATCAAATCCGCAACTCCTGCAAGTATGTTGTCTGGAAAGAGCGGAAGGCTTTTGTTGCCGATTTAAAGCTCATTTACGGAGCTCTCAACAGGCAAATGGCTGAAGATGCCTTGAAGGATTTTACGGCGAAATGGGGTCACAAATACGGCTATGCTGTAAAATCCTGGAATGAAAACTGGGATCATCTGACTGCCTACTTTGATTACCCCCAGGAGATCCGGTCCCTCATCTATACAACAAACCCAATCGAAAGTCTCAATAGTACAATCCGCAAATATACCCGATCAAAAACGGTATTCCCGGATGACCAGTCAGCCCTGAAGGCCGTATTCCTTGCAGTATCTAATGTTCAGCGGAAATGGACATTGCCGATCAGAAACTGGGGCCAGATTGTAAACCAATTTTATATTAACTTTGAAAAACGATGCCAGGTTTAGACGCAGTCGGAGTTTACACAAAATTCTTCACACCCTCATAATTTCATTCCCGGACTCCCTGTTGATCTGCTAAAATTTTATTCGTTAAGGTTAACATTGACACCTCCCATCTGTCAGAAATGGTCCCTGTCTGCTGGACAGTATTAAAAAGAACTTAAGGATATTATTGTTGTTTTAACCAGTACATGTGCGTAAGCACATGTGTTTTTTTTCTTTTTGGTTCTTTTTCTTTTGTTAGCAACTTGTTAATTCGTTA